>NZ_JAJJNF010000005.1:0-394092 GCF_021245805.1 Mangrovimonas futianensis
ATACTGCAACGGTTACGGTCTACGACAACCCAGAGCCATCTGTTGGTGATGCGTCAGACTGTGAGGGCGAGGACATCACCTTGGACGGTCCTTCCGGTTATGTAGGTTACAGTTGGAGTTTTGGTGGTTCCGAGGTAGGAACTTCCGAAGATTTAACGATAACTGGAGCAACTTCGGCAGATGCTGGTGTTTATACACTGACGGTGACCGATAATAATGGTTGTTCTGGAAGCGATACTGCAACGGTTACGGTCTACGACAACCCACCTTGTGATATAAGTGGACCAACTGAAGTTTGTTTACAATCGCCTGACGGATCTGGATATGTGTATAGTTTTGAAGGAGATGCTACAGGTTTAACCTTTGAGTGGACTGTAAATGGTGGTACTATAATAGGAGCTGATAATGGAACTTCAGTTGAAGTATTGTTTGATTCTGAAGGAAATAATAAAGTATGGTTAACAGTTACAAATGGAACAACCAATTGTACTTCTACTTGTAGTTATGATGTTATGGTTTATGATTGCTGTAGCGATGAAACGGCCTATGCCTATAACACCCAATGTACAGGAGTTGATAACCTTTGTTTCTTGGATTATGAAGACGAATTAAATGAGAACCGATGGGGATGGACACTTTCAGGAATCGATTTAGAATCTGATATCAGTGATGATTTGGGAATACAATACAACAGTTATACGGTTGACTTATATGCCGGAAATGGGAACGATTGTATGCCAACAGATGGTCCTGGACAGTATGTAGGTACAGCCACCATTACTAGAAATGGAGATGATATCACTGTGTCTTATAACTTAATTGATGATACTGAAGATACCTATTACGCACTTTATGGTTTGCATGTGAATATAGGATGTTACCAATTTGCTTTGAAGCCAAAGGGTAAAAAGAAAATGGTTAATACAGTAGCACCTGGTCAATATAACGCTAGTGGAAGTGGTAATGGCAGTTCAGAGGGTGTTGTTACTATTGATGTTGATGATACAGTAAAAGACGGCAATCAGTATTGTTTGGACAACCTTTATGTGATTGTTCATGCCGAGGTTGAGATTTGTACAACGGAGCCTATGACTTCAACGCCAACAGCGGTTAGATTGGTAGAGACAGCGAAGGTTGAACCGATACAAAATGAGACAGTAGCTGTAGATTTTAAGGCCTATCCAGTGCCATTTAAGGATATAGTCAATATTAGTTATCGTTTTGATTTCGATACTAAAGTAACGTTGGAAATCATTGATTTAAGTGGTCGTTTGGTTTACACCAAAAACATTCAAAATTATGTAAAAGGAACCAATGGTATGGAGACTATTGACTTGACCAAAACAAATAGTCAAATGTTATTTGTTAGATTGATTACTGATCATGGAATTAAGATTAAGAAAATTGTAGCCAAGTAATAGTAGCTATTAAATAAGTGTGCCTTCAATCAAATGATAGGTACAAGTAAAAAGGGTAAATGATTTCATTTGCCCTTTTTTATTATTAAAAGTAGGATAGAGGTTACTAATTTTTAATTATGCACGCATAACAAAAACAGTTATATTTGTGATACAAACTAATTTAATATGACTGATACCACACTTACCAAAATGCTTGATATCAAGCATCCTATTATTATGGCTCCTATGTTTTTGGTGTCAAATGTAGCCATGGTAAAAGAAGCTATGGCTTGCGGTATAGCTGGATGCATTCCTGCATTAAACTACCGTACCTTAGCTGAATTACGTTCTGCTATTCAAGAATTAAAGGCAGCTAAAGTGGCTGGTGGCGCATTTGGTTTTAATTTAATTGTCAATAAGTCCAACGTTAAGTATCAGGAGCAGCTGCAAATTCTTTGTGAAGAAGGTTGTGATTTTATAATCACCTCTTTGGGAAGTCCGCAAGAAACCATCCGAAAAGCGCATGAGGTAGGAATAAAAGTGTTTTGTGATATCACAGATTTAGCTTATGCCCAAAAGGTAGAAGCACTGGGAGCGGATGCCGTAATAGCCGTAAATAATCAAGCAGGAGGGCACCGGGGTGAAATGAAGCCGAAAGACCTAATCTCCTTGTTAAACGAGCATTGTAATATTCCCGTCATTTCTGCTGGAGGTGTGGGAACCAAAGAGGAATTAGATAAAATGCTGTCATACGGAGCTATTGGGGTTTCAGTTGGAAGTCCGTTTATTGCCTCCAAAGAATCAAATATTACGGAAGAATATAAACAGGCTTGCGTCGATTTTGGAGCCCAGGATATTGTAATGACCGAACGTATTTCAGGAACACCTTGTACGGTGATAAACACCCCTTATGTTCAAAAAATAGGAACCAAATCCCCATGGCTAGAACGCACCCTCAATAAAAATAAAAAACTTAAAAAGTGGGTGAAGATGTTACGATTTTATATTGGTATGAAGGCCACAGAAAAGGCAGCCCAACAAGCAACTTATAAAACAGTGTGGGTGGCAGGTCCCAGTATTGAGCATACCAAACAAATTTTACCAGTAAAAGATATTGTTGAAAAGCTGATTCATTAAGGTTCTTTTTAGATTCGAAATGCTTCAAGGGGAATTTAAAATTTGGATTTGATTTTCAATTTTTAAAGATTTAAATTCGTCATCTTATTTAATCTTATATTATGAAAAAGTTATTCCCTTCTGTTTTTATTGTGTTAATGGTTTTGATTTCTTCCTGCCAAAAGGAAGTTACTAAACAAAGTGATTTATTATTAGGGTCAGGATGGGAATTGGAAGCCATCTCAAATACTGGTAAATCTTTTGAAGAATTGTTTCCAGGTAAAAAACCCTATTTGGAATTCGACCAAGAAGGATCTGTAAAGGGAAATAGTGGATGCAATGGGTATACCTCAGAATATAAAATCAGTGAAAATCAAATGTCCTTTGGTGAGCCTGGTCCAACAACAATGATGTATTGTGGCGAGGGAGAAAATATGTTTCGTGATGCTTTAAAGAAAATTACTCATTACGAGGTAGATGATGAAGGAAAGCTTAAACTAGTTTCAGAGAGCGAAACTTTGCTAATCTTTAAAGCCTCTGATTTGGAAAATGATGCTAATGAGACTTCTGTGAACGTACGATTTGATAAACAAGATATCACCGATAAAAGTTATTTCAAAGCTAATGGAACAGAGCCTTTTTGGGGCTTGGAGATTGATGAGCAATCCATTACCTTAAAAATGATGGAAGACACTATTACAGTGCCAAATCCTAAAAGTATTAAGGCTATGGACGCCAATGTGAAACAATATGATGTGGAAACTGAGGCTTACGCTCTAAGGATTGTAATTATTCAGGATCCTTGCGAAAATCAAATGTCTGGAGAAAAGTTTCCATATTCGGTGAAAATGGAATTAAAATCAACAGGTGATTCTGAAATCAGACCTCTTCATGGATGTGGTTATTATATGACAGATCCAAAATTAAATGATATCTGGACTCTGGAAGAAATGAATGGGAATCCTATAGACAGGAGCCAATATCCAAATAAACTCCCATCAATTATAATCGATTCGGAAAAGAATATTTTTATTGGCCACACTGGTTGCAATGACATGAAAGGGTCATTATTTTTCGAGCCTAATCTTTTGAGGTTTAAAGATATTATAACTACCAAAAAAATGTGTGTTCCCGATAACGGACAAGAACTGGCTTTCTTGCAGGCACTGAAATCAAGTATTACCTTTAAAGTTGATAATGATCGATTGACATTATCAAATCCTAATGGGGAACTATTGATGTTTAGAAAAGATAATTGATTTTCATTCTCCAGCTAGTTCGGATACGAGATTCATATTTATTTCATGCCCTCCTTCAAAAGGGTAAATTTCCAATCTATCGCCAAATAAGGATTTGGCACGGTTGATTTCTATTTCAATTTGTGGCGTATCCAAGTATTCGTCTTGGTTTCCATAAATTAAAAGGACTTTGGTCGATTGTTGTAAATGTTCAAAGTCTAAAGGTTTCAATTCATGTGGAATTTTACCGGAATGAATAATAATTTGATCACATGAAATTCCCCTTTTTGCTAAATATCTTAGAGCGACACTAACTCCTTGAGAAAATCCCAAGACAATAAAGTTGCCTTTTGGAGGTAGTTTTTCTTGTTTGAAGAGGCCATCAAAATACCTTATTATATTTTCCATTTCCAATGGGGTATTCTCCTTGGTAAGCCAACTAGCTCCTACATGTCTCATTTTAGGCGGTAGGTAATATTTGCTTGGTGCTTGAGGAGCGATGATGAAATTTTCTTCCTTATTTAAGGATTCAAAATATCTTAAAAAGTATCTGGTTAAAAAGCCCATCCCGTGGCAAACAAACCAAATATTCTTTGTTTTATCTGTCAAAGAATTGAGTGTTTCATAAGTGTTGGAGGTTTGATAGGATATTTCCTTTTGGGTTGAATTCATTTTAACAGCTCGTTTTGTATTTTTACAGCTCCTAAAAATACATCAAATTTATGCCACTATCTAAAGAAGACGTTCTTGCCCAAGCCAATTTGGCAAGTAAAAACACCTTAATGGAAACCTTGGAAATTGAAATGATTGATTTTGGCGAAGATTTTTTGACTGCGCGAATGCCCGTTAATTCTCGGGTTTATCAACCAGATGGCGTACTTCATGGTGGGGCTACGGCGGCTTTGGCAGAAAGTGTGGGTAGTTTTGCATCTCATATTTTCACCAACATTGAAGAGAAATTTGTTCGTGGTATTGAAATTACGGCAAATCATTTAAAAAGTGTGACCGAGGGGTATGTTTATGCCAAGGCTACTTTTATTCATCGGGGGAAAACAACACAATTATTGGATATCCGTGTTACAGATGAACATGATAATTTGATTTCCATTTGTAGATTGTCTACTATCTCGCTTCCAAGAAAGAAATAATGGATCAAGATCTTTTTTTCTCAAAAATAAAATTACAGTTTCAAAAGCAATTACCCTTTGTAGCTTATCGCAAACCAAATCAATCTCAAGTTGATTTACTGTTGCAACGGACCAATGATTTACATGAGGTTGAAAGTTATCAAGAATCAGGCTTTGTATTTGCGCCATTTAAACTGGAAGAAAAAACAATTTTATTTCCCTTTACTGATTGTGAATCGTTATCTCTACAGAGGTATAATAAGGAATCACAAGAAACCTTTCAAGGCACATCAAACTCTTCAAAAAGTGATATGCTAGAACACATGGCATTAGTTGAAAGGGCAGTAGAAACAATGGTTCAGGAAGGTGAGTTTAAAAAGGTAGTCCTTTCAAGAAAGGAGATTGTTAAAACCGATGACATTAATCCCGTTACGGTTTTTAAAAACATTCTTGGTTTTTATAATGGTGCGTTTTGTTACATTTGGTATCATCCCCAAGTAGGGTTATGGCTGGGAGCTACACCAGAGACTTTGCTTCAAGTAAGCAGAAATAAATTCTCTACCATGTCATTAGCCGGAACTCAAAGGTTTAAAGATACTTTAGAAGTTGAATGGGGAGAAAAAGAACTTGAAGAGCAGCAAATTGTAACCGATACAATTGTGGAAGCGATAAAAAATGTCATCCCAAAAATTGAAGTTTCTAAAACCAAAACACATCAGGCAGGCAGTTTATTGCACTTAAAAACCGATATCTCAGGAATACTAAAACCATCATCTCTTCAATTAAAGGAATTGGTAAAAGTTATACACCCAACACCAGCGGTATGTGGTTTGCCTAAAGATAGAGCCAAAAAATTCATTTTGGAAAATGAGCACTATCAGCGAACTTACTACACAGGGTTCTTAGGCGAATTGAATAAAGGGGAAGTTCAGGAGAGAAATCGAAACCGCAGAAATGTTGAAAATTCAGCCTATAGATCATCCTCAAAAAACACCCACTTTTTTGTTAATTTAAGATCTATGGAGTGCCTTAAGAATGAAGTGCACCTGTTTGTTGGTGGAGGTATAACCACTTCATCAAATCCGTTGGCTGAGTGGCAGGAAACGGTTTTTAAAACAGAAACTATGAAGCAGGTTTTATAATTTCTTCTGGTAAGCTTCCCGATTTTTTAAAATAGTTGCCATGTGCTGCTTTGACCAATCTGATAAGGCATCTACATAAGGAATTAGACTTTTTCCCAAATCGGTTAGTCTATATTCTACCTTAGGTGGTATTTGTGGATATACTTTTCTATTAACCAATCCATCCGCTTCTAAATTTTTTAAAGATACCGAAAGCATTTTTTGAGATATATCACCAATGGCTTGATGTATTTCATTAAAACGCAAGACCTCCTGCTGTTCCAAAACCATTAAAATGAGAAGTGACCATTTATCACCTATGCGATCTAAAATGTTTCTTACGGGGCAATTTGATGATTCACTAAAATTAACAAATTCTTTATTCATGATAATCAACTGGTTTTTAATAATACTAACTTTTAAGTAAGTATTTGATGTTCAGGTTCGTTCTTGTTTAAAAGAAACTTACTTTTTATCTTTGACTAACCAAAAGTAAGTAAATATATTTAATAAACTATAAAAGAATACAAATGATATTAATTACAGGGGCCAGTGGCCATTTAGGAGCAGCAGTTGTTAATGAACTTTTAAATAGAGTAGAAGCATCTCAATTGGCAGTTTTGTCAAGAAACGCTGAAAAAGTCAATAAATTTAAGGAATTGGGTGTAGAAGTAAGACAGGGTGATTATGATGATTATGATTCTCTTGTCAAGGCTTTTAAAGGAGTTGATTCTCTTTATTTTGTATCTGGAAATGATATTGCCTCAAGAATGCAACAACATGAAAATGTGGTTAAAGCGGCTAAAGAAGCAGGAGTAAAACATATTGTTTATACAAGTTTTCAACGCCAAACAGACGAATTGGATTCAATCATTCAATTTGTTGCCGAATCACATATTAAAACAGAAGACCTTATAAAGGAGTCTGGAATACCTTATACCATTTTAAAACACGGTTTGTATCTTGAGGTATTACCACTTTTCATAGGTGATAATGTTTTGGAAACTCAAACGGTATTTTTACCAGCAGATGAAGGTAAGGTTTCTTTTGCATCTAGGGCAGATATGGCTCAAGGGGCTGCCATTATTCTTTCAACAAGTGGTCACGAAGGAAAAACTTATGAGTTTGGAGGAGAGGTATCTTATGGAATGAAAGATGTGGCCGAGATTTTATCTACGTTATATGGAAAGGATATCTCCTATGTAAGTCCAACGATAGAAGACTTTATTAATGCTTTAAGCGAAGTAGGAGTTCCTCAGGGTGCTATTGATGTGACAGTTGGATTCAGCCAAGGTATTGCCGCGGGTGAATTTGATCAACCTACAAACACTTTAAAGGATATTTTAGGACATGAGTTATTATCGCTTTCTACCTTTCTTGAAGCAACATTTATTGGTGAATAATCCATAAATTGTATCATCTATTATTCATGCAATGACAACCAAAGACCTTAAAAACTGGCAGAGCGCCTTACCCTATAAAGACACGACTCAACCTGTGTTATTTATAGGGCATGGTTCTCCCATGAACGCCATTCAAGACAATCAGTTTACTAAGCAATGGAACCAATTAGGAGAATCATTAGAACCTCCAGTCGCCATATTGTGTATTTCAGCACATTGGTTGACCAATGGTACTTTTGTGACTAACATGGAAGCCCCTAGAACTATTCATGATTTTGGCGGATTTCCTCAACAACTTTTTGAAGTAGAATATCCAGTAAAAGGGGAACCAACTTTGGCAGAGGAAATTAAGCATCATATAACCTCTACTCATGTAGGTTTGGATGAAGAATGGGGATTAGACCATGGGGCTTGGAGTGTCATTAAACATATGTACCCTAAAGCCAATATTCCAGTTGTGCAATTGAGCATCAATTATTTTAAGCCGCCAGAATACCATTATGAATTAGCGCAACAGCTTTTGGATTTACGAAAAAAAGGCGTGTTGATAGTAGGTAGCGGAAATATGGTTCATAATTTAAGAATGGTGGCTTGGCATAAAATGGAGGACACCTATGGTTATGACTGGACGTTAGAAATAAATGATATTTTCAAATCTAAAATCTTGGATGGAAATCATCAAGATTTAATGAATTATCAAAAACTGCATAAGGATATCGCTAAAGCGGTGCCCACTCCAGACCATTACTATCCTTTGCTTTACACTTTGGGGTTGCAAACTAAAAATGACAGGATTGAATTTTTTAATGATCAGGCGGTAGCGGGTTCTTTAACCATGACATCCGTTAAAATTGGATAAATTTTATCTATCATTCCATAAATTTAAAAATACGTTAAAGCCTATACATATTGATGCTTTCATAGTTATCGCTCGTAATTTTATAGGATAAAAATCAAAATATATACATATGAAAACTTTTAAAAATAAATCAATTATTATAACAGGAGCCGCTATGGGATTAGGTTATGCAACTGCAAAATTTTTAGCCGAAAAAGGAGCAGATCTTACCTTGGTGGATTTTAATAAAGAAAAGCTAGAAGAAACAGCTAAGGAATTAAAGGACGCATTCTCAATAAGAGTTGTTTCTGTTGTTGCAGATGTATCTAAAGAAGAAAGTGTAAAAGAATACGTAGCTAAGGCCAAAGAGGCTTTTAGTAAGATTGATGGATTCTATAATAATGCTGGAATTGAAGGTCGACAAGCCGATATGGTGGATTATGATCTAGACGTATTCAAAAAGGTGATTGATATCAACTTGATGGGTGTTTATTATGGTTTACGTTATGTACTTCCAGAATTGGTTGCCAATGGTGGTGGACGAATTGTAAACGTGGCCTCTGTAGGTGGTATTCGAGGGGTTTTGAACCAAACACCTTATGTGGCTTCAAAACACGCTGTGGCTGGAATGACTAAAAATGCAGCTTTAGAGTATGGAAAGCACCAAATTTTCACTAATGCCATTGCACCTGGGGCAATTTTAACACCTATGGTTGCTGAGGCTTTTAAACAGGTTAATCCAGATGATCCAAAGGCAGCGGAAGCAGATTATGCACAAAGAAACCCAACCAGACGATTGGGGAAACCTGAGGAAGTTGCCAGTTTGGTAGCCTATTTGTTAAGTGATGACTGTAATTATGTCAACGGTCAGGTAATAGCCATAGATGGTGGTGAATCTAATATGTATGGTAACGCCTAAGGTAATGGGTAAGAAAGCCAATCACTATAGATTAACAATGGAGGAGGTGATTTTAAAAGATCCCAATGAACCTCTTAAAGATCCGATCACTTTGGAATTTGATAATCATGATGACATTTTTAAAATTATGGATATCGTGAAACAAAAGCAATTGTTTGAAAGTGAAAGTCAGGCTCAAGAATTTGCCTTAGGACTTAAGCTTTTTGGCGAAGTGATGCTAAAAAATAGAAACCATCCAATTTTTGAATCATTTTATCCAGCGTTTAGTGCTTTTATGAAGACACTAAAAAGTCAATGATTCATATTCAAACTTAATTTAAAAGGAGCCAATTTGGCTCCTTTTTTTTTATCGATTTCATTGATTTTTATAAACCGTATTGAAAACATAATTAAGATTTTATAAAAATTATAAACTAAATCGATTTCGTTTTCCGGGAAAAATTTGAACATGATTTTTATCATGAAACCCTCTTTACAACTACTCTAACTTTGATGTATAATAATGATTAATCATTTTAAGTCATGAATATTTCGCACATAGAACACATTGGAATTGCGGTAGATAACTTGGAAGAATCCATTCAATATTATGAAAATGTATTGGGGTTAACATGCTACTCTATTGAAGAGGTAAAGGATCAAAAAGTAAAGACGGCTTTCTTTCTGGTTGGTGATACTAAAATTGAATTATTGGAAAGCACTTCACCTGATGGTCCAATAGGAAAATACATTGAAAAAAGAGGGCCAGGAATACATCACTTAGCTTTTGCTGTGGATAGTGCTAATAAAGCCTTAAAACAAGCAGAGGAACGTGGAGTGAGATTGATAGATGCCCAATCTAGAAAAGGTGCAGAAGGACTTAATATTGGCTTTCTTCATCCAAAGTCAACAAACGGCGTTCTAACAGAACTTTGCTCCAAAGAGCTATAATAAGATAAATAATTTATAAAGTTTGGAACTTATGACAACGCAAGATAAAATCAACGAACTTATAGAAAAACGAGCTAAAGCACGATTGGGTGGAGGTGAAAAGAGAATTGATTCACAACATGCTAAAGGAAAATTAACAGCAAGAGAAAGAATAGAAATTCTTTTGGATGATGATAGCTTTGAAGAGTTTGACATGTTTGTAACCCATAGAACGAAATCATTTGGGTTGGATAAACAAATATTTCTTTCTGATGGTGTGGTAACAGGTCACGGTACCATAGATGGTAGAATTGTCTATGTGTTTGGACAAGATTTTACCGTTTTTGGAGGATCACTTTCTGAAACCTACGCTTTGAAGATTTGTAAAATTATGGATATGGCCATGAAGGTAGGTGCACCTGTTATTGGGCTTAACGATAGTGGAGGGGCACGTATTCAAGAAGGAGTGAGATCTTTGGCTGGTTATGCTGAGATATTCCAGCGTAACATTATGGCTTCGGGAGTGATTCCTCAAATATCTTCAATATTAGGTCCTTGTGCTGGTGGAGCCGTTTATTCTCCTGCATTAACCGATTTTACCATCATGACAGACCAAACCAGTTATATGTTTGTTACTGGGCCTAAAGTAGTACAATCGGTAACAGGTGAAAATGTTACCACTGAACAGTTGGGAGGGGCAAATATCCATTCTACAAAATCGGGGGTTTCTCACTTTTTAGCTGAAAATGACGAAGAAAATTTATTGTTGATAAGAAAGCTTCTTAGCTACATGCCTTCAAATAATTTGGAAGATCCACCAATAATTTCAACGTCTGATCCAATAGATAGATTGGATGATGTCTTAAATAGCATCATACCTGAAAATCCGAATCAACCTTATGACATTTTGGATGTGATCAGCACAATTACCGACAATGGGGAATTTTTAGAGGTTCACAGAAACTATGCTAAAAACATTGTTGTTGGGTTTGCGAGATTTAATGGCCGTTCCGTAGGAGTGGTTGCCAATCAACCTAAATTTTATGCGGGTGTTTTAGATACAGAAGCTTCTAGAAAGGCAGCGCGTTTTGTTCGTTTCTGTGACGCTTTCAACATACCATTGGTTACTTTGGTTGATGTCCCTGGGTTTTTACCAGGAACAGGTCAGGAATATGCTGGAATTATTCTACACGGAGCGAAACTGTTGTTTGCTTATGGTGAGGCAACAGTGCCGAAAGTGACCATTACCTTAAGGAAATCTTACGGAGGTGCCCATGATGTAATGAGCTGTAAACAACTCCGTGGCGATTTAAACTATGCCTGGCCAACTGCAGAAATAGCTGTAATGGGAGCAAAAGGAGCGGTGGAAGTTTTGGAAGGTTCCAATATCAGAAAAATTGAAGATGATGATGAGAAGCAACATTATATCGAGGAAAAAGAAAACGAATATACCGCCAAATTTGCCAACCCTTATGTGGCAGCCAAATATGGTTTTATAGACGATGTGATTGAGCCAAGAAATACAAGATTCCGAATTATTAGAGCCTTGGAACTATTAGCTAATAAGAAAGAGGTGAATCCACCTAAGAAACATTCAAATATTCCATTGTAATGAAAACGATCCTATTATATACCGATGTTTTGGATGAGGGATATATCATCCTGATGACAGGACTTTTGATTGTCTTTGGAGGACTACTATTACTTACGTTATTCTTTAAGTATGGATTGCCTTTTATGCTTTATATCTACAAGTTGATTACTAAAGGTCCAGACAAGAAGGTTAAAGAAATTTCGCCAACAGTCAATGAAAATTTCACCGGGGAAATTGCAGCAGCTATTTCAGTGGCAGTACATATGTATCTCGATGAACAGCATGACAATGAAAATGCCATACTTACTATTAAGCAAGCAAGGAAAATGTATTCACCATGGAGCTCAAAAATTTATGGTGCCTATAACAATAGATTTTAACCCATTTATTTAGAAAATCTAAAGATCATGAAAAATTTCACATTCAATATAAACGAGAATAGCTACAGTGTTAGAATCTTATCGCAAGAAGATAACACCATCGAGTTAGAAGTCAACGGAACAAATTACTTGGTGAAAATGAAGGAAGAAATAAAAAGCAGGAAGACACCTACTTTAGTTCGTAAACCTTCAACAACAGCACCAGTTGAGCCAATTAAGGTCAATCCAAGTTCTTCAAAAACAACCATCACTGCACCAATTCCAGGTGTTGTGTTATCTCTTAAAGTTCAGGTTGGAGATACTATTAAAGCCAATGATTCCTTGATGATTTTGGAAGCCATGAAAATGGAAAACAATATCGTATCAGAAAAATCAGGAACCGTTACTGCTATTAATGTAAAACCTGGTCAGCAAGTATTACAAGGAGAAGTAATGATAGAGATTGAATAGAATTGAGAATGCTTATTGTCTTTACGGCTAATTAAGCGTAAAAAACTACACAATGAAAAAAATATTATTGATAATAGGTGTAATCTCCCTTCTCATCTCAATGAGACCTATTTTGGGGTTGACTTCAGCAGCTTCCAATACAGTTGGAACTACTGCTGTGACAAGTGTTACAGAGGAAGAGCAGGAGGATAGTTTTATTTCAGAAGGAATTAGTGGTGTTAAACAGTTTTTAAGTTATACGGGTTTTGCTAATGCCCAAGCGGGTAATATCATTATGATCGTAATTGGAATTGTTTTCATTTACTTGGGAATTAAATTTGACTATGAACCCCTTTTACTGATTCCGATTGGAGTAGGGGTGATTATAGGGAATATTCCATTTGTTGCAGGGAATCAAACCGGGATTTATGAAACAGGATCTGTTTTGAATTACCTTTACTTTGGGGTGGTTAAGGGAATTTATCCTCCTTTAATTTTCTTAGGGATAGGAGCTATGACCGATTTCTCATCTTTGATTGCCAATCCAAAATTAATGCTTTTGGGGGCTGCGGCGCAAATAGGTGTTTTTGGAACCTTTTTGGGAGCACTATATCTAGGTTTTAATTTACCCGAGGCAGGAGCGATAGGCATTATTGGTGGGGCTGATGGTCCAACAGCGATTTTCTTATCTTCTAAATTGGCCAACGGAGTGAACCTTTTACCAGATGGAACTACGGTTAAAAACCTAATTGGTCCTATTGCCATTGCAGCCTATTCTTATATGGCATTGGTGCCAGTCATTCAACCTCCAATAATGAAGTTGTTGACTACCAAAAAAGAACGACTCATTAGAATGAAACCACCAAGAGCAGTTTCTCAAAAAGAAAAAATGATTTTTCCTGTTGTTGCCTTATTATTGACTACCTTTATCTCACCAAGTTCATTACCATTATTGGGAATGTTGTTCTTTGGAAATTTGTTGAAGGAATCTGGTAGAACAGAGCGTTTAGCAGAGACTGCAAGGACCAAAATGATAGACATCGTAACCATTCTTTTGGGTGTGACCGTGGGAGCTTCTACCCAAGCAGATATTTTTATCACCAAGGACTCTATGTTGATCTTTGGATTGGGAGCTATTTCCTTTGTTATAGCCACTATGGGAGGTCTTATTTTTGCTAAATTCATGAATCTATTCCTTAAGGGAGATAATAAAATAAATCCTTTAATCGGGGCTTCAGGAGTTTCTGCTGTTCCAGATAGTGCAAGGGTGGTACATGCTGAAGGTTTAAAAGCAGATCCTAAGAATTATTTACTAATGCATGCTATGGCACCAAATGTGGCTGGAGTTATTGGGTCAGCCATTGCGGCAGGTATTATTCTAAGCTTTTTAGGCTAACATTATTTTAAAGTATAAAGTAAATTGTAATACATTTTGTATGAGTACTCAGAATAAATCACTTTTTTCAAATTTCAGTCCTACCTCCAAGCAGGAATGGAAAGATAAAGTGGACACCGATTTAAAAGGTGTGGATTTTAATAAATTGATTTGGAAGAATTTCAACGGTTTAAATTTTCAACCGTTTTATAATTCAGAAGATGGTATAGAGAGTTTGCCAAATACGGGCCTTAATTCTCAAGACTTAGTTAACTTTAGAAGTATTAAAGTAAGCACTTCAGAAGAAGGGAACCAGTTGGCAAAACTGGCCATAAATGAAGGGGTGAATGGTTTGTTGTTTGAAATTGATGGTAAAATTCAGGTCGAAGCACTTTTAAATGGCGTCGATCTCAATAAAGTTGCTATAAGTTTTTTACTTCAATTTGATCAAATAGACTTTGCCAAATCCTTTTTGATTTATGCAGTTTCAACTTTGAAGCAAAAGGAAAACTTAAAAGGTTATTTTGACTTTAGAGGTATTTCAAATTATGTCACAAATGGTTCTTTAAATAAAGCTTTTTTTGACAATTCCTTAGAATTATTGAAACTTACGGGAGCTTTCCCAAACTTTAAAGCATTTACTATTACTGGGGCTTCTTATTTGGATTCAGGTTCCAACCAAGTTCAAGAGGTTGCTTATTCATTGAATTCATTGGTATTTGTTGTTGAAAAATTGATGGAAAAAGGTGTTGACGCCAACCAAATTTTTCAAGGCTTACATGTGGAATTGGCGATAGGGTCAGAGTATTTTATAGAAATAGCTAAGTTTAGAGCCTTTCAGAGTCTTTTAAATTTACTAGCTAATGAATATGGAGTTACAGATTTTAATCCATTTATAACGGCTAAAACTTCGGTTTGGAGTAAATCGGTTACCGATGCCCATACCAATTTGTTGAGAGCTACTACTGAGGCTATGTCTGCAATTCTTGGTAATGTTGATGGTGTTTTGATTGATCCTTATGATAAAGAATTCAATGAAGCATCCCAATTTTCAAATCGTATAGCAGGAAATATTGCCACCATATTAAAAGAAGAATCCTATTTAGGAAAGGTAGCTAACCCGGTTGACGGATCTTATTATATTGAAGAAGCTACTCAAAAGATTGCAGAAAAGGCTTTGATTTTATTCAAGGAGGTTGAAGCTCAAGGAGGCTTTTTTGAAGCCTTTGAAAAAGGCTTGATTCAAGATCAAATTTCTGAAATAAGACAAGAAAAAATAAAATGGATTAGCCAGAGAAGGTTACCATTGGTTGGAGTCAATAAATATCCTAACCTTATGGAAACAGTTTCTTCAGAAGTTTTATCCTCAGGAGCGTCTTCAGACCAAAAACTTTTAAAACCGAGAAGAGCATCGCTAGAAATAGAGGTTGTTAGAAAAGCAACTGAATTATTGGTAGAATCTATTGGGAAAAGACCTGTTATTGAGCTTTGTAGTTTTGGAAATTTAACCATGAGAAAGGCAAGAGCCGCTTTCTCCTATGATTTTCTAGGGGTATCAGGATTTAAAGTTTTAGATGAGAAAAGTTATGAAACGGCTCAATTGGCGGCAGAAGCGAGTGCAGAATCTGATTCTGAGGTGGTTGTTATTTGCAGTTCCGATCCAGATTATCAAGAAAGTGCCTTAAACTTTGTTGAAACTTTCCGAAGTAAGAATTCTGAAAAGGTCTTATTGTTGGCTGGAAATCCAGTAGATTTACTCGACCAATTAAAAGAAGCAGGACTCGATGGTTGTTTGCACATAAAGTCGGATGTCATTCAAACCTTAACAGCCATTCAGAATAAAGTTCAAGAACATTATAAATCTTTAGAAGTATGAGAAAAGATTTTTCAAATCTAACATTAGATACGGTAAAGACTTCAAATAAACCTCCAGTAGAGGATCAAGATATTTGGAATACCCCAGAAGGGATTCCAGTGAAGAAACATTTTTCAAAAGCAGATATTGAAGACGCAGAACATTTAGGGTTTGCCGCTGGTTTACCTCCGTTTACAAGAGGGCCATATAGCACAATGTACACCACAAGACCATGGACCATTAGACAATATGCTGGTTTTTCAACGGCAGAAGAGTCTAATGCTTTCTATAGAAGAAATTTGGCTGCAGGTCAAAAGGGACTTTCTGTTGCCTTTGATTTAGCAACACACCGTGGGTATGATTCAGATCATCCAAGGGTGACTGGTGATGTAGGTAAAGCTGGTGTGGCCATTGATTCTATTTTGGATATGGAAGTGCTTTTTGATCAGATTCCATTGGATAAAATGTCGGTTTCCATGACCATGAATGGAGCTGTATTACCTGTGATGGCTTTTTATATAGCCGCGGCTAAAAAGCAAGGGGTGGCCTTAGATCAATTAAGTGGAACCATTCAGAATGATATTCTGAAAGAGTTTATGGTGCGTAACACTTACATTTATCCACCACAACCATCTATGAGAATTATTGGTGATATTTTTGAATATACGACCAAATATATGCCTCGTTTTAATTCCATTTCCATTAGTGGATACCACATGCAAGAAGCAGGAGCAACAGCCGATATAGAATTGGCTTATACGTTGGCCGATGGTTTGGAATACATTCGTACGGGATTGTCTTCCGGATTAAAAATCGATGATTTTGCGCCTAGATTGTCTTTCTTTTGGGCTATAGGGATGAATCATTTTATGGAAATTGCGAAAATGAGAGCGGCCAGAATGCTTTGGGCTAAGATCATTAAGCAGTTCAATCCGCAGAATCCAAAATCTATGGCATTGAGAACGCATAGCCAGACTTCTGGTTGGAGTTTGAGTGAACAAGATCCGTTCAACAATGTGGCAAGAACCTGTATTGAGGCGATGGCTGCTGGTTTGGGTGGTACACAGTCTTTACATACCAATGCATTGGATGAAGCTATCGCGTTGCCTACTGATTTCTCAGCTAGAATTGCACGAAACACACAAATTTATATACAAGAGGAAACACAGATTACTAAATCTGTAGATCCTTGGGCCGGTTCATATTATGTAGAATATTTGACTAAGGAAATTGCGAAAAAAGCGTGGAAGCTTATTGAGGAAGTAGAGGAATTGGGTGGTATGGCCAAAGCCATTGAAACCGGAGTTCCTAAAATGAGAATTGAGGAAGCAGCGGCGCGTAAACAGGCAAGATTGGATTCTGGTCAAGATATTTTGGTTGGTGTAAACAAATATCAAACGGACGAGAAGTCACAGATTGAAATCTTGGAAGTTGACAATTCAGCTGTTAGAAATTCACAAATTGAGCGTCTTAAAAAGCTGAAAGCCAACAGAGATCAAAATGTGGTTGATGCCAAATTAAAAGCCTTATCTGCATGTGCAGAGAGTGGTAAGGGTAATTTATTGGAATTGGCCGTTGAGGCGGCAGAAAATTTCGCTACTTTAGGTGAAATATCTGATGCTTTGGAAGTTCATTTTGGACGTCACAAGGCTGATACGCAATTAATAAGTGGTGTGTATAGAAAAGAAGTGAAAAATGATAGCGTGTTTGAACAGGCTCAAAAGTTGGCAGATCATTTTGCTGAAATAGAAGGGCGTCGTCCTAGAGTTATGATTGCAAAAATGGGACAAGATGGTCACGACCGTGGTGCTAAAGTGGTTGCCTCAAGTTTTGCTGACTTGGGATTTGATGTCGATATGGGACCTTTGTTTCAAACACCAGAAGAAGTGGCAAAACAAGCCATAGAAAATGACGTACATTTCGTTGGTGCCTCCAGTTTAGCTGCTGGTCACAAGACATTGATTCCTCAATTGATAGAAGAATTAGAAAGATTGGGAAGACCAGATATTATGGTGTTTGCTGGTGGGGTGATTCCAGAACAGGATTACCAATACCTTCTAGATAGAAAGGTTGCTGCCATCTTTGGACCAGGTACTGTGATAGCCAAATCGGCTATTACCATCATGGAAAAATATTTGGAACAAGAATAATTTTTAATAAAACCTAAAAATTAAACCCGGTACTGAAAAGTATCGGGTTTTTTCTATTATAAAGATTTTTTGAAGCTATTCAATATAAGTTGTGCGGCCTCAACAGGAGATATATGAGAGTCTAGAACTTCTTTTTTCAATTGAATTAACTGTTCTGAAATCTCTGGGTTTCCATAGAAGAGTTGTTTGAGATCTTCATTGATGTTATCATACATCCAGCGCAATTTTTGATGATTTCGGTTTTTCTCAAAGTAGCCACTTTCTGTCACCTGTTGTTTGAATTTGAGGATTTCTTCCCAAATAGTTTCAATACCCATGCCTTTTAAAGCAGAAGCTTTGGTTACCACGGGTGTCCATCCAGATGCTGCAGGTGGAAATA
Source organism: Mangrovimonas futianensis (assembly GCF_021245805.1). Lineage (NCBI taxonomy): Bacteria > Pseudomonadati > Bacteroidota > Flavobacteriia > Flavobacteriales > Flavobacteriaceae > Mangrovimonas > Mangrovimonas futianensis. The sequence goes on from NZ_JAJJNF010000005.1 coordinate 18,234, forward strand.
AATGCAATGCATTTTGGTATTGAATTCGGGCTCTGTCACTTTGTTTTATATTGTCCCCATCGGCCTTATTAATAACAACCATGTCAGCCATTTCCATGATTCCCTTTTTGATCCCTTGGAGTTCATCACCAGCTCCAGCCAACATTAATAATAGGAAGAAATCTGTCATTCCATGCACCGCTGTTTCCGATTGACCAACACCTACGGTTTCAATTAAAATAATATCATAACCAGCAGCTTCACAAAGTAACATGCTTTCTGCTGTTTTATTGGCAACACCACCTAAGGTTTCTCCAGATGCTGAAGGTCTGATATAGGCTTCATCCATCCCACTAAGTTCCTCCATTCGAGTTTTATCACCCAAAATACTCCCTTTAGAACGTTGGCTACTTGGGTCAATGCTCAAAATGGCAACCCGATGCCCGTTTTTAATCAAGAATTTTCCAAATGCTTCAATGAAGGTGCTTTTACCTACACCAGGGACTCCAGTAATCCCAATTCGGAGTGATTTTCCGGAAGCAGGCAAAATACCTTGAATGATTTTTTTTGCTAGCTTTTTGTCGCTTTCCAAGCTACTTTCAATGATGGTAATAGCGCGAGACAGTATGACGCGATCTCCGTTTAAAATACCATTGATATATTCTTGGGCAGAAAGTCTGTTTTTAGGTTTGTATGCCTTCATTTTGGGATTTCATTAAGCCTTGTAAAGATACTGATAACCTCTGTAAACACCATATAATATGAGGGTCTTTTATAGAGGGTTCAAGGGGATTTATGAAAAGTTTTATCGAAAAAGAATTATGAATAATTAGGCGTTATTAGTATCATTTGCCCCAAAGTTTCTGTAATTTTGTGCGACTATTTTTTCTATTACATGATTTATCCCAAAATCCCTTTAGCCCAAACAGTAATTCAACTTTGTAAGGCTAAAAATATTCAACATATTGTTATTTCACCCGGTAGCCGTAACGCACCTCTTACCATTGGTTTTACCAATGATCCTTTTTTTACTTGTTATAGTATAGTGGATGAGCGTTCAGCTGCTTTCTTTGCCATGGGAATTGCCCAAAAAATAACACATCCTGTAGCTGTAGTTTGTTCGTCGGGAAGTGCGTTATTGAATTATTATCCTGCCGTTGCAGAGGCTTTTTATAGTCATATTCCTTTGGTTGTTTTATCTGCAGACAGGCCCGATTATTTAATAGGAATTGGAGATGGACAGACAATCAATCAGGAAAATGTTTATGAAAATCACATTTTATATTCTGCCAATTTGAAAGTAAGCTCTGAAAAGAAACCAAAGCATTTGGATGAAACTGAGCCGGCTATAATCAAAAATATTGAAAACAAACTGGAGCGATTATTGGGACTAAAACAAGCCATTCATGAAGAGAATGTAGATGAAATAAACATGGCTATTAATAAAAGTATATCGTTACAAGGACCTGTTCATATCAACATTCCGTTTGAGGAACCTTTGTATTTAACCGAGGAGAAATTGAGCGTACAACCTGAGGTTGTTGAACTTGAAACAAAACCCAAAAGAATAGACCAATCTGAATTAAAGGGGCTTCTAGAAGATTGGAGTAATGCTTCAAAAAAAATGATTTTGGTTGGTGTAAATCAACCTAATAGTATTGAAGAAAAGTGGCTTGAAGAATTAGCTTCAGACCAAAGTGTTTTGGTATTTACCGAAACAACCTCAAACCTGCATCATCCCGAATTTTTTCCTAGTATAGATACTATAATTGCTCCTTTAGATGAGGCAGAATTTCAAGAGTTACAACCCGATATTTTGGTGACTTTTGGTGGGCTGATCGTGTCGAAAAAAATAAAAGCATTTTTAAGAAATTTCCAACCAAAACATCATTGGCATATTGATTTGCATCAAGCAAACGATACTTTTTTCTGTTTAGATAACCATATAAAAACCACGCCGAATCATTTCTTTTCTGAGTTTCTACCAAAGTTGACACATTTTAAAAAGAGTAACTACAGGACTATTTGGAAGGAAGTGAAGAAAAAACGCTTGGAAAGGCATGATAGTTATCTTCAAGACATCCCTTTTTCTGATTTTAAGGCTTTTAATTGGGTATTAAATAAATTACCAAAGAAAAGTAGTTTACAGATTAGTAATAGTTCAGCAATCAGGTATTCCCAATTGTTCAATTTGGATGAAACTATAGATGTGTATTGCAATAGAGGAACTAGCGGCATTGATGGGTCAACAAGTACTGCTGTTGGTTTTTCAGTGGCTAATGATAGGCCAACCACTTTTATTACGGGTGATTTGGGATTCTTTTACGACAGTAATGCACTTTGGAATAATTACATTCCCAACCATTTTAGGATTATAGTAGTTAATAATGGCGGTGGCGGTATCTTTAGAATTCTTCCGGGGGAAAAAAATACTGATAACTTTGATACCTATTTTGAAACCAAGCATCAACTAAATGCCCAACATTTATGTGCCATGTATGGTTTGGATTATCATTCAGCTCAAGACGAAACCGAACTAAAAAACGAACTAGAAAGTTTCTATAGTGAATCAAATAAAACAAAGCTATTGGAAATTTTTACACCTCGAACTTTAAACGATGAGATTCTTCTGAATTACTTCAAGTATATTAAATAAATGTTACAAGTGTCATTTCCTTTTTGTTTGGGTTTTTAATTATGTAATTTTAAAGTTATTATCAATCTAAAAAATAATCAAATGAGTAAAAGAGATGAACTAATTGAAAAATATGCAGCCGATATTAAAGATAAAATTGGCGAAACTGTAGATATGGATCTTTTGACAAAAGTAACCATAGGTTTAGGGCCATCTATCTACAATGCTGATTCCTCAACGGTTTCTGGGTCTGATGCTTCGGAAGTTGAACGTGTTAAAACCAATTTTTTAATCAAGAAACTTGGTTTGAAAGATGGACCAGAATTAGATGAGGCAATAGCTAAAGTGATGGAACAATATGGTGTTTCAAATCGCAATAAATATCGAGCAGTAGTTTATTATTTATTGGTAAAACATTTTAATAAGGCTTCTGTTTATTAGGGAGCGTTTATAAAATTAAGATACGAGCGTCACAAGTTGTGGCGCTTTTTTATTTTCGGTAAGTTAATTCGTTATACCTTTGCCACATGATACACTTAGGAGAATTCAATACCCTCACTATATTAAGGGATACAGAGCCAGGATTGTTTTTAGGAGACCAAGAAGATAATGAAGTTCTTTTGCCTAACCGATATGTTCCTCAATCATTTGAAATAGGTGATGAAATAGAGGTGTTTGTTTATTTAGATAACGAAGAGAGAATTGTTGCTACCACCGATAAACCATATATCATTAAAAATCAATTTGGTCTTTTACGTTGTAATCAAGTGAATCAATACGGGGCCTTTTTAGATTGGGGTTTGGTCAAGGAATTGTTCTGTCCTTTTAAGGAACAAGTATTTAAAATGACAGCAGGTCATTATTATTTTGTTCATTGTTATCTCGATGAAAAGACCGATCGCTTGGTAGCTTCAAGCAAAACCAATAAGTTTCTGGACAATACCCAACTAACAGTTGAAAAGTTTCAGGAAGTAGATTTAATTGTTTCCCATCCTACAGATTTGGGAATGGTCGTGGTGGTTAACAACTTGCATTCGGGCTTAATTTATAAAGATGATTTATATGGTGATGTAGAGGTTGGTGATCGATTAAAGGGTTACGTGAAAAAGGTACGTAATGACAATAAATTGGATATTGTATTACAGCCTATAGGTTATAAAAATATTGAACCAAGTGCCCAAAAAGTTATGGATGTCTTAAATGATAACAGTGGCTTCTTACCACTTCACGATAAATCAAATCCAGAAGAAATAAAAGAATTATTGGAAATGAGTAAAAAGAGCTTCAAAAAGGCTGTCGGCTCATTGTACAAACAGCGATTGATTGAGATTAAGCCTGATGGAATTTATTTAGTCTAGGGATTTTATTAGTCAATTTAAATAGATTTAGCTGTTCTTGAACCCATTTTTCAGCAGATAATAAGGATTTAAACTGTTTTTTGTTGGGAAATGAACAGAAGTGGTTTTCAAGTTCTATAGCCTTTTCCGATTGCTTGGAGTAAGTCACTATAGCTCTTGCTACTAATCCGTTGGCGGCGTTATGTAATTTCTCAAGATCTAATAAATTGATGGAGAATGAATTTATTCTGTTGCAAATCATACCATATGGTCGGCCATCAGAAAAATGCTCCCGAATTGCGTAAATCAATTCTTGGCCATTTATGAGGTCGACATTTGCACCTTCATCCATTTCAGTAAGTAAGTAATTCTCAAAAAAATAAACAGTTCCAATACTCAATTTAAAACTGTTTTGAATATCGCTTTTTAAGGCGCTATTTTTAACGGTCATATTAGTTTAGCTAGTTAATCAAAAGGATTATAAAAGTAATATTTATCTTCCAATTTCAAATCAAACTAGTTTAATTTAACACTAAGAGAATTTTAAAAAATTATTAGTTTCTATTGAATGCCGAATCTTTGTTTTATCCCTTTAGGTAAGGCTTCTTTATGAATCAAAATGGATATGGCTTTTAACCTCATATAAGCTTCGCTAAAATACACATAACCACCATAAGTAACACGGCTTTCATCAGTTCCCCACGAATTTTTAACCTTAAAATAAGTATTTCCTTTTTGGTCTTTGGCTAAACCTGTAATATGCATTAAATGGTCATCTGTTGTGTGGAAATTCTCGAATTCTTGTTGTCGGAAATCTGGGGTAATAGCCTTTTCTGATCTAATTTCAGTAAGAATCTCCTTGTTCATGCTTTCATCTTCAGGAATTACAGCGACACCGTGTTTGGCAGAAAAGGTTTTTTCGCTTACATCACAATCTAGCTCAACTGTATAACCATTTTCTAAGGCATGAGTAATTACTTGCATCAAATCATCTAAAGGTAGATTGTAAAAGCTGCCATTTGAAAAATTGTCTGGAATATTTAGAATAAATTTCGAATTGTATGGTTGGTGAGTAAAACTTGTTAAACTGATGTAATCATCAGGGTTTATTTGCACCATTTCCATAAACGATTTTGGCGTGTAGGATGTACCTTCAAAAGTAAAGGACTCCACTTGTTTTCCTAAATAGGAGTCTAGAATACCTTCTACAACCGTTTTCCAAGTTGGAGATAAGGTGTTGGCTGGGTTTTCTATGTAGGTGTCCAATACATTTTTTAATACCTCTTCCAGTTCAATATGGTTGTATTTTGTTTGACCGTTTAAATAACCGGTGTAAACTTCTTGCGGAACCAATCCAGCATCACGAGCACTATTAATAACATCATGTGCCAAACCACCTTGGCTAAACTGAGCATTGCCTTGTCTCATTAAATAATTCCAGGCTTTCTTAGGATAGGTTTGCCTAACTGAGTACATTTCTGAGAGATCAATAAACTTACCCGTCTTCCTAATGATTTCACTTTCCAAAAAGGAGGTTGTGGAAAAGCTCCAACAGGTTCCTGTGATGCCTTGACTAACCACTTCCGTGGCATCTAGATCGATTATAGGTGTGAACTCATATTTTTGGGAATAAAGTGAAAAAGACCCCATTAAAATTAGAGTCAAGAATGTATAAATTTTCATGCTTAGGGAGCTATATTGGTAAAAACATTTATTTTTGGCTAAAATAAAAAAAATGAGTGTAGCAGACTGGAAAATAGCCAAAGAATACGAAGACATCACTTATAAAAAATGTGGTGGTGTAGCAAGAATTGCCTTTAACAGACCAGATGTCAGGAATGCCTTTAGACCCAAGACAACAAGTGAGCTTTATGACGCTTTTTATGATGCTAATGAAGATACCAATATTGGTGTTGTTTTACTGTCGGCAGAAGGACCATCCTCTAAAGATGGCATCTGGAGTTTTTGTAGTGGAGGTGATCAAAAAGCGAGAGGTCATCAAGGTTATGTTGGAGAAGATGGTTACCATCGTTTAAATATATTGGAGGTTCAGCGTCTTATACGTTTCATGCCAAAAGTGGTGATTGCTGTTGTACCAGGATGGGCTGTTGGAGGTGGACATAGTTTGCATGTCGTTTGTGATTTAACCTTGGCTAGTAAAGAACATGCTATTTTTAAGCAAACCGATGCTGATGTTACTAGTTTTGATGGGGGGTATGGTTCGGCATATTTGGCGAAAATGGTCGGACAAAAAAAGGCACGGGAAATTTTCTTTTTAGGAAGAAATTATTCAGCACAAGACGCCTATGAAATGGGTATGGTCAATGCAGTTATTCCACATGATGAATTAGAAGCTACCGCTTATGAATGGGCTCAGGAAATCCTAGGCAAATCACCATTGTCTATTAAAATGTTGAAATTTGCAATGAATTTAACAGATGACGGAATGGTAGGCCAACAAGTATTTGCAGGAGAAGCTACTAGATTGGCATACATGACCGACGAAGCCATTGAAGGAAGAAATGCCTTTTTGGAAAAGCGTAAACCAAATTTTGATAAAAAATACATTCCATAGGAACCCAAATCGATTGTTATGGCATCATTTAAAACCTGGGTATCTGCTCTTAGGTTAAGAACTTTACCTCTATCTGTATCAGGTATTATTGTAGCTGGCTCCTTAGCTGAGTATAATGGCCTGTTTCATTGGGGGGTATTTACAATGGCAATATTGACTACATTAAGTTTTCAAATATTGTCTAATCTGGCCAATGATTATGGTGACGGCGTGAAGGGAACTGATAATTTGGACCGAATAGGACCACAAAGAGCCATTCAAAGTGGGGAAATAACCCCTACGAGTATGTTTTTTGCTATCCGAATTAATATTTTGATCAGTATTTTTCTAGCCGTTTTTACTATTTATGTGGCTTTTGGTTCGAAGTATTTTCTTTTGGGTTTATTGTTTTTGGTTTTGGGCATGTTATCCATTTATGCTGCCTTGAAATATACCATAGGTGGTAATGCTTATGGTTATAGAGGCCTAGGTGATATTTTTGTTTTTATCTTCTTTGGATTGTTAAGTGTTATTGGTGCTTATGTGCTTTTTGCAAAACAAATAGACCACGTTACTATTTTACCAGCATTCACTATAGGTTTTTTAAGTACTGCGGTTTTAAACCTTAACAATTTAAGGGATATAGAGTCTGATAAAAAAGCCAACAAAATTACGATGGCTGTAAAAATGGGATTTACAAGAGCAAAAAGATATCATATGTTCTTGGTTGGTGGTGCTATATGTCTCTCTTTTTTGTTTGGAATTTTATATTATAATTCCCCCTACAATTTTATTTTTTTTATTGCTTATATTCCGTTGATTATCCACATGAAGAAGGTACACAACTGTATTGAACCTGTTAAGTTAGATCAGGAACTTAAAAAGTTGGCTCTTTCAACTTTTTTATTAAGTGTTCTGTTGGCTGTAGGACATCTTTTGTAGGAAAAAGTTAAAATATTGTTTTCCAGTTTTATAAGTCGTATATTAGGGTGTTGGTAAGTCCTTTATCAACATAATGAAGTGTATAAATGACTTCATATTTTGGGGATTGAAAACTCAAACAGATTCAAGGATTTGTTTGAGTTTTTTTGTATTTTCAATGTTCAATTAAACACTTACCTAATGAAAATTACATTTTACGGTCATGCTAGTCTTGGAATAGAAGTTGGAGATGTCCACATTTTAGTAGATCCTTTTATCTCTGCCAATGAAGCGGCTGCAAACATCGATATTTCAAACCTAAAGGCTGATTACATATTATTAACCCATGCACATCAAGATCATATTCTGGATGTCGAAACCATAGCCAAACAAACCGATGCCGTTATCGTTTCAAACTTTGAAATTGCCAGTTATTATGAAAATAAAGGGTTTGAGGTTCATCCTATGAATCATGGAGGAGCTTGGGATTTTGAATTTGGTGTGGTTAAATATGTTATTGCACATCATACATCTTCATTTCCAGATGGAAGTTATGGTGGACAACCAGGAGGTTTTGTGATTGAAGGAGAACATAAAAATATTTATATTGCTGGAGATACTGCGCTGACCATGGATATGAAACTTATTCCTATGCGTACCCAATTGGATTTGGCCATTCTACCTATCGGAGATAATTTCACAATGGGAGTGGACGATGCCATAATTGCCAGTGACTTTGTACAGTGTGATAAGGTGCTTGGGTATCACTTCGATACTTTTGGATATATTAAAATAGACCACGAAGAGGCCAAAAGAAAATTTTTTGATAAAGGGAAAGATTTGATGCTGTTGGATATAGGAGAGAGTATTGAATTGTAAACAAGCGTGAAAGCCAAATAAGTAAACTGGCTGAAACATCAAAAAGTTTCACATTAACAGCTTCCAATTCATGAACCACGGAATAAAATCTTTAATAGGTCCGAAATCTCTTATCATTTGGGGAATTTTTTTCACCAGTATACAAATATGGTGTCAGGATTTAAAAATGCCTGAAACAACTGAAAACCGGAAACCTAAAATTGCTCTGGTTTTAAGTGGTGGAGGTGCTAAGGGTATTGCTCATATTCCTTTGCTTCAAGCTTTAGATTCCTTGAATATTGTACCAGATTTTGTTGTTGGTACAAGTATGGGAAGTATTGTAGGTGGCTTGTATGCCATGGGATATTCTGGTGACAGCATCTCTCAGATTGCTCACCAGGCCAATTGGCGAAAGCTGCTAGGAGGGAAAACCTTATTATCTAGTGTTGGTGTTGAGGAGAAAAGTGAGTTTGGCAGGTATCTATTCGAACTGAATTTAGTGAATGGAAAACCAAATATCAATCCAGCCATTCTCAATGATCAACTACTACGTGAATTTTTGTCTCAATTAACTTATCCGGTATACCGAATCGACTCTTTTGATGATTTGCCCATTCCTTACCGTGCTGTAGCCACAGATATTGTCAATGGAGAATTAGTTGTTTTAGATCGCGGATCACTTGCTCAAGCTATGAGAGCTAGTATGTCTATTCCAACAGTTTTTAAACCAGTAAGATATGAAAATACGCTTCTTGTCGATGGAGGTATTTTAAACAATTTCCCTACGGATATAGCAAAAAGCCTGGGTGCCGACATTATCATTGGTAGTGATGTAGGAGGCGGTATGTTAACTCGAGATAAATTAAGTGACCCGATTAAGCTTATTTTTCAAACAAGTATGCTTACTAGTAATTTAATTGTAGAAGAGAATAGGGCACTTTGTGATATTTTATTGAATCATGAAAAACACTTAACCTATTCCACAGGAGATTTTGTAAAGGCCAATGAAATTTATGTGGAGGGGAAAGAAGCTCTGATTCAAAATATGGATGCTTTGGAGCAGTTGTCCGAGATTTTAAAGAAGTATCCCAAACCTCGTCCTAACTTGCCTAAAATAGCTCCAAAATTCACTTTAGATACCATCGTCTATAAAAATATTTCTAGAGACAACCTTGATTTGGTGCGGGCTCGAATCAGAATTGAGCCAGGACAGACCTATAACGTAAATGATTTAAACTCAGGAATCAACCGATTAATGGGCACGAACCTCTTTGATGCCATTTATTTTAATCCGTTGGTTAAAAAAGACAGTTTGGGAATTGAATTGGAAGGGTTGGAGCGGTCAAGACATACCGTAAAAGGAGCTTTACATTATGATACTCACAGAGGTGTGGGTTTACTTATGAACTACACAGGAAGAAACATCATAGGTAAAGCTTCTAGAACTTTGGTAACAATAGATATTGCAGAACAACCTAGTTTAAGGTTACAACATCAAAAGATTTTTGGAGTACAAAAAAATTGGTGGTGGCGAACGGATTTGTTGGGACAGCTACTAAATGAAAGTGTTTACATCGAGGGTAGGAGAGCTGATGATGTGAATCACGATGTTGTTTTGTTTCAAAGCCAATTCAATAGAAACCTCTTTCCCTTTAAAAGTTATGTGGGTTTTGGGATAAAACATCAATATGACTATTTGCGACCCAAAACAGATCCTGATTTGGGAGATAATGTCCTAGGTCTTCGCAAATATGGGTTTCATAATTTAGAAGCTGGGGTACATTTCTTTTCTAACAGTATGGAAAGTGTGTTTTTTCCTAAAAGAGGAACCCTTATAAACGCTTTTATAAAACGTTCTTTATGGCGCCATATCAGGATTCAAGGTACAAACGCCTCTGAGACAATCAATGAAGGTTCAACCAACGGGTTTACAAAGTTTGGAGCCCATTTTGAAAAGCGCATCCATCTGGACAGGCATTTAGCATTTTTATTTTCAGGATCGGGATATTTTACTATAATCAACAAATTGGACGACAATGAAATCTCTTATGCCGATTTTGGTATATCATCGCAATATTCTCTAGGAGGTTATAATCCCAGTCCCATACCCGATAATTTTGTTTTCCCTGGGTTATATGAAACAGAGATTTTTGCCAGTCAAGTGATCATGGGGTCTGTTGGGTTACAATGGGAGCCAACCAGAAATATTTATTTTTCACCACATTTTCATTTGGCCTCCTTGGGATATGAAGGGTTTAAAGAATATTTTGAAAACTTTTCAAACCAAACAACAAGTTGGCATACCAATTTAAATTCAGGTTTACTAATTACAGGGGGGGCGACTCTATCATATGATTCCTTTTTAGGCCCAGTTCATTTGGATTTATCCTATGTTAATGGGATTAATAAATTACGTTTGTTTTTTTCGGTAGGGATCCCTTTGGGTAAGTCTAATTAATAAAGGTTCAGATACAGATGGTTTATTTGATAACATCGTTTTCAAAAATGAAACTGATAATTGATAACTATTAAAATGATTAAATTTTTTAGAAAAATCAGGCAAAATATGCTGAAGGAAAATAAATTCAGTAAATACCTAATATATGCGGTAGGAGAAATCATTTTGGTAGTTATAGGGATTTTAATAGCTCTTGCTATTAACAATAGTAATCAACATCGTGTTACGAGAAAAAAAGAACAAACTTATTTGAACGGTTTAAAAGCAGAATTCCAGATTAGTAAAATTAAATTGGGTAACCTAATTGAGGTCAATAAGAATAATTTTTATGGAGCTAAACAACTTTTGGAATTTATATCAGATAAAAATGAGAGACCAACTGAAAAGCAATTTTCAGAGTTGCTGTTTAATACATTTTCTTCCGATATTTCTTTTAATCCCAATAATTCACTTTTGAATGAAATAATAAACTCTGGAAGTTTAAAAGATATTTCAAACAAAGATTTGAGGATCCAATTGACTAATTGGATTTCTACCATAGAGGATGTTACAAAACAAGAAAATGAACTTGGAATTCAAAGAGAAAAAGTTCTCGATATTTTTAGAGAGGATGGTAATAGTTTAAGAACGATTTTTGAATTAACCGGTGTAAATGAAGAACTTGGATTAAAAGAAACCGAGCTTAACTTAAGCAATCTGGATTTATTGGATTCTCGAAAATTTGAAAATAATATTTTGATGTTTATCCTAACCGTGAAGGCCATGGAAAAGGCCCATTACGAACCTCTTATGGAAGATTTGAACTCTATTTTATTGTTGATTGACAATGAAATAAATTAAAATAGAAAACAACATTTTTTTATGAATAGCATTTAGTGGGAATATAAATTTTGGAATTTAGATGTGACCTAAAAACCATGAACAAAACCGTATTTGAAATATCCAAAATGGATTGTCCTTCAGAAGAAAATTTAATTCGAATGAAATTGGACGGGATGACTGGTTTAGTCCATTTAGAGTTTGATATTCCAAATAGAATTTTGACGGTTTTCCACCATGGGGGAATAGATTCTATTGAGAAAAGTATAGATGAACTTAACTTAGGAAGCACATTTCTTTCCACTGAAACATCAGACCAAACCGAGATTAAGGAACACACCAATCAAAAAAAGGTGCTGTGGATAGTACTAGCTATCAATTTTACTTTTTTCATTTTGGAAATGATCACAGGTCTGGTTTCAAACTCAATGGGTTTGGTGGCAGATAGTCTTGACATGTTAGCGGATAGTTTTGTTTATGGCATTAGTTTGTTTGCCGTAGGAGGGTCTTTAGTTAGAAAAAAACAAATTGCCAAACTGGCCGGATATTTTCAGATGTTTTTGGCGGTTGTTGGTTTTGTTGAAGTTTTGAGGCGTTTCTTGGGGGCAGAACATTTACCAAATTTTTCAACCATGATAGTTATATCCGTTTTAGCGCTTATTGCCAATGGTCTATGTCTTTACATTCTACAAAAATCAAAAGGCAAAGAAGAAGCCCATATGAAGGCGAGTATGATTTTTACATCTAATGATGTCATTATCAATCTCGGTGTAATTGTGGCTGGTCTTTTGGTACATTGGTTAAACTCAAACAAACCCGATTTAATTATAGGAACCATTGTATTTATTTTGGTAGTTCAGGGTGCTTGGAGAATATTAAAGCTGAGTAAGTAGTTGCAATGAAGATATATCTAGATAGAATGGCTCAATTAATAAAAGAAAGTTTAAGAAAAAAACTTTGGCTTATAGCCATCCTTTTGCTATTCAATTTTGGCTTTTCACAAACTGAAAAAGACCATAAGGACTTATCTGATTGTGCCTTAGAACTAACCAAACAGCAGGTTACTTATGACCCTAGGTATTTTTCAATTGATTATCCCAATGGCGATGTTCCAAGTGATAAAGGGGTTTGTACTGATGTGATAATTAGGGCATATAGAAAAATGGGTGTAGACTTGCAAAAAGAAGTACATGAGGATATGAAAATTCATTTTAATGAATATCCAAAACTTTGGGGATTAAAAACAACTGATAGGAACATTGATCATAGAAGGGTGCCTAATTTGATGACATTTTTTAATCGGATGGGCACGGAATTGTCAATATCTCAAAAGGGGCAAGATTACTTACCTGGAGATATTGTATGTTGGAATTTGGGAGGGGCCATAACCCATATTGGTATAGTGGTAGATAAAACATCGATCGATGGGAAGAGACCTTTGATTGTCCATAATATAGGTAATGGGCAAGTTTTGGAGGATTGCCTTTTTGATTTTAAGATTATAGGACATTACCGTTATAAAAATTAAATCCATTTTTACAATTGCATCCTTGTATATGTTTCAGTTTATAGTAAATCCTATTTCTTTTAATTATCTTTATTAGGTGATTTTTCAAAGCTCTTATTTTGAGGTAATTAAGGCTTTGTTTAAAAAGCTATGATATGACTTTAGAATTACTCATTAATTTATTGACTTCCATAGGTGTTATCATTTCGGTTATTTTTCTGGCTATTGAAATTAAAAAGAACACCCAGGCAGTCCGTTCTAATTTTTACGATTCTTTTGCTAACTCCAATCGGGAATTCCTAAATCAATTGATTATGGATAGGGATTTAGGAAAACTATTTGAAAAAGGAACGAAGTCATGGAGCAAATTGAACGAAGAAGACAAAAGAACCTCTAATTTTCTATACATCCAAATGTTTCGAATTTGGGAAAATTTGTATTATCAGAATAAGATGAAAGTTCTAGAGCCCTGGTTATGGGTGAGTAATAAAAACACAATCATTTCTTACTTCTATTTGGAAGGTATTCAAGAATGGTGGCAAATAAGAAGGCAATCATTTTCTAAAGAGTTTGTTCAGTTTTTAGAAACTTCAATTAAGCCTGAAAATGGCATTAAGGTTATTGAAGATTTATTGAAGTCAAATCTAATGGTGGAAAAACCAACAAAGAAAGTCTAAAAATAGCTTTAAATAGGTGTTCAAACAACCCAAATAAGAATGGAATCCAAAATAAGATATCAATTTTCAGAAGCCATCTGGAAACATGAGGGAACCGGAGGTTGGTATTTTGTGTCTCTACCAATAAAACTTTCAAAAGAAATACGGGAACATTTTAAATGGCAAGAGCAAGGTTGGGGAAGAATGAAAGCTAAGGTTCAACTTAAAGGACTGGAATGGCAAACTGCTATTTGGTTTGATACTAAAAGGGATACTTATTTACTTCCCATAAAGGCTGAAGTCAGAAGGAAAACAGATGTGGGAATAAATGAATGGATTGACCTGATACTTTGGATCTAATGAAAACTCATATTTTTACATTCTACATATTCATTTTCAAATAGTTGCAACCTTTTCTATTTTGTAATTAATTGAAAATCACTATATTTGGTTTGTACTCCTTATTTATAGCCATAGCTAGCTAAAATGGCCTCTAAACGAATTGATAGTTTTAAAATAACAACTTAAATAAAACTAAAATGATAAGAAATTACCGTAATGAGGAATGGAAAGAGGTTGTTTTTGACGATAAAATTCACGAAACTGAAAAATTTAAGATTTCAAATTATGGACGAGTTATCAATTGCAAGCAAGAGAAGGAGTTTATTCCCAAAGCATCCTTTGTTAACGGGTATCAAATACTACGTCTTCATTTGAAAGAGAAGAAAAGATGGACTTGTAGATATGTCCATAAATTGGTAGCAGAGCATTTTTTAAAGCGAGATGAGGGTATATATGTGATTCACCTCAATTATGACAAAACAGATAATCGCATAGCTAACTTGAGATGGGCTACCAAACGAGAAAAGGAAATACATCAATTCAGTAATCCAGAATATATTAACGCACCCAAAAGACGTACTTATTCGAAACTTACCGAAAATAAAGTCAAATTGATTAAGCGTAAAATCAATGATCCAAATCGTCGAACCCGCATGAAAATGATTGCCAAACAATTTGGCATATCAACCATGCAATTGTATCGTATTAAAACGGGAGAGAATTGGGGTTCGGTTACTGAAGATTAAAAACCGTTTGGTCAGTGGACATATTCCTTCAATCTGTTTTCTATTACCTCGTTATTTGTTAAATTAGATGCTATAACTAATTGGCTAATTTGCCCTCAATTTTAGCTCCTTACTAATTAACCAAATGACTAGCCATCAAGATCAAATAAATCAACTGCTAACCCGGCTTAATAGCCTTGTGGAAAAGCAAAGAGGTTTTTCTAAGGAAATAGATGATTTAAAGCACGCTATAGAAAAGCTGCAAAACTCGCAACCAGAGTCACTTCAAGAACCTGAAATAAAAAAGGAGGAGTTTACAGATAATGAGGTAAATGAAAAGAGTGATTCTTTAAGCTCTATTGAAGCGGAGACACCCTCAGATACTTTAAAATCCATACAACCTCGTATTCGTCCTGTTGAACCAAAAAGAGATACTGCAAAAGTTAAGTCAGATCTTGAAAAATTTATAGGCGAAAATCTTATCAATAAAATAGGAATAATCATTACCGTTATTGGTGTTTTCATTGGTGTGAAATATTCCATAGAACACGATTTGATAAGTCCGCTTACCAGGGTCATTTTAGGTTACCTTGCCGGTTTGGGACTTTTGGGCTTTGGTGTCAAACTGAAAACCAAATATGAAAACTACAGTGCTGTACTTGTTAGTGGGGCTATGGCAATTTTTTATTTTATTTCCTTTTCTGCCTATAATTTCTATCAGTTAATACCTCAAGCCTTGGCCTTTGTGCTTATGGTCATATTTACAGTTTTTACCGTGCTGGCTGCCTTAAATTATAATCGGCAAGTGATTGCTCATATTGGCCTGGTTGGTGCTTATGCGGTACCTTTTGTTTTGAGTAACGAATCTGGTAGGCCAGAAATATTATTTGGTTATATGGCCATTATCAATATTGGGATTTTGGTCATTGCATATAAAAAATACTGGAAACTACTTTACTATGTAGCTTTTGGTCTTACTTGGGCTATATATTTTACATGGTTTATCAGTGATTACAGAACTTCAGAATATTTTGGATTGGCTTTATCCTTTCTTAGTCTATTTTTCTTCATTTTTTATGCGACTTTTTTGGCTTATAAACTTCTGCAAAAGGAAAAATTTCAAAGAAGTGATATTGCTTTATTATTATTTAACTCATTTATATTTTATGGAAATGCCTATGTAATACTTTCTGGTCATGAAACAGGAAAGCAATTATTAGGACTTTTTACTTTGGGTAACGCATTGATTCACTTTTTGGTAAGTCTGGTGATTTATAGACAAAAGTTAGGGGATAAGAATTTGTTTTATTTGGTAGCAGGATTGGTTTTGGTCTTCATAACCATTGCCATTCCGGTTCAATTAGATGGAAATTGGGTGACCTTCCTTTGGATAGGGGAAGCTGCTCTTTTATTTTGGATTGGAAGAACCAAAAAGGTACCGGTTTATGAAAAGTTGTCCTATCCTTTGATGCTGTTGGCCTTTTTGAGTATCATCCATGATTGGATTGTGTTTTATAATGCCTATACACCTTCAACACCTGAGGATAGGATGATGCCTTTGCTTAACATTCAATTTTTAACATCCTTATGTTTTATTACCGGTTTTGGGTTTATTTTAAAGTTACATTTCAATCAAAAATATGATGCAGCTTGGAAGTCAAATAAGATTCTTTCAAAAATGGTTTCTTTCGGTATACCTGCAATTTTTCTATTGGGCATTTATTTTGCTTTCAGAATGGAAATTGTGAATTATTGGGGGCAACTTTTTACAGATTCATTGCTTGAAATTAAAGAAGATAACCAGCAATATCCTATGACTTATTGGAATTATGATTTACTCAAATTTGAAACTGTTTGGGTTATCAATTATTCTATGTTATTTATGTCATTGCTTGGGATTGTTAATATAAGGTGGTTTAAAAACAAATCTTTAGGTTTTGTTAATTTGGGTTTCATTGTTTTCGTGTTATTAGTGTTTTTAACCAATGGTTTGTATGCGCTAAGTGAATTACGGGAGAGTTACTTGGATCCAACTAAATTACCATATTATAAGACTAGTATCATGCATATTTTAATAAGATATTTGTCGTTTGTGTTTGTAGTACTACTTCTGATTACTATCTACAAATACCTTCAAGAATCATATCGAGAAAATAAATACAAACGAGCCTTTGATTTTTTGTTGCACACTACCATTTTATGGGTTGTAAGTAGTGAATTAATTCATTGGCTAGATATGGCTGAGTCTTCTCAATCTTATAAACTTGGTTTGAGTATTTTGTGGGGAGTTTATTCCCTTTTCCTTATAGCCTTAGGTATCTGGAAAAGAAACAAACCTCTTCGTATTGGTGCCATAGTTTTATTTGGACTGACGCTAATAAAACTCTTTTTCTATGATATTTCCCACTTAGATACCATAGCAAAAACCATTGTATTTGTCTCATTAGGCGTATTGCTGCTGATTATATCATTTTTATACAACAAATTCACACATAAAATTTCAGATGAAACGCCTCAATAAACAATTGTGTCTAATATTTCTTTTCACTACTTGCTTTAAGTTTTTTGGCCAAATGGGTCAATATGACTACCAAAGGGAATTACAAGGTATATCCCAAACATGGCATAAGGTGATTCTACCAGACGATATGTTTGGTAAGATTTCACAAGATCTCTCTGATGTTCGCATTTTTGGATTGACGAAAGAGAATGATACCATACAAGCTCCTTTTCTTTTGGAGGATACGTCTGATCAGTTTAATGCAAATGAAATTCAATTTAAATTACTTAATACGTCATTAAATAGTACAGGGTATTATTTCACTTTTGAAATTCCCTCCGAAGAGGTTATGAACCAAATGATCTTGGATTTTGAAAATGAGAATTTTGATTGGCATCTTACTTTACAAGGAAGTCAGGACCAGCAAGAATGGTTTACCGTCATGGAGGATTATAGAGTATTGTCTATTAATAATGACCAAACCAACTTCAAATTTACAACATTAAATTTCCCAGATTCAAAGTACAGATTTTTTCGAGTGCATATTCAGACAGACCAAAAGCCAGATCTAAAATCGGCCAGGCTTATAAAAAATGTGAAAATTACGGGAACCTTAAAAACCTATGCCATTAAAAAAATGGAGGTTGAGCAAGACAAAATTAATAAACAGACGCTTTTGGATGTGGAACTACTTATGCCCGTTCGTATGAGTAGTATTAAAATTAATGTGAAGGATACCTTTGATTTTTATAGGCCTCTAAAAATCGAATTTTTGGCGGATAGTATTCAAACTCAAAACGGCTGGAAGAATCAATATAATATACTTACAAGAGGGACTTTGGCTTCTGTAAAGGACAATACGTTTCCCTTTGAAAGTACAACGGTTAAAAAATTTAGGGTGATTATTGACAACAACAACAATCATCCTTTAACTATAGAAGATATAGAAGTAAAAGGCTTCTTATACCAATTGAAGGCGCGTTTTGTTGAGTCTGCAAAATATTATCTCACATACGGAAATAAAAGAGCCTTAGAACCAGATTATGATATCTCGCGATTTAGTTCGCAAATACCTGATTCTTTAATCGTATTAGACCTGGGAATTGAAGAAAAGATAGAAAAAAAAGGATTGCATCATAAAGAACCACTTTTTAAAAGTAAGTTCTGGTTATGGGGAATTATGATATTAATTATATTAATTCTAGGATTCTTTTCCGTTCGAATGTTAAAGAAATAAGACTGGGATGAAAATCTTAGTGTCCCGTTCTTAATTTAACAGAATTATAAGGCTTTTAAAACTTTGAAGGGTAGGGGATTTCGTAAATTTGAAAGTGAACTTTAAAATATAAAAAATGTCATTATTAGATAATAAAGTAGCATATGTTTCTGGAGGTGGATCTGGAATAGGGAAAGCTATTGCCCTATGTTATGCTAGGGAAGGTGCAAAAGTAGCCCTTTCAGATATAAATGAAGATCATGGAAAAGCTGTAGTTGATGAAATCATTAAAAATGGAGGTGAAGCCCTGTTTATTTTGGCAGATTCTTCAAAAGCTGAAGACAACGAACGCATTGTAAAAGAAATTGTGGCGGCTTATGGCCGTTTGGATGTGGCGTGTAATAATGCTGGTATTGGGGGGCAAGTTGCCATAACAGGAGAATACGCTATAGATGCTTGGGATAAAGTAATTGCCTTGAACCTAAATGGCGTTTTTTATGCGTGTAGATACCAATTGGTGCAGATGGAAAAAAATGGTGGCGGAAGCATTGTAAACATGGCGTCCATTCACGGAACGGTAGCAGCTCCTATGAGTCCAGCATATACGGCTTCAAAACATGGAGTGGTAGGATTAACCAAAAATATAGCTGCTGAATATGGGCAGAAAAACATTCGTTGTAATGCAGTGGGGCCTGGCTATATAGCTACACCTTTACTAGATGAAAATCTAGACGAGGAGACCAAAGCTTTTATAGCAAGCAAAGCCAGTATGAACCGATTGGGGAAGGCTGAAGAAATTGCAGAATTGGTGGTGTTTTTAAATTCAGATAAGTCATCCTTTACCACTGGAGGTTATTTTATAGCCGATGGTGGTTACACTGCTGTTTAATTTCTTTAAACTTTAAACAAAAAATAAAGGTTGCTAAATTAGCAACCTTTATTTTTTATGTGGATTAATTACCTATTCCAGGTAACCCTTCGGGCTTTTTAGTTTGCCAGTGAAACGTTTCTGCTTTTTGTTCCTTAGGCCATACTTCGTCTAAATTGTTGGCGTCATAAACCTTTCCGTTTTTAACAACATATTTGAGGGTATTGGTATTTCTTAATTCCTCCAATGGGTTTTCATCCATGATATTGATATCGGCTAATTTTCCAATCTCAATGGAACCAAGATCTCTTTCAAGTCCGAGAGCTGTGGCACCAATAATCGTAGCTACTTTTAGCGCATCATGATTTTTCATGCCGCCACTAGCTACAGCCCATAGTTCCCAATGATAACCTAATCCTTGTAATTGTCCGTGGCTTCCTATACCTGCCAGTCCATCAACTTCTACCAAATCCTTTATAAATATTGCATGCTTTTTAAATACATGTTCTTCATCCATAAACCATGCTGGTCTTCTACGACTTTTTTGTGCCAATTCTTCATATGGAGTGAAATATTGAAGTTTTTGATCGCCCCAAACATTCTCTCTGGAGTAAAAGTAATTCTCTCCCCAAGGACCTCCATAGGCTACCAAAAGGGTAGGGGTTACTGCCATTTGAGATTGTGCAATTGTTTTAATCACATCCTCATAAATAGGATAGATAGGTAGGGCGTGTTCATGCCCAGGGTATCCATCTAATAATTGTGTCATGTTCAATTTAAAATCCAAGCCACCTTCGGTTGTTGGCATTAAGCCGAGTTCTTTTGCTGCCATGATGACCCATTGGCGTTGTTGGCGGTTACCTACCAAGTACATTTTGATGGTTTTTGTTTGGTAGTATTCACTGTATTGTTTCAAAACTTTCTTGGCATGATCCAAGCTTTCAATTTGGTACATCCAGTAACCTACACCTGGTCCGGTACTATAGACTCTAGGGCCAGCCAGCATACCAGCATCAACCATATCGGCATAGGTTAGAACATCGGTGGTCATGGTTTGAGGATCTCTGGTAGTGGTAACGCCATAAGCTAAATTGGCCGAATACATCCACATTTGATTTTTATGGACGCCCCAAGTAGGCCACATATGAGCGTGAGTGTCTACAAAACCTGGTGTAATTGTCTTTCCCGTCACATCAATCACTTGGGTGCCCGAAGGAATATTTAAGCTTCCTGAGGAACCAATTGCTTTGATGCGATTATTTTCAATAAGAAGGTCTCCATTTTCAATGACCTCGTCATCCTTCATGGTTATAATGCGAGCTCCCTGCAATAATAAATTCCCTTTCGGAGTATCTTTTTTGTAAAAAACCTTAATTTTTATCTCTTCCGCTTCAAAATCATCAAATTTTTCTTCCTTTTTGTCCATGATGATGTCTTTGACCGTGCTATCCAATTTCTTGGTTGCTTCCAATTTCTCTTTTTGCTGCTTTTTTAGTTCAGCTATACTATCATTGAAGCGTTTGCCCTCGGCTAGATCATATCGGAAATGACTGGATCCAAGAGACCAATGGATGGTGTTACTATCATTTGACCAGGCAGGGAATTCGCCTCCTAAAACGGTTAATTTCATCGCTGGAAATGCTGCTTTTTCTGCTTTGGCAACAGAAATGGTAGGCGTTTTTCCATAACGCGGAATGGTAATGCTAAAAATATCATTATTAATTTGTGCTAAGGCTGTTTTGCCATCTGGTGAAATGAACACTTCACTAGGCTTGGAAGATTTATCATCTTCAGCACGATTGTCATCCATTTGTGGCAAAAGACTCGGTTCATGACTATCGCTATGATGGTCGCTAAACACATCGTAGGATCCAAAAGTTTCAATTCCTTTTAATTTTAAATGGCTTTTTTCATCTGTACCGTCCCAACGAACAGAAAGCAAACCGTTCTCTGGATGACTTAAATAAATGCGGTCATCCACTTTTGTGAAATGTGGCTTTTCCCTGCCCTTAGTCTTATCAATAAACGTTATATCCCCGCCATCAGAAGAAATCCAAACCAAATCCTCATTGGCTCTTTCTGCTACAGGACCAATGACATCTTTATAGGTTTGCGCCGAACTTCTGTGAAAGGCAATTCGATTTTGTTTGTATGACCACCTAGGGAAGGTGTAAATTCCAGGTTCTTTGGTAAGTTGTATAGGTTTTCCTTTTCCATTGGCGCTGACTTTATATAAATGGCCGCCATCGTTTTTCCAGGTGGTAAATACAATTTGACTTCCATCTGGAGACCAGGAAGGATGTGCCTCAGTAAAGTCATTTTCTGTAAGTCGTTTGGGTTTTCCATCAGGAAGTTCCATGACGTATAATCTATTTAAGGCTGTAAAGGCCAATTTGGAACCATCTGGAGACGGTTTGGCATCACGTATTTGCGTTATCAAAGCTTCTTCACTATCCTCAATAGGGTAATTGAATTTTACTCGAGGACCTAAATCCAATTTTAAATCCACAGTGAAAGGGATTTCCTTGGCTGTATTGAATTCGATAGAAATGGAATGGATTTTCCCACCGTATGAAGCGATTAAATTTTTACTATCGGGTGTAAACGACATACCAGGAAGAACACCTAAAGGGGCAATGGACTCTTGTTCGTCCCGTTGAACTGGATAAGCTAACCATCGTTCTTCACCAGAACTTAAGTTTCGAAGCACTAAACCTGTTTCAGCCTCAAACCGTGTTCCGTAAACCAGCCATTTGCCATCTGGCGATAGGGTTGGAGTAAATGCAGAGCCATATCTAGAGGTAATAACAGCCATATCTGCGTCTTCCATATCATAGGTGCCTATTTGATATTGGGGCAACTGGGCATTATAATTCCAAGCTTTGTTACGTTGTGAGAAATAGAGCAATTTACCATCCGCTCCAAAAGCTTGATCAATGGCCTTTAGATCTTTTGGCTTATCAAATAACTGACTTCCAGAGCCTCCATCTTTATGGTAGACGTGAAGTTTGATATTTCGACGACCTTTACTGCCTATGAGATAATCACCATCTGGAGTCCAGACTACAGAAAAGAAATTGTGTTTTTTCTCTTCGCTAATTTGTTTGTCTTTTTTAGTTTCCAAATCTAAGATCCAAATGTTATCGCAACCACTTTTATCAGAAATAAAAGCCAGTAATTTACCATCTGGACTAAAACGTGGATGAATATCATATGCCATACCCTGAGTGATTTGAGTAGCTTTACCACCAGAAATCGGAATGGTATAAATATCTCCCATTAGGTCAAAGGCTATGGTTTTACCATCTGGGCTAACATCCACAGAAATCCAGGTTCCTTTATCTGTGCTAAAGGAAATAGTTCTTTCTGGTTCCAGAGGTAATTCTTTGGTAGCTTTTTTTAGACTGTCGGCTGGTTTTGTTTTTTGTTGGGCTTGAATTGTAAATTGAAGAAATAAAACAAGGGCAATGGAAAAGAATTTTAAAATTTTCATTTAGAGATTGATTTTAGATAGTTAAATATAAGTAATTGATTTATAAGAAAATGACTTGATACTGTAATCGGCAAGATTTTTTTTGTTTTGGTTAGACGTTCCACTTTCATATAATAGATTTAGAGCTTATTTTTATTACTTTAGTATAAATGCCAACGTTTGGCTTTTTGAGAATTATTATAGCAGGCTCATGATTAACATTTTAACTAAAATATTACTGTATTTTGGTATCGGTTTGGCACCACTTTTTATCACAAGTCAAACCAATGAAATACAAATTAAATTCATTGGGAATTGTGGCTTGTACATGACTGATGGAACCACCCATTTGTATGTCGATTTTCCCTATAAATCGGGAGCTTATAATTATATGGAATACGAGAATGAGGAAATTGAGCAAATTAAGGAGGATGCCATTTTTTTATTTACCCATAAGCATGCAGATCATTATTCAAATAAACTATTAAAACCTTTTGAGGGTGAGAAATATGGCCCTTGGAATGTTGAAGAATTAGAAGAATTGGGATCGAAAACTTTAGATTTTCAAATTGAACCTTTTAGAACAGAACACAAGGTTTATGGCATATCTTTTAAACATTATTCCTATGTGATTACGTGGCATGGAAAACGAATTTTCCTCTCTGGTGATACTGGGGATGTTGAGGTAATTAAAAGCTTGAAAGAATTGGATTTGGCATTTATGAACCCATGGATGTTTATGAATTTGCAAAATGAGAGAATTCCTGTAGAAACCAAAATGTTTGGTATTTACCACCTATATCCCAATGAAAAACTTCCTGAGAAAGTACCTTCCAATATTATTTTTTTAAAAGAGCAGGGGAGGAAAATAAGTATATCTTATGAGTAATTATAATTTCAAGCACTAATTATGAATTGGGTTTTACTCATTATTGCCGGACTATTTGAAGTAGCCTTTGCTGCCTGTTTAGGGAAAGCCAAGGAGTCAACAGGAAGCGAAGCCACGTATTGGTATTTGGGGTTCTTAATTTGTTTAGCCATAAGTATGTTGCTATTAGTGAAGGTGTCTAAAGAATTACCCATAGGAACTGCTTATGCGGTTTGGACAGGAATAGGAGCTGTGGGAACTGTGCTTGTAGGTATTTTTGTGTTTAAGGAGCCAGCGACGTTCTGGAGGCTCTTTTTTATTTCTACGTTAATTATATCGATTGTTGGACTCAAGTGGGTTTCCCATTGATTAAAATCGAGACATCCAGCGTTTGGCTTCACTAAGTTTTCTTCGGGATATGGGGATTTCAGTCTTGTTTTTCAGAATAAATGCGTTATTCTGAATGGAGTCAATATGGCGTTTATTTACTAAAAATGATCGGTGACATCTAAAGAAACCTTTGTCCACTAAGATTTCATCAAAATAAGCCAGAGTTTTTGAAGATAGTTCTTTAGATCCATTATCAAGATGGATGTAACTGTAGTTTCGATCACTTTCAATTTTTACTATATGCTTTAAGGGGAGTTTTAAATAACCGTTTTGGGTTTGCAATAGTAAGTTCTGTTCGTCAAAAGTACTGGAATGGATGTTTTTTAACGCATTTTTTATTTGTTCTTGGCTATTGGTAAATGAGGTTGTTGTAAAACGATTAATAGCTTCTTTCAGTTCATTTTCATTAATAGGTTTTGTCAAATAATCCAAAGCATTAAAACGAAATGCCTTAATGGCATATTGGCTGTGTGCCGTAGTGAAAATGGTTTTGAAAGTAATATCCTCTATTTGTTCTAGCATTTCAAAACCGGTCATATCAGGTAGTTCTATGTCTAGGAACACGAGATTGGGTCTCAAGAGATTAATTAATTTCAAAGCTTCTTTCCCAGAATGGGCAGTACCTAATAGTGTTATATTGTAGGTGTATTGCTGTAACATATCCTGCAATACGGTAGCCATAAAGGCATTGTCCTCCACTATTAATGCTTTTGTTGGATTCATAGAGTGAAATATACAGATTATTTGAATACCGTTTGATAATTGCTGTGGCCACTTGATAATTGTTGTAAACCTTAAATGGCAATGCTTTACTAGATTAGAAGAGAAAATTATTTTTGCTATGTTCTATTCGCAGGGTGTTAAACCATTTTTCTTTTTATTCCTCATTACGTCTTTTGCGTTTGGCCAAGGGATGGATAAGGATTCCTTGTACCATGTATGGATGGACAGAAAGGCCAACGACCTAGAAAGGCTCAACGCTTATTACAACTACTATTATTCAGAAGAAGGAGGAGTTATAAATCATTCTAGAAATTTTGTTGCAGAAGTAGATGAAGCCATAGAACTGACCAAGAAATATAACAAACCTGAGTACTTGGGTATACTCTATCTTGTTGCTGGCCATAATATGGAAGATAGAGAAAATGATGAAAAGGTTTGTGAATATTTCCATTTAGGATTGACACAGTTGTTAGAACAAAAAGAAGATAAGTTTGTGCTTCCACATTTGCCAAGAATGCTCAGGATGAAATGCGCTAAGTATGATGAAAAGCATGTTGAAAACATCTTAAAGGTTCTGGAAAACAGACTGGAAGATAAAAATAGAGCAATGTTTAATTATATTTCCGCCTCTCTTCAACTTTTCTCTAATCCAGGAAAAAACAAAGAAATAGCTTGTGAATTTTATAGGAAAGGCTTGGAAGCTGCTTCGCAACAAAAACAGTTCGGACTTTTCTTTTTTGGTATAGAAAGAGCAAAACGGGCAAAATGTGATTTCGTTGCTCCAGAAAATATTGATAGAGTTATTGAGGAGTTTATTAAGACTAATGAAAGCAGTCTTAATATTAATGAAAATCATAAGAATTATTTATCGTTCTATTCAGAATTAAACGATTATTATTCAGATACTGATCAATATCCAGAAGCTTTGTGGGCCGGAAAAAAAGTGATTCAATATGCTGGAAAATATAAAGAGTTTAAAAGAGTTTATGCATTTAATTTAAATAGAGTAGGGAGAATCCATTCGGATATTGGAAATTATGAAGAGTCTGAAAAATACTTATTAGCAGCCTTAAAAATAGCCAAAGAACGTGAAAGTTTGACCAGTATAGGAGGAACTTATCTGGATTTAACCAATCTATACATAAATGAAAAAGAGATAGATAAAGCCAGTAAATATCTAGATTCGTCACTTACTGCAATGAAAGACAAAACTGAGTGTGTTCCCTGTTACGCTTTAGCTCGTAGAACAAGAGCTAGCTTTAATAATCTTTCTGGCAAGTATCAGGAAGGATTAGATGAGCTACTGGAGTTAAATGACTTTTACAAAGATAGGCTCAATCATCTTAATTCTTTTCAATTTTATGTTACTTTAAGTGAAACCTATTTAGGGTTGAAGCAATATGACAAGGCAATTTCTACAGCCAATTTTGCCGGTGGTTTAAAAATAAAAAACTTGAGTGCTGGTTCAGATTTATATGAAGTACTATATAAAGCTTATGAAGCCAAAGGAAACTATGCCAATGCATTAAAAAACCACAAGCAATATGTCAAGTTAGAGGATTCTTTAGTGGGTTTACGTAATAGAGAGGCTACGACCAAACTAGAGTTGGAAAGTCAGTTTGCACAGGAACGTTTGACAGATAGTTTGTACGTAGCCCAACAAAAGCGTGAAACCGAACTAGCCTTTCAAAATCAGCTAAGCAAGCAAAGATCAACAAAGAATCTTTTAATAGTATTGGGGATAGGTTTAACACTTTTTATTATTGGATTGTATTATCGTTTAAAATTTATACGAAGAACCGAGGCAGAGCTCAAACAAAAAAATGAAATCATTGAAGCCGAAAAGGAAAAAGCACAAGCTAGCGAACGTGCCAAACATCAATTTTTGGCCAATATGAGTCACGAGATTCGCACGCCCATGAATGCCATTAAAGGGATGACCGATATTCTCTTACGACGCAGACCTAGAAAAGATCAAACCGAGTATTTAGATGGTATCAAACAGTCTTCAGATTCATTGTTGGTTATTGTAAATGATATTTTGGACATCTCAAAAATTGAAGCGGGCAAGATTGAATTGGAAAGCGAACCGTTCTCAATAAATGACGTGGTAAACAATGTACAGACCATTATGCAGTTCAAAGCAGAAGAAAAAGGCTTGCAGTTGAAAACCATTTTGCCTCAGCAAGAAATAATGGTTAAAGGTGATGACACACGATTAAAACAAATTCTCATTAATCTGATAGGGAATGCCATTAAGTTTACCGAAAAGGGCATGGTCACCGCAACGGTTACTTCCAAAGAAGAAAACGACACGTTGAATTTACAATTCACTGTTTCTGACACAGGCATTGGTATTGACCAAGACCGAATCGAAAAAATATTTAAATCCTTTGAGCAAGCTTATAGTGATACCTCACGAAAGTTTGGTGGTACGGGCTTAGGCTTGAGCATTTCCAAAAAGTTGGTTGAACTCCATAAAGGTAAAATTTGGGTTGAGAGCAACAAAGGCAAAGGGAGTGCTTTCCATTTTACCATTCCGTATGAGGTTGCTGAAGTTGTTTCGGTCCAAAAAGAACCTGTAACTACTTCAGATAACAAGATTTCAGAAGCACTAAAAGGCACCAAGGTATTGTTGGTAGAGGACAATCAATTCAATGCCGTAGTGGCCGGGGAAGAACTAGAAGACGCCATAGAACATGTGACCGTTGATCTTGCCGAAAACGGTGCCATTGCCGTGGAAAAAGTAAAATTGAGCCATTATGACGTGATCTTGATGGATGTACAAATGCCAGTTATGAATGGTTATGAAGCTACCCAAGCTATTAGACAGTTTGATAACAACAAGTCAAAAATCCCCATTATAGCCATGACGGCCAATGTACTCAAAGAAGAAGTAGATAAATGTTTTGAGATGGGAATGGACGATTTTATAGGGAAACCATTCGATACAAAAGAATTAATTGAGAAAATTTATAAACTCACAAAACTTAATGGTCATGAATAATTTAAATCCAACAGTATGCATTGTAGATGACGAACCCTTATTGACAGAAATGTTGACCGATTACCTAAAAGGGCAATATGCAGGTTTTAACATAAAGACATTTCCAACAGGGGAAGCTTGTTTGAAGCATCTGCACGAAAATCCAGATGTCATCATTTTGGATTATTACTTGAATTCCAAAGAAAAAGAGGCCGCAAATGGAATTGATATCTTGAAGGAAATCAAAAAACAGAACAGGCATTTACCTGTTATCATGTTGTCCAGTCAAAAAAGCTACGGAACAGCTTCACAGACCATTATGTATGGTGCGATTCATTATGTGATTAAAGGTCAGGATGCTTTTGAGGAAATTTATGAACTTATCAAAGCCAATGTGTAATGGTTGATTTAAGTTTTTTAGAAAAATTCACAAAGGGAGATTCCAAGAAAATGCGACGTTATATAAGTCTGTATCTGGAGATAGCCCCCCAAACTTTGGCACAGATGAAAACCGATTTAGAAGCAGAAGCTTGGGAACAATTACGAATCAACGCCCATTCCTTAAAACCGCAAACCGATTATGTTGGGGTTAATGATTTGAAAGACGTTTTGATTGCTATTGAAAATGCAGTAAAATCTGAAGCATATGGAAATTTGAAAGAACTCTATAATAGGGCTATTGCACTTCATTTAGCTTCTGAAAAAAAGTTGAAGGAATATTTAAAAATATGGAACTAACTACTCATTGTTAATTATTCATTGACTTTAACCACTCCTCACGCAAGTCATGACTCAATTTTCCAGTACCATCATGTTTCCATCCAGGTGGTTTGGTTACATAATTCCAACGGTCTTTTAAGGTTTTCTTTCCCGTAAAAACATCTTTAAACATATAAGCCCATTCTAAAAATGCAATTTTAATAGGATTGAAGGTGTTGAGGTTTTTAACCAGTCCGTATTTAACCTTTTCGGTTTCCAATTCGGGTTGGAACGTACCAAAAAGTTTGTCCCAAATAATTAAAATACCAGCGTGGTTTCTATCCAAATAAATAGGATTACTTCCGTGATGTACACGATGATGGGAAGGCGTATTAAAAATGGCTTCAAACCATTTAGGTAGTTTATCAATGGCTTCCGTATGAATCCAAAATTGATAAAGCAGACTAATGGACATCTGTAGCATGATCATGGCTGGGTGGAAACCTACTAAGGGTAGCCAAAGCCAAAAAATAAAGGAATAGAAACTTCCAGACCACGTTTGTCTAAGAGCCGTACTTAAATTGTAATGTTGCGACGAATGGTGAACTACGTGCGAAGCCCAAAATAAGCGACATTCGTGTGAAATACGATGAAACCAATAGTAGGATAGATCATCAGCAAAAAATAACAAGACAAAGCTCCACCAAGTAACGGGAATAGTAAAAAATCTAAGATGTTCGTAAACCAGAAAAAGGCATCCTAAAACGATGGCTTTACTCAAAAAGCCTAAAAAGACATTGCCCAAACCCATAGCAATAGATGCAAAGGCATCTTTAACTTCATAGCCCTTGGTTTCCTTAAATTTTGAGCGTGTTGTTACAAACAATTCCACCAACATAGCCAAAATAAAAAATGGAATGGCGAATAAAATAATATTTGGAAAATCTGGCATATATCTTTTAAAAAATCTCTCTAAAATAACCATTTTTTATCAGTAATTTTGAGATGTAATGACAGCAGAGTACAAACAACACCAACTTCAGTTTAAAAAACCTAGCGGTACATCAAGAGGCATATTAAAAACCAAAGAAACGTGGTTTATCATTTTAGAACAGAATGGTAAAAGGGGAATAGGAGAATGTGGTATTTTAAGAGGACTAAGTGCCGATGACAGACCTGATTATGAGCATCAATTAAAATGGACATGCCACAACATTTCATTAGGGTTATCCGCACTATACAAGGCTAATAAAGAATTCCCCAGTATTCAGTTTGGATTGGAAATGGCCTTTAAATCTCTAGAAAGTCAAACACCATTTGAACTGTTTCCTTCTGCATTTACAAAAGGAGAGGAATCTATCGCTATCAATGGTCTTATTTGGATGGGCAATGAAGATTTTATGAAAGAGCAGATTGAATCTAAACTGTCCACTGGCTTCAATTGTATCAAAATGAAAATTGGTGCGATTGATTTTGAGACCGAATTCAAGTTGTTAAAGTCGATAAGAAAAACCTTTTCTAAAGAAGAAATAGAAATAAGAGTGGATGCCAATGGTGCTTTTCCTCCTTCAGAAGCCTTGGATAAATTAAAAAAATTGGCTGAATTGGATTTGCATTCCATTGAGCAACCCATAAAACAAGGTCAATTTCAAGAAATGGCACAACTTTGTGAGCTGACGCCTTTGCCTATAGCCTTAGATGAAGAATTAATTGGTGTTTTTGATGTAACAAGTAAGCAGGAATTGCTACAAACCATCAAGCCACAATACATTATTTTAAAACCTAGTTTTGTGGGAGGATGGGAAGGAAGCCAAGAATGGATTAATTTGGCAGAAAGAGAGAATATAGGTTGGTGGATTACTAGTGCATTGGAAAGTAATGTGGGTCTTAACGCTATTGCGCAATGGACTTACACACTAAATAATAAGATGCCACAGGGGTTAGGGACTGGTGGTCTATTTACTAATAATTTTGACAGCCCTCTAACGGTAAGTAATGGTACGTTACAGTACCAAAATAATTTAAATTGGAAATTTAACTTGTAGTTTATGTATATAACCCAAGCGTTTAATGTGCTGCATGATTGGTGGCGCTATTTGATAGGTCTTTTAGTTGTTATTTTTGCGGTAATTATTGGTCAAATACCCTTCACGGTAGCCGTATTTTTTAAGGCCTTTGAAAGCGGCGAGAATATATTTGGTATGGATGAAACCCAAATGATGGGCATGTTGGAATCCAACCTTAATTTATTTCTCATGTTATTATCTTTTGCAGCAGGTTTGGTTGGCGTCTTTTTCGTGGTCAGGACTTTACATAAACAAACAGTTACTTCCTTAACAACAGCACGAAAAAAAATAGATTGGGGGCGTATTTTATTTGCCTTTTTGCTTTGGGGCATTTTGAGTTCTTCCTTTGTTGTAGCAGATTATTATATGAACCCTGAAAATTACCAATGGAATTTTAAAATGATCCCATTTTTAATCCTCTTGTTGATTTCTGTGGTGTTTATCCCCTTACAAACCAGTTTTGAAGAGTATTTGTTCCGAGGCTATTTGATGCAGGGAATAGGTGTTATATCAAAAACTAGATGGTTGCCTTTAGCAATTACTTCACTTATTTTCGG
The DNA here is from genome assembly GCF_021245805.1 of Mangrovimonas futianensis. Taxonomy (NCBI): domain Bacteria; kingdom Pseudomonadati; phylum Bacteroidota; class Flavobacteriia; order Flavobacteriales; family Flavobacteriaceae; genus Mangrovimonas; species Mangrovimonas futianensis. The sequence continues at coordinate 49,370 of NZ_JAJJNF010000005.1, forward strand.
TTTGTTACATATTGCAAATCCCGAAGTAGAAAAAATGGGCTACATCATTATGATTTATTACATAGGAACGGGACTTTTTCTTGGAATTATGACCCTTATGGATGATGGTATGGAATTGGCTTTGGGTTTCCATGCGGCCAATAATTTGTTTACTGCTTTGTTGGTTACCGCAGATTGGACAGCGTTTCAAACACACTCCATTTTAAAGGATATTTCCGATCCGACTGCTGCTGGTTTTTTTGACGTTTTTTTACCCGTTTTTGTTTTATTCCCAATCTTATTATTCATATTTTCGAAGAAATATCGATGGACCAATTGGAAGGACAAGCTTTTTGGTCATGTAGAAGAACCTATTAAAGAAGATTATAAAATTTTAGACTGATGATTCCAAAGTTCGATAAAATCCATAACCGTTTCAAACTCAACGAGTATCATTTTGCTCAAGATGATTTAAAGGAAGTTGCTTATAGCTACATAAAAGAAGGTTTACCCTATGAGAAGAAGGTGGGTGATTTTATTAATAACTGGATGGATGACAGTCCGCTTATTACCATTCAATCTTCTGGTTCTACAGGTGCTCCAAAAGAATTTCATGTAGAAAAACAGGCCATGGTTAATTCGGCGATTTCTACCGGTGATTTTTTCAAATTAAAACCAGGTGATAGCGCCTTACATTGTTTACCTATTAATTTTATTGCAGGGGAAATGATGTTGGTTAGAGGTCTTATTTTGGGCTTGGAATTGGATGTTGTTGAACCAAAATCCAAAATAGTTTTAACCAAAGACTATGACTTTGCTGCCATGACACCCATGCAATTGGAAAATAGCTTGGACACCATTGAACATGTCAAAATTTTAATCGTTGGAGGAGCTCCCATTTCAAAAGAATTGGTAGCCAAAATCCAACACATTTCTACACGTGTTTATATGACTTATGGTATGGCCGAAACTTTAAGCCATATTGGCTTGAAAAAATTAAATCATACCACAAAAAAGAACGCTCCATACAGAACACTTCCTAAAATTACGGTTTCCAAGGATGACAGGGGATGTTTGGTCATCAATGCCCCTAGATTATCTCAGGAACCTATAGTGACCAACGATTTGGTTGAGATTTATTCTGAAACCGAATTTGATTGGTTAGGAAGAGTTGATAATGTTATTAATTCAGGTGGGATAAAATTACTTCCAGAGTTGATGGAAGCCAAGATTCAGGACCAAATGGATAGACGTTTCTTTTTTGCCTCCCAACCAGATCCTACATTAGGAGAGAAGGTTATTTTGGTGGTTGAAGGAGATTCCAATGTGGTAGAGCCGAAAGTTTTTGAAGCTTTGGATACCTATGAGAAGCCCAAAGCCATTTACAATATACCTCAATTTGAAGAAACTTCCTCTGGAAAAGTAAGAAGAGAAGAAACTCTTACAAAACTTTTGAAAATGTAAGAATTTCTTGTAGTTTTAGTAGGTAAACTTCTGAAACTATGAGAAATCAGTTAATCTTTGTTCTTCTTCTAGGGGGTATCCAATTATTTTCACAAAATGTACCGACTAGGAATCTTTATGGTACTGTATATGATGAGGCCATAAAACCATTTTATGGTGTTGAGGTCACTCGTAAAGGATATTCTGAAAGGACTAATACAGATAGAGGAGGTAATTTTACATTTCGGGTAAAGTCTAGTGATACTTTAGATTTCAAGAAGGATGGTTACTTACCTAAACGTACCATTGTAGGAAATACGACATTACAGGTTGTTTACATGAGGCGGGAACCAATGTTTGAAGATCTGAGGCGATCTAAACCTGTAGATGGTGCTTTGGGAATGAAAAAAGATCCGAATTCCATCGTTTATGCCTACCAAACGGTAAATTCTGATGATTTGAATATAGGAAGAAGTTCCAATGCTCTTGAAGCTTTGGATAGTAAAGTGAGCGGATTAATTTTAGTCGATAAACGCCTTCCTCCAAATGCTACTCCAGCTGATAGGGCTGAGAAAACTAAAGAAATACAGTTGCGAGGTATTCGATTTTTACAAACTACTAATTCAGCACTTGTAGTTGTGGATGGGATCCCGTCCACTTATCAATATTTTGTAAATCTCGATCCTACAAACATCGAGTCGGTTACCATTTTAAAGGGTGCCAATGCAGCTGTTTTATATGGGTCGCAAGCGGGCAATGGGGTGGTAATGGTAAAAACGAAGAAATCTGTTCAAACTGGTCGTAAGGAAAATTATGTTCCCAATTATTCTACCGAAACCTTTTATTTCAAAACACCTAAAGTTGATTTAAAGGAAAAGGCTCCTGATTTTTTAGGCAAACTTGAAAAGGCAGCGAGTATGGATGAAGCTTCAACCATTTATACCAATTATAACCCGAAAAAGAATGAAATTACCTCATATTATGTAGAGGGCTATAAATTTTTCTCATCCCAAGGACAGGAGGATAAAGCTGCTTCTATCTTAAAGCAGCTGTTGGACAGCTCATTTACAAACCATTTCACCTTAAGGGCTATGGCTTACCAATTGGAGAGCGAAGGCCGATTGGAACAGGCCAATCTGTTTTACAATAAAATATTTTCCCTTCAGCCTCAAGATGCTAGGTCTTATCGCGAACTGGCTTTATCCAATTACGAAGTGGGCCAGTTTGAAAATGCCTATAATTTCTTTAATAAATTATATAATGAGGATCTCATGGAAAAACTAGAGGTTCTCAATTATCTAAAAATACAGGAGGTAAGTTATAACGATGTGGGTAAGGTTTTGATGGAGCTTGAGGATTATTCCGACAAAAATTTAAAAATTCAATACAAGTTGCGAATATTGGTAGATTCCAATCGGGATGATGTGGATATCAATTTGAAATTGATTGATCCCAATAGGGAAATAAGCAGTAATGACCATATGAAGACCGAAATGGGAGGTAATTTTTTTAGCATGTACGGTTTAGTTGAATATACCAATGCTACGGCTCAGATGGGATCCTATTTTCTTATGGCAGACTATCAAAATAGGTCGGATAAACCTGTTTATATAAAGCTTACCGTATTTAAGAATTATGGAAAGCCAGAAGAAACTCAGGAGATCAAAGTGATAAGGCTCTTGCCAAAAAAGAAAGAACAAATTCTCTCCAAGATCGAATTTTAAGCGTTGACTAGTTCATGCTGATGCTTCCCTAAGCCAAAGGTATAGTTGCCTAAATATCATTGTTTTGATTGGTTTGTAGGATTTAGTTTTATGCTAAATCAATAAACACACTAATCATGAAAGCAATTTTAAACACCTTATTTGTTTGCTTAGTTAGCTTACAAATAGCGGCTCAGGAAATGACCGTTTCAGGAATGATAGCAGACGAAAATGGTTTACCATTACCCGGAGTCAACATTGTAATTAAAGGAACCCAAGAAGGCACCCAAACAGATTTTGATGGAAAATATACCATTAAAGCTCAGGTTGGCGATGTTTTGGTTTATACCTATGTAGGTTATGTGACTACTGAAAAAAAAGTTGAAAGGCAGACAGGCTTCAGTTTTGCCATGGAGCCTGATGTTCAAAGCATAGATGAAGTTGTAATATCCGTTCTTGGTACCAAGAGAAGTCTTAATCAAATTACAACATCTAGCCAAGTGATAAAGGCAGAAGAACTAAGTCAGGCACAAAACCCAAATTTAGTCAATAGCCTATCTGGAAAGGTTTCTGGTCTACAAATTAATAATGGAAATCCTAATAGAAAGCAGAATACCCGTATTGTTTTAAGGGGAAACCGCTCAGTAAATAGAAATAGCAATACTTTAATTGTTATTGACGGGGTTATTTCCTCAGAGAAGGAATTATCCAAAATAAACCAGAAGAACATCAAAAATGTAGAGATTTTAAAAGGAGCCAATGGAGCTGCATTATATGGGGCTCAAGGAGGTAACGGCGTCTTGGTAGTTCAAACAAAAAGTCAGGGCAAATCCAAAAAAATTAAAGAAGCTCCCTTATATATTGTAGATGGAATGCCCATCCCTCAAAATAATAATTCATTGGTTGAATCCATTGCAACGGACAGTATTCACTCAAAGGTTGTTTATGACAAAGCGGAGGCCAAAAAGAAATTCGGGAGAATAGCTAAAAATGGTTGTATTGTAATCACAACACAAGGTGGGAATTTTAGAATTTCTGATAACGAAAGTTATGCGACGATCCAAGAAAACAATTTTGAGAATGTTCATTCCTCACCTTTGTCTACATTTTCTATAGATGTAGATAAGGCAGCATATAGCAACATTAGGCGAATGATTAATAGTGGTTATGTTGTTGAACCTAATGCCGTCAAAATTGAAGAAATGGTGAATTATTTTTCTTATGATTATCCGCAACCAACGGGAGAGCACCCCTTTTCCATTAATACAGAGGTGGTGGAAACACCGTGGAATAAAGACTCCAAATTGATACGTATTGGTTTGCAGGGTAAAACCATTGAAAATAAGAATTTACCACCATCCAATTTAACCTTCTTGATAGATGTCTCTGGCTCTATGGACTCAGAAAATAAACTCCCGCTTTTAAAGCAAGCATTTAAACTTTTGGTCAATCAATTACGAGAGAAGGATAAGGTGTCTATAGTGGTTTATGCAGGGGCTGCTGGAATGGTTTTAGAGCCTACTTCAGGAAAGTTTAAGTCTAAAATAATCAATGCTTTGGACCGATTGGAAGCAGGTGGATCTACGGCGGGTGGTGCCGGGATTACTTTAGCTTATGAATTGGCCCAAAAGCATTTTATAAAAGGAGGGAATAACCGTGTGATTTTGGCCACTGATGGAGATTTTAATGTCGGAGCTTCAAGTGATAATGATATGAAGCAACTGATAGAAGAAAAAAGAAAATCTGGTGTGTTTTTATCGGTACTTGGGTTTGGATATGGTAATTACAAGGATTCTAAGCTTGAAACTTTGGCAGATAAAGGAAATGGCAATCATGCCTATATAGATAACATGCAAGAAGCTCAAAAGGTATTTGGGAAAGAGTTTGGAGGCACCCTTTTCACCATCGCCAAGGATGTAAAGATTCAAATAGAGTTCAACCCAGCTAAAATACAAGCCTATAGATTAATAGGATATGAAAACAGAATGTTGGCAGATGAAGACTTTATTGATGACACAAAAGATGCGGGAGAATTAGGCAGTGGTCACACGGTTACCGCCTTGTATGAGGTAATTCCCGTGGGTGTCAGCAGTAAATATTTAAGAGAAACACCAGATTTGAAATATACAAAACCAACAAATGTCAACGCTTCGAATGAATTATTTACCGTAAAATTTAGATACAAAAAGCCTGATGAAAACTCCAGTACTGAGATGGTACATGTACAACGGGATGAGTTGAATACTCCAAGTGTTGATATGAAGTTTAGTGCAGCCGTAGCCTTGGCTGGTATGCAGTTACGACATTCTAAATATACCAATGATACCAGCTTAGAAGATGTTGTTGCTTTGGCCAAAGCGGGCAGAGGAGCAGATAGAGATGGGTATCGCGCAGAATTTATCCGACTGATTCAAACCTATCAAGGAATTTAAAATAAAAGCGACCAATTGGTCGCTTTTTTTACTGTTGCATTTTAAAGTAATAGTCAGCAGAATGTTTTCCCGAGCCATAAAAAATGAAGAAAATACATACCATCAGTGTGGCTGTGGCGACAACAAGGTTGCCTACATGCATTTCTCCTACAAAATTGATCATTATAGCTCCAATCAAAATTGGTAATTGGGCAATTATGGCCCAACGCGTCAATAGACCAAAAGCTATCAACATACCTCCAATAAAATGTGCAGGAGCCACATAATGAACAGTAATCATACCTCCCGCTAAATTTTGAATAGGAGTAAAGAGATCCATTAATATTTGGGTGTTACTCATGAAGTGTATTCCTTTAATAAAAAGAAAGACACCTAGAGCCACCCGTACGGCATCTAATGGGTAATACGTATGCGCATTAGCCCACTTGTTAAGTGTTTTAATTGTTCCCATCGCTATTAATTTGTTGATTGTTAATGCTTAAGGTACGAAAAAACACGATTATTCTAAACTTGTAACACCCCTAAATTAAATTGTTTCTCAATAGGAGCATGATTGGCGGCCTCTATTCCCATTGAAATCCATTTTCTGGTGTCCAAAGGATCAATGACGGCATCGGTCCACAATCTAGCTGCGGCATAGTAAGGAGACACTTGATTGTCGTATCTTGCCTTGATTTGATTAAATAATTTTTCTTCTTTCTCTTTGGTAATCTTTTCTCCCTGTTTTTCTAAGGATGCCTTTTCAATTTGAAGTAAAACTTTAGCTGCCGAATTACCACTCATTACAGCAAGCTCAGCACTAGGCCAGGCTACAATCAATCTAGGGTCATAGGCTTTACCGCACATGGCATAGTTTCCTGCTCCGTAGCTATTTCCTATGACGATGGTGAATTTAGGAACAACGGAGTTACTAACTGCATTCACCATTTTTGCTCCATCCTTAATGATGCCACTGTGTTCACTTTTACTCCCTACCATAAAGCCCGTCACATCCTGTAAAAATACCAAGGGTATTTTCTTTTGGTTACAATTTGCTATAAATCGGGTCGCTTTATCGGCAGAATCATTGTAGATCACGCCACCAAACTGCATTTCACTTGGTTTGGTTTTAGATTTTGTCGTTTTTACTAACGTCCGTTGATTGGCAACAATACCAACAGACCAACCGTCAATCCTTGCATAACCCGTGATAATGGTTTTGCCATAACCTGCCTTGTATTCTTCAAATTCTGAACCATCTACCAAGCGTTTGATAATTTCATACATATCGTATTGATCGGCTCTACTCTTAGGTAAAATACCATAAATATCACTTGGATTTTCTTTAGGTTTTATGGCATCTTTTCTGTTGAATCCTGCTTTGTCAAAATCTCCTATTTTATCTACAATATTTTTAATAGTATCCAAAGCATCTTTATCGTCCTTGGCCTTATAATCGGTAACGCCACTCACCTCACAATGTGTAGTGGCACCTCCTAAGGTTTCATTATCAATAGATTCACCTATGGCAGCTTTTACCAAATAACTTCCTGCCAAAAAGATGCTTCCCGTTTTATCAACGATTAAAGCTTCATCACTCATGATAGGAAGGTAAGCCCCACCGGCAACACAACTGCCCATGACAGCAGCAATTTGTGTGATCCCCATACTGCTCATCACGGCATTGTTTCTAAAAATGCGTCCAAAATGCTCTTTATCTGGAAAAATTTCGTCTTGCATGGGTAAATAAACCCCGGCAGAATCTACTAAATAAATGATTGGTAGTTTATTTTCTATGGCAATCTCTTGAGCTCTCAGGTTTTTTTTACCTGTGATAGGGAACCAGGCTCCTGCTTTTACAGTGGCATCGTTAGCGACTACAATGCATTGTTTCCCTTGGATGTAGCCTATTTTTACGATAACACCTCCAGAAGGGCAGCCACCATGATCGGCATACATTCCATCCCCTGCAAAAGCACCAATTTCTATATTTTTGGAGTCTTTATCCAGCAAGTAATCGATACGTTCCCTTGCAGTTAATTTGCCCTGAGAATGCTGTTTTTCAATCCGACTTTTTCCACCACCCATTTTCACTTGGGCCAATTTGCTTTTTAAATCGGAAACTAAAAGTTTATTAAAATCTTCGTTCTTATTGAAGTTAATATCCATGTTTGTAAAGTTTGTGTGTGCTAAAATACAAAACTTGTTAGGACTCAAATCGCTCTATGCATAAAAATGAGGATGTGAATCTTTAATTTATTTTCCTTGGAAAATAAATATTATTGTCATATATTTGCCATGGAAAATAAATTGAAAAGGATATGAAAAAAATAATAGCATTTGGAGCCAGTATTGGGAAAGCATCTATCAACAAGCAATTAGCAAGTTATGTTGGAGGGTTAATGGAAGGGGTAGACTATGAGGTTTTGGATTTAAATGATTTTCCGCTACCCATTTATAGTGTCGATTTGGAAGCGGAAATGGGAGGGCAACCAGCCAATGCTCATTCATTTTTTAAAAAATTACAAGAAGCAGACGGTATAGTGATTTCTTTAGCAGAGCATAATGGCGCTTATTCTGCTGGGTTTAAGAATTTGATGGACTGGGTTTCTAGGATAAAGGGAGAGTTTTTTGAAGGTAAACCAGTATTTTTGATGGCTACGGCTCCTGGACCTCGTGGTGGAAAATCGGTTTTAAATATTGCAGAAAATAGGTTTCCTTTTCATGCCGCCGACATTACAGGTACTTTTTCAATGCCCATGTTTTATGACAATTTTGTAGATGGAGATATTGTTAATGAAGATTTAAAGTTGGAACTCAATCGTTACTTAGATATCTTCCAGTCAGCCGTTGTAACTGAAGCGCAATTAGTATAAATTTTAAATTATGGGTGATATTTCAAAAGATGTAAATTCTAAATTCAAAGACCAGCGTACCAAGGCTTTGATAAATATTCTATACACGGCGGGCTGGATTACAGCCAAACAAAATACTTTTTTTGGAACGTTTGGATTATCACCGCAGCAATACAATATTTTAAGAATTTTAAAGGGAGCCAAAGGCCCTTTAAGGGCTCAAGTTGTTAAAGAGCGTATGATAGAACGTTCTCCCAATGCAACTCGTTTGATGGATAAACTATGCGCTAAAGGCTTAGTAGAGCGTTTTGATTGTAAAGAAGACAGAAGGGTAGTTCATGTGGTAATTACCAATAAAGGTTTGGAGCTTTTGGATGAGATTTCAGACGACTTTAATGACGAATGGCTTAAAAATATTTCAGAAGAAGAAGCAACACAATTAAGTGATTTGCTCGATAAACTAAGATGAAGAAAGGAGATTAAAAAATGAAAACAATAGTACATAAAGCAGAATCCAGAGGGTTTGCAAACCATGGTTGGTTGCAAGCGAATCATTCCTTTAGCTTTGCGAGATGGTTTGATCCTGAGAGGATTCATTTTGGCGCCTTACGTGTTTTGAATGATGACATAGTGGCTCCTGATATGGGATTTGGAACCCATCCTCATGATAACATGGAAATTATAACGATTCCTTTGAAGGGGGTGTTGAAGCATAGGGACAACATGCATGAAAAATGGCAGCCAGTAGTTCCAGGTGAAGTACAAGTAATGTCAGCTGGAACAGGTGTTCAACATTCCGAAATAAATGGAACCAGCGATGAATACCTTAATTTGTTTCAGATTTGGATTATTCCAGATACCCAAGGGGTTTCGCCTAGGTATGATCAAAAGACATTTTCTGATGAAGACAGAAAAAATGAATTGCAAGTGCTTGTCAGTGGTATGAATTCTGGATATGATGGCAGTTTGAAAATTCACCAAGATGCCAAAATTTCTAGAATAGATTTAGATACTGATAAAGAGTTCACATATAAAGTTTCTAGTGAAAACCATGGTGTCTATATGATGGTGATTGATGGTGATATTGCTATTGAAAGTCAAGAATTAAAGACTCGAGATGCCATAGGTATTTCAGAAACTAATGATTTTTCTCTAAAAGCAATAACTGAAAGTCAGTTGCTATTTATTGAAGTGCCCATGATTGTGTTATAAATAAGCTTTGGAACTTCAAAGAAAGCATCACGTAAGTGGTGCTTTTTTTTATTTTAAAAAACACGATATTTGTATTTTAAAATTAAAAACAAATTAAAGATGGCAATGAACAAAAATACTGTGTTGGCCTGGGCGACATGGATCATGATATTAGTAGGATTGAGTTTAATAGCGTTGGGAGCTTTTAGATATGATGATGTAGCTGGTTGGGGCTTTGCTTCAGTGGGTATCGGATTTTTTGCCATAGCATGGGTTTTTAATGCTTTGAAAGGAAGGGTATAGCTAAAGCTTATCTTCAAATTTATTTTACTTAAAACAATTACAATTTATGAGCGACGATAAAAAAGTCATTTTTTCAATGGCCGGTGTTACTAAAACATACCAAAGTGCCAATACACCAGTTCTAAAAAATATCTATTTAAGCTTCTTTTATGGGGCCAAGATTGGTATCCTAGGATTGAATGGTTCTGGTAAATCGACCCTTTTAAAAATTATTGCAGGAGTTGATAAGAATTACCAAGGAGATGTAGTTTTTTCTCCGGGTTATTCGGTTGGCTATTTGGAGCAGGAACCTCAATTGGATGAGAATAAAACGGTTTTAGAGGTAGTCAAGGAAGGCGCTTCGGAAACAGTGGCCATTTTAGAGGAGTACAATAAAATCAACGATATGTTTGGATTGGAAGAAGTCTATAGTGACCCAGACAAAATGGAAAAGTTGATGAATCGTCAAGCAGAACTTCAGGATAAAATTGATGCCTCCAATGCTTGGGAACTAGATACCAAACTAGAGATAGCCATGGATGCTCTTAGAACGCCAGACGCTGATAAAAAAATTGGAGTTCTATCAGGAGGAGAAAGACGTCGTGTTGCATTATGTCGCTTGCTTTTGCAAGAACCAGATGTGTTGTTGCTTGATGAGCCTACCAACCACTTGGATGCGGAATCTGTTCATTGGTTAGAACATCACTTAGCACAGTATAAAGGAACTGTGATTGCCGTGACTCACGACCGTTATTTCTTGGATAATGTCGCTGGGTGGATATTGGAATTGGACCGAGGAGAAGGTATTCCTTGGAAAGGGAATTATTCTTCTTGGTTGGATCAAAAATCAAAGCGATTGGCTCAAGAACAAAAACAAGCGAGTAAGCGTCAGAAAACGTTGGAGCGCGAGTTGGAGTGGGTTAAGATGGCTCCTAAAGGTCGTCAAGCTAAACAGAAGGCCCGTTTGAACAATTATGACAAACTTATGAGTCAAGACCAAAAACAATTGGATGAGAAATTGGAAATATATATTCCTAATGGTCCAAGACTTGGTACTAATGTAATTGAAGCCAAGGGTGTGAGTAAGGCTTATGATGATAAATTGTTATATGAAGATTTAAATTTTAAATTACCACAAGCAGGTATTGTGGGAGTGATTGGTCCCAATGGAGCTGGAAAAACGACTATTTTCAGAATGATAATGGGCGAAGAAACACCAGACAAAGGAACATTTGAAGTCGGGGATACGGCAAAAATTGCCTATGTAGATCAAAGCCATTCCAATATTGATCCGAACAAAACCATTTGGCAAAATTTTAGTGATGAGCAAGAGTTGGTCATGATGGGGGGCAGACAAGTCAACTCCAGAGCTTATCTAAGTCGTTTCAATTTCTCGGGTAGTGAACAAAATAAAAAAGTGAATTTACTTTCTGGAGGGGAAAGAAACAGATTGCATTTGGCAATGACCTTGAAGGAAGAAGGTAACGTATTGTTATTGGATGAGCCTACCAACGATTTGGATGTGAATACACTTAGAGCTTTAGAAGAAGGTTTGGAAAACTTTGCAGGATGTGCTGTAGTCATATCCCACGACCGTTGGTTTTTAGACAGGATATGTACACATATCTTGGCGTTTGAAGGAGACAGTCAAGTGTATTTCTTTGAAGGTAGTTTTAGTGACTATGAAGAAAATAAAAAGAAACGTCTAGGAGGTGATTTGATGCCCAAAAGGATTAAGTATAAAAAACTTATTAGATAGTAATTTGTAAGCCTGCTTTTAGCAGGCTTTTTTATATCCTTCAGTTTTCTTATTTGGTTAGGAACCTTAATCATTTATATGATTTAAATCATGATAAATGGCATAATGCAATTGTAAATTTGTTATAGTAAGAGGCTAAACAACTATCAGGATCTCCATAATTTAAATTCATTCCTATGAAAACACAAATTATAACACCGTTACTTTTGCTAGTCACAACTTTGTTTTTTGCTCAATCTGGTCATATCATGCAAGGTGTAGGAGCAGTTAATATGTCTATGGGAGGGGCAGCAACTGGTCAGCCATTAGATATTTCTGGCGCTTTACAGTGGAACCCCGCTGCTATTTCACAATTTGATCATAACACTTTGAAGTTAGATGTGGGACTCTTTTTTTCATCACCAAAACTTTATTCGACGGTACCAGAATTTGGTCAAGACGGTCAACCAACCGGCAATTTTTTTAGTGGTAGTACAGCAGATGATAGAGGTTCTTCTGTTATGCCTAACCTAGCTTATATTTGGAGTAAAGAAGGCAGTAAACACACCTTTGGTTTTTCTGCGTTTGGAATAAGTGGCTTTGGAGTCACCTTTCCAGAAAGTATGACCAATCCGGTTAATATGCCACAGTCAATGGGAGGATTTGGACGTATTGAATCTGACTATATGCTATTGCAAATAGGTCTCTCTTGGGCTTACGAACTTTCAGAAAAATTTTCCATTGGGGTACAGCCAAATTTTGATTTTGCTACCCTTGAACTTATGCCGAATCCCACGATGTACCCAAATTCATCAGGTTATCCAAGTACAGATAAAGCATCTGCTCTAGGTTTTGGAGCTCAATTTGGAGTGTTCTACAAGTCAGAATTTGGATTTAAAGCTGGGGTTTCCTATAAAACAAAACAATCTTTCGCTGATTTTGAATTTGATAATACGTATCCAAATGGTGAAACTGCTAAAAACAATTTCCAAATGGACTATCCAGCAATTTTCTCTATTGGGGTGGGGTATTCGTTATCCAATTTTGATTTTGCCTTAGATTATCGTTTTGTTGATTATGAGAATACAGAAGGTTTCGCCAATACGGGGTGGACAGAAAATGCAGCGGTTGCGGGATTTGGCTGGAATAATATATCCATAGTTTCAGCTGGAATACAATTTAGGGGTATTAATAAGTTACCTTTACGATTGGGATATACTTATAATTCAAATCCAATCCCAAGCGAAGTTACTTTCTATAATATCCCAGCCACAGCTGTTATTAAGAATGCCTATCAATTTGGTTTAAGTTATTTGGTTAATAAAAACTGGCAATTGGATGGAGTTTTCCACTACGGTGATAGTTCTGGAAAGACATCGGGTTCATTGCTAAATCCTATGTTTGCCGATGCATATCCACCATATGGGGCAATTCCTTATAGTGAGGTCTCATACGATATGACAACTTCCATGATTATGTTGGGAATAAGCTATAAATTTAATAGCGGGCAAGAGAAGAGTAAGTAAGCGAAATTATTAGGTATTACAACCTTTTGAGTCTTGAAAAGCAGAGACTGTCATTTACAAGAAAGAAGGATTGCTGTTATATAAAAAAGGGCTGTTATTAAAACAGCCCTTTTCATTTTTTGGTTAGTATTGGTAAGTAAGTTAGTTTAAAAAGTCTTTCTTATTTCAGCAACCCTTTAATAGATTGTCTATTTGCTTGCTTAAATGAAACTTCAGTATTTAAAGTTGCAGATGGTCTTCCAGAGTTATCAAATACACCGATTAAAGTTCCATCAAAATCTAATCCGATAGCGCTTCCATCAATTGAAGATGCATAAATGAAATCAGTAGTTGTGGATTCTAATGTAATATCAGAACCAAAAGAGATGTTACCATCATCATTGGCTCCTCCTTCTGAAAGAATTTCAGTTCCACTAAGAGTCATAGCATACAATTCAATATAAGTATTAGCTGTAGTGTTAGGTAAAACGATACCACCTTCAGAATCTAATTCAGTTGCGAAGTCAATTTCTATATAGTTTTGAGCTGTTTCAATGTTTTCTACAGTACCAGAAAATCCAACCATTGACCAATAAGCATGAGTTGCAGCTCCAGTCTCACCTGGGTCATAACCACCCCAAAATACTAAAGCAGTATTATCAATAAGGTAATTAACGCCATTGTAAAAAACAGAATTTGGTTCAGCCGTAACAGGATCGTTTACAGTTAAAGAAATGGTGTTACTAGTTAAATCACCATTTGTAGCGGTCACGTTGTAAGTTCCAGCTTCAGTTGCTGTAAAAGTATTGCTTGTGGTAGCTTCCATTTGATTGATTTGAAATGAAGAAGTGGTTGTTACGTTTTCATCCAAATCATTCATAACAGTGAAAGTGAAAGTGTCACCTAAATCAACAGTTGTTACATCTGATGCTAAAGTAATAGAAGTAGCTACTGGTGTTTCTGTGTTACCGTCTCCATTTCCATTTCCTCCATTGTCTGAGGTACTGTCATCATCACTACTACATGACACAAAAGCAAGTCCGCTAAATAAAAGAGTGCTTAATAAAAATAATCTTTTCATAAATTTAATATTCTTGGTTTACAATTAATCAGTGCCAAAAATAGGTTTATCAAGAAAAGAACCAAATAAGCTGAATGTTAAAAGTGTTATTCTTAATGAAATGAAGTTTGTTTAAAAAATTAAGCATTTATTTATGTATTCTATTTAGATAAAATATATAATATTATTAATGCTTTACTGAAACAGCTAAAAAACAACCAAAAACCCTATTTATAATCAAAATAAATTATTGCAAAATCTTACGATTTTAATTAAAATACTGATAATAAGATGGATTTTGTAATGCTTTTGTGGTTAAAGCGAATTTAAGGTTTCAATTTGATATATTAGCTTTTTGGGATTAGCTCCATATTTTCCAAAAAAAAAGCCTTTAAGAAATTAAAGGCTTTGTAATTTTTTGAATAACAACTATTTGTATAATTTATGATAATTACTCATAAAGATGGCCATCTGTAAAATCTTTATAGGTTTTGTTATCCTCTGTAGAGCTCAATTGACTTTTATTTGCCAAACGCTCATTTTCCTTTTTTAACTTATAAGATTTTCTAATCCCAAGAATCAAAAGAATTAAAAAGAAAACAACACTAATTGAAAGCAACATCACAATACTGCTCTGTTCAATTAGAAAAACCGGTGGAGGAATAGAGTTTAAAGTCATTTACGTAGGTTTTAATAGATTGGGTTAATAGCTCGGTCAAAGATAATATTTTTTATTTAGTAAACAATTAAAAATGAAATATTTAGTAGCTAGGATACCATTCTAATTGAACTACTTGAATGTCCTTATTTCCAGCGCTAACCAACTTTTTAAACATTTTTACATCACTTAACCCATCAGTTCCCCTGTAGTGGTAAGGAAAAACTTTTTTAGGCTTAAATTCCAAAACGGCATCGGCAGCACTTTCTACAGTCATTGTATATGGGAGATTCATACAAACTAAGGCTAAATCAATATTTTTTAAATTTCTCATTTCGGGAATGTCTTCGGTGTCCCCAGAAATATAAATACGTTTTCCTCCCACTGTTAGAATGTAACCATTCCCTCTCCCAGGTTCATGATATTGCAATGCTTCGGGTCTAATGTTATACATGGGGATAGCCTCTATATCGACATTCATTTTACTAGTTTTTAAACTAATACTCTGACCATTTGAAAGGACATCGGTTTTTTCTTTAATAGATTCAGGTAATTGTTTTTTAACCTCTTTGGGCACCACCAATTGTACGTTTGGCTTGTAAAGCCCTTCTAAGGTTTCGGCATTTAAATGGTCTCCATGAATGTCAGTTACCAAAATGATTTGTGGTTTCGGGGAATTTTCGAAGGCTTCAGCACCTCCTACGGGATCTACATAAATGACCGTATTGTCTGTTTCCAAGACAAAGGTGGCATGACTAATTGGAGTAATTTTTACATCATCCGTATCATAGCTTATGGCATAACTTTCATCAGCAGCTTCCTTATCTTCAATTACTGAAGGGGCCTCTGTGGTGATAGAGTCCTCTGTCATCTCCATATCCGTAGCGTCTTCAGATTTCTTGTTATTAAATTGACACCCCACAATTAGAATAGAAGCAAATAGGAGTAAATAAATTTTTTTCATGAGTTTGATCTTTACTAGGTTTTAAGTTTGATATTAGAATTGTTTTCCTTGTATTAAGAAATTTATTCTGCTTATCCTTAAAGATACAGATTGTCATTTATTTTTAACATCTTTTGTAACAATTAAATATAAATTCGTACTGATAATTTGAGCAAGTTTAATTTTTATAATCGTAAAATTTAGCGAAATTGCTTACCCTAACTATTGTTAAACATTAACACGACTTAATATGTCAGACGAATTTGACTTACTGGAAACCAATTCCAATGAAAAACAATCCAAAGTAGATGTCAATTGGGGAAAGGCCATAGACACTATGAAATCAAAATTAGCCCAGGAAGATGATCCCGAGGTGCGTCAAAAAATCTTGAATGCCACTTTGGATGATGTGGTGCATATGGCTGAAAAGGATAGAACTACCCTGTTGGATGCCATTAAAGATTTGACCGATTACCAAGATGAGGTGGGTATTATTTTTGAAGCTTTTTCCTCTCTTAATGCTGAAGAGCAGAAGGTAATAGACAATGCCATCAAGAGATTGGAAAGGGCAAGAGTTGAATTGGAGGATGCAGAGGCTAAACCAGATACTTGGTGGAATAACCTATGGGGAAGAAAGGCCAAAATCAGAAAGGCAGAAGAAGAGCTTAAAGCTGCCCAAAAGGCAAGAGATGAAGCCGATACTAAAGCTAAGGCCATGTTTCAACAACGTATTGAAAGTGCGGATGTGCAAACCCTTTTAAATGAGTTGTCATTTAAGAGTCAGGCAGCCGTAAAAAGGTTGAAAGATCGTGAAGTTGAAATCAAGGAAGTAGAAGACAAGTTGCAAGATGCAATTGTTGAAGCAACTAAAAATCATACCAAAGCATTAGAGAAGAAGAAAGAAGTTGAAACTAAATTAGAAGAACAATATGCTTTATTAAAACAAGCGCGCCAAGCTTTGGAAGAAATTGTAGATAAACAGTCTGCAGAATATGCTGAGGCAGTTGGAAAAGTAACAACTCTTGAGCAAAAAGTAGAGGAATTGGAAGGTTTGAAAAATGCCTACACCACCTTAGCGGCAAGTAAAGATAGCTTTGTTCATAAGCATAATTTAACAATAAAAGTATTGACTTCTTTAAGAAGTAATCTCCAAACCCATCGTGCGAAACTAAAAAGTGATACCGAAGAGCGACTTAAATATTATGATGGTTATGTAGTTGCTTTAAAGGCTAGAACAGATCAAGAATTTGCTGCCATTTTAGAGCATCTAGGGGTGAAAACCGATGAGCACATAGGTGAAACATTAGCTGCAATGCATACGGCAAGTGCCAAAGCACGTCAAGAAATGATGGATAACATCCCAGTTCATGAAAAAGTAATGCAAGGTGTTTACAGTAGTTATGCTGAAGCATTACAAGAAATAAGGGCTAAAGATGTTGATATTCAGAAGAATTTTGCTGAACGCTACGGTATTGATATGAAGCAAATTTTTGAAGATTATTACGCAGCCGAAAATGAGCCTTCTAAACCTGAAGGAGAAAGTGCGAAACCTGAACCAAAGTCAGGTGATGATGATTTATTATCCTAGGCTTAAATGATACAATCAAATTTTGATTTTTAACGAATGATTGTAACGCCGTTAGATTCAGCACAATTAGATTCCAAAGAGCATTATGTGTTTTACCATAGAATGGTAGATTTTGTGCTCAAGGAATTGATTGTGAGTATTCAATATCAAGGGTTGTGTACTGGTCAGGAACTTACCTTTTTTAAACAATATTGTGATTTGTTGTTGTATTCCATAGAAGCAATGCGAATCAAATATATGTTTGATGATGAGGAACACATGAAGGTTGATTTGACAGATTCCGGATTTCCAAACTATTTAGAGTTTCGTTATTTGTTTAATGATCTCGAATTGCGAGACCATTATTTAGAAAAATTAACGCCTATTCAGCAATTGGAAGAGGAGTTTCTAGATACCCTTTTAAGAAAAAAGCAGCCTGTCAAACGAAATAGACTTTTTCAAGCAGCTTCTATTGCCTATTACAAGACGGTTAATAAACAATATATATTTAACCGTTTTGTTCAAGGCAAAATCATAGAGGTGGAAGATAATCCCATGGCAAAATTGATGACCAGTTGGAGTTTTTATGATGTAACACATAATAGGCCATTCGTTTGTTTTATGTATTTCGATTATGATGGTTCCAATATTTTAGAAGAAAAGGAGGAAATGTATGAGGCCTTGAAGCAAATTGCAGACCGCGAAATGAATTTGGATACCATGGCTTATGCTATTGATAGAAAATTACCACATATTCATCCTAAGCAGGTCAAGCGAATTGATTTAGGTCCTTTACATAACATTTTTGCCAAAGATGAACACGATTTGACGCACGCATTATTGGAGAGCATAGGTAAAAAGGAAATTCCTCTTGAGTCCTATGCCATTTCGCTTACGGTAGATGAAGTTTTTTCTAAGGGTGAATTTAAAGAAGGGAACTTTTTTAATAAACAAGTCCTTCAAAACTGGAGTGACGTCATGCAACAAAAATATGTGTTTGCACCGCACAGGGTTATTCAAATGTTATACAACAAAACGCCAGATTGGATGAATGGATTGGCAAAACCACCTATTCAAATGAGTAGTTTGCCAACCAATGGAGATTAATTAAAAAAGAGTAGTTCTCTTCTGCTCACCGAATATTGAAATTAAAAAATGCAACATAACTCAACATTTCCCATAAAACAAAACGAATTGGATATGCTTCGTGATGAGGCGACATCCTATTTAAAGAGTATTCAATGGGAGCAAGGGCAACGAGCCAAAAATCGAGATAAAGATCAAAATGATAGTTCCATATTACTTTACTTATCTCGCGCCAATAACGGTAGTCAAGCTCATATAACCTCGGTATCAAAAACTATTTTAGGTCTTAAAAAACGGCTGCTCCCAGAATCGGTGGCTATTCCTTTACATTTAAATCAATCGCTATTTGCGGTTCAAGAAGGGATTACCCTAGGACTTTGGATTCGTGATAGTTTTTATGATGCATCGGGCTTGTCCAGTTTAAGTGAACGAAGGTCCACATTAGATCATTCTGGGAAAAGAGAATTTGAAAGCAAGCAGCATACTGCTACAGCATTTATGTTATTCTCTATGGCCTATAAAATATTACACGATTTAAGAAATAGTGCATCGGATGACTTAAGTGTGATGAAGCAGAAATTTGCTGGGATTCCAGAGGTTTCCTTATTGTCTCCCTTAAAAGGAATTTCATGTGCGTTATTTTATTATGATAAATACTTGGACCATCCTGAAATCATAACAAGTGACCAAGATGTCGTCGATTTTACTATGGTATATTTTGAGGCGCTTATTGCTGAAATTCAAATGCGCAAAAGTACTTTGGAATATCAAGAAACCATATTGGATAGAACTTACAAATTGGAAAAATCTGATTTTTCAATTTCTGGTTGGGATAATGTGTTTTCAGGAGCAGCCAAAAGTATCGAATTCAATAAGGTACAATTTGAACAAATTGTAGGAAACCGAGATGCCAAACACTTTGCAAGAAGGTTGACTGAAAGGATGTTGAGTTACGACTTTGCTGAAAAGAAAAATCCATTTCAGGAGTTGGGAGGGTTTATGCCCGTGTTTATGGGGTATGGAATACCTGGTACAGGAAAAAGTATGTTGATTGCTGCTATTGCCACCAAGCTTAAAGACCATTGTGATCAATTGGAAATTCCTTTTCTTTTTCATCCTATGCCAGATACTTTAATAAGCACGTTTCAAGGGGGATCGGCAGAAAAAATGGTGGAATGGATGAAACCTTTACAGGATCCTTCCAAATTAATTTTTGCTCCTATTGACGATGCAGAAAATAATCTTCAAGAAAGAACTGCACAAGGAGTTTCGGCAGGGGTGAAGGAAGTAATAGGTGTTTTTTTAAGATACACCGAAGGGGCTTATGCCGTTAACTATGGAAATAGTTCCATAGGATTGTTTACTAATTTACCTGAAATGCTGGATAAAGCCGTCATTTCTCGTGTTCAGGGACGTTTCAAAATAGATGGAGCTAGAACAGAGCATGATTTCTTGGATCAAGACTATCTGTGGTGGAAAAAGTTTGAAAAGACCATGCCAAGTTTTGTCAACATGAATAATCCAAATGGATATGAGTTTTTAAGTAATCAAGGGTTAGCCAAAAACATGGGTGATATTCTTCAGTCTGTAGAAAGACCTTCAGAAGAACGTGTATTGGAAACGTTTGACAAAGTTGAAAGCCTTCACAAAGACGATGATCACATGTTTTATGCGTCACTATACAAAGAAATACAAAAGATATTTCCGTTTTTCTCTTCTCGAGATGTTAGGAATATCCAATCTGCTATTTCCTTGAGATTGACAGATTTTGATTTGGAATCTGATTGGTTTGAAAACCCGGAAACCTATTTCAAAAAAGATTATCAAACTAAATTTCATATGCTTCAAGAACTTATGAAGGCCAATATGAAAGGGTTAAACTTTTCAGATATCAGAAAACAAGAAGTCATTAGATATTTGGATAATGTGGCAACCATAGCCGATACCGATTTTAAGCGACAAGTGGAGGCGAGGGTTAATCAACTGAATATTGAAATGGAAGCAAGAAAAATGTATGGAGGAAACTAAAAGAATAAAAAATATTTCTGACACGGTACTTTCTGATCATTGGGCCAAACTAAATAAAATTGATTTTGATTATCAATTGGAAAATGGGCGATGGATTAGGCAGTCAAGAGAAACGTATCATAGAGGCGATGGTGCCGTGGTATTGTTATATAATCCTATAAAGAAAACGGTTATTCTTACTAGGCAGTTTAGGATGCCTGCCTTTGCCAATGATCCACAAGCTGGTTTTATGATTGAGGCCTGTGCGGGTATGCTTGATAAAGATGACCCTGTAACATGTATAATAAGGGAGGCGGAAGAGGAAACAGGTTATAGAGTACCTACTGCCACAAAAATATTTGAAATGTATTCATCTCCAGGAGCGATGACCGAAAAACTTTTTTATTTCATAGCAGAATATGATGATTCCATGAAAGTGAGTGATGGCGGAGGGTTAGACTGTGAGCACGAAGATATTGAGGTCATGGAGTTGCCGTTTAAAACGGTTATAGACATGCTTGAAAATGGTGAAATCCAAGATGCTAAAACCTGTATATTATTGCAATATGCTCAGGTACATAAATTGATGGAGTAATGCAGAAACTGAAGGAAGCACATCTTTTTCGGGGACAATTGATTCCTATAGGAGGTAAAATGGTAGAACGCTACAATGATTGCCTTAAAACTTTGGGATTTGAACCAACCAATTTAGTGGCTTTTTCAATTGATGGTTTGGGTTGGAGTCCTGAAATCGCTGAAGAGAGAGATAATCTATATTACTTAAATCACGGAGAAGCCAACTCCCATGGTATTATAGTTTCCCCATTGCAAAAGGGAGCACCGGTTTACATGCCCAACCATTCCTTTGATAGGGAGTTGATGAAGTTAATTTTTAAAACTTATTCCGATCAGATTACTGATATTACAAGAGATTCGGCCATATGTTTGGATTTTGATCAAGGGATTGATGCTTTTTATGAGCCATTGGATATGTTGCGTTATCGAGAGGTCATTGTTCGATTTAAGTTAATTCACGGTATTGGTAAAGCGCAACAAGAGCAATTTCAGCTGATTGAGAAGTTTAAATCAGGTAACAATTTTATTGATGAAAAGATTCATGCCCAATTATTGGACTCGGCTAAAAAATATGGAGATTTAAGACATAGAAATTTAGATTTACCTGAATTGAAATATGAAGTAAGCTCTTATTTTTCTAGAGCTTTTGGTGGGGTTTATGTTTTGAAAGACTTTATAAAGGACATGATCATCTTTGAGGATGAAACCATGTTCAAAAAGGCGATTGATGATATCTCTTATGATATTTTGATGTTTCATATTGATCATGATGAGTTGGTGGAAAAATTAAGAGATCACTTGATTGCAGAATGCCATTTAGATCAAGTGGTTCAAACACCTCGTTATGAACGTATCAAAAAGTTTGAATTTCATCAAGAATTAAAAAATGGATCTCATCCTATAAAAGAAATATTGGAAGACAAGATTTTATTTAAAAGCTATTTAAACAAAATTGAATTGAATTCTCTCAAAAAAATCAATGGCGTTGAAATTTATTTGGAGCGTTTGCAACGTAGCAATCAATACAAATTGGAGGATATGGTTGATTTGGATTTTTATCATGCCTTACATCAGCCCCATTCCTCATTGGAGCCAATTCATCAAGATTTGATATGGAAGCTTTTAGTCAATATTTCTCCAAAGGATGTCTTATTTTTATTTTGGTATGACAAAGAGCAATTTTATAAAGCTTACCAAACATGGGATGACTCCTTTCAGGATTGGGTGATTGAACAAATACGTAACAATATTTGATTTTATTAGACTAATTTTATAGAAACCAACAATCTTAAGCCTTATGACACTGGAACTTATAATTTTTATTGCTGCTATTTTATTTGGAGCGCTTATCTATTGGAGGGAATCCAATGGAAATAAATTGTATCGCTTTTTTAACAAAATGATATATTCCAAGGAGCTTCAAATGAAATCAAATGATCGTACTGGTTTTGTATTCCAGCAATCCTTTCTGTTGCGTTTGGTATTCATTTCAGCTTTTTTTCTTGTAGCTATTGTCATTGTAAGATTTTTAATACCGATAGATATAGCGACCATTTCCTTGTTTGCTTCCATGATTGTAGGAACGTTAATTGGAACTTATTTGGCCAGTTTTATTTTCAAGTCAAATGAGATTATAGAAGAAGAAGGTGGGCTGATTGAAGATAAGTTCAAACAGACTATTGAAAAGGGGAAGGATTTTTTAGAAGATTTACAGGACAGGGATGAAAAACAATTGGAGGAGCCAAAAACTGAAATTAAGGAATCCCCAAAACCAGAAGAAAAAAGTGCTAGAGAACGCTTAAAAGATAAAGGACTACTATAACAACCAGACAAGAATGAAACATACTTTCTTCCTACTTATTTTTACAATTACACAACTTGCCATTAGCCAAGAACGGAAAACAGGAATAATAAAAGATGCAGACACGAAAGAACCTTTGGAGTTTGTGAGTGTTTATATTGATAATGGTCCAGATTCAAATTATACCGGTTCTATCTCTAATGGAGAAGGCGAGTTTTCTATCATGGATAACGGCTCTAAAGTCACTTTTAGCTACTTAGGTTATGAGGAAAAGGAGGTGGAACTTCAAGAAGGTTTTAACGAAATATTTTTAAAACCTAAAGATTTTGTTTTGGATGAAGTTGTCATTTCAGATGTTTCTGCAGAAGATTATTTAAAAAGTGTCATTAAGGCTGCAGACAATAAGATTGATAAGAACACCCTATTTAAAAGTTATTGTCGTGAAATTGTCAAGGTAAATGATGAATACACTAAATTTTCTGATGGTTTGGTTAATTATTATGTGAAAAAAGGGAATGGGAAGTCTGTTATTACCTTACCGCAACATCGTGCCTTTAAAAGTGATAAAATTAGTGAAGAGGACTTTGGAAGTATAGACAACATCAATTCGGCATTTACTTTGGATGAATATGTTAAAAATGCCTATAACTATAAGTTTATAAAGAAACTTCTCAAGGATAAAAATTATGATTTTGTCAGAAAAATAAAAAAAGAGGAAGGCGGGTTAGAATACGAATACATTGAGGTTAGCCCTAAAAGTGATGTGGAAGAACTTCTTTTCAAAGGCTATGTGGTCATTGATCCAAAAACAGGAGATGTTTTAGAACTTAAATTTTATACATCAAGTGATCATCTTAAATACTCTAAACTTCAAAATGTGATGTTGATTATGAAAGTAAAGGTCAATAGCCTTCTTATTTGGACGAAATTTAGAGTCATTGAGGACAAATATGTCTTATCATACAATCAGAAATCTGTTGGGATGTATTTGAAGTTTGGAAAATATGTAGATGATAATTTGAATTTCAGTTCAGATTTATTTGTTTATGCTTTTGAAAATGACGTGGAGATTCCTGATGATGGTTATGATAATAGAACGATTTATGAAGCCGGGACTAGCTTTACAGAGAATTTTTGGGAAAATTACAATGCATTTCCGTTGAATAACGAAGAAGAAGCATTCATTGAATCCGTTTCAAAATAACACACAAAAAATGATTAAGAATTACTGGAATAAGGGCAAGAAGCAAAAACGTATAACCATTTTCGTGTCTATCGTTATTTTAATTTTGTTGTTTGTTTTACGGGATGATTACCAGCCTGCACTACTATTCATTAGGAAATATATTTTCGTCCTTCTTTTAGCAGGGTTGTTCTTATATTTTGGATTGAGGAAATTTCGAAAAACAGCAGGAACAGGAGGACGTTTGGGCATCTTGGGAATGCTTATTGCTTTTTTTGCATTGCTCTATATCATCGGTTGGCATTTTAAAATGTATGATTATATGAAGACCTACAATGTATTTCTTCATTTAAATCGTGTTGAAGTGAGTGAATTGCCATTGACTCAAAATGAGCGCATTCAACCAATGAGAAATATCTTTTCAATGGCCAATGAAAGTGTAGGAGAGACCAAGGATGTATCTTTGCCGCATTTGGTAAGGGTTGATAATGAGAACAAATGGACCATGGCTATTCAGCCTACAGAGAAATATGTGTGGCAACGTATCAGTGATAATACAGAAGAAGTATTTTCAGTGTCAAGTACAACACCTTTTCCAAGGTTTTCAAGTGACAATAGGATACCGGTCACGTTTTCTATAGGGGAATCCTTAAAATTTAGCCGTAATACTTACAATGCCGTCGTTCAAAGATTTGGTCTTTGGAAACTGCTTTCCTATGAACCAGGAGATGTATTTTATATGAAGAATGATTCTGGTGAATGGGTGGAAGTGGTGAGTTTAATCAATTGGAAAGGATTTTTCTTTCCGTATCCCACCTTTGGAGGAGTTATGGTCATTGATAATGGTGCTCATGATTTTAATGATTATGTGGAACGCATTTTAATTGGGAAAGGAACTTATATCAGTCCTGAGGAAATGAAAAATCACGAATTCCTGCAAAGACAAAATACCTTATCAGAAAAAGTATCAAGACTGCAAGCCGAATCTTTAAAGTTTTTGGGAGGATTTAGTGATCCCTTGCCTTGGAATATGCAAACAGCCGTTAAAATTCCTGACTTGCCAGATGATCAAAATGAGCAGCCATTTGTAACCGATTTCGACTTTTCAGGAACTGGAATTCCAGCTTACAATGGGTTGTATCATTGGTTTGGATTGGAGCCAGTAGGAGATGAACGCACCAGTTTGTCTTATAGTGTTTTTATACCCGCCGACGGTACAGACAAATTATTCTATTTTGATCACGCCTCCAAAAAACAAGGGTATGCCGGAGTTTCAGCTATGCCACTCAAGGTTATAGAATCGCGAAAGGAGTATGATTGGTCGGTGAACAAACCCGTGGAATTTAGACCTTATATCAAAGATATTGCCGGTAGAAAAAGACTGTTTTATCTCAGTACGGTTTCTGCGGTACGTGAAGGCGATAAGAATTTTGATGGATCGGCAACTCCAGATCTAGCCTTAATCGATGCCGAATATCGTGATGTCATTTGGATTGATGTCAAGCATCCAAGTCAGTGGGACCTTGATGTATATAAGCAATTAAATGAAGCATGGAGATCCAGTGAAGGTATCGGGTATTTTTATCAAGATGAAATGAAGGAAACAGATATAAAAACAGTAACTGATTCGGTTCCTGTATTGCCAAATATCAACAGGAATGAAAAGGAAATTGAGCAACTCCAAAAAAGAATCGATTCTTTAAAAGCAATCAACGGAGAATAATTAACTAAATTTTTTGTTGATTTCCTCAACCACTTGAGCTATTTCCATGTGTTTTTGTTGTTTTAAAATCTTGATGGGTTCTGCCTTTCTGACTTCACAGTTTTTAATTTGGCAGCGCTCACAAGTGACGCCCACTTGTTTAGATTCAATATTCGGATCATTCAAGAATTTAACCTTGTTCTGAAGTTGCTTATTGATCAACAATCCCAATGTAATGCTGCGGTAATAACCTTCCTTAAATGGATCTTTGGTTGCTGATGATAAAACCAAGTATTTAAAGCCGTCCGACGGATAATTTGAAATTTGAATATCAAATTCGTGGTTTGATTTGTTTGTTTTTATTTTTTCCAAAACCTTCAATGCAATCCATCTTCTGCAATAATGTTCGTTAGTTTCATTAGCTCTAGGGGAGTGGTGGTGTGATAAATGTAATTCTTTATCCAATTGAAAATGGTCGCTTCCTTCCCTGTTTTGGAATCTTAAAAAGAATAAGTTTTGCAGGTTGAATGCTTCTGGAAGGATGTTTGTTAGCCTCTGGAAAAAGGATTCTGGAGAGGCGTTAAAAGTATTTAATGTGTTTAAAAAGAGATCGGTATCAAAATAATCTTTGGAAAATAGATTTGTCAATTCCTGACTAAGCTGTTTTTTTGGAATGATAAGGGCTCCCGCAAAATAGGAGGCATAGAAATTATTTAATACCTGATCAAAATGATCAAATTTTATCCAAGAAAAGGTATAGAGCCTTTCGGTAATCTTTAGATAATTATAGGCTATTTCTTTGGCATAGATAAAATTTCTTTGAGCATCGTCCATATGATCCGCCAATAACAAGTTTTTTGTCTTCGGAACAAATACAGATCTTAGGTTATCCAAGCTTTTATGTTGTTTAAGTTCTTCTTTGTTTATGGTGTAACCAAATTCCTCAATCAATATTTCTTCAAGCTCTTTTGGAGATATGGGGTGATCGAGATCAATGTGATAGGATTTAGCAAAAGACGCTACTTTCTTTTCCAAATCATCAAAATAGTTGTTGTTAGTCTCCTGAAAAGTGCGAACGGAAGCTAAGTAAAAACTTTCCTTGCCAAAGTTGTAGTTCTGGGCAATTTCAATAATGGTACTAATAAACGTATTGACTTTTGCAGGAGCATTACTGATGATGTCTATCAAATCATTTTCATGGATACCGAAAAGATCCAAGGGAATCTCTTTCAAAATTTTAGATTGAAGAATTTCACCAATTGGTGCTAAATTCTTATCCAATTTTAAAGATACCAATTGGTCATAAGGCACATCCAATTTTTCTGAAAGCAAAACTATTTTATCCGGTTTTGGATATTTTTTTCCTTTTTCTATCTCATTTAAATAAGACTTGGAAAGACCTGATAATTTGGATAGACCAAATAAGGAAAGATCTCTGTCAGTCCTTATCTGTCTCAGTTTTAAACCAAAAATAAGCTTGATATATTCTTCTTCCATAACAACAAATATAATCAATTTTGCGAACTTCTATTTTTAGCGTAAAATAAAAAATAGCGAACGTTCGCTTGTTTTTTCAAATTCTTTGTTTTAATATTGTTCTCATCTTAAATACTTTACCATGTTTCAAAATTCAATTATTGCAGAACGAGTTCGCTACGCTAAAGAAGTGGATCACTACTATCCAGATATTTTAACCGATGAGGCTTTGGAGTTTCTAGTAGCACTTCACGAGAAATTTAATAGCTCCCGTTTGGAACTTTTAGAAAGAAGAATCAAACAGCAAGCTATATTTGATAAAGGGCAATTTCCAGACTTTCCAATTGAAACTAAGCATATTCGAGAAGGAGAGTGGAAGGCAGGATCTATCCCGAAAGATTTACAGGATAGACGAGTTGAAATTACTGGTCCGGTAGATAGAAAAATGGTTATAAATGCCCTTAATTCTGGTGCCAAGACCTTTATGGCTGACTTTGAAGATAGCAATGCCCCAACTTGGTATAATACCATCCAAGGGCAACAAAATTTATTTGACGCTAATACGAAAACGATTTCGTTAACAGATGTCAAGAGAAATAAATCTTATACGCTAAATGAAGAACATGCTGTTTTATTAGTGAGACCAAGGGGTTTGCATTTAAATGAAAAGCACCTATTGATTAATGGTGAACAAGCATCGGGTAGTTTGGTAGATTTTGGATTATATGTCTTTAATAACACTAATGTCCTACGCGAGAAAGGAACCGCTCCTTATTTTTATTTACCTAAGCTTGAACACTATTTAGAAGCAAGGTGGTGGAATGATGTCTTCAAGTTTGCTCAGGAATTCCTAAGTGTACCAATTGGTACTTTTAAGGCAACGGTTTTAATAGAGACTATTACTGCCAGTTTTCAATTGGATGAAATCATTTATGAACTAAAAGACCACATAGTAGGCTTGAATTGTGGGAGATGGGATTATATTTTTTCTTATATCAAGAAATTTACAAACCATAAGGATTTTGTTGTTCCCAATAGAGATCAAGTGACAATGACAGCTCCTTTTATGGATGCTTACAGTAAATTGGTCATACAACGCTGCCATAAAAGAGGAATTCTTGCTATTGGTGGTATGGCGGCTCAAATTCCTATTAAGAATGATGCATATGCCAATGAATTGGCCATTGAAAAAGTAAGACAAGATAAATTAAGAGAGGTAATCAATGGACATGATGGTACTTGGGTGGCTCATCCTGGCCTAGTAGAAATCGCAATGTCTATTTTTAATCAACACATGCCTCATTCCAACCAATTGGAGGTTTTAAGGGAAGATGTTTATGTGACTGCAAAAGATTTGGTGGAATTACCTCAAGGAACAGTAACTGAAGCCGGAATCAGAAAAAATATTAATGTGGGAATCCTTTATTTAGAATCTTGGCTAAGGGGACAAGGAGCGGTAGCACTTTATCATTTAATGGAAGATGCTGCCACAGCAGAAATATCCAGAACACAGGTATGGCAGTGGTTGAAGAATGGAGTCCTATTGGAAGATGGAAGAGAATTTACAACCCAACTATATGCAGATATTTTTGACGATGAAGTAGAAAAACTCATTAAGGAGTATGGACAGGAATACGTTAGAAAATCCAAATTTGATTTAGCTATAAAACTATTTAACGATTTGGTAATCAGCAATGATTTTGAAGAATTTTTAACGCTATCAGCTTATCAATATTTATAAACAAAAAAATCCTGAGAGTGCTGGCACACTCCGCAGGATTTGAATATTAACATTTTAATACCCATTACAAAACTATGAAAACTAATGACAGAATTCAAGAATTAATTACAGATTGGACCGTAAACCCAAGGTGGAAAGGCATTGAAAGACCTTACACAGCAGAAGAAGTTATCAAACTTCAAGGATCCTATAAACTAGAGCATAGCATTGCTAAATTGGGAGCTCAAAAATTATGGGAAAAGTTGAATACTCAGGATTATGTGGCTGGTCTAGGTGCATTAACAGGCAATCAAGCTATTCAGGAAGTTGAGGCTGGATTGGAAGCTATTTATTTGAGCGGTTGGCAAGTAGCTGCAGATGCCAATTTAGCAGGGGAAATGTATCCAGATCAATCTTTATATCCAGCTAACAGTGTTCCTCAAGTGGTTAAAAGAATTAATAATGCACTTTTAAGAAGAGACCAAATACAATCAGTAAATGGCGTTGCAGATAAATTGGATTATTTGGTGCCTATCGTTGCAGATGCCGAGGCTGGGTTTGGAGGAAATTTGAACGCCTTTGAACTTATGAAAGCCATGATAGAAGCAGGAGCTTCTGGGGTCCATTTTGAGGATCAGCTTAGCTCTGCCAAAAAGTGCGGACATCTAGGAGGGAAGGTTTTGGTGCCAACTCAAGAAGCTATCAATAAATTAATTGCCGCTAGACTGGCAAGTGATGTTATGGGGGTTCCTTCATTAATTATTGCTAGAACTGACGCAGATGCCGCTAATTTACTAACCAGTGATATCGATGCACGTGATAAGAAATTTGTAACCGGAAAAAGAAGTTCGGAAGGGTTCTTTTATGTGAAAAATGGAGTAGAGCAAGGAATAGATCGAGGGTTAAGCTATGCGCCTTATGCCGATTTATTATGGATGGAAACCTCTACTCCAGATTTGGCACAAGCTAAGAAGTTTGCAGATGCCATACATGCCAAGTATCCAGGGAAAATGTTGGCTTATAATTGCTCTCCATCTTTTAATTGGGCGGCTAAATTAAGTGTTTCTGAAATGGAATCATTTAGAGAGGAATTGGCAAAAATGGGTTATAAATTCCAGTTTATTACATTGGCAGGCTTCCATGCCTTAAATACAAGCATGTTTGAATTGTCAAAGGCTTATAAAAGCAGAGGAATGGCAGGTTACTCAGAATTACAAGAACGTGAATTTGCTTTGCAAAAAGAAGGCTTTCATGCCGTCAAGCACCAAGGATTTGTGGGAACTACCTATTTTGATGCTATCCAAAATACGGTTACATCAGGAGCTTCCAGTACTGTTGCTATGAAAGATAGTACAGAAGTAGCCCAATTTTAGTTAGGTGTTATTTAGTTGAGCACCTCAGTTTTGAGGTGCTTTTTTTATTTGATTTCGTGGGCTTTTATAAAATCTGTTATCAGATATGAAATTACCTTACCAATAGGATTTGATGGTTTATCTTCATTAATGAATCCTTCCGAAATATGGAGGTAGGACGCATTGGGTTTTTGCCCAAAATAGGTGATAAACTTTCTTACCTTATTCAAATTGAATCCGCTTGGATTGGATTGGGAGCCCGAAGCATGCTGAATTGATTTACAGTCAATTTCGATTCCAAAGGAGTCATCACAAATAAATTCGCTTGCTCTTTTAAGTTCTTGTTTAAACTTCAATTCTTTCCTATTAAAGGCATCGAAAGTATTGAATTCAATTTCATTCAATTTATTTAGGGTTGCTAAGTTTGATTCAAGAATATAACTCTCATGCATTCCAAAAATAAAATACTTGTTTAGAAAACCTTCACTAAAGGCATAACTAAAAGAATTGGAGCTATGACGTCCATCTTCTTTATTGAAATCTGCCTGAATATCGAAATTGATCGCATTAATAGGTTTTTGAAAGCCTAAAGCGCTGCCTTTAAGACAGCCATAGGCATTATTTTGTCCACCTCCAATGACGATTGGAATTTTACCTGCTTTGACAATTTGATAAACTAAATAGCTTACTTCAATATCTATTTTTGATACATATTTTCGGGCTTTGATCTGGTCTTTTTTCTTTTTCGGTTCTAGTTTTTCCAGTTTCTTCTCATAATTTTTAAAATCGAAATGACCTAAAATCAACACTTTCTTGGCAGGAGTGAATGGGTTGCTTTGCGTGTTTAACAAAACTTTAAGCGTCTCTTCCCAAATATCGTAAGTCCCAGAATTTCCATTGTGTGCAAACACTCCAGCATTTTCATTTATGCCAAAAATGACATAAGAAACGTCTAAGTCCTTGAGTTGATCGTATATAGAAGAAATGGTGGTTAACTTTTTTATTTGTTCCCCAAGTTTTGATTCGGCCGTTCTTTTATTTAAATAACCTTTCAAGTTACTTTTATCGAATAAAATGAAATTGTCCATCAAGTTTGGCATATAATGTTTAAAATTGTTATTCTAACCTAAACTAAAATTAGTAAATCTAAAAATTAAAACGAGTTATTATGGAAAACAATAAGAGTAATACAGGATTAAAAGTTGCATTAGGTATTGCCCTAGTTTTATTTCTTGGTGCGGCATTTTACTCTTTTAGCCTACTAAACGAGAAAAAGGAGACTGAAGCTCAATTGACTAAAGAGAAACAAATGGTCATTAATGATTATGATAAATTGGCCAAACAATATGATTTAGCTATTAAAGACAATGAAATTTCAAACCAAAATTTGGTAGATGCTAAAGCACGTATTGAAGGATTAATTGATTCTTTAAAAGTATCGGAAACCAACGTTCAAAGTCTTTGGAGATACAAAAAGAAATATTTGAACCTTCAACAAGAAATGGATGTGTTAATGGCTGAAAATGATAAATTGAAAATTGAAAATCAACTATTGGCTACTTCATTGGATAGTACAAAAATCAGACTTGAAGAAAGAACCATGTTTACTGACTCTTTGTTAGTTCAAAATACTGCCCTTGCTGAAGTTATGAGTGATGCCTCTGTATTGCAAACCGTTGATTTAAAAGGGTTTGGAGTTATTGAGCGTTCTTCTGGAAAATTAATACCAACTGAGAGAGCTAGACGTTCTGATAAAATCAGAGTTTGTTTCACCGTAGCGAAAAATAAGTTGGTTCAAGCTGGGGAGCAAGAATTGTATGTTCAGGTTGTAGGACCTAATAATCAAATTTTAGGTGTGAATGAGCAAATTCAAATGGGAGAAGAAACGATCAATTATAGTGTGGTAAGTACTTTTAATTATGAAAATACCAATTTGAATATTTGCGAGTTTGTTGAGCCTTTAAATGATAAATTTGAAGATGGACGATATAAAGTAAATGTTTACAATGATAAAGAATTGATTTCTTCAACTGAGTTTACCCTAAAGTAAAATAAAACATAGAAAATAAAATAATCCCCGGAAGTGATTAACTTTCGGGGTTTTCTTTTATGTAAATTTAAATCTTTACGCCATTGATGTATACGGCGTCAATGTGATTATCCCCAAAAGCATAGGGTAGGTAGTGATAGCTTGGAATTTCTTTGGTAATCATTATATTGGCCTTTTTGCCCCGACAAATACTTCCATACATATTACTAATTCCCATGGCATAAGCACCATTGATGGTTGCTGCATTAATAGCCTCTTCAGGCGTCATTTTCATTTTGATACAAGCGGTACTTACTACAAAATTCATATTCCCGCTTGGGGTAGAACCTGGATTGTAATCTGATGCCAAAGCTATTGGGATTCCAGCATCTAAAAGTTTTCTTGCAGGTGTATAAGGAATACTCAAGAAGTAGGAACAAGAAGGTAAGGCCACCGGCATGGTATTACTGTCTTTGAGAACAGCAATATCTTCCTCTGATAATTCTTCAAGATGATCTACTGATAAAGCATCGTATTTTACTCCTAGGGCAATTCCCCCAAAAGCATTAAACTGATTGACGTGAATTTTTGGAATTAACCCGTAAGATGCTCCCGCTTGTAAGATGCGTTCGGTTTGTTCTAAAGAGAAGTATCCTTTTTCACAAAAAACATCTATATTTGAGGATAACTGCTCTTTAGCTATTTGAGGAATCATTTCCTCAATGATTACATCTACATAGCCATCGGGATTATCTTTAAACTCTTTTGGAATAGCATGTGCCCCCAAAAATGTGGATATCACCTTAACGGGGAAATCGTGTTTTAATCTTTTTATGACACGGAGCATTTTTAATTCGGCATCCAAAGTCAATCCGTACCCTGATTTTATTTCGATAGCTCCAGTTCCCATTTTCATGACCTCCGTTAGCCGTTGCGCAGATTGATCATACAAGTCATCTTCAGAAGTATTTTGAAGCTTTTCAGCAGAATTTAGGATACCTCCACCACGATTAGCAATTTCTTCATAACTAAGTCCATTAATTCTATCAACAAACTCTTGCTCCCTGTTTCCTGCATAAACTATATGAGTATGGGAATCGCACCATGTGGGTAGTACCATTTTTCCTGAGGCATCGATTACTTCATCTGCATCCATGTCTTCAAAATCGTCCATTTTTCCAAATTCAACAATGGTATCATGTTCAATGAGTAAGTAGGCATTTTTAATGGAGGGCAACTCTTTCATTTCTTCACCATTTAAAACGGTTACGTTTGTGGTTCGGGTTTGAAGGAGCTCTTTGATGTTTTTAATTAAAATAGTCAAAATGCAAATTATTAGGTTGGTTTTTGATAAAAATAAAAAAAACGCTAATAGAAATCCCTTAGCGTTTTAAAAATATGATAAATTCTAATTATTTTAAACTGCCTACCATTTCTTCGGGTTTAACCCAAGAATCGTAATCTTCTGCCGTTACATACCCTAAATTAATGGCCTCCTCACGTAGGGTAGTACCATTTTTATGAGCAGTATTAGCAATTTCAGCGGCTTTGTAATAGCCAATTTTGGTATTAAGTGCTGTAACCAACA
Organism: Mangrovimonas futianensis; assembly: GCF_021245805.1. Lineage (NCBI taxonomy): Bacteria > Pseudomonadati > Bacteroidota > Flavobacteriia > Flavobacteriales > Flavobacteriaceae > Mangrovimonas > Mangrovimonas futianensis. The sequence goes on from NZ_JAJJNF010000005.1 coordinate 83,225, forward strand.
TCAATGAATTGTTCAAAAGTGTTTTGATAACATCATGGTTAGGTTCGATTCCATTAGCACAGTGGTCATTAAAACTTACACATGCATCTCCTATCAATTGGGCAGACTGTAAAAGATTTGCAGCCATAACAGGTTTAAAAACATTCAATTCATAATGTCCTTGTGTACCTCCAACGGTAACTGCTACATCATTCCCCATAACTTGGGCGCAAACCATAGTAAGTGCTTCACACTGCGTTGGATTTACCTTACCGGGCATTATAGAACTTCCAGGTTCATTTGCTGGAATAATAATTTCTCCAATCCCTGAACGAGGACCAGAAGCCATCATTCTTATATCATTTGCTATTTTATTTAAAGAAACAGCCAATTGTTTTAGAGCACCGTGTGATTCAACCAATGCATCATGCGCAGCCAAAGCTTCAAATTTATTTTTAGCTGTGATAAACGGTAAGCCAGTGAAATCTGCAATGTATTTGGCAACCAAAACATCATAGCCTTTAGGAGTATTTAATCCAGTTCCAACTGCGGTTCCTCCTAAAGCTAATTCAGCTAAATGGTGAAGCGTGTTTTCAACGGCTTTAATACCATGATCTAATTGTGCTACATAACCAGAGAATTCTTGACCTAAGGTTAAAGGCGTTGCATCCATTAAATGCGTTCTACCAATTTTCACAACATCTTTAAACGCTTGTGATTTTTCATAAAGCGTATTTCTTAATTTGATTACTCCTGGAATAGTAGTTTCTACTATCTTTTTGTAGATAGCGATGTGCATTCCGGTAGGGAAGGTGTCGTTTGAAGACTGCGATTTATTTACATCATCATTTGGTTGAATGGTTTTTTCGCCTTCTCCTATGGTTTTACCTGCCAATTGATGTGCTCTATTGGCAACAACCTCATTGACATTCATATTACTTTGGGTTCCAGATCCTGTTTGCCAAATAACTAATGGAAATTGATCATCATGTTTTCCAGCTAAAATCTCATCACATACCTGAGCAATCAAATTTCGTTTACTTTCATCTAAAACACCCAATTCATGGTTGGCATATGCAGCTGCTTTCTTTAGGTAAGCAAAACCATAAACTATTTCTAAGGGCATGGATGCAGGTGCACCTATTTTAAAATTATTTCTAGATCTTTCAGTTTGGGCACCCCAAAGTTTATCTGCAGGGACTTTTACTTCGCCCATCGTGTCTTTTTCTATACGATAGTTCATTGTGAGATACGTTATAAATTTCCAACAAATTTAAGGTTTTTGGTTGGTCTTTTTGCCATCGATTTTTAAATAGTTGTAGACTAAATTGAATTTTTTTAAGGTCTTTGGAGGTGTTTAATTTATTCCCTTTTACATATGGAATTTTAATGAAGAATAACATGATATTTATCCTTTTAATTGGTCAATAATTATTGTCTAAATGATATAACTTTTTTTGAAGTTACTTATCATTTCGAATCGCATTTTGTTTTACATTAGCATCGTTATTTAGCGATGACATTATACCGAAAAATCCAAGCCGTGGAACGGGTGTTCAAAGGATTGGAAAAGGACGTGGCGGCCTTTAAACATGTCACAAGGCTTGAGTGCTTGGTAGGTTGTGGAAAATGTTGCAACAAACCAGATATAAGTGCTTCTCCTTTGGAATTTTTACCTTTTGCTTATCACCTTTACAAACGAGGTTTGGCTTTGGAATATTTGGATCGAATTAAGGATCATCCAAATTCCAATTGTATTGTTTTATCACCACTTTTGATTCCGGATAAACCAGGGTTTTGTACAGAATATCCTTATAGAGGATTGATTTGCAGACTATTTGGTTTCTCGGCTGCTATAAATAAATATGGGAATCCAGAATTGGTAACATGCAAATCTATTAAGGAAACTTACCCAGATGCTGTAGAAAAGGCAAAAAGCCACATAATGGAGGGAAAGGATACACCCATTATGCGTCATTATTATTTTAAATTACAAAGTATAGATGGTGATCTTTGTTCTAAATTAATGCCTATTAACAATGCGATAGAAGAAGCTCTCAAAATAGTTTTAAGTTACTATGCTTATCGCCGGCCGAGGTCGGCTTAATTGACATTCTATTTATAAGTTTGTGAAATAACCATAAAAAAAAGGGTAGCTAAAATGGCTACCCTTTTTTATAAGAAGTTAGAACTTTTAGTTTTTAATAATTCGTTTGGTGAACGACTCGCCATTAGAACCAATTACTTTTAATAAATAAGTGCCAGAGGTTAGATGGCTGATGTCTATTCCTTCCGAGGATTTAACATCATTGGTATTCATGACTTCTTGCCCCATTAAATTGTAAATAGATAAGGAGTTTAAAGAAGTTAATGATTTAACATAAATTAGATCATTTGTAGGATTTGGATAAACCGAAAATCCTGCAAGCTCATGTTCATCAGTAGTTAAAGAAGGACCATAAGTAATGGTGATTTTCCATGTGTTATTATTTACCCTATTATAATTGGTTCCGCATCCAGAACCTCCCCATGTTCTCCAAGCATGAAGTTCAAAATCAACATCACCTGATAATCCATTAGCGATATCAATACCTTCTCTATGATAAGTGAAAGTACCTCCACTGTTACTTGCTCCTGTTGCAACTGATGATTCGGTTGCTCCTGAAGTTGTACAAATTAAAAAGGATCTTTGCTCAGACATCCAGGCTCCTGCGGCCGCTGTCATTTCATAATCAAGCGTTATATTTGAAATTTCATAACCCTCAGGCACACTTATCGTCATGGCTCCAGGACAGCTACTTGTTGATGAAGTAGTAGGAGTACCATAAAGTGTTTCAATATCTCCTGAGTCATATGTAAAACTCATTTGTCCTGTGGTAAAACTTACCATATCCCAATCTGTGGCATCCTCTGCAGAGCAATTGGTTCTTATCCAGAAATAGTAGGTAGTACCAATTTCCAATTCGGTTAAATCAAGAGCATTTTCAGTTGTTGGAATAGTACCGGTTGGAGTTGTTGATACATCAGGTGTTTCTGTGCCTGTAGTTAAATAGTAATCATAAGGTAAACCAGGTGAAGAAGGTGAAGCTTCCCAAGTAATAGTGGCGTCATCTACACCTGTTGTAGCAGCCAAAGTATTGGCATTTATACAGGAAGGAGCCAATTCAGCTGTAACTCCCATAATATTTATGACACCGTTTGCACCTCCACCAGAAGCCTTGGTTATAATAATACTCTCAATCGTTTTTACTTGATTGGCAGTGGAAATTTCCAATTCTATTTGGTATAATCTCGGCTCGGAGGCGTATTCTTCAATTGCGTCAGTTGTTCTATTAACCCTTCCAAATCCTGAAAGAGCAACTGGTTGCGTTGTGCTGTAAAACCAATCTGGCAATAATTGACCGGTAAAAGATTCTGAAGTGGCATCATCAAAAGTTACTTCTACATCAAAATTAGAAGTTCCACTACCCGAAGTTCCCAAAATAAATAATTTAGAAGCCTCTAAAGTATTAGAAAAAGTTAAGGTTCCTGTTGATCCCGTTCCGGTTATTCTTAATGCATTGCTAGCTCCGTAATCAGCAAATAGAAAAGGTAATTCAGAATTTGCTTGCGAGGTGAAAGTTCCACTATTGGGTAGAGCATCTGTAAGTGAGGTTGATCCTGTTGGATCAAAATCGTTACTCATAAAGCAAAAATTAGCATCATCAGCAGCAATGGTAGATGAAGACATAGCTGTACCAGCCCCATTTGCAACAATATCTTGATTGTACCCACCAGTAATTACAAGGGGTTCATAAGTTTGTGCCATAAGGCTTTGACTAAAGGAGAATAAGCCAAAAAGGCTAAAATAGAGTAATTTTTTTTTCATAAACAGTTGAATAAATTAGTTGATAATACTTTAAAAATTTGTTTCTAAAATAAATCATTCGAATAAAATTATTATCAATTTATTTTTAAAATTTTAAGTTAAAAATTGTCAACTTTATAAATTTTTATAGGGAAATATTATTTTAGTGCAACGTTAAATTTGAGTTGTATTACTTTGTTAATTAATCTTAAAGTTTATTAACTCCTACTTATTTAGTAGGAATTATGTTTATCTTTGATTTATAAATCAAAACAAATCAAATTATGGCAACAATAAGATTAGGAGATGTTGCGCCCGATTTTAAGGCTCAAACATCAGAAGGAGAAATTCAATTTCATGACTGGTTAGGTGACAGTTGGGGAGTGTTATTTTCGCACCCTGCAGATTATACGCCTGTTTGTACTACAGAGTTAGGAACAGTAGCTAAATATAAACCTGAGTTTGACAAGCGTAACGTGAAAGTAGCTGCACTGAGGGTGGATGGGTTGGAATCTCATAAAGGTTGGATTAGTGATATAAATGAAACCCAGAACACAACGGTTAACTTTCCAATTATTGCAGATGAAGACCGAACTGTTTCAGAATTATATGATATGATTCATCCCAATGCCAGTGAGAAGGCAACAGTACGTTCAGTTTTTGTAATTGATCCTGCCAAAAAAGTCAAGTTGATAATTACTTATCCAGCTTCAACAGGGAGGAATTTTGATGAATTAATAAGGGTAATAGATTCTTTACAATTAACAGCTTACCACCAGGTAGCCACACCAGCAAACTGGCAAAATGGGGATGATTGTGTTGTCGTTCCATCCATTGCAACAGAAGATATACCCAAGCATTTCTCTAAAGGATACAAGGAGATAAAACCATATTTACGCACTACACCGCAACCGAATTTAAATTAAAGATAAGCACCATATTTTGGTGCTTTTTTATTATGAAAAAACCAATTGATAATTTTTCGGCCCAATCAGGAGCTTATAAAAAGTTTCGGCCTACCTATCCTCAGGAATTGTATGTTTTTTTATTTTCTCAATGTTCCAATTTTGAATCTGCTTGGGATTGTGCAACAGGAAATGGGCAGGTAGCTGCTGTTTTAGCCGATAAATTTAAATCTGTTTGTGCCTCAGATATCAGTCAGCAACAACTTGAATGGGCAATTTCTAAAGACAATATTCAATATAGTATTCAAAGAGCAGAGAAGACCCATTTTCCTGATGATTCTTTCGATCTTATTACTGTGGCTCAGGCTATACACTGGTTTGATTTCAATGCTTTTTCAAAAGAGGTAAATCGTGTTTTAAAACCTAACGGTTTGGTTGCGGTTTGGGGGTATGGTTTGGGAAGAATTTCAACAGAAATAGATGAAAAAGTCGATCATTTTTACCATGAAATTGTGGGTGATTATTGGAATTTTGAAAGACGGCATATCGAAGAACAATATGAAAACTTGACGTTGGGGTTGAAATACATCAAATCTAATCATGAGTTTTATATAGATACCTTATGGAATATGACACAATTTGAAGGTTTCTTTAATTCGTGGTCTGCAGTTCAAAATTATATCAAAGCAAATAAAGGAATAAATCCAGTTCCGAATTTGGTTGAAGATGTCAAAGGGTTTTGGCAAGGTGAGGAGATGAAAGTCTCATTTCCATTGTTTCTAAAATTGTATTCAAAATAACCAAATTGAATGGCTCAAAGAATTAAAAGATATTGATTAAAATTAGGTTTTCCTTGTTTGTGAAAAGTGTTTGACAGTAAAAAATAGATCATGAATTTTATTTTTTAAGAAGAAAATCATTACATCCATTTTTAAATGAGTTATTATATCTGTCTGATTTATATGTGTTTAATTTTAAATACTTAAAACTGTTTATAACCCTGTTGATAAATGTTAGTAGGGTATTGTGTAACAATTACCTTTGTTTTATCTTTGCAAAAAGAACAAAAAATAAACCAACATGTTTGAATTTGACCAATATTTAGGATTTTTAGCATTTTTAACCATTTTGACCATTGGTTTTTGGTTATTAATTTTCTTAGCAACGTTCGTAGTTCCTTATTGGATTTTTGGTTCTGCAATTGAAAGATGGAAAGAAATAAGAGCTGAGAAGAAAGCTAAAAGAGGTCAAGCCTAATTTCGTTTAAAATATACAATAATAAAAAAGGGAAGCATTTGCTTCCCTTTTTTATTAGGTTGGAATTTGAAGGCCTTAACCTTCAAATTCCATATCTCCATTGGTATCGCCGTTATTTCGGTTTCTTTGTTGTTGCCTTTTCTGTTGATTAAATCTATAGATAAAAGTAAGATTAATTGTTCGTGGTCTCCACTGCATTTCACTATATCTACTAAAAGTAGATGTTGTTGTTGTGGCCATTCTTTTTCTGGAATTAAAAACATCTCTAACATTAAGGGATAGTGTGGCATTGTCATTCATGATTTCTTTACTGAATGCTAAATCCATTGAAAACATCCCTTTGGTATCTGTTTGAGCATCTTGTTCTGGTCCTCTATAAAAAGCATTGGTTTGCCAATCAATTTTCCAAGGTAAGCTTACTTTTGAGCTAAATCTAGCAAACCAGCTGGTATTCTTTGCATCGTAGTTTACGTTATTGAAATCACCTTTCGTTTCAAATTGGAAAAAGTTAAAGCTAGAGTTCAATCGAAGCCATTTAGTTGGATTATACATAAGCCCAAGTTCACCTCCAATTCGGGTATTGCTTGATAAGTTTACGGGTATGGTTCTAATGATATCGATACCATCTGGAGTTTGATACCCTGTATTCTCCTCTACACGTTCAAAAGACCCAGTTTCATGTTGATAATATAATGAAGTGGTTAAGGTTAACTCCCCCCATCTTTTTAAATATCCTAAGTCGAAGGCGCTTGCAAACGCTGGCTCTAAATTAGGGTTTCCTTGCCAAACGTTGGTTCTTGAAGACCTGGAAGGGAATGGATTGATAAACCAGCTTCTTGGACGGTTAATTCTTCTATTGTAACCAAAGCTTAGGTTTTCTTCACTGTCATTGTCAGAACCACTTAAGTTATAGATGATATTTACCGTAGGAAATAGGCCTAAGTAGTCGTTTTCAAAATCGGTTTCAATAGGAAAATTGTAAGCATCTTGTAGCTCTTGATCACTAAGCAATGAAGTGATTTCACCTTTAATTTTTGTTTGTTCCAATCTTAATCCCAGTAAGAATGAAAACTTTCCAATTTTATTCCCGTATTGAGAGTATATGGCATTGACATTTTGTGTATAATCAAAAATATTGGTTAACTCATCATTGATTTCTAGTTCTCCTGTCTCTTCATTTTCTTGCTCTAATACATAATCCGTGTTTTGATTATCAAAATTTCCACGGTATCCCGCCTCAAAACGTCCATTTTCTCCTAATGGTTTGACATAATCTACTTGTACCAAGATTTTTTTATCATCTTGAGTGCTGTTTACCAGTTCGTTAGCGATAAAATCAGGGTCCTCTTGGGCGGTAAACACATAGTTTTCGCCGTATGTTGTATATTGGTCTTCTGATCCATTTTCGAATTGAAAATCTGCCGTCAATTCATGTCCTTTATCATCAAATTTGGTGATATAGTTTAAAGCAAACTGATAGTTGTGGTCCTCTTCAGTATTTTTTTCACGTCTGAAGGTTCTTTCCACATTATTTGCAGTAATAAATCGATCACTGAAATTTTCAGAAAGGTCAGCATCCTCTCCATACCTATAAAATATGCTCCCAGTTAAGGATGTTTTTTTAGAAAGGAAGTATTCCATTCCTATATTCCCGTTGTAGTTTCTGTTTAAGCGTTCTACTTCTTGATCTTCACGTACTCTATCAAAATCACCTTCATCCACATTAAAGTAATTAGCATCACTAAAACTAGTACGTGGCGCATTAAAATATCTCCATCCAATATTTGAAAACAGGTTGAATTTCTCAGTACGATAATTTAAGTTGAAATTTGTACTCACATTATCTGGATGACCCACTGTTAAATTAACCGATCCATTAAATCCTAAAGTTTCCTTTTGTCTTAAAATAATGTTTAAAATTCCCGCGGTACCTTCGGCATCATATCTGGCGGAAGGAGAGGTAATCACTTCAACACGTTCAATAGCCTCGGCTGGTAATTGGCTTAATAGATTGGTATCTCCAAACCCTGCCATAGCAGAGGGCTTTCCATTAATAAGGATTCTAACATTTTCATTTCCTCTTAAGCTGATAGCTCCTTCAACGTCCACAGAAACAGATGGTACATTGTTTAAGGCGTCGCTCACTGTACCACCGGCGGTAGTAAGGTCTTTTCCAATGTTGTATATTTTTTTATCCAATTGAATCTCTACAGTGGTTTTTTCTGCAATAATCTCAACTTCATCCAAGGCTTCCGTAGAGGGTTCCAAAGAAATGGTTCCAAAATCTTTACTGGAACTCAATTGTTGATTGCTCAAGGTTTTCTTCTTGAAGGTCATAAATTCAATAGTCACATTGTAAATGCCACTTTTAAGTGTCAGTTCAAAATTTCCATTTTCATCTGTGACTCCTCCCGTGACCAATTGGTTGTCGCTTGTGCTATAAAACGCAATTGTAGCGTATTCTAAGGGTTGTTTTGATGACTGATCAATTACTTTTCCCGTTACGGTAATATTCTTTTCTGGTTGGGCAGAAAGGCTAACGGTAGTAAAAATAAAAGTTAATGCTAAAAGCAGGTATTTGTTCATATTCTAGGTTGTTTTGGAAGTAAGACGGCAAAAATAACCTATGGTTTAGTGGGGATTGGTTAAATGTTTGTTAAATAAAAAACCCTGAAAAATCAGGGCTTGGTGTTAAATTATGGATTCGATTTTCTCTGGAGGTCTTCCTATGACCGCCTTATTGTTATTTACAACAATGGGTCTCTCAATGAGTTTGGGATGTTCCAACATGATTTGAATGAGTTCATCATCGGATAAATCTTTTCTTTTAAAATCGGATTTCCAAATAGCTTCATTTTTTCTAACCAATTCTATGGGGGAAATACCAAGTTTCTTAAGAACTTCTTTAAACTCTTTTTCCGAAGGAATATCCTCCAAATATTTGATGACCTCAAATTCTTTTCCACTATTTTCTAAAATGGCCAATCCTTGTCTTGATTTTGAGCATCTGGGATTGTGATAAATCTGAATCATTTTTATAATTATTAAATGTTAATTTGAAATTTTTCCAAGCTTTCTCCAAGCTGATCTGGGTCTTTAAAATGAATGCCATTGATACCTAATTTTTGAGCTGCCTCAATATTTCTTAAGTTATCATCAATGAAAAGGGAGCATTCAGGCTGCAGATCAAATCGACTTAAAGTGATTTCATAAATTTCCTTAAAAGGTTTTCTGGTTTTTTCTTCACCTGAAACAACGATTCCCTCAAACCAACTCAAAAAATCAAAGCGTTTCTGTGCAATAGGGAAAGTTTCGCTACTCCAGTTGGTAAGGGCCACCACTTTGTAATGGGGATTCTCAATCAAAGATTTTAAAATGCTAACTGTTCCAGAAATTTCACCTCCCAACATTTTCTCCCACTGACCATAATACATTCTAATTAAACGTTCATAATCTGGATATTTAACAACTAAATCTTCGGTTGCTTGTGAAATGGGATATCCTGCATCTTGATTTTCGTTCCAGTCACTTGTACAGATATTGTCAAAGAACCAGTTCATTTTCTCGTCATTTTGAAAAACCTCACGAAATACATAGGCAGGGTTCCAATCGATAAGGACACCGCCCAAATCAAAAATGATGGTATTAATGGGTTTCATCATAACTCATTTGAATCTTCCGTTTTCTGTCCCATCATCATGAGGTATGACTTCAAAAAGGGTTCAATATTACCATTCATTACATCATCTACATTCCCGGTTTCATGGCTTGTACGAACGTCTTTGACCAATTTGTAAGGATGCATAACGTAATTCCTTATTTGGCTTCCCCACTCAATTTTCATTTTTTCAGCCTCAATATCTTCCCGTTGTTCCATGCGCTTTTGAAGTTCAATCTCATATAATTGCGACTTCAACATTTGTAATGCTCTAGACCGGTTATCATGTTGCGATCTAGTTTCTGAACAAGAAATTTGAATTCCCGTAGGCTTATGGGTTAGTTGTACCTTGGTTTCTACCTTGTTTACATTTTGTCCTCCAGCACCACTGGATCTAGCCGTGGTAATTTCAATATCTGCTGGATTGATTTCAATCTCAATGGAATCATCAACCAATGGATATACATAAACGGATGCAAAACTTGTATGACGTTTGGCATTACTGTCAAAAGGTGAAATTCTAACCAATCGATGTACGCCGTTTTCACCTTTAAGCCAACCAAAAGCAAATTCCCCCTCAATTTCCAGGGTAACGGTTTTAATCCCAGCTACATCTCCTTCTTGAAGATTAAGTTCTTTTACTTTAAAGCCGCTTTTTTCAGCAAACATGAGGTACATACGCATTAACATACTAGCCCAATCACAACTCTCTGTTCCTCCAGCACCTGCGGTTATTTGTAAAACAGCACTTAGGTTGTCACCTTCATCAGAAAGCATGTTTCTGAATTCAAGATCTTCAATCTTTTCTAAAGCTTTTCCGTAGCGTTCTTCAACGTCTTCGGTAGTCGCTTCATTCTCTTTATAGAACTCATAGATGACCTCGAGGTCTTCGATAAAAGTTTTGGCAGCATCGTAGTCTTGAACCCATTTTTTCTTACTTCTAAGGGATTTCATGACTTCTTCCGCCGCTTGGGAATCGTTCCAAAAGTTGGGGTCAAAGGTTTGTTCTTCTTCGTTTTGAATTTCGATGAGTTTGGCATCTAAGTCAAAGATACCTCCTTAACGCACCAAGGCGTTCAATAAGATCTTTTACGTGATCTGATGTTATCATAAGAAGTTAAATTTTCATCAAATTTATAATTAAAGTCCATGTGAGTGAAATTTTCAAACATTAAATTTTTAGTTTTAAGGATAATTTAAGGTTATGATAGATTTAAGAAGCGATACAGTCACCAAACCAACTGAAAAAATGTTGGAAGCCATGTTTCAGGCTAAAGTAGGGGATGATGTTTATAAAGAGGATGCTACAATAAATTTACTTGAAGAGCGAATAGCCGATATGTTTGGGATGGAACAGGCTTTATTTTTCCCAACCGGAACTATGGCCAACCAAACTGCTATAAAATTGCACACACAACCAGGAGATCAAGTCATCTGTGATAAAGATGCACATATTTATCATTATGAAGGAGGCGGTGCTTCATTTAATAGTGGTGTATCTTGCAAACTGGTCCATGGAGACAAAGGAATGTTTACATCTGGGCAAGTAATCGAGGCGATTAATCCCCCAGATTTTTATCATAGTCCGCTTACAGCCTTGGTAGAAGTTGAAAACACCGCAAATAGAGGAGGAGGTTCTTGTTGGGATTTTGAGGAATTAAAAAAAATCAGAGCAATTTGTGACCAAAACCACCTTGGTTTTCATCTTGATGGTGCACGTCTTTGGAATGCCCTAATCGCCAAGAATGAGTCGCCGAAACAATATGGGCAACTGTTTGATACTATTTCTGTTTGCCTCAGTAAAGGACTGGGTTGTCCGGTAGGTTCCGTTTTGGTTGGTAAAAAGGAGTTGATGAAGAATGCCATGAGGATTAGAAAGATATTGGGAGGAGGGATGAGACAAGTTGGATATTTGGGAGCAGCAGGTTTGTATGCGCTTGATAATCATGTTGAAAGGCTTAAAGAGGATCATCAAAGAGCTAAAGAAATTGAAATGGCTTTAAATAAATTGGACATGGTGAAGCTAGTGACTCCTGTAGAGACCAATATTGTTATTTTTGAATTGAACCAAAAAGAAGATGAAAAGACATTTTTAAATCATCTTCAGGAAAATAAAATTGTGTTAAGCGGTATGGGGAATGGTAAGCTTAGAATTGTTACTCATTTAGATTATACCCAGGAGATGCATGAGAGGTTTTTGGAAGTTCTGTCGACTTTAGAATCATAAAAAAACTTCCTTTTTGGGAGTTTTTATTTATTTAAACATATCCAAACCAGGAATATTTGGCATGCCTTCCTTGGCAACGGCGCCAATTTCATTTTCGTTGATGCTTGTTGCCTTTTCTATCGCTTTATTAAGCGTTAGGATCAGATAATCTTCCAGCTCTTCTTTATCTTCTAACAGGCTTTCGTCAATTTCTATAGCTTTAATTTTTCTATTGGCATTTATGGTTACTTTTAGTTTATTGTCATTGCTTGACTCATCAATTAGTACCGTATCCAGTCTTTTTTTGGTGTCTTCAACTTTTTGTTGGGTTTCTTTCAATTTGTTCATCATACCCATCATATCTCCAAACATATCTTCTATATTTTTAGTTTATTAATGCAAAACTATTTAATTTTTATATTTTTGGTCGATTAATACCCTATAATTTTCTCTCTTTGAATAAGGACATTTTCCCCGTAAAGGCAAAAAAAATCCCCATGGAACTTGAGGCACATAATGACGTTAGAATTGACGATTATTATTGGTTGAACGAACGAGACAATCCTGAGGTCATAGATTATTTGAACGCTGAAAACAGTTACACTAAAAAGGTGATGGAGCATACAGAACCTTTTCAGGAAAAATTGTTTCAGGAAATGAAAAGTAGAATTAAGGAAGATGATGAATCGGTTCCTTATAAACTTAACGGGTATTGGTATATCACTAGATATGAAATGGGAAAGGATTATCCCATATATACTAGAAAAAAGGAAACCTTGGAAGCCGAGGAGGAGGTGTTGTTTGATTGTAATGACATGGCCAAAGGACACTCTTACTTTAAACTAGGGAGTATTTCTGTTAGCCCTGATAATAAATTGGCTGCTTTTTCAGTGGATTTAGTTAGTAGAAGGCAATATATCATTCAAGTAAAAAACTTGGAAACCCAAGAGATTTATTCGACTAAAATCTTGAATACTACTGGGAGTGTTACGTGGGCCAATGATAACAAAACCTTATTTTATGCCAGAAAAGATGAGCAGACTTTAAGATCTCATAAGATTTTTAAACATTTACTTCACTCTAAGGTTGAGAACGATAAAGAAGTATTTCATGAAAAGGATGAAACGTATAATACCTATGTATACAAAACCAAATCCAGGAAGTATATCGTCATTGGTTCTTCAAGTACCTTAACAACTGAATACCGAATTTTGGATGCAGATAATCCAGAAGGTGACTTCAAGATATTTAGCAAACGTACCAGGAAGCTGGAGTATGCCATTGCTCATTTTGAAGATTATTTTTACATTATCACAAACAAGGACAAGGCAGATAATTTTAAGGTAATGAAAACAACCACCGATAAAACTGATAAGCAGTTTTGGCAGGATGTTATTCCTCATCGCGAAGAAGTACTTATTGAAGACATCGATATTTTCAAAGATTATTTAGTGGTTAGTGAAAGGGAGCAGGGACTGAACAATTTAAGAATCATCAGTTGGAATGGAGAAGAAGATTACCATTTACCATTTTCAAGTGAAACTTATACCGCTTATGTCGGCAATAACCCAGACTTTAATAGCGATGTTTTGCGCTATTCTTATAATTCCTTAACCACTCCTAGTTCGGTCATTGACTATAATTTTAAAACCAAAACCAAGGTTGTTAAGAAAGAGCAAGCTGTTTTGGATCCCACATTTGAGAAGGCGAATTATGAGTCTCATAGAATTTGGGCAACAGCCAGAGATGGGGTTAAAATTCCTATTTCTTTGGTTTATCATAAAAAGTTTAAAAAGGCAGAAGGAAATCCCTTATTGCTATATGCATACGGTTCCTATGGATCAACTATTGACCCTTATTTTTCAAGCATCAGGTTAAGTTTATTGGACAGGGGATTTGTTTATGCGATAGCTCACGTGAGAGGTGGTGAATATTTAGGAAGGGAATGGTATGAAACAGGAAAGCTTTTAAAAAAGAAAAATACATTTTACGATTACATTGATTGCTCCAAGTTTCTTTTAGATGAAAAATTAGCGGCTAAAGGACATTTATATGCTTATGGAGGCTCTGCTGGTGGCTTATTGATGGGAGTTGTAATGAATATGAACCCAGAATTATATCAAGGAATTATTGCCGCCGTTCCATTTGTAGATGTGGTAACGACCATGTTGGATGATAGTATTCCTTTAACGACAGGGGAGTATGATGAATGGGGAAATCCTAATAAAAAGACCTATTACAGGTACATGAAATCTTATTCACCTTATGATAATGTGAAAAGCCAAGATTACCCCAATGTTTTGGTAACGACCGGACTACATGATTCCCAGGTACAATATTGGGAGCCAGCCAAATGGGTTGCTAAATTGCGAGATTTAAAAACAGATGAAAATATTCTATTGCTTTATACGGATATGGATTCGGGGCATGGTGGGGCTTCAGGGCGATTTGAAAGCTTGAAAGAAGTGGCTTTAGAGTATGCATTCTTATTAGATTTGGAAGGAATTAAGGAATAGTTAAAATTTTTTTTTACTTTTGTCAGGTTTGAGAGGCAGTTTAAGATTGCCTTATTCTAAATTTTCTCTATGGAACAAAAAAAGCAAGTATGTGAAAATGTCTTAGATTTAGTAGGTAACACACCGATCATTAAGCTAAAAAACATGACATCTTCATTCAAGGGAAACTATTATGCAAAAGTAGAAGCTTTTAATCCCGGTCACTCCTCAAAAGATAGAATAGCACTTTACATTATTGAACAAGCCGAGAAAAAGGGAATTCTTAAACCTGGCGACACCATTATTGAAACTACGTCTGGTAATACAGGATTTAGTATTGCAATGGTTAGTATCATCAAAGGTTACGAATGTATTTTGGCGGTGAGTTCAAAATCTTCGGCTGATAAGATTGATATGCTGAAAGCTATGGGAGCTAAGGTGTATGTTTGTCCGGCTCATGTAAGTGCAGATGACCCAAGATCATACTATCAGGTGGCGAAGAGATTACATGAAGAAATTAAAGGGTCTGTATATATCAATCAATATTTTAATGAATTGAATATTGATGCGCATTACCAATCGACTGGTCCAGAAATTTGGAATCAAATGAATGGTGAAATCACCCATTTGGTAGCATGCAGTGGTACCGGTGGAACTATTTCTGGTACAGCAAGATTTTTAAAGGAAATGAATCCTAATATTAAAGTCATTGGAGTTGATGCTTTTGGTTCTGTGATTAAAAAGTATCATGAAACCAAAGAATTTGATGAAAACGAAATTTATCCTTACCGCATTGAAGGTTTAGGGAAAAATTTAATTCCTTCTGCAACTGATTTTGATGCGATTGATGAATTTATCAAAGTAACCGATCAGGAAAGTGCCCATACAGCTAGAGAAATAGCCCATAAAGAAGGTTTGTTTGTAGGATATACTTCTGGAGCAGCAATGCAAGCTATCAAACAGCTTAATGAAGAAGGAGAGTTTAAGGAAGGAGATGAAGTAGTTGTTATATTCCCAGACCATGGGTCGAGATATATGAGTAAAGTTTATAGTGATCAATGGATGAGTGATCAAGGATTTTTTGATACTGAAAATGAAGAAGCTGCTCAAAGTATTCAATATGTAAAATAAATTACCTTTACTACATAAAAATAAAGCCGTTCTAAACAATGAAATTAGAGCGGCTTTGTTGTTAACAAGAGTTCATAAAAATATTATGCAAAATTCATTTAAATACATACATTTGCATGATATGCAATTTTGATTATAGCTAAACTATGAGAGATTTATTTGATAAGATTTACAGGGATAAAGGACCGTTAGGAAAATGGGCTTCTCAAGCAGAGGGATATTTCGTATTCCCAAAATTGGAGGGTCAAATTTCTAACAGAATGAAGTTTCAGGGTAAAGATGTTATCACCTGGAGTATTAATGATTATTTGGGATTAGCAAATCATCCAGAGGTAAGAAAAGTTGATGCCGAGGCAGGAATTGAATATGGTTCTGCCTACCCAATGGGAGCCAGAATGATGTCTGGACATACAGATTTACATGAAAAGCTTCAAAAAGAATTAGCAGCATTTGTAAGTAAAGAAGCGGCTTATCTTTTGAATTTTGGTTATCAAGGAATGGTTTCCACTATTGACGCTTTGGTTTCTAAAGATGATATTATTGTATATGATGTAGATGCTCATGCCTGTATTATTGATGGCGTTAGACTTCATATGGGTAAACGTTTTACTTACAAGCACAATGATGTTGAAAGTCTTGAAAAAAACCTAGAAAGAGCTACTAAAATGGCAGAACAAACAGGGGGAGGTATCCTTGTGATTTCTGAAGGTGTTTTTGGTATGCGTGGTGAACAAGGAAGATTGAAGGAGATTGTTGAGCTTAAAAAGAAATTCAAGTTTAGATTCTTGGTAGATGATGCGCACGGATTTGGTACTTTAGGTAAAACTGGTGCAGGAGCAGGTGAGGAGCAAGGTGTTCAAGATGGTATCGATGTGTATTTTGCAACCTTTGCAAAATCTTTGGCAAGTACTGGAGCTTTTATTGCTGCCGATCAAGAAATCATCGATTATTTAAAATACAATTTACGTTCTCAAATGTTTGCTAAGTCATTGCAAATGCAATTGGTTAAAGGAGCTTTAAAGCGTTTGGATATGCTTAAAACCATGCCTGAGCTTAAAAACAAGCTTTGGGAAAACGTAAATGCACTTCAAAATGGATTGAGAGATCGCGGTTTTGATTTGGGTACGACACAAAGTTGTGTGACTCCAGTTTATCTAAAAGGAAGCATTCCTGAGGCAATGGCTTTAGTAAAGGATCTTCGTGAAAACTACGGTATTTTCTGTTCTATCGTAGTGTATCCAGTGATACCAAAGGGATTAATTCTATTACGTTTGATTCCTACGGCAACACATACATTAGAAGATGTTGAGGAAACCTTAAATGCGTTTTCAGCAATTAGGGATAGACTTGAAAACGGTACATACAAAAGACTTTCAGCGGCTGTATCTGCAGCTATGGGAGAGTAAATGATATAGTGTATTTCATAAAAAAAACCAGCTTGAAAAAGCTGGTTTTTTTATTTGTAGTTTAAAGACTTTTCTTAAATGTTTTTCTACGCTTAATCACTTCACTACCTGAATCCTTCCAAATTTGTTGTTCGGCAGTGTTGTTTGCCAATTCTGGCAACCTAATACAATTTACAACTCCTTTACTCTTAAAAGTTTGATAGAATTCATGAAAGACCACAGCATGGGCAGCCTTGTTCTGATATTCTGGATCAACACCTATTAAATAAAGTAAAAGTGTTTCGGTTTCTTTTTTGGCTTTTAACAACTTAAGAAAGCCTAGAGGCCATAATTTCCCATTGATTTCTTGAAGTGCTTTCGAGAAAGATGGTAAAGCAACCCCAAAAGCTATCAAACGATCATCTTTGTCAAAAACAAATTTGATATATTCTGGATTTACAAAGTTGATAAATTTCTTCTTTAAATAGGTACGTTCTTTGGCACTGATAGGAACATAAGATGGTAAATCCCCAAAAGAGCGATCCAACAGGGCAAACATGTCATCAATATGCGGAATGATTTCTTTGGTTTTATAAAAGTTCCTTGGCTTATATTCATATCGAGTGACGATGGCATTATATGCTTTTAGGAATCTGGAATTAATTAGGGACTCCAATTTAAATTTGCTCTCTACATATTCCTTTTCCTCTAAATAACCCAATTTACCAAAATGCTCAATGTAATAAGGGTGGTTATACCATGTGGCCATAGTACCTATATGGTCATATCCAAAGGTCAAAGCTCCAGCTTTATCCAAGTTGGAAAATCCGAGCGGCCCTTCAATAAAGTCTAAGTTATTTTCTCTACCTATTTCTTCTGCTTGATCCAATAAGGCTTTTGAAACTTCGAGGTCATCAATGAAGTCCATCCAACCAAAACGCATCCGTTTAATCTGTTGTTCATTGATTTCGATCCAATTGATTAACGCTGCAATACGTCCAACCACTTCACCATTTTTATAGGCTAGAAATAATTGAGCTTCAGCATTTTCAAAAACTGGATTTTTATCCTGATTGAAGGTGGTCATTTCCTCAGCAATCAAAGGTGGTACCCAGTATTTGGATCCTTGATATATTTTGAAAGGAAAGGTTACAAATTCCTTAAGTTCCTTCTTGTTGGAAACTTTTTTTAACGTCACATTACTCATAAGGCACTTTTAGTCTAACTATCAAAATCGACGTCTTTTTGTTTTTTTCTATTCTGCTTACGTTGTCTTTTCTTTTCTTTTTTATTCTCTCCTCGAGAGTTCATTTCTCTTTCCAATTCTTCTTCAGCAGAATTAGCATTGTCTATTTTCTTGTCTACATGGAAATCCAAGCGGTATGAGGCCCCTAGAGTTGCTCCAAAAACAGAGGGCGTATCTTTTGTGTTTAAGGTAACGCCAGCATCCAATTGGAAGTTTTTACTCCAAAGATAAGCACCTCCAAAACGGAATAAGTTATCAGCATAGAAATCACTTTTGATTCCTTGTGTTTCTCCAAATGCCACCCACTGGTCTGTTATAGATTTGGTTAAGGTTAATATATAGGAAAAATCATTTTGATCGGTTCCGATGCGGTCCAAAATAAAATTGGTTACAAACACCCAGCCTCCAGCTAAGTTGTTTTGTGTCGCCAACATAACTTTGGGGCTAAATCCTTCAACGCCATAATCCGTAAATGGGTTGTCTTTGGTGTCAAAGTTAGCGCCTACATAAACAGCAACGGCAGGAATTAAATTTTTCCATTTGAAGCTATGGTTTGCTTTCCAACTATAAATATTCGGTTTTTCTTCTTCGGAATTCTTGTAGGGATCATACACCAAATATTTAGCTCCTATTGTTAAAGTTTTAAAATTTGAGAATCTGTCATCTTCTGCCAAATTATTAGAATATGTTCTCTTGGTTGATTGAAAGGTACCTTCGACATTTATTTCTAAAGGGGACCATAATAAACCATATCTAGCTGCAAAATCAAGTCCAAAACTATTGTCTTTTCTATTGGCTAAATTGTGTTTTTCAGTAAGCATGTAGGGACCAGCTTCAAATTGGAGAACATTGGTGCCAACAGCAAAGGCGCTTTTTGAAACTCCCGGTCTGTTGGAGTTTATAACCTCCGTATATTGGGAAAATCCATTCAAGCAGGCAAAAAAGGTAAGTGCAGATAATAAGGGCTTTATAGCTTTCATTAAATTTTGGTTTTGGAATTAAAATAAGAAATTCAATTGCTCTGAACTCCTTAAATCACTATGTTTTTTCACTAAAGTTAAAAATCAAATATATTGATTTTATAGATTTTTTAAGTATTTAAAACGGAATAAAAGATTTGATAATTGTATTTTTGTTGAAAACTATACGCATGTTGCAATACGCTTCATTTACTGGTTTGCTAAGGACCTTATTAATCATTCTATTGATATATTATGGATTGAAAATTCTATCAAGAATTTTTGCGCCTGTATTAGTAAAGTATGTAGCAAAAAAGGCAGAGGAGCGTTTTAATGGTGGTTTCAATAATTATCAAAACAAAACCCAACAAAATAAGGAGGGAGAAGTTACCATAGATAAGATGCCGCAATCTCGCCAATCTTCAAATAAAAAGGTGGGAGAATACGTAGATTACGAAGAAATTGATTAATTTTCCCCTTCAAGATTTAACATAATTTGATGCAGTTTACTTTTAAAAAGTTACTTCCACATTTCTTGGTATTTATAGGTTTTGTGGTAGTTTCCCTTGCTTATTTCAATCCCGTTTTAAAAGGTCAGGAAATCTATCAGAGTGACATCCTACATTACATAGGTATGTCTAAACAGCAAAACGATTTTCGTGAAGCTACCGGAGAAGAAACCTATTGGACCAATAGTGCTTTTGGTGGGATGCCTACCTATCAATTAGGAGCAAAGTATCCTCATAATTATATTAAAAAATTGGATTTGGCTATTAGATTTTTGCCAAGGCCTGCCGATTATTTGTTTTTGTATTTCATCGGTTTTTATATTCTTTTGTTATGTCTGAAAGTGGATTATAAGTTATCAGCATTGGGGGCGTTAGCTTTCGGGTTTTCAACTTATTTAATTATCATATTGGGAGTAGGCCATAATAGTAAGGCTCATGCTATAGCTTATATGCCATTGGTATTAAGCGGTATCATTTTAACCTTTAGGAAAAAATATATTATTGGCTTTTTAGTATTGACCATTGCGATGGCTTTGGAGTTGGTGGCCAACCATTTTCAAATGACTTATTATTTGCTGTTTTTGGTTGTGGTTTTGGGAATTGCCTATTTAGTAGATGCCTATAGGAAAAAAGAACTACCTCATTATTTTAAGTCGGTAGGTATTATGGTTGGAGCAGTTGTTTTAGCGATTGGATTAAATGCTACAAACATCATGGCAACTCAAGAATATGCCAAAGAAAGTACACGTGGTAAGTCAACGTTGACTATTAACCCTGATGGTTCTTCAAAAGAGATCACCAGCGGACTTGATAAGGATAAGATTACCGAATATAGCTACGGATTTTTAGAATCCTTAAACTTGTTTGTTCCAAGATTAATGGGAGGAGGAAGTTTGGAAGATGTAGGAAAGGAATCCGCTTCCTACCAGTATTTTTTAAAATTGGGAGCAACACCGGTTCAAGCCTTAGAGCAAACTAAGCGCATTCCTACTTATTGGGGAGAACAGCCTATATTAGAAGCACCTGCCTATGTTGGAGCCGTTATTATCTTTTTGTTTGTTCTGGGGTTATTTTTGGTCAAAGGCAGACTTAAATGGTGGTTAGTAGGAGGTACTCTTTTATCACTATTGCTATCTTATGGATATCATTTAGCCTTTTTGACCGATTTTTTCATCAACGTAGTTCCACTTTACGACAAGTTTAGAGCTATTACTTCAATTCAGGTAATTTTGGAATTGTGTATGCCTATTTTGGGAGTTTTTGCATTGGTTCGTTTGTTTAATGATGTTGTTAGAGAAGAGGAGAAATTAAAAGCTTTAAAATATACGGCTGCCATTACTGGTGGTTTAGCCATATTACTTTTATTGTTTAAATCGTCTTTTGATTTTGCAGGAGGAAATGATGGGTTTTATCGTCAGAATTATGGTCAGGAATTTATCAATGCCGTCAAAGAAGACCGTATGTCCTTCTTTATGAAAGACACGTTTAGAACTTTGATATTAGTGCTTATATCTGCTGGAATGATATTTTTCTTTTTGAGAAAAAAAATCTCGCAAAATGCCATTATAATAGGCTTTGCAATTATAATAGTGTTTGATTTGGTTGGGGTTGATAGAAGATATGTCAATAATGAGAATTTTACAGCTTCAATCAAGGTGAATAAACCTTACCAGGAAAATCAATTGGATCAATACATTCGTAAAGACACTACAGAATTTCGGGTGCTTGATTTATTCAATAGGGAACCTGCAAGAGCTTCTTACTTTTATAATTCATTGAGTGGGTATCACGCTGCTAAACTGAAACGTTTTGACGAATTATATGATTTCCACATTGCTAAAAATAATATGGAAGTTTTGAATATGCTGAATACCAAATATATCATTGCTGAAGATGAGAAAGGAAGTCCTTTTCCTTTTACTAATCCTGATGCCAATGGCAATGCTTGGTTTATCAATTCCTTGAAGAGTGTATCGAATAGCAATGAGGAGATTTTGGCATTGGATAGTTTAAATACAAAACATGAGGCCATTATAGATGCAAGTGTTTTTGATGACTATCTCAAGACTTTAAAATCCACTCAATTTGTTACAGATTCATTGGCTAGTATCAAGGTGCAGGACTATGAACCCAATAAAATTAAATATGTAACCAATAATGCTTCAGATGGTTTTGCAGTATTCTCTGAGATTTATTATCAGCAAGGTTGGAATGCTTATTTAGATGGAAAGAAAGTTCCTCATGTACGTGTCAATTATGTTTTGAGAGGGATGTTTATTCCTTCCGGAGCCCATGAAGTGGCGTTTAAATTTGAGCCTGAGGTTATTTCTAAAGGAAGCACAATTGCCATGGCAAGCTCCATAATCTTTGGTTTACTATTTTTAGGAGGCTTATTTTATATCTTCAAGACTAAAAAGGAGGAAAGTGCCTAAAAAAGTACTCATCATAACGTATTATTGGCCTCCTGCCGGGGGACCAGGCGTACAAAGATGGCTCAAGTTTGTAAAATACTTACCGCAGTTTGATGTAGAACCCATTGTTTTTGTTCCAGAGAATCCAACTTACCCGATAACTGATTCTTCTCTTGAAAGCGAGGTGTCAGAGCAGGTTACTGTTATTAAGACGCCTATTAAAGAACCCTATAAGTTAGCGAGTAGGTTTTCCAAAAATAAATCTAAAACCATTAGTAAAGGGATTATACCAGATAAAAGGAAGCAAGGAATTGTGGAGAAGCTCATGTTATTTATAAGGGGTAATTTTTTTATTCCTGATGCAAGGAAATCCTGGGTGAAACCTTCTGTATCGTATTTGGAGGACTATTTAAAGGTTCATAGCATTGATACGATAATTACAACGGGTCCACCTCATAGTCTCCATTTAATAGGATTAGAATTGAAGGAACAAATGGGGGTGCATTGGATTGCAGATTTCAGGGATCCATGGACGAGTATTGGGTATCATAAAGAATTAAAACTCTTGCCATTTGCCCAAAAGAAGCACAAGGCATTGGAACACTTAGTATTAAATTCTGCCGATCATATAATTGTTACAAGCCAAGTTACCAAAGATGAATTTTTGGGCCTTACGCAACAACCCATTTCTGTAATTACCAATGGATTTGATGATGAGAAAGTAAATCAACCACCTTTGGATACTAAATTTTCATTGTCTCATATTGGTTCCTTGTTGTCCAAAAGAAACCCGCAAATTTTGTGGCAAGTTTTAAATGAGCTGGTTCAAGAAGTCCCATCCTTTGCAACCGATTTAAGATTGGATTTTGTAGGATCTGTGAGTAAGGAAGTATTGGAAAGTATGAATCTTTATGGTTTAACTAAATTTGTAAATAAAGTGGGTTATGTATCACATAATGAATCTATTGTGTTTCAAAAAAAATCTCAATTATTACTTTTGATTGAGATTGATTCTGAGGAAACCAGGGCTATTATTCCAGGTAAGCTTTTTGAGTATATGGCTGCCAACAGACCTATTATAGCTTTGGGCCCTAAAGGATCTGATGTAGAGCGAATCATTACCAAAAGCAATACGGGAAGTTACTTTTATTATGATTCCAAACCTGCTTTAAAGGAAGTCATTTTAAAGTATTATCTTGAATTCCAAAGAGGTTCCTTAAAAACTAATCCTATTGGGGTTCAGAAGTACCATAGACGGGAACTGACTAAAGTTTTGTCTAATTTGATTCGATGGGAATAGTTTTAAATCAATCGGCAAAGAATACGGTATTGACCTACCTTGGATTTGGTATTGGCGCTATAAATGTCTTGTTTTTATATACCAAATTTCTTAGTCCAGAATATTTTGGATTGATTACCTACATCCTGTCTACTGCCAATATTTTAATGCCCTTAATGGCTTTTGGTGTTCATAACACGATTATCAAATTTTATTCTTCTTTCAGGAGCAAACAGTCCCAGAACAGTTTTTTAATTTTAATGTTGTTTTTGCCTTTTGCGATAATCATACCTGCAGGCATTTTGGGATGTCTATTTTTTTCTTCTATTAGTGAATGGTTGTCTGGTGATAATCCTATTGTTAAGGATTATGTTTGGCATATATACATAGCAGCGGTATCCTTTGCTTATTTTGAGGTCTTTTACGCCTGGAGTCGTGTTCAAATGCAATCAGTGTTTGGGAATTTTATGAAGGAGGTATTTCACCGTATTTTAACCACACTATTATTGGTTTTCCTCTATTTGGATTGGTTAACTGTAGACCAATTGATCTGGGGTATTGTAGGCATCTATATTTTAAGGATGATAGTTATGAAATTATATGCTTACAGCTTGCGATTTCCATCTTTTAAATTGAGTAAAATCCCGAATTTAAGTGCTATATTAAAATATTCAGCCTTGATTATTATAGCCGGTTCTGTAGCCAATGTTATTTTGGAAATTGATAAATTCATGATCAATTATTATGTACCCATTGAAAATGTTGCCTTCTACGGTGTGGCTATTTACATTGCTACGGTTATTGGGGTCCCTTCAAGATCTCTTCATCAGATTACAAGTCCTTTAACAGCTAAATTGTTAAATGAAAAGGATAAAGATGGACTAAAGTTGTTGTATCAAAAAAGTTCCATCAATTTATTTATTATAACAGGGTTTATTTTTCTGATTATCGTTCTAAATATTAATCAACTCTATATGATGCTAGAACCTGGATATGCTGATGGTTTGGTTGTGGTCTTTGTAATTGGTTTGGCGAAATTGATGGAAGGTATAATTGGTAATAATAATGCTATTTTGTTTAATAGTGATTATTATAGAATGGTGTTAATCCTTGGTGTTTTTTTGGCTGTTTTGACCGTCATCCTGAATGCTTTATTTATTCCTTTATTTGGCATTAATGGGGCTGCATTTGCCACATTATTGGCTATGTTTTTTTACAGCGCTTCAAAGGTAGGGTTTGTGTATAAAAAGTTTAGAATGTCTCCATTCACTTCCAATACGGTAAAAGTATTTATCCTTATTTTGGTTTGTATGGGAGCTTTTTATTTCTGGGACTTTTCATTTCATCCTATTGTCAATATAGGCTTGAAATCGTTATTGATTGCATTGGGATACGGCATAATTGTATATACGCTCAATCTATCTGAAGATATCAATCAAATTATTAATAAACTACTTAACAGGTAAAACGAGAAAATCCCGCGAATTTGCTTTGAGGCAAACTTAATCGCAGGACTTTCTAACTAACCAACCAAAAAATTTATTCTATCTTCTATTCGATCTGTTTGATGCACTTCTTGTTTGTTGTGCATTTCTATTAGAATTACGTGTATTTGAGTTATTTGGTTTATTTACACGTGAGTTATTTCTATTATTTAACGATTTTCCAACACTTTGACGGTTATTGGTCGTTTTTCTTTGGTTTTCCTTAACAGAATTACCTGAATTCCTTTGATTGGAATAAGTTCTTTGAGAACCTTGGTTATTCATGGCCACTCGATTTCTTTGAATAGAATTGGATCTATTACCAGTAGTTCTTTGGCTTGCTTGATTCCTTGATCTACCTTGAGATGAGTTCACAGATCTAGAGTTATTATTTCTGCTATTAGAAGAGGCCGTTCTAGTTTGTGAGTTAGACCTATTGCTTCTAGTTGCTTGTGTTGCACGATTGTTTCTAGATTGGGCTTGGTTACTTCTAGTTGTTGCATTTCTTCTAGTTGTTGCATTTCCTCTCGTATGTGTAGCTAAAGCACTGTTTCTTCTTACTGTGTTACCACGTCTACTTGCCACTGCCGTTGTTCTTCTATAATTATTAACGTAAGGATTGCTGTAATGGTATCTTACAGGAGTGTAATACCTTCTGTAAGGTCTATTGTAAACAACACAATAAGGTGCTGGAGGAATCATATAAAATCGATGCCAAGGTCTATAAACATAAACACGATTATAAACATTGATGAAACCAGTACAATGTGTGAAAACCCTATTGTTGTAATGTACATACAAGCCTCCGACTCTGGATACATAACCAAATCCGTTGTAATTGATAAATACATTACCTATTTGAGAAACACGCCCATAGTAATCATAAAAAATAGGAGTGTTTTCAATTTGCACGACAGCACCAAAATCATCATATTGAACATAGGCACCATAATCATATCCAGAGTTAAAACTAATGCTTACTCCAGGAGCATTTACCGCTACGTTCACATTAGGACCATAACTGGGCATGTAAAAATCAAATTGACCATCAGGAAATATGGAGAATTCAATTCCGCCTTCTACAAAAATGAAAGAATTTCCATAACCTCTCAAAGTTGTAGATTCGGCATTGTTATCAAGATTTGTATTAGCACTCACCATGGGTATGGCTAATAATGTTGTAAATATAAGAGCTATTAAATTTTTCATTTTGAAAGGGTTTTGAATTAAACTCGTTTTAAGTTTTACAAACAACGTGCCAAAGATTTTTTGTTCTTTCTAATTGATAAGTGAATGAATTCTCTTTTTTAGACTATATAATTGATTATGAGGAGTTATATTCGTAGTTGATAGAATTTTTAATTTCCAAATGGATTCTGATGTACTGGTAAAATTTCCTATTTGTTGGTTACAATAAAAACTAGAATAATCTGTTTGAAAATAATGGGAGGAGAATAATGACGGTAATAAATAGATCAAACCATCAATCTTTAGACCTAATTAACCAAATATGAAAAACATTTCTACAGCTTTCATTTTATTTATTCTTCTCGTTTCATTTAAACCAAATTCTGGTAACATTCAAAAAGTCTATATTGATGGGTATGTGAAGAATTCAAACAAAGAGCATGTTTGCTTAAACTATGTTTCAAGAATTCGAGGGAACCTCAACTTTGATAACTTTAGAAGCCTTGTTACTCATATTAATTCAAGAGGCCAATTTAATTTTAATTCAGATCACATCACTGATGGGGCAAATTATATTTTAGAATTTAATAAGCATTCAATACCTCTTATTTTGTTTCAGGGAGATAGTATCCAGCTTGAATTTGATATGAAAAATCCAAGTAATTCCCTTTTTGTTGAAGGTCGAGGAGCTGGTAAAATAAATACACTACGATTAGAACAATTTGGATATAATAATTTTGATTTTGACAACAATAAGACCCTCACTGTATTTACAAAACATATTGAAGAGGTAATTACAGGACAAATAAACCTGTTAAATAGTATATATTATAAAGACATAAAAAGTGATTGGGTTCTTAAAGCCGATAACAAAGTTGAAATAGAAAAAATTATATTAGAATCTCCTTTGACCAGAAAAGAATATAATTTCCTAGTTAATCGTATAAATTATCAGCAATATACTTTAGTGACTCATTTTTTATCAATGATATCAGCACAAGAAAAGTCTGAGACCTTAGAAATTGACTTAAATTCAAAAGCCTTTGATGTCTTCAATAGCAATGCCTATAGAAGTTTAGATAACATAAATGATTGGAATTTTGGAAATAGCTTAGAAAGCATTTTGAAAGTAGAGTATTTACGAAATTTAAAACAAAGGGAAGGAGTTAAAATCACTTATGAAAATTGGCAATCTTTTTTTAGTGGACCTCGCTATGAAAACTATATGGAATGGGCGGCAAACTTCATAAAAAAGAATTTCAACAACGATATTTATTCTAAATATTTTTCAACATTATCTGGATATAGCATGACTTTGGGGTATGACCATAATATGTATTATGAAAAGCTAGACACAATGAACTCAGGGAATAAATATGTGTCAAGACTCAAATTCTTTAATTCTTTGTTGAAAAATGGACTGTACAATGCAGATTATGATCTAATTGACAATTTGTTAGATCATGAGCAATTTAATGGGTTGCTAGAAAATTATAAGAACAAGCCTTTATTCATTGTATTTTGGTCTGCGCAATTTGCCGGCTCATCTTTGGTAAATAATTTACCTGTAATAAAAGAGTTTGAAGAAACGAATAAAGAAAGGGTAAACGTCCTTTATATATGCATAGATAACTTAGCTCATAAGAACCTGTGGGCGGCAAGGATAATTGATAATGATTGGAAAGCTAAAAACTATTTTTTATCTATTGAGGGAAATGAATCTACATTAAAGAGCTTTAGTGATAAAAATATTTCTGCCTTCTGTTACGGAGGAGCAACGTATTCCTTTATTGCTAAAAATGGAACCATTACTAATGATATTCCTTTTCCATTCTATCAATCAGTAGAGGAAATAAATAATTTGACTAAATGAAAAAGGCTAGCCAAGTTAATAAGTTAAGTTGTTCAATTTTCTAGCGTTTATTTAGATAATAGTGGCTCCTCAATTTTTTGAATTTGGGCAAATAGGAGCACAATCCATTTTAAATACCTAAAAGTCCAACCTTTCTTGGAAATCCTTTTTTTAAATCCTTAAATCCCTCTAATAAAAATGATTATCTTTAGCAAGACTCCAATCTTAAAGTTTCTTTCCTACTATAATTTTTGAAAACCAATCATCTAAATCATGAAAAACATATTTGTAATCTTTATTGCACTTCTCAGTTTAGCCTCGTGTAATAAAACTTCCAATATTGAAAACAAACCTGTTATTGAAATTACTGGAATTGATGAAAACTTGAGGCCTGGAGATGACTTTTTTAGGTATGTCAATGCAAAATGGTATGATACGGTAAGTATTCCATCTACACAAGCAGGGGTGGGTGCCTATCGGTTTATGAATTACCCTCAACGCATTAAGTTGAAAAGTATATTGGATAGTGTTTCTAGTCATGAATATCAGGAAGGAAGTATCGAACAAATAGTAGGGGATTTTTACGCTTCGGGAATGGATACGATTACCATAGAAAAAAGAGGTTACGACCCCATAAAAGGAATTCTTAATAATGTAGAGGACATTAAAAATAAGTCGGAAATTATGAGGTTTGTAGCGGAAGCTATGAAGATGAACAACAATTCTTTTATGGGCCTATATGTAGGTCCTGATGATAAAAATAGTGCCATGAATATGGCGCATGCTTATCAAACGGGCATTGGGTTACCAGATAGAGATTATTACTTTAAAACAGATGCTGCTACTTTAGAAATTCAAAATGCTTACAAAGAATATCTTGCTAGCTTACTTCAACTTATTGGAACTGATAAAGATGTTGCAGTCAAACAAGCAAACTTGGTTTATGATTTAGAAAAGCAAATGGCCAAATCACATAAGACTAGGGTAGAACGACGCGATATCAAAGCTAATTATAACAAAATGGCAGTAGCTAACCTCAATACAGATCAACCATTCATTGAATGGAGCCAATTTTTAGGTTATTTGAATACCCAAACAGACTCAATAAACGTTGCACAACCCGCTTATTATGAAACCTTAAATACAATATTAAATAGTGTTCCTCTTAAAGATTGGAAAGTCTATTTAAAAGCTAAAACCTTAACAAACTATGCAAATTACTTGAGCACGCCTTTTGTTGATGCTTCTTTTAAATTTACAAAAGTACTTTCTGGTCAAGCAATTCAAAAATCACGTGGAGAAAAGATGGCAAGTGCGGTAGATGGCTATTTGGGAGAAGCTCTAGGGCAGTTATATGTCAAGGCCTATTTTCCTGAATCAGCCAAAGCACGAATGTTGGATTTGGTTAACAATGTGCAAAAGGCGTATGCAGCAAGAATTGATAAGTTAGAGTGGATGAGTGATAGTACCAAACAAAAGGCACAAGAAAAGTTGTTTGCCATCAGCAAAAAAATAGGTTATCCTGATGTTTGGAAAGATTATAGTAAAGTGCATATTGATCGGGATCAATACTTTGAAAATGTGCTTTCGGCTTCTGAAAATTTGTTTCAAACAAATTTGGATAAACTTGGAAAGCCAGTCGATAAAGAAGAATGGTTTACAACACCATCAACTGTAACAGCCTACAACAATCCTTCGGCCAACGAGATTGTTTTCCCCGCGGGTATTTTACAACCTCCATATTTTAACAATGATGCCGATGACGCGTTAAATTATGGTGGAATTGGGATGGTCATCGGACATGAATTTACGCATACTTTTGATGATCAAGGAGCGCAATTTGATAAGGATGGCAATGTCAATAATTGGTGGACAGACTCTGATTATAAGGAGTTTAAGGGAAGAATACAGCAAGTCATTGATTTGTATGATACCTTTACTGTTTTGGATACTTTACACATAAACGGTGCTATGACAGTGGGAGAGAATACTGCTGATATGGCGGGAATAGCCGTTGCCTATGATGCCTTTAAAATGACTCCTCAAGGTCAGGATACTACTAAATTGGGTGGATTTACACCAGATCAGCGCTTTTTTCTTTCGGTAGCTAAAATATGGCGTGTTAAGATGAAGGATGAATATTTGCGGTTATGGATTAATAATAATCCACATTCACCACCTATTTGGAGGGTTAACGGTCCATTAATGAATACGACACCATTTTATGAAGCCTTTGATGTACAACCTGATGAAGCCATGTTTCTGAAGGAAGAGGATCGAATTACTATTTGGTAAAAGAACGTTATATATAGTGGGATTTTTTCTACCTGATTAAAGTTCTGATGATAGAATTAATAATCTCTTTTTATGTTGAAATTATTTTTCAGTAGAATAAGTTAAGTTCTTATTGGATTAACAAATATTTAATTGACTCAGTTTATTTATGTAAATTTAGTTCAAGAACAATCATTTTAGTTTAACCAACAATGATATGTAAATGTTTGATAGTGGACAGAGAGCTTGGGTCTGCCCAAGTTTTAAAAAAGCATATTCATTCTATATGTCAAATGAAACTATTGGGCCTCTATCAAAGTAGCGCTAAAGCAATGATAG
Organism: Mangrovimonas futianensis; assembly: GCF_021245805.1. Classification (NCBI taxonomy): domain Bacteria; kingdom Pseudomonadati; phylum Bacteroidota; class Flavobacteriia; order Flavobacteriales; family Flavobacteriaceae; genus Mangrovimonas; species Mangrovimonas futianensis. The sequence continues at coordinate 113,629 of NZ_JAJJNF010000005.1, forward strand.
CTTTAAGGAGAGAATCTATTGATTTAATTTTTTTAGATGTGGGTTTGCCTGACCAAAAATTGATGGTATATCTAAATGAACTTGTCAATCCACCAAAAGTGATTTTTACTTCTTCAAATAAAAATAGGTCTATAGAAGCTTTTAGTTTTAATGCCCTAGATTATCTATCAAAGCCTATTTTATACGATCGATTTTTAGAATCGTTAACCCGATATTTTAACCATTATTATTTTAAAAGTCATGAGCTTAATGGTTTGAACAAGGAATATTTATATTTTAAGGCGGACCGAAAAATGATTAAGGTTTTTATTGAAAACATTAATTATATTGAATGTTTTAAAGATTACATTGTTATACATAGTGTTGACCAAAAGCAAATAAGGGTGAAGCAAACATTATGTTCCACAGAAGCTCTTTTACCAAAACATTTATTTGTCAGGGTTCACCGCTCATTTATTGTAGCAGTAAATAGAATTTCAGCTTTTTCAAGCAAAGAAATTGAAATTGGAGATGTGTCTATACCTATTGGTAGAAATTATGGACACATTTCGGAGCAATTACTTCAAGGTGAAATTTAGCAGTTGGTATTTGTCGCTAATAATTAAGTTTCTGTCTCTAAAACAGAACTATTTATCGACCATGTAGTTATGATTTTTTTTCTTTTATTAACTTTATGTTGATAGATTTAATAACTGCATTTTAGTTAAATAATAAATGTAGAAGCTTCCTAAGTATTTGTTATTAGTTGATTTTGAAAAGACGTTGCTATCTAGAACGATCTTGCCAAGTCTTGTTTAAACCTCATTAATTAATTCTAATGTCAATTACTCATGAAAAAACTATGTGATTGGGCTTCTTTTTATCCGTACATAATAGGAGCCTTTTTTTTGTTAGGTTGTTCTTCTCAAGACACCAACCTAATTGATGAAAATGCTGGAATCAATTCCAACATGGATGTTATTTCTGCACAAAAGAAATTTGACAAGCTTAATGTGTTTAAAGGTCCTCAAGTGGATTTTGGAAGTGGTAAAGTGAGATCTTGGATAAGTGTGGACAAAGATGATTTCCCTGTGGAATTGGGAATTGAGATTACGCCAGAGGCTCTGGCAGACCTGGAAAGTCTACCTGGAGATGATGTTATCACCTCCATTCCTTTTCATTTAAAAGCTAAACAACTTACGCCATATGAGCACATAGGCTTAAATTGGGAACCCATGGGACATGCGCCAGAGTTTTGGATCCCTCATTTCGATGTGCATTTTTTTGAAATTTCTGATGCAGAACGTTTACAGATTCCCATTTATGATGCTAACAACCAGGAAATTGTTGATGCGGTAAATGTATTCCCAGAAGTGAATAAAATACCGGTTGGGTTTCTTAAATTACCTGGGCAATTAGGATATTATCCTTATACGGGGAAACATTGGTTACCTGTAGATTTTTTAGAGGTCGATAATGATTTTGATACGGCCATCATCCATGGTTCCTACAACCAAAAACATGTTTTTTTGGAAACTAAATTTGCCTTAGACTTTTTGCAAAGCGCCAGTGAGTTCAGTTCAGATTTTACGCAACCTTTGCAATTTGAAAAATCGGATACTAATTACCCAACAAAATACAACATGTGGAAAGATGAGGGTACTGGTCACATTTTTTTGACCTTGAGCGACTTTGTTCCTAGGTAGAGCAAATCTATGGTAAAAGGTCTACTTATAGACCTTTTACCATAATTCTGAGTATCATGATCAATTTTGAAATTTGCATACAAATGAAAGCACTAATTACTATATGGCTCATTGGAAGTTTGTCTTCCATTTTTGGACAAAGAAATTCCAGCTCAATGAGCGGGAATCTAAGAACTTTGAATACATTTTATATGGAAACTATGGACATTTGTTCTTATGCCCAGTCAACGGATAATTTTGAAAGTTTTCTTTATACTTCACCAATTATTGCAGATGATTTTTGGGTGGAACCAGAAACCGAATTTTTAGTTGATCACCTATCAATTGTGGGGTCATTTTCTTCAGAAAACACCTTTGTTTTAGTTCAGTTTTTTGAAAACAATGAAAGTGGGGGGCCTGGCATCCCTTTAAGTGAAATGATAATATATAGTAATAGTTATCCGGACTTGCCAAATTATGAGTATACAAATCTTTATCCCATTTCGGTTAATCCAGGCTTTACAACATATGCAACGCAGTATGATTTCGATTTTGAAGAACCAATTACTTTTAATGGGGCCACAGAAGGTAAAAGGTATTGGATAGCGATAAGTATGGGGGATGGATTTGATTATGTGGAATATTGGGAAGTAGTTTATGATGATACTGAAGAAGTCCCAATGTATGAAATGAATTTTGATGGTACTAGCTGGGTATCTATAGGTTATTATAATGCCGTGTTTAATCTTTTTGGGACATGCGATCAATTAAGTGTGGATGATTTTCAACTATCCCAATTAAAAATTTATCCAAACCCAGTCAAAGATTTCATTACAATCGAAGATTCAAATCAAGTAAATTTGACATCAACTTTTTACAACATGTTGGGTAATCCATTAATGGAATCGAAAAATAAATTCATAGATGTATCAAATTTATCTTCAGGGATTTATTTGTTGAAAATTGAAAATGAACAAAACCAAAGTAAGCTATTTCGGCTTGTAAAAGAGTAAACTCTTCAATCCATTCAACGAACTAAATTTTGAAAATAGGTTCTTTTTAATATCTTTAAGACTGTGCTTTCCTTAAAATCCAAACCCATCAACAAAAGCACAAGGACAAATTTTTGTTTACTTTATGGTAAGATATTTAAAAGTAATTGTCATGGGATGTTTTCTTGTTTTCCATGTCATAGCCTTGGGTCAGGAGAATTATCCTATTCCAAAAAGGACACCTCATAGACTTTTTTATATTCAACATAGTTACAATCATAACACTTATGTTTATGATGCCAATTTAGATGGCAGCTATTTTAAAAAGAATAATCCGGTTAATGAATATCGTATTGTATACACCGAAGGTGGTGTAAAAAAACCTTTAAGCCCAATTCAAAAAAAGATGGCATACGGTACTCATGTACAATTTGTAAAAACCAATCTATATCGTTTCACTTTGGCAGCTTCCAAAGAACTTGTTTTTTTCTTAATTATGACAAGTAAAGGCATTCCTAGAGTATTTGTTAACGTTAACGGACGTAAAATTTATTTAGATCGTATGTTTTTGGAGCTGGATGATTCCTTAACGAGTCTTAGTGTACAAGCCAAGTATATTTTATTGGAAGGTACTGACTACACAACGGGAGAAAATGTCGTTGAAAAAGTTACTATGAAATAAAAAACCCTCCAATGTTGAAGCTATTGAAGGGTTTTATTTATTATAAGTAGCCTATTTTTTCAGTTTTTCTTTCTTTTTAACTTCACCGTTTTGTTTGTAATAATAGAAATCCTCATTATTTGAATTTGTGTAGGAATCGTTAAAGACTACTGAACCATTACTTGAGGCACTATCACCATATGTAAGGCCTGTATTCAGTCTGTTCACGTAACCGTAACTATGAACTAATTCACCCCAGTGGTTATAAGTCACCTTTAAACCTCCCACTTGAGTTAATAGACCATTGTTGCCTCGTTTGTAACTCATATAAACAGATCCAGCTCTTTTAATTTTACCATATCTGTCATAATTGATAAAAACATTTCCAATACGTCTTACCTTCCCATCTCTATCATGCTCTATCAATACACCCATTGCATTAGGTTGAGAATATCTTACGGGATTTCCTAAAGATGTTCTTGGAGCCCCAAAGGTTCCATTTATAGACGCTCTTCTGGTATTATTCCTGTAATACATATCACCTCCATATAAATTGCCTTCAAAATGGGTATTAAAATCAAAACTGCCATCAGGAAAAATCAAAAACTCAATACCGCGTTCTATAAAAGAAATGGGTTGGGCAAAATGATAGCGTGATTGAAGCTCAACATTTTTGATCATGGTATTCTCAGCTTCCATAGTAAGAATGGTTCCAAACATCATGCTTATTCCAAATAGTAAAAATTTTTTCATAATTTCTAAAATTTAAGTGATGCCTACTCTTTAGCTTTTCGGCTTACGCTATATCATTTGGAATCCAATATATGTGCCAAACTTTCTTGAAGTGTTTAAGTGATTGATTTTTAAAAGCTTTGATAACTTTGGTTTCTTTCGTTTTTGGTAGATTCTTTATCGTTGGTATTTGTTATAGTCATTATTTTTTTACTTTTATGAATGCTAATCCCAACTTTATGGCTATTAAAGAAACCACCTGTAAAAATTGTGAACAAATTTTTGACGATGCCTTTAATTATTGTCCCTATTGTGGACAAAATGATAAAGAGGAATTAACCATTGGTGTATTGTTTAGTAATACGATTGCCAATTATTTTTCTGTTGATGCCCGTTTCTTTAAGAGCTTTTGGCCATTAATGGCCAAACCAGGATATTTAGCCAGGAAATTTTTAGCAGGAAAACGCCTTCTATATCTGCATCCCGCACAAATGTATTTATTCGTGTCCGTTGTATTTTTCTTTTTGTTTTCATTTGTCGCCCGCAATCAAGAGGAAAAATTTGATCAAGCTTTGAAAAAAGATTTTGACCAGGTTAGACAAGCTATGGACTCAATTTCTGAACAGCCCGTAGATAGTGCAAAGGTTGATGAAGTTTTGCAAGTTTATAACGAAAACAAGGATCAGTTAGGATTAAAGGATTTAGATAAAAAGGAATTGGATTCTATTATAAACGCTGGAAGTACTGCTATTAAAAAGAATAAAAATAATGTTAAAACCAGTTGGGTTTTTGGTGAGAAGGAAAAAGAAGTTGATTCTCTGATTCAAGCAGGGGCTTCAGATGAGGAAATTTTGAAGGTAATGGGATTGGAGCAGGAGTCAGGTTACTTTAAAACAAGAATGTATCAACAAGGCTTAAAGTTTTATAGGAATAGGAGTGGAGGGTCTTTATTGAAAGCTTTCTATGATTCTTTGCCTATAGCCATGTTTTTCCTTCTACCACTATTTGCGCTTATTCTTAAGGTCCTATATTACAACAAAGGCCGTTATGCACATCATCTAGTTTTCAGTTTTTACTTTTTTGCTTTTGTTTTTGTGGTATTTAGCATCTTGGTGTTGGTTTCATTAATCTGGGCAAAATTTCCTGCTTGGGCCAATTTTTTAATAATCTTATCTACCTTTTTCTATTTAATGATTGCCTTAAAAAGGTTTTATGGTCAAGGTTGGTTTTTAACTTATATTAAAACTAGTATCGTTGCTACCGTTTTTGGTATTTTGATGATACCGGCATCCATTCTGCTTATGATGTTTGCCTTTATGTTTTATTAGATTAATGCAGTTTTTCTTTTAGGTATCTACCTGTGAAGGATTCTTCATTTAAGGCTATTTCTTCAGGTGTTCCTGAAGCAACTAGTTGGCCTCCCTTTTCACCACCTTCAGGGCCAAGATCTAGGATGTAATCAGCACATTTAATTAAATCCAAGTTATGTTCAACTACAATTATGGAATGACCAACCTCGATTAAGGCATTAAATGATTTCAAAAGTTTTTTAATGTCATGAAAATGGAGTCCTGTAGTGGGCTCATCAAAAATGAAAAGCGCTTTATCACTGCGGTTTCCCTTTCCTAAAAAAGTAGCCAATTTGATACGTTGAGCCTCTCCACCAGATAGGGTTGAGGAACTTTGCCCCAGTGTGACATAGCCCAAACCAACATCTTGCAAGGGCTGTAGTTTACTTTGGATTTTCTCTTGTTTCTGTTCAGTGAAAAATGAAATGGCGTCGTCAATGGTCATATTTAAAACATCATCAATGTTTTTATCATTAAATGTCACTTCCAAAACATCTTTTTTGAATCGTTTACCATTACAAGTTTCACAGGTAAGGTGAACATCTGCCATAAACTGCATTTCTATGGTTACTTCACCCTCTCCTTTACAGGTTTCACATCTTCCGCCATCTACGTTGAAAGAAAAGTGTTTGGGTTGGTAGTTTCTTATTTTACTAAGTTTTTGTTTGGCAAAGAGGTTTCTGATATCATCATATGCTTTAATGTAGGTCACTGGATTGGACCTAGATGAACGGCCTATGGGGTTCTGATCCACAAATTCAATTTGCTTGATGTTGGAAAAGTTTCCTTTAAGCTCAGAAAATTGGCCAGGTTTATCTCCAAAATCAGTAAGCTTCTTTTGAAGTACGGGATAGACAATCTTTTTGATTAAGGTACTTTTTCCACTACCCGAAACACCAGTTACCACGGTGAGCATTCCTAAAGGTAGCGTGACATCGATGTTCTTTAAGTTGTTTTCACGCGCTCCAGTAATTTCAACCTGATATTTTGAAGTGCGACGTTTTTTGGGTATTTCAATCTCCAGATTTCCGTTAAGGTAACCAGCTGTTAAAGACTTGGAAATGAGAATGTCTTTATATGTTCCAAATGCTACTACTTCACCACCCAATGTGCCAGCCTCTGGTCCGATATCAATAATTTCATCTGCCGCTTTCATGATATCCTCATCATGTTCCACAACAATAACGGTATTTCCGAGATCACGCAACGATTTGAGAACTTCAATTAATTTTTCAGTGTCTTTGGGATGCAGACCAATACTTGGCTCATCTAGAATATACATAGAACCTACCAAACTGCTTCCTAAGGAAGTGGCTAGATTAATTCTTTGACTCTCCCCTCCGGATAGGGTATTAGACTTTCTGTTTAGGGTTAAATAGCTTAATCCGACGTTAGATAAATAAGATAAACGATTGTTGATTTCTTTTAGAAGTCTATCGGCTACTTTTTGTTCAAATTCCCTCAATTCCAAATCCTGGAAGAAAATGGCTAGCTTTTCCAAAGGCATATCCACCAAATCAGAAATAGATTTACCTCCTACTTTAACGTACTCAGCTTCTTTCCGAAGGCGTTTACCATGACACGTTTTACATTTGGTTTTTCCGCGATATCTGGATAACATGACTCGGTTTTGAATTTTATAGGCCTTTGCTTCCAATTCGCCAAAAAACTCATTCAAGCCTGTGAAAAAGGAGTTGCCTTCCCAGATTAAGTTTTTTTGTTCTTCCGAAAGTTTGAAATAGGGTTTATGAATCGGAAAATCAAATTTATGGGAATTGTTGACCAATTGGTCCCTATACCAACTCATGCTTTCTCCACGCCAAGGAAAAATGGCATTTTCATAGATAGATAAAGCAGTATTAGGAATCACCAAATCTTCATCAATACCAATAACATCACCATAGCCTTCACATTTGGGACAGGCCCCGTATGGGTTATTGAAACTGAACAAATGGATATTAGGTTCCAGAAAATTCATACCATCCAGTTCAAACTTATTACTGAAATGCTTTTGTTTCCCGTCTTTAAGACTTTCAACAATACATTCTCCTTTGCCCTCAAAAAAGGCAGTTTGAGTGGCATCAGCCAATCGGTTATAAAAATCTTCATCGTTTTTAGTAATGATTCTATCCACCACCAAAAAACAATCGTTTGGAACCTCGTTGGGATCAATTTGATCTAATCTTAAAACTTGGTCGTTTATTTTAATTCGGGCATAACCCTGTTGTTGAAGTACCTTAATTTTATCAGGCATTTTGCGACCTTCCTCCAGATGGATTGGTGCCAAAAGCAAACACTTTTCACCTTCATCATAGGTTTTAATATAATCTAAAACATTGGTGACCGTATCTTTTCTCACTTCTTCACCAGAAATAGGAGAGAAGGTTCTTCCTATTCTAGCATAGAGCAGTTTTAAATAGTCATAAATTTCGGTAGTAGTGCCTACGGTAGACCTTGGGTTGGTTGAATTCACTTTTTGCTCGATAGCAATGGCGGGAGCAATTCCCTTGATGTAATCAACTTTGGGTTTATTAAGCCTACCTAGGAATTGTCTGGCGTAAGAGGATAAACTTTCAACATACCTTCTTTGACCCTCAGTATAAAGCGTATCAAAGGCCAAACTGGATTTTCCAGAACCCGATAAACCAGTAATTACAACTAGTTTGTTTCTGGGAATAACCACATCAATATTCTTGAGATTGTGCAGTTTTGCTCCTTTTATAATTATGTTTTGCTTAGGATTTACTTGTGAAATATCTGTTGCCATGGAATCTAAAAGACTAATCCCACAAAGATATCATTTGTTTCTTAGGATGTAAAATAGATTAATAAAGGTTTAAATGTTAAATTAATTGGTGAATTTGTTTTTTAGGAATGATTGTTGTTATATTTGGTTTTATTAATCTTAAAATCACGAATATAGCCTATAGCATAACATTACTCTTTTAATCTATTTAACCCCAACATAGAAGCTTTCTATGCTTAAAAAGTAATGATTATGCAAAATGAACTTATCACTGATGCCCAATTGGTTAAGAGCTATATTCGAGGAGATGAATCTTCTCTTGAAATCTTAATACACAGACACAAACAACGTATTTATAGCTTTATTTATTCCAAAGTTTTGGATAGAGATATCGCTGAAGATATTTTTCAAGACACTTTTATTAAAGTAATAAAAACGTTGAAACGAGGGAAATATAATGAAGAAGGAAAATTTCTTCCTTGGGTGATGCGTATAGCTCATAACTTAGTTATTGATCATTTTAGAAAAAATACCCGTATGCCTAAATTTAGCAATACGGAAGATTTTAATATTTTTTCGGTATTAAGTGATAATTCACCAAATGCTGAAAAAGCTTTAATTAAGGATCAAGTAGAAAGCCATCTAAAGATGGTTATCGAAGAATTGCCAAAAGATCAAAAGGAAGTTTTGATGATGCGTATGTATAAGGATATGAGTTTTAAGGAAATATCAGAAATAACGGGGGTTAGTATTAATACAGCCTTGGGAAGGATGCGTTATGCTTTAATCAATATGAGAAAGATTATTGATAAACACCAAATAATTTTAACAAACTAAACAATAAAGGTTTATATAGTCCGTTAATAATGTGTGTAACAGATAAAAACAGTATTAATGGCAAAAATTTACTCTCAAAAATCCCTAAAGAATCAAACTGGTAAACTTAACCCAAAAGATGAAACTATTGAGTTTCTATTGAATTATTCTAAGGCTTTAAGTGTTATAAATATTAATAATTTGAAGTTTGAAGCACTTCTCAACTAAACTTTGAAAAAAGTCCTGAGCAATCAGGACTTTTTTGTTTTATAGTAGGTGTCAAGAACTGATTTTCTTCCGATGGTTTTGGTAATGATATCATTTTCCAAATCCCAACCACGAGCTTGACAATATTCTCTCCCATACCAGATTATTTGTAAGTGTAATTTATTCCAGGATTCCTCTGGAAATAATCGTTTCGCATCTTTTTCAGTTTGAACAACATTCTTTCCGTTGGAAAGATTCCATCTGTACATTAAGCGATGAATGTGAGTGTCTACAGGAAAAGCTGGTATGCCAAAAGCTTGGGATAAAACAACAGCAGCGGTTTTATGACCTACCGCCGGAAGCGCCTCTAGTTCTTCATAAGTTTGAGGAACCTGTCCGTTATGTTGTTCTATTAGAATTTTAGATAAGCCATAAATACCTTTGCTTTTCATAGGGGAGAGCCCAACCGGTTTAATGATATCCCTAATTTCTTCTACCGTTAGTTTAACCATATCATAAGGATTATCAGCTTTTCTAAACAGCTTTGGAGTGATTTGATTCACTCTAACATCGGTACTTTGAGCAGATAACAAAACGGCTATCAGTAGAGTATAAGGGTCTTTGTGGTCTAATGGAATGGGTATGGTAGGGTAGATATTGTCTAAAGTTTTCATAACAAAGTCTACCTTTTCTTGCTTAGTCATTTATGGATTGTATTTTTGTAATGAACATTCAAATTTAAACATTATGACACAATTAAAACCAGGAGATCAAGCACCAAATTTTAAAGTGAAAAATCAAGATGGTGAATTTGTTTCTTTAAGTGACTATAAAGGTAAAAAACTGGTTTTGTTTTTTTATCCTAAAGCAAGCACACCGGGATGTACTGCAGAGGCCTGTAACTTAAGTGACAATTATGAAGCCTTTAAATCTAAGGGTTATGATATTTTGGGTGTGAGTGCTGATTCTGAAAAGAGACAATCTAATTTTAGAAATAAGTATAATTTCCCTTATCCTTTATTAGCAGATGAAGATAAAGAGGTCATTAATGCCTATGGTGTTTGGGGACCTAAAAAATTTATGGGAAAGGAATATGATGGGATTCATAGAACGACTTTTATTATTGATGAAAATGGGATGATTGAAGACGTTATTTCCAAAGTAAAAACTAAGGAACATTCCGATCAAATTCTGAAATAAAAAAAGCGACTTTTACAGTCGCTTTTTTGTTAATTATCTTTTAATACTTCTTCTTTGCTTCGGTGTCCAAATAGATGTTTTTCTTTAATAAGTTTGGAAACACCTTTTGGCAACATTTCTTCCCAACCATCTTCTCCTCCAGTAATCATTTTAAGCACTCTTCTTGAGAAAACAGTAAGTATTTTTGGATCGTAATCAGTAATATCTACTACCTTGCCATTGTATTTAAAGAATTTATACAATTCTTTCATACGCGGGTGTACTTTTAGGTTCTCACTATTTATAACGTGGCCATCTTCTCCAACCATAGGATAGAGATAAACCCGAAGGTCTTTGAAGAACAATTTACCAAATGCTTCCAAAATACCACCGCTTAAATGTCTATAGTATTTTTCATCAAAAATATCAACCAAATTGTTGACACCCATGGCCAATCCCATTCTATTCTTGGTATATTGAGAGAAATACTCAACTAATTTGTAATATTCCTGGAAATTGGAAATTAGAACGGTTTGACCTAATGAGCAAAGCAATTTAGCTCGATCCATAAAGTCTTGTTCATCAATTTCACCTTCTGCCCGTAGGTTTGATAAGGTGATCTCGAATATAACCTGAGTTTTATTAACGTCTACTTTATTTTCCTTGATAAACATTTCATATGCATTTTTATACATATCCATGTTTACTTTAGTAACGGGTCTAAAACTACCTCTAAATGCTAAAATATTTCTTTTATAAAGAATTCTTGCTGGAAGGACATTGTTTCCATCAGGCGAAAACATTACCGCATCAGTCATACCATTTTTGACCAATTGCAAACTCATCAATCGGTTATCAACATCTTTATAAATGGGACCTGAAAAATTGATGGTATCTATTTCAATTTGATCCTTATCTAAATGGTCATATAAATATCTCAACAACTTTTTAGGTTGGTTATATTTATAGAAAGCACCATAAATCAAATTAGTTCCTAGAATTCCCAGAGTTTCTTGTTGTAATCTGGCGTCATTCTCCTTAAAACGGATGTGGAGGATAATCTCGTTGTATTCTTTTTGGTTGGGATCTAATTGGTATTTAATTCCTACCCAACCATGCCCCTTAAATTGTTTGGCAAAATCAATAGTAGTAACCGTATTGGCATATGAAAAGAACAATTTATTAGGGTGTTTTTCCCGAATTAATCGTTTTTCAATCAACCCTATTTCATGATAAAGCATTTTTCTGAGACGTGCCTCTGTCACATACCTTCCATCATCTTCAGTCCCGTAGATAGAATCGCTAAAATCTTTATCATAAGCTGACATGGCCTTTGCGATCGTTCCTGAAGCACCACCAGCCCTAAAAAAGTTTCTTACAGTTTCTTGGCCGGCACCAATTTCGGCAAAAGTTCCGTAAATATTTTCGTTTAAATTAATCCGGAGCGCCTTGGTTTTTATTGATGGAATATCATCAAATTCCTTATCTCCTTTAAGGGTTATTTCCATGTTTGAATTCAGAGGTTATCATTAAGACAAAGGTATTAAAAAGCCATGTTTTACAAAAAAATAAGTTTATTTTTGTTCCAAACGCTAGCGCTGTTGAAAGTTACATTTCTAGGTACAGGAACATCTCAAGGAATCCCAATCATAGGGAGCAAACACCCCGTATGTTTAAGTGAGAACCCTAAAGATAAACGTCTAAGGGTGTCAATATTAATCGCATGGGATGACTATACTTATGTTGTGGATTGCGGACCAGATTTTAGACAACAAATGATTCGGGTTAATTGTGAACGTATAGATGGCATTGTTTTTACTCATGAACATGCCGACCACACAGCGGGATTGGATGATATTAGACCATTTTTCTTTAGACAAGGAGATATTCCCATTTATGCCCATAAAAGGGTCTTAGGAGAGTTGGAGCATCGATTTGGATATATTTTTGAAACCGAAAATAAATATCCAGGAGCCCCAAGTGTAGTTTGCAATGAAATTAAAAATGAGCCTTTCAAACTGGGAAATTTGGAAGTGATTCCCATAGACGGTATGCATTATAATTTGCAGGTTTTTGGTTTTCGATTTGGTAATTTTGCTTACTTGACCGATATGAAAACGATCGCAGACGAGGAATTGGAAAAATTAAAGGGATTGGAAGTTTTGGTGGTGAATGCTTTAAGGATAGACCCACATCCTTCCCACTACAATTTAGAAGAAGCCTTGGATCTTATTAAAAAATTAAAACCAAAGCGAGCCTTTTTAACGCATATTAGCCATTTATTAGGATTTCATGACAACGTACAACAATCCTTGCCAGATGGCGTTTTTTTAGCATACGATAACTTAACCATAACCATAGAATGAAAAGTAGAATATTCATGTACCTCTTTATTTTCACCTTATTATTGGTGATTTTTCAGTATGTCAACTCAAAAAAGATATTGGAAGATTATGAATCTAAATTATCTAAAGTGGAAGGGCAGGATTTGCATTGTGAGGATACTATAAATCAATTGCAAGATCGAATTTTGGATTTATCACAGTTTAAATTGGATGAAAATGAATCGGCCATGACCTATTTAGAAGAGCAAGGGTACAGTATTTCCAAAGTTATTCCCTACATCAAGGATCAATTGTATGAATTGAATTTGCAAAAAGGAGAGGAGCATCCTTTGATTCCATATGTTTCTATGACCAATTCCAAAATGGCTATAGATGATATCAGAATTTTAAACCATAGATGGATTATTGCCAATTTCTCAGACGGTAAATATTGGGGAGAAATTTTATTGCGTTATGAATTTACAGACGACAAGCAATTAAATTTCAAACTGATTGATCATCTACTTTATACCAAAGAATACTAGATTACAAGTGTTTTTTTAACCACTCTCTAAATTCATAAAAGTTTTGGGGAGCAACGCCGTGGCCTACAGGAAACTCAGAATAGGCATGCTCAATGCCTAGTTGACTCAAAAATTTAGGGGTTTGCTGAGCCCATTGCACTGGAATTACTTGATCTACACTTCCATGGGAAGCATAGATACTAAGATTGGAATAATCTTTATTGGTAAATTCTGACGGTAAAATGTTGGGATTAATATAACCACTTAAGGCCACCACATTTTTAACCTTTTCGGGGTAAGTTAATGCTACAGCATAGCTTAAAATAGAGCCTTGGCTAAAACCCAATAAGGTTACATTTGATGGGTTCACCGGATATTTTTCACAAGCTTCGTCTATAAAATTGGAGATCAAATCACGAGACTGCTTTGCTTGTTCATCATCACTCCATTTTCCTTTTTCGGCATCAAAATTAATGGCGTACCAAGCATTTCCATAAGGTTCCAGTTTAAATGGTGCCTTTAAAGAGATGATAAATAACTCTTCAGGTAATTCCGAAGCAAAAGAAAACAGGTCGTTTTCATCACTGCCGTAGCCATGACACATGATAAGTAAAGGTGCGTTTTCTTGAAGAGAGGATGGTCTGGTGATATATTCTAAATTCAAAATAAACGGAATTATAAATTCTTAAACCACTGTTGAAATTTGCTGCCTAAAAACGGAATTAAATACATTTTTCCAGTAAATGCTCCTAGTAAACCATAGAAAAATAAAATCCCAAAGAACACCCAAAAACCTAGGGATGCAAGCCTATTGTCAAATTGACTTACTAAATAACCTACAATCATATAGGAAATACATAACCCAAAGCCTTGGCGTATATGAAACGCTGCAAATTCATTTTTGCTTTCTTTGTTCATGAAAACAGCGATAACGGATCCAATAATAGTTAAATATCCTATCACGGCTAAAGTCTTTCCTTCTTTTATGGTTTGTTCGCTTATCATGATTTCAATTCCATTTTATTGTTTGCAAAGACGCCATAAACAGTTCCTTTAAGTTCCTGGTTTAGGAAAATGGCATTTTTGGAAGTGGATAAAATATCTGATTTTTCAAATGTTTGTTTGCCATCAGGATTAAAGAGCGTCAATTCTGCTTTATTCCCCACTTGAACCGAATGTGATTCAATTCCAAAACGATTTTTTCCTTTTGTTAAGAATTCAATCGTTTGTTTGGTGGTAAATAACTTATTCAAGGCTCCAAATGCAGATTCCAATCCTATGGTTCCATAAGCAGCATTATCAAATTCCACTTTTTTATGTTCCACATCCAAAGGATTGTGATCACTGGTAATCATATCGATGGTTCCATCTTTAAGTCCCTCAATAAGGGCTTGTCTGTCTTCTTCAGTTCTTAATGGTGGAAGCACCTTAAAATTGGTGTCAAACGTAGTTAATGCATCATCATTCAAAACTAAATTGTGAATGGCAACACTGCAGCTTACATTAAGTCCTTTACTTTTGGCATCTCTAATCAATTCAACTGATTTTGCTGTAGAAATCGTTGGGATGTGAAGTTTTCCTTGGGTGTATTCCAAAATAAACAGATCTCGAGTAATATGTAGTTCTTCAGACAGGCTAGGAATACCTTTTAGGCCCAATCTAGTACTTGTGATGTTTTCATTCATAACCCCTTTACCTGCTATCTTAGGTTCAAAAGGGAAGGAGCAAACCAACCCATCAAATCCTTCAACATATTGCAATGCAATTTTCACAAGGTTTGGATTGGTAATAGGACTTTTATAATCGCCAAATGCTACTGCACCAGCATTTTTCATGTCAAATAATTCTGCTAAATCTTCACCTTTAGAGCCTGCTGTTAATGCACCTATTGGGTACAGGCCAGTTGCATGATTTGAAGCCTTAGACTTTACAAAAGAAATACTGGAATTCGAATCAATAATTGGATTGGTACTGGGATTTAATGCTACAGCCGTAAATCCTGATTTACCAGCGGTTTTTAAACCATTATCAATAGTTTCGCGCTCTTCAAACCCTGGTTCTCCAAAGGAAACGCTACTATCAAACCATCCTTGGGACACATGAAGGTTTTCAAAGCTAATTTCTTTGAAGTTTTTATTGTTTTTAATGTCGTTGGAAATTTGGGTAATCAAGCCTTCTTCAATAAGAATATCAACCGTTTGATTATGAAAATCACTCTTTGGGTCAATAATTTTGGCTGATTTTATAAGTGCGTTCATTTGAAGAATTTTAAAATGAGAATTTCAAGAACCAGAAAAATCAATGCAAAAATAACAAACCATTTCCATAGCTCGTTAACTTTAGAGTTACTTTTTATATCCTCTAAGGTTTGATTTAAGGAATTGGAAACGTTAGCAGATTTTATTTGGCTTAAGTCATTATAGATTAATTGACTTTCAGACCGATTATCATTAAAACTCACATATTCCAAAACCGTTCCTTTGTCTTTGACTGTATAAATTCCTGATTCAGTTGGGGATTCCTTGGTTTTGACTTTTACTTTATTATTGAAATACTGCTGTTGCGGAATGATATCTTTCCCGTCTTTTGAAAGTGTTAAAATATTATCTTGTTTTAATTCTACTGTGACATCAAATTCGTTCGGTTGTCCAATAGTATAATAAAGGTTTGGTATTTTTAAACTTTGCTTTCCAATGTTATACAGTGTTGGGACAATTAAGGGAGACAACTTGAAATTAGAATTTTCACTATCTATCGCAGCACTAAAGACAAAAATGTTTTCACCAGAAGTTAAAAAAGGCCTTCCATCCTCAAATTGTAAAGGATTGGAATGTGGAGAGGTTAAAGCATAGAACTCTCTTACATTGGGGTACTGGAAGTTGGTTACCTGTTTATTAAATACATTGGAGTATATGGGGTGTGAAAAATTTATCGTAGTAATTTTGCGCTCGTTTCTACTTTTGCTTGAATAGTTTATTTGAAACATGGAGGTCAAGGCATTATATGATTTCATGTCTATATCATTTCCAGGAATAATGATCAAATTACCACCATTTTCTGTAAAAACCCTTAGGGCATTTGTTAAGGATATGGGCAGCTGTTGCAGCTCATTCAGAATAATTAAATTTTGGTTTTCAAGGGAACTGTAGTTCAATTGTTCCAAAGTTGATCCCGTAAAGTTGAATTCTTCCTCAGTATAAATTTTCTTTAAAAAATCATCTGAAATGGCATTGATACTTAAAACATTGATTTTTTTGTTTTTGTTAATGGAGAAGTAGAAGGTATTATCAAATTCCAAGTGATTATCATCCAAAGTGACAACACCATTCAGACCATTATTGGTTGGAAGGGTAAATTGAGCCGCAGCTGGGTTTTGTTCTTTGGCAATAGTTGTCTTTCCTATTAGTGTATCTGCATTGAATAACGAAACAGGAATGGCAGATTCCATTTCACCATTAACAATAACGACCAACTCCATTTCTGACGCCGTTTTATCTTCAATATATAAACTGTCGATAGATAGATTATTTGTTTTCTCTGGTTTTAGTTGTACCAAATGAACGTTGAGTGTTGAATCACTTTCAAGGGAAAATGATTCTTCCTTTTGTTGGAAATCGGAGATCCAAATCACATCTTTAATCGTGTTTTCTTGTGACAATAACTTTTTTAATTTTAAAAGCACCGCGTCTTTTTCTAATTGATTTGAAGTGTATCCTAAATCCAATAGTTCCTTTTGAACGCCTTTTATGGTTATGTCTTTAAAGGTTTGGTCATTTGTGAGCAAGGAAAGTTTTTCTGAGGCATCACCTTGTTCCAATAAATCCTGTACAGCCCGCTTTAATAATTCTCCTTTATCACCCTTGGCTTGCATACTGTAGGAGTTGTCTAAATAAATAACCGTTTCCTTCTTAGTTTGAAAAGTTCCTTTTTTTGCATAATAGGGTTGGGCAAAAGCAAAAATGATACAGGCTAAAAGCAACATTCTGGTCAATAAGGTTAACCATTTCTTAAGTTGCGAACTTTTTCTAGTTTCAAATTTTATTTTTTTGAGAAAAGCCACATTGGTAAAAGGCTGTTTCTTGAATTTTCTTAACTGGAATAAATGAACTATAATGGGGATGAGCAATGCAAAAAGAGCATAAAGAAGTTCTGGGTGTTTAAACTGCATTCCGAGGATTTATTTACAAAAATAGTGTTTGTATTGAAAATAAATTCAATTTGATCAAATTAATCATAAATAGGTGAGCAAGCCTTGGAAACAGTAACTTTTTAACATAAAGTTAGGTTTTATATCTGTAACACATTGTAAATTTGGGCGTCATAAACTAAAACGAAAATTAACTTATAATGAACAGAATCCTAACCGCGGTAGGAGTTGGTGTGCTTATGATGGCATGCGGAACAACTAACCAAACTACTAAAGATCTTGCTATTAGCAATCCGATTGAGTCTTCTATAGACTTGACCAAAGTAAAAGACGATAAGGTTCCAGTGATCATCAACCCTGGACGATTTACAAGTGAAACTGAAATTTACCGTCTTCCAAGAGTGGTACAAGGAACTTATTCGGTTAGTGATTTTGGAAAATATATTGAGGATTTCAAAGCCTTTGATTATGAAGGTAAAGAAATTCCAACTGAAAAAATTGACACCAATTCCTGGCAAATCAATCAAGCATCAAATCTTGATTATGTGACTTATTACGTCAATGATACATTTGATGCTGAAGTTACTGGAGGCATTGGAGGCGATACGCCGTTTTCTCCTGCAGGAACTAATATTGAGCCTGATAATTATGTATTAAACCTTCATGGATTTGTTGGTTATTTCGATTCTTTAAAAAATGCCCAATACAAATTGGATGTTACAGCTCCTTCAGATTTTGTTAGAACGTCTGCTTTACAAGTAGTAGGGACTACCACAAGTGAAGATGGACAAACCATGACTTCCAGTTATTATGCGCCTAGATATTTTGATATTACTGATAACCCAATGATGTATGGAAATCTAGATGTAGAAGAGTTTCAAGTGGGCGATATCAAAATTGTTTTGAGTGTTTATTCTCCAACCAAGGCACATACAGCCAAGAAGTTGAAGGAAACTATGTTTAAGATGATGAAAGGACAAAAAACCTATTTAGGAGACATCAATAGCACACCTAGATATGATATTTACTTGTACTTGTCAAGAGGTGATGAACAATCTCCTAAGGGTTTTGGAGCATTAGAGCACCATACGTCTACTGTAGTTGTTATGCCAGAATCTATGCCAGAAGCCGCTTTGGATGAAAGCATGATAGATGTGGTATCTCACGAATTTTTCCATATTGTTACGCCTTTGAGTGTACATTCAGAAGATGTTCATTATTTCGACTATGACAAGCCTACTTTTTCTAAGCATTTGTGGATGTATGAAGGGGTAACTGAGTATTTTGCTACTTTATTCCAAGTAGATCAAGGTTTGGTTTCTGATGACGATTTTTATGATAAAATTGAAGAAAAAATCAAAACAGCAGCCATGATGAATGACTCCATGAGTTTTACCATTATGAGTGAAAATGTTTTGGACGAACCTTATGCTAGTCAATATTACAATGTCTATCAAAAAGGCGCTTTGATAGGAATGTGTATTGATATTTTATTGAGAGAAGAAAGCAATGGTCAAAGAGGTATTTTATCATTAATGAAAGAGCTTTCAATGAAATATGGAAAGAACAAACCGTTTGAGGATGATAAAATCATTGAGGAAATCACAGCTATGACTTATCCATCAATTGGAGAATTTTTAAAAGATCATGTGGTAGGTGATATTCCAATCAATTATAATGATTTCTTTAAGAAGGTAGGGTTAGCAAAGTCTAAGGCTAAAGTAAAGACAAATTACATCCAAAATGATGGCGTGTTGATTGTTGGTGCCAATCCGCAAGATGGAACTATCTTTTTCTCTGATGCAGTTCAAAACAACAGTTTCTGGAAAGAACAAGGGGTACAACCAAATGACGTGATTAAATCAGTAGGAGGAGAGCAGGTGACGTTGCAAAATGCTAACAACATTTTCCAAGAAGTATTTATGTGGCAACCTGGAATGGAATTTGAAATGGTTATTTCCAGAGAAGGCCAGGATATTGAACTAAAAGGAACTTTAGAGCAATCCTTTACGGAAGGAGAATCTTTAAGACCTGTTGAAGAAGCTACCGAATCTCAAAAGAAATTACGTGAAGCTTGGTTAAGAGGATAATCGGTATTCATTAACTATAAAAGAAAAGCCTGACCAAACGGTCAGGCTTTATTTTTAGATAGTAGCAGGCACTTATCTTTTTAATCCTTGAATAACATACAACATACTTCCTTCATTTGAGGCTGTTGTTGGGTTAGCATTCGGATCTGTAAATCCAGGATCTTCCCAACCATGATTTTGGGTGATCAAAATAAAAGTTTTGTTTACGTCCACGACATCAGATATATCAATCATTCCTGTAATTTCCCATTTGCTACTAGTAGTTCCATATCCTAAAGCCTGAGCAGCCGTTTGATCACATTCTAATACGGTTTTTAACTTTTCAGAATTTATATTGTATTCATAAAGAGATGCGAAGTGATCTTTATTTGGGTTGTCATAATATCCATTTGGATCTTCTTGAATGTAAACATAATTATTGGTAACGACTATGTTATCTGGACTATGGAATGCTTTAGCTTTTCCGGTTAAATTGTCTCCATCCAAAATACAGGTAATGGTTCCTGCAGCTGTAGGGTCTTCTGGATTTAAAGTCACTTTATAAACACGACCATATTTAGTTCCTTTTCCAATTAAATCTGGCTTATCACGACCTGTTACACAGAAATAAATCTCTCTGTTGTTCTCTGCCGAACCTTTTCTCCAGTCAATATCTTCTAATCTAGAAAATCCCATAACGCCTTTTTGCTTGCATTCGGCATCTAAAAGATCAATTTGGGTTTCTTCCAGTTGTACAAACTCCATAGGATAGGACTGCCCTTCTTCCATGTCCATTTCAAATAAGACGCTAGGATCAGTCACCTTTAAGCCATAAAGATTACCACCGTCTAAATCTCCTTGGTTTCCAACATACATACCAAGTTGCCCTGAAGGAACCGTGTTATCTGAGTGGTCATCTCCAATGAATACAACGGTCTTTCCTGGGTAAGCATCTTTTCCTATAGCAACTGCATTTTCAGTAGACCATTGTCCCATGGCGGGCAAAAGCGTAGCTACCGATGCGTCATTGGCATCTTTAAAAGGGTTTGTTGCAAAAACACCTTTTGAAGCTCCTCCCCATTCCCCTCCTGAAAGATAAAGAGGTCCAAAGCCATGTTCTTCTGGAGTAATTAAAGAACCTGAACATTGAGCTGTAGCTGCAGTTGCAGCTGCATTGAGAATGTATTCACCATGAACGGGTTTTAAGTTTTGGTCTAATGTAATTCTGGCAATGGAATAGTCGGCTTCGATGTTATTGATAAGAGTGTAAGTTCCATCGTCGTTTTTTAACAAACCGGCACCATCGGCCATGGATCCGTAAACGAATTCTGGGGAATCTTCAAGAACATCCTCAGAGGATAAAATAGGATACACTTTTAGGTTTTTGAATTCTTGCTTCAAATCAAGAAAAGAGGGAGTGATGGAGTGATTTTCCAAATTCATTCCAGCCTTTTTTTCAAAGCTAGCCTCGTTTGTAGTTGTTTGGTTTAACTCTTCTGTAGTTAGTTCTTTTTCACATGAGAAAAAGGAGCAAACTGCTAAAGAAGACAATAGAAAAACTTTCTTCATTTTTTAGTTTTTTAGATGGATTAATGTTTTTCTAAAATTATAAGTAATACTTATCCAGCCTGTTAACTAAAAATTGGTATTAAATGAAGAAATAGTTATGTCAATGTTAGCTTTGTTAATTTACCCTTACTGTTTAAAATGAATCTAATTTAGTTTTTTGGATTATCATATTTTGCTGACGTTTTGTGACCTATAGATTTAAGAATGAAATTTCTTAAATCGGCCGTAGACTGTTTTAAATCTTCATCTCTTACATACATCATGTGTCCGCTTTTATAGGCCTTAAAGGTGAGCCTGTCTTTCATTTTTCCACTAGGGTCAACAAGTCCCATCGTTAATTTCGCCTGGAAATAAGTGGTAGCTCCGTCATAGTATCCAGATTGCACCAAAACATTGAGATATGGGTTTTGGGCCATAGCCTGCCTTAGCCTGTCCCTTGTGTTGTTTTCGGTTAAATCCCATGGATGTACATCTCCAAACATATTGTATTTCGTATCCGTGACGAATTCTAAATCATTTTTTAAATAATGATTTATAGGAGGTGTAAAAGAATGATTCCAAGAGGTTAATTCAGGAAAATACTCCGGTCTGTCTCCCGTATCCTTTTTGTCGATTCCCAAATATCTCGAATCCAATCTACCAATGATCAACTTATCATCTCTGAGCAATTCTTTCCAGAAATAGAAGGTTGATAGGTCTAAGTTTTGATCTAGAATACGTTCTTTATCCAAACCAGTATATTTTGCCATTTTTTCAGCTAGTTGCTGTTTTCTTGATTCATTTAAAAAAGCTCCATTGACCAAGGCGGGAAGAACTTCGTTGATAGCAAATTGCTCTGATTCTGGTAAGATGGATTCTAATTCTCTGTTTTGCAGATCAGAAGGAAGTTTGTTATGATACCAGGAAGCGGCTGTGAAATAGGGGATATTTATGGCAGAAGAAATTAAACCGTTATTATAAAGCTTGTAATCTGCTGGGGAAACCATGATTACACCATTCAGATACATCCATTGTTTGTTTTGTAGTTCTTCGGCTAATCCCATAACCCGCGTTCCGCCATAGCTTTCTCCAATGATAAACTTTGGGGAGTTCCAGCGATTGTATCGGGAAACAAAGGTATTCATCCATTCTGCCAGATATTTTATGTCGGCATTGATTCCAAAAAATTGACTTCTGTCTGGATCTTTTCCCTCTTTATTTTTCACCATTCTGGAATATCCAGTATTCACAGGATCCACATATACAATATCTGCCACGTCCAAAATGGAATAAGGATTATCCTTAACGCCATAGGGTTGCACGGGCATGCCTTCTTTATCTAAGTTCAAGATTTTCGGACCCGTGTATCCAATGTGCATCCAAACAGAAGCAGAGCCGGGGCCGCCATTAAAAGAAAAGACTAGGGGCCTGCTGTCATCTGGTTTACTTAAGGAACGCTTATAATAGGTATAGAATAAGGTGGCAATTGGTTCATTGTCTTTGTTCCAAACCGGAAGTGTTCCCACTTTGGCTTCATAGTTGAAATTTTGACCATTGATGGTTGCTTGATGGCTTGTGGTAATTACTGTATCGGTAGGAATCTCACGTTTTTGAGAAAACGCATTTGGAATAATAAGAACCAAAAGAAGAATGGAAAAGAATAATTTTTTCATAAGACTCAAAGAATTAGAGCCTTAAAGTTAAAATTTTTCAAATGCACCAAGGCCAAAAAGTGCAAAATCATATTTAACTGGATCCTGTGGATCGAATTTTCTGAGCGCCAGATCCAACTCCTTCAATGCCTTGGCATCATTTTGTTTTCTTGTTAGAAGACCTAGTTTTCTTCCAATATTTCCTGTATGAACATCTAAAGGCATAGAAAGTTTGGAGGTAGAAATATGCTTCCATAATCCAAAATCAACACCGGTATTATTAGGTCTTACCATCCATCTTAAAAACATGTTTATTCGTTTCGCGGCTGAGTTTTTTAAAGGATCACTTACGTGTTTTTGGGTTCGTGGTAAATGCTCAATCTCAAAAATATGTTCCTTTAATTTATGGATAGCAAACTGCAGGGAATCTTTTTCCTGATATTTGTTGAAAATACCCTCTAAACCTGCGTGATTAGAATAAATGTGCTTAAGCCCCTTTATAAAAGTGATTAAATCTAAGCCGTTGAACGTACGATGCACAAAGGATTGCATTTTATCCAAATCAGAATCTTCATGATTCATGATGAAATCATACGGACTTTCGTCTAAAAGTAACATCAAATTTTTAGCATTGGTGATAATGCTTTTTCTATTGCCCCAAGCAATAGAGGCTGTGAGAAAGCTTGCAATTTCTATGTCTTCCTTTAAAGAAAATTGATGCGGTATTTGAATGGGATCCGTAGAAATAAAATCCATATTGTTGTAAAGCGCCGCTTTTTGATCAAGAAATTCCTTAAGTTCCTTTTTGGTCAAACCAAATTATTTAACAGCAATCATACTGATTTCAACATTAACATATTTTGGAAGATTAGCTACTTCAACGGTTTCTCGTGCTGGAGCAGTAGCTTCATCAAAGTAAGAACCATAAACCTCGTTGATTTTACCAAAATTGTTCATGTCACTAATGAAAATAGACGATTTAATCACATTTTCAAAGGACATTTCTGCTGCTTCCAAGACGGCCTTCAAATTTTCCATGACCTGTTTGGTTTCCTCTTCAATGGATCCCATTATTAAATCACCAGTTTCAGGATGAAGGGCGATTTGTCCTGAGGTAAACAGCATCCCATTAGTTAAAACTGCTTGGTTGTAAGGTCCAATAGGGGCAGGGGCATGCGGAGTTTGAATAATTTTTTTCATGGTCATTTGATTTATAATCGTTGGTCTGGTTGCTTACGTTTATCGTATTTAATGTCTTTCAACATGTTGGATTTGATACCAATAAAGAAGTTCCAAGAACTTCTAGTGCTGAAAGGAATCCAGTTAAAACTCATTCTCCAACTTAATAAATCCCTCTCAAAACGTAATTGCGTATATGTAAATCCTTGATTTTTAAAGTCATATCCAGAAGAGGCTCCCACGGTCCAACGTTTGGTTAATTCGATATCTCCAGAAAACATTAAGGAATGCGACGAAATTTCATTTTCCCTTCTGGAATTGGAATAATTGACGGCATAAGCCAGCCTTAAATTCCAAGGAATTTTATGGGTGTAAAGATCGTTTGGTGTTTCCTCTTCTTCATCTGTACCGTCTTCTTCTTCATCATAAAAACCTTCATCATAATAAGTTTGAGATCTACCAAACATGTCATCATTTCTACCACCACTTCGTAGCGTTTCTTCTTTACTTTCATCACTTTGCCCACCGTTAAAGGTACTATTGGAAAGGGTGTAGCTAGTGGTTAAATTGGCACTTGTTAATCTAAATAGACTACCTCCATTATCGATATTAAAGGTGTTTATTTTTCTATTGTTGTTATCTAGCGCGTAGGGGTCTAAGGTTGCTCCGAAGTTGATGGCCATTTTTTGGTCAAAAATTTTGGTGCTACCTGTCATTCTTACCGCACTCCAATTCAGAGAATCTGCAGAAAAATTATAACCCGTAGAAAAGTTAAGGTTATCCAATAACTTGATTTTTTTGGCTTCGGTGGCAGTGGAGTCCTTGTCCCTTACTTTCATTTCAATGTTATTGGAAAGGCTAAATCCCATGGAACTCGAATAATTTTGGTTGGGAGCGCCATATAAAGTTCCTTGAAATCTTGAGTATTCTACCTCTTCAGATGTCAAACCATCAGCACTAATTACAGTATAGGTGTCATAATACTGTTCAAACCCAGGATTGATATTATAGCTTACAGACGGTCTCATGACGTGCCTGATTGCTTTTATTTTCCTGTCTTCTCCTTGCTTTTCAAAAGGAAACATTCCATAAATAGTGGTACCTAAACTGGAATTGAAATTATATGTTCTGTAAGATGCAAAACCATTTTCCTTTGTAGTAATAACTTCTTGTTCCTCGTTATCATAAGATCTTCTGTAAGTTTCAAAGACCCAAGTTTCATCATAATTAGTTCCGGCACTTAGACTTAAATACTTTAGTACTTTAAAGTTCGTTGTCAATGGAATGGAATGTCTTAAACCCATTCTAGCATCATCCCACATTTCCTTCTGGAAGAATAGCGAATCCGTCGTTTGAATTCTATTTTCTCCTCTGACGTTATATTGGAAATTGATGTTTTGAATGATTCCTTTCTTAGTGCCCGTTTTTGGTTCAAATGGAAAAATCCTGCTTACACTGGCTTGCAAGGTAGGCAACGTCATATTGATGGACTCGGTTTGCGTGTTTTGCGAATGCGTAGCTGTTAAACTTAAATTTACTTGAGGTTCACCAACAAAGGTTTTTGAATAGGAAACTGAGGATGCCAGTGTGTTATTTAAAAAAGAGGGTGAATTAACTTGATTGATAGATTGTTGATAATAACGGCTAGAACCCATGTTGACCGATGCTGTAAACCTTGAATTAGGACTGGCTTTGGCATCCTGACTGTGAGTCCATCTTATGTTGTATATAGAAGTCTTGGCGTAATTTGGGAACCCTCTTTCTTCTTGTATAAGACTTTCATATCTAAAACCAGCATTTCCGCTGTATCGATATCTTTTGGAATAATTACTTTCCATTCTTAGTCCGTAACTTCCATTTGTATAATAATCACCAAGAACAGCCAAATCGACGTAATCACTGATGGCAAAATAATATCCTCCATTTTGAAGAAAATATCCTCTATTGCTATCTTCCCCAGGAGTTGGAATGATTACCCCAGAGGTGTGTTTTTCGGTCAAAGGGAAAAATCCAAAGGGTAGTAGGATGGGAGTTGGCACGTCATAGATATACATATCAGTGAATCCTACTACAATTTTCTTTTTTGGAACCATTTTAATTCGGTTCGATTGAAAATAATATTCTGGATCTTCAATGTTTTCTGAAGTGGTAAAACGTCCTTTATATAAAAAGATGGTAGAGTCGTTTTCCTTTTTTGTTATCGGAGCATAAATTTTCATGCCTCCTTGTTCTGTGTTTGTATTAAATACCAGAGCTTTTTCGGTTTCGTAATTGAATCGAATGGAATCCGGTTCCGCAACGTTGTCCCCTTGTTTAAAGACTGGTTTTTGAGTGTAGTTTCCTAGAGAGTCTTTGATTCTTCCGGCGTAAACTTCCTTTTTATTATAATCAATAACGATTATACCGGCCGTAATTTGCATGTCCTCATAAAGAACTTCTGCTTCATTGTATAAATAAAGCTTCTGTTCTTTCATGTTGAACCTGGTGTAATCCGTGGCTTTATATTTTATAGGGCCTGTGAGCGTCTCCCTTTTTGGTTTTACTGAGTCTTGAAGGGTACTGTCTTGATTTCTCTCAGAAAGTTCCATTTTTTCAAAATCGGCAGCATTCAAATTTAGACTGTCATTTTGAATGGTGTCATCTTCCAACTTCGGTTTTATCTCAGTGCTTTTACCTGGCAGGTCTTGAGCCATGGAAAAAGTGTTGATAAGCACTGTAAAACTTAGGGTAAAAAGTATGTGGAAGATGTTTGTACGCAATGCTTTTAAGTGTATTTTTGTAAAAGTATGGCTCGGTTTTTGAATTGCCAAAAGTACATATATTTTTTGTGATTAAATTAATAATCCCCAAATTTTGAGCAATAAAATAAACCGGCAAAAAAGCTGTTATATCTGTATGAAAACGCGCCCTATTACCCTTTTCTTATTAATATTTTTAGGTTTAACAAATATTTCACTCCAATCGCTTTATTCCCAATCATCAAGCGGCCAATTTGTGGTAGTTTTGGATGCTGGACATGGCGGAAAAGACCCCGGTAAACCCTCTCAATATGGTTATAAGGAGAAAGATATCGCTCTTAATGTGGTTTTGACCGTGGGTAAAATTCTGGAGAAAACTCCAAATGTAAAAGTGGTCTACACTAGAGATAAAGACGTTTTTGTTGATTTGTTTGTTCGAGGTAAAATAGCAAATGAAGCCAAGGCAGATCTCTTTGTCTCTGTTCATTGTAATGCCCACAATTCTCAGGCCTACGGTACTGAAACTTATGTGTTGGGAATTCATAGAAACCAAACCAATTTTAATGTAGCCAAAGCGGAAAATGAGGTAATTTATTTGGAGGATAATTATGAAGAGAATTATGCCGGATTTGACCCAAATGCACCCGAATCTTATATAGGTTTAACACTTATGCAGGAAGAGTATTTGGATCAAAGTATATTGTTGGCACGTTACATTGAAGATAATTTTTCAAAAGTTCTAAAACGCAAAAGTAGAGGTGTTAAGCAGGCTGGACTGATAGTATTACATCAAACAATTATGCCAAGTGTTTTAATAGAAACTGGGTTTGTGACTAATAAAAATGAAGGTGATTATTTAAATTCTAAAAAGGGGCAGTCCGAAATTTCCAAAAATATTGCCAAGGCGATTTTGGATTATAAGACTGCCATTGAACAGAACACGGGTAAATTATCAATTTCTCATGTGATTGTTGACGAGCATGTTGGCGAAGATGATTTAGACGCTTCAAATGAGCAGGTTTATGAGAATGTAGTTTTTAAAGTTCAAATTGCAGCCAGCTCCAAACAGTTAGAGCCAAAGCCTTTTAATTTTAACGGCCTTGATGATATCTCAAGAGAAAAAATAGGAAATCTTTATAAATACTATTACGGTTACACTTCAAGTTACACTCAAATTAAACGCATGCAAAGTGTAGCAAAATCAAAAGGTTACCCGTCTAGCTTTGTTGTAGCTTTTAAAAATGGGCAGCAGATTTCTTTGGATGAAGCCTTAAAATAGTATTTAAATCATGCCACTTTATAATTTATTCCTAATTTTGTTTCTAACCTAAAACGCATAAGTTGAAATTATCTAGAGAAGTAAAAACAGCTTTATTAGTTATACTTGGAATTGTTCTTCTAATTTTCAGTTATAACTATTTAAAAGGAGAAGATTTGTTGGAGTCCAACAATACATATTATACAGAGTTTGATTATAATGCTCTTACTACATCCTCACCCGTTACAATTAAAGGGAATAATATTGGTAAAGTTCATGAAATAAAATATGAGATAGAATCGGGAAAAACCAGAGTTTCTTTCACTGTGGACAGTCGTTTGGAATTTTCAAAGAACAGTCGAATAAGAATGTATGAAATGGGTCTGATGGGGGGCAACGGGATTGCTATAATTCCTGCAGAAGATGGAGCGGCTGTAGCCAAGGATGGTGATTTTCTAAACTCTGAAGTAGAACAAGGTTTGGTTCAAAGTTTAAGTAAGAACTTTTCTGGTTTGAGTACAGGCTTGGATATCACCTTAAGAAGAGCCGATTCCTTACTGTTGAATGTCAATAGAATTATACAAGATGAAGGCGAGGAGGGACTGAAGCATGCTGTTATGGAGTTGAATTTAACGTTGGCATCTTTTAGGTCTACCTCTAACAATGTTAGATCCTTAATCGCTCAAAATGAGGATAGTTTGAGTATGGCCATTGCTAATTTCAATAAAATAACAACAGATTTAGCGGTTTTCACTGAAGATCTTAAAGGAGTTCAATTATCTAAAACGGTTAATGATTTAGAAGGAACCCTAGACAATGTGAATTCAATAATGGCTGGTTTAAATAATGGTGAAGGATCTTTAGGTAAATTACTTACCGATGACAAGCTTTACCATAATCTAGAGGTTGCTTCTTTGCAGTTAAGAGAACTGTTGCAAGATTTCAAACTGAACCCAAAGCGCTATGTTAACGTGTCTGTTTTTGGAGGTAAAAACAAAGATGAATACGTTAAACCAGAAGATGAAAGACAGTGATTTAAAAATCAATAAATGAACTACTTACCAAATATTTTATTTGCCTTATCTTTAATTTTGGGCATTGGCTATTTTGCTAAAAATGTCAAAAAACTTTTAAGGAATATTCGCCTAGGCCATGATGTAGATGTAAGCGATCAAAAGTCACAAAGGTGGCGTAATATGATGAGAATTGCTTTGGGGCAGTCCAAAATGGTCAACCGTCCTATAGCTGGATTTCTTCATATTATTGTTTATGCAGGCTTCATCATTATAAATATTGAAGTACTTGAAATTATAATCGATGGTCTTTTTGGAACGCATCGTATCATGTCTGGGTTAGGGAGTTTCTATGGCTTCTTGATTGGGTCTTTTGAAGTATTGGCTTTATTGGTTTTTGTTTCGGTAATTATTTTTTGGATTCGAAGAAATGTAATTAAACTTCAGCGTTTTTGGAAGCCAGAAATGAAGGGTTGGCCAAAAAACGACGGAAATTTTATCCTTTATTTTGAAATGGTATTGATGACTTTGTTTCTAGTCATGAATGCTACAGATGTTCACTTTCAGGAGATGAATTCAGGAAATGTAATAAGTCAAATGATTGCTCCGTGGTTTGAAGGTTTATCAGTTGGAACCTTGCATACGATCGAGCGTGCAGCTTGGTGGTTACATATTTTGGGAATTTTGGTTTTTCTTAATTACCTATATTTTTCAAAGCACTTACATATTCTGTTGGCCTTTCCAAACACCTATTATGGTCGTGTTACGCCAAAAGGACAATTCAATAATTTGGAAGCCGTTACTAATGAGGTGAAAATGATGATGGATCCCAATGTAGACCCATTTGCAGCACCTGCAGAAGGAGCCGATGCAACTGTTCCTGCAAAATTTGGAGCTAGTGATGTCATGGATTTGAATTGGGTTCAGTTATTAAATGCCTATACATGTACCGAGTGTGGAAGATGTACCAGTGAATGTCCGGCTAACCAAACAGGTAAAAAACTATCTCCTAGAAAAATCATGATGGATACCAGAGACCGTTTGGAGGAAGTTGGTAAAAACATCGATGTCAATAAAGGAGAATTTAAAGACGATGGTAAACAGCTGCTTGGTGACTATATAACGAATGAAGAACTTTGGGCTTGTACTACCTGTAATGCTTGTGTGGAAGCTTGTCCAGTAAGTATCGATCCGTTGTCCATTATTATGGAAATGAGACGTTATTTAGTTATGGAACAAAGTGCTGCACCCATGGAACTGAATAACATGATGACCAATATTGAAAATAATGGCGCGCCTTGGCCTTACAACCAAATGGACCGTCTTAATTGGGTAAATGAATAGCTTGAATTTAAAAAGATTTTAAACGACATGAGCCAATTGATAGTAAAAACCATGGCTGATTTTATGGCCGAAGGAAAGCAACCCGAAATATTGTTTTGGGTGGGTTCAGCTGGAAGTTATGATGATAGGGCCAAAAAAATCACTAGAGCTTTCGTTAAGATTTTAAACAAAGCTCAAGTTGATTTTGCGGTATTAGGAACTGAAGAGAGTTGTACAGGCGATGTAGCCAAACGAGCAGGGAATGAATTTTTGTTTCAAATGCAGGCTATGATGAATATAGAGGTTTTAAATGGCTATGAAGTAAAACGAATTGTAACCGCTTGTCCACATTCATATAATACACTTAAAAATGAATATCCTTCATTAGGAGGAAACTATCACGTGCAGCACCATACTGAATACATTGAGGAATTATTACAAAATGGTCGTCTGAAACTAGAGAGCAGTTCCAAATTAAATGGAAAACGAGTAACCTTTCATGATCCTTGTTATTTAGGTCGCGCCAATGAAGTTTTTGAAGTTCCTAGAAATCTACTGAAGACTTTGGGGGTAGACCTTAAGGAGATGAAGCGAAATAGGAGAACAGCCTTATGCTGTGGTGCTGGTGGAGCTCAAATGTTTAAAGAACCCGAGAAAGGTGATAAGGATATTAATGTTTTAAGAACAGAAGACGCCCTTGAAACCCAGCCTGAAATTATAGCAACGGGTTGTCCTTACTGTAATACGATGATGACAGATGGTGTTAAGTCGAAGGAGAAGGAGGATAGCATACAAGTATTGGATGTCGCTGAATTAATTGCAAATTCCCAAGATTTATAACCTTTTTAGGTTAAAATATCTTTCGCACAATCTCAAGATTACTTAATTGTTTTAGGACTTCTTAAATTTATTTGAATTTGTTTTCAATTCATAGTTAGTTTTTTATTCAGCCCAAAAAAGATAAAATAGACATGACTAAAGAGATATTCCTTTTAAATATTTCAGGACAAGATAAACCAGGGTTAACATCGGCGTTAACAGAAGTTTTGGCCGATTACGGAGCGAAAGTTCTCGATATTGGTCAAGCTAATATTCATGATACCCTATCTTTAGGAATCTTGTTCGAAATAAAGTCAAAAGCCAAGTCTGCGGCTGTTCTTAAAGATTTGCTTTTCAAAGCCTATGAATTAGGAATCACAGCAAAGTTTACGCCAATTACTTCTGAGAACTATGAAAAATGGGTAAGCTTTCAAGGAAAGGACCGCTATATCGTTACGCTTTTAGGTGAAAAATTAAGCGCGGAACAAATAACCAAGGTTACTAAAGTTATTTCAGAGAAAAATTTAAATATTGATGCCATTAAAAGACTAACAGGGCGGATTTCTTTAAATAAGGAAGAAGAATATCCACGCGCTTGTATCGAACTCTCCATTAGAGGGTGCATCAATGATAAATCGGAATTTACTGAAAAATTCATGCAAATATCACAGGATTTGGATGTAGATATTGCTTTTCAGGAAGATAACATCTACCGGAGAAACAGAAGATTGGTATGTTTTGATATGGACTCTACGTTAATTCAAACAGAAGTTATTGATGAGTTAGCTGAATTGGCAGGGGTGGGAGAACAAGTGAAGGCTATTACCGAATCAGCAATGCAGGGAGAGATTGATTTCAAGGAGAGTTTTACGCAACGTATGAAATTATTGGAAGGTTTGAGCGAGGAAGTGCTTCAAGATGTTGCTAAAAACCTGCCTATAACAAAAGGTGCTAGAAGATTGATTGACACGTTAAAAAGCTATGGCTTTAAAACAGCTATCTTATCTGGAGGCTTTACTTATTTTGGTCATTATTTGCAAAAGGAATTGGGCATGGATTATGTCTATGCTAACCAACTGGAAATAAAAGACGGGAAATTGACAGGAGGGTATGTTGGTGAAATTGTGGATGGCTTAAAAAAGGCAGAATACCTCAAAGAGATTGCTGATAAAGAAGGGATTAATATCAGTCAGACTATTGCGGTTGGTGATGGAGCCAATGATTTGCCAATGCTCAATCTAGCTGGTTTGGGAATTGCTTTTCATGCTAAACCCACTGTTAAAAACAATGCTCAAAATTCCATTTCAAGTATCGGATTGGACGGCGTACTTTATCTATTGGGTTATCATGATAGACATATCGACTTGTTGGAATAGGAAGCTCAATGATCTGTACCTAGCATACCATAATGAAGCATATTATTTTATTTTTTATAGTTATCTTTTTCGTTGGCCAACTTCATGCCCAGATAAAAACAGATAGCATTCCTGAGAATCCAGAGACAAACATTAAACTAAAATCCTTTATCATTCCGGTCACATTAATGACGGTTGGAATTATTGGTTTGGAGAGTCATACTTTATTGGATATTAATGACCAGCTTAAGGACGAAGTTCATGAACACATTGATAAAAAATTGACTATTGATGATTTTACACAGTATACACCTGTAGCTCTTGTTTATGGCCTTGATGCTTTTGGAGTGAAAGCCAAACATAATTTCAAGGAACGAACGAAACGGATTTTGACGGCTCACGCCATTATGACCACAACCGTAATGATTTTAAAATCTTCGTCTACAGTTCTTAGACCAGATGGATCTTCTTATAATTCTTTTCCTTCAGGCCATACGGCAACAGCTTTTATGAGTGCAGAATTTTTGTGGCAGGAGTATAAGGATAAATCAGTTTGGTATGGTGTGTTAGGATATTCATTGGCTGTGACCACTGGAGCATTTAGAGTATATAATGACAGGCACTGGTTTAATGATGTAGTCATGGGAGCGGGAATAGGAATGGCTAGTACCAAAATAGCCTATTGGTTGGTGCCTTGGATAGAAAATAAAATATTTAAAAAGGAAAATCACGACCAAAATGCAGTTATTTTACCTTATTTTGGAGGTGATCGACTGGGGCTTACGGCTGTTTTAAAATTTTAGTAATGAAGAGAAAGGTAATTACGGCCATATTTGCCGGCTTGATTTTTGGAGTATTCATGATTTGTGAAACCTTGTATATAAGAAAAGAGGAGATTTCCTTTGGTAGCTTGTTGTTCCAAGTTGCCTTCTTTATTGGTGGGCTTATTTTAGTTGATTCAATTCAATCAAAAAAACGAAGGAGTAAGAGCAATGAGTAATAGAAAGTTAAAACCAAGAAAAGAATTAATCAAGATATATGTAATCAATGGAGGGATTTTTGCCTTATTGATGGCTGGATTTGATTGGTTTGTAGATCATGATTTTAACGTGTGGAAATTTGTATTCCATTTTCTTTTCTTTGGCGGATTTATGACCTTTGCAAATAGATTTAATTACTACGAAAATAAATAACTATGTTAGTTGATTTTGATACACTGCCAGATGAATCCCGAGTTTGGATCTATCAGGCAAACAGATCTTTTTCGGATGAGGAATTGTCTGATATTGAAGAAAAATTAAAAGTCTTTTTAGAGGCTTGGACGGCTCATGGTAGTGACCTAAAAGCAGGATATACAATAAAATACAAGCGTTTTATCATTATAGCTTTGGATCAGGAGTTGCAATCAGCTACTGGGTGTTCCATTGACGCTTCCGTACATTTTATTCAGCAATTGGAGCAGGCTTACCAGGTAGATTTGATGGACAAAATGAATGTGTCCTATAAGCAAGGAGAATTCGTCGCTTATAAGCCTTTAATCGAATTTAGAAAAATGGCCAAGGATAAAGCTGTTTCAAAAAATACCATTGTATTTAATAATTTGGTGAATAACATTACTGAATTTAAAGAAAACTGGGAAGTGCCAGCTAGTGAAAGCTGGCATTCTAGATTTGTAAAATAGGAAATTAGGATGGATCGAAATTTTTGAAAGTACCGTCTTTATAAAAAATAACAATTCGTTCTATTTTATTACCATCTTTTTTGAATTCCTCTGAAACAACTTCGTTCGATGTTTTTTCAGGGGATTTTTTATTTTCTTTCACATCGAAATCTTCGTTTGAAAAAAGAGTGTTCTTTTCTTGACCTTCATCTGGAAATTGCCCCTTTCCATTCAATAGCCAATACAATTCTACTTCAGGGTAGGATGAGAGAATTTTTAAAACAAAATCCAAACTAGGTTTATTTCTCCCAGAAAGTATATGTGAGATACTGGAACGTTGTACACCAATTTTTTCTGCAAAGGAGGAGGCAGATTCTTGGTAGTATTCTATGATTTTTTGAAGTCGGATGGCGAATTCGGAGCTGTTTACCATTGTAAATTACATTTTCAAAAACTACATGTTACAAATGTAATATTTAAATAGGGATTTCTCAAATATTTGTTTAAATATGTATAAAATATATTGAATTTATGCTTTACTAAAGTCTATTTATAATACTGAAAAACAACGTTTTAATACAATTTTAGATTTAGTGCTTAATTTATGCGTTTATAACATCAGGAAGACTCTCTAAATGACCTTGGTAATGTTTATTGATGTATACAAACTATTATAAAACCTCTGTTTACAGTTGTAAAAAAGTAAATGTTTACATTTGTATTTTTAAAATAATATGGCAGCTAAACATCAGGAAACTTTTAACCTTGTCAAAGAGAAAACATTGTTTGGAAGGTACATTTGCAACGATCATGTACTACCTCTTTTAGACAACTTGAAGAGCGTTTTTAGAGTAACTGAAATTGGACGATCTGTTTTAAATAAGCCTATTTATGCTATTGAGTTAGGTAATGGACCCAAAAGGATTTTGATGTGGTCACAGATGCATGGGAACGAAAGTACAACCACAAAAGCTGTATTTGATATACTGAATCTTCTTTCACTATCCAATAAAGATTCTGATGCTATTCTTAATAGTTGTTCCATTGCTATTATTCCTATTTTAAATCCAGATGGAGCTGAACAATATACAAGGGTTAATGCCAATGAAATAGATTTGAATCGAGACGCTGTCAATCTTAGTCAACCTGAAAGTATTATATTGAGGGATTATTATAATAAATATCAACCGCACTTCTGTTTTAATCTGCATGGGCAGCGCACTATCTTTGGTGTGGGAGATACAGGAAAATCAGCTACGGTTTCTTTTTTATCTCCAGCTGCAGACCCAGAAAGAACCGTGAATACTACAAGAAAGGTAGCTATGGAGCTTATCTCGGCTATGAATGACGAACTTCAAAGAGTTATTCCAGGGCAGGTAGGGATTTATGATGATAGTTTCAATATTAATTGTGTTGGGGATACGTTTCAGAATCTAGGGACTCCTACGGTTTTGTTTGAGGCAGGTCATTATGATGATGATTATAATCGGGAGGAAACGAGGTATTTTATATTTCTTTCACTATTACGCGCTTTATCTTATATATCAGAAAATGAAGTACAAGGAGATAGGAGTGAAGGGTATTTTAGTATTCCAAATAATGAAAAGAATTTCTTTGACATCATTATAAGAAATGTAATGGAAGGTCCTGAATTTGATATAGGAATTCAGTATCAGGAAAAATTGGACCAAAACACTATTAAATTTATACCAAAAGTTGAAAAAATTTCCAATTTGTCAAAATTCTTCGCTCATAAGGTCTTCAATGCCAATAAACACAAGGTATTAAGTGCTAAAGGAACACTTATTTCAGAGGGTATCGAAATCGATTTCGTTGAGATAAATTCTAAGAAATTCTCATTATAACTGATAAAATCTTAATAAAAGATGCATATTATTTAATAATAATGTATTAATTTTGATTTTTATTAAAAATAACGAAAACGCTATGGCTAAATTTAAACTAGACGAAATCGATCACCAAATTTTGGATATGTTGATTGATAATACTAGGGTTCCCTTTACTGATATTGCAAAAAAATTGGTTATCTCTGCAGGTACGGTACATGTACGTGTGAAAAAAATGGAAGAAGCTGGAATAATCCAAGGTTCTTCATTAACATTAGATTACAAAAAGTTAGGGTATTCGTTTATTGCCTATGTGGGAATTTTTCTTCAAAACACTTCACAAACTAAATTTGTTTTGGAGCGTATTAACGAAATACCTTTTGTTACCGTGGCGCACATTACAACTGGCAAATTCAATGTATTCTGCAAAGTAAGAGCTAAAAATACAGATCACGCCAAAGATGTAATATTTATGCTGGACGACATAGAAGGGGTTTACAGAACAGAAACTATGATATCATTGGAAGAAAGTATCAACGACAAGAAGCGTTTGATGCATTCTATTTTTAATGATATGTTATAATATTATTGTTAAACTTATTATTCGCCAAGCCTCTTTAAAAATAAAGGGGCTTGTTTTTTATATGAAAGCATCAAATATCCTTCCTGCAGAATTTCACTCCTTTTATAAACCATATATGGATAAATTAGGGGATATGGTTTTGATAGAGGGGCTTAAAACAAATTTAAAGGAGTCGCTAGAGTTTTTTGACAAGATACCTGTTGAAAAACACGGTTATTGTTACCAAGAGGATAAATGGACTATTAAGGATGTTATCCAGCATATGATTGATGTTGAAAGAGTTTTTGCTTATCGTGCCTTAAGATTTTCAAGAGGAGATCAAACAAACTTACCAGGGTTTGATGAGAATGATTATGCAAAAACTGCAGAAGCAATTAATCGTAGTTGGGAATCTCTAATGTCGGAATTTGAAATGGTCAGAAAAAGCAACATTCTATTATTTGAAAGCTTTAGTGATGAGAAGTTAACCTTGGCAGGTACTGCCAATAATGGAATAATGACCGTTAGGGCGCTGGGTTTTGTAATAATAGGACATTGCCAGCATCATTTGCGAGTTCTTGAAGAAAGGTATTTGCAAGATTATTCTTCTTCGTCATCATTATAAACCTCACCCTTAAAATCTTCATTAATGACAACATTACCTAAGTCATCAACTTCTAAATCTTCAATGCTTTCAAAGTTGGTCATAGTATAATGTAATTTACTACTTACTTTTACCAAGTAAATGGCATCTTCAGTTCTAACTTCAACGGCTTCAATGGTTTGGTTGTGATGATTGTCAAAGGTTATGATATCGTCATCACCATAACCATCGGGGAATTTCTCGGTTAGTAATTTGAGAATTTCAGGCGTGAGTCTTTTATAGTCAACTATAATTTTTCTCATTACCAAGGATTTAGGTGTTATTTATGCAGTTTACAACCTTTTCTCCAGCAACTTTTTATAAAAATACAAAATAAATTTATTGGTTGTTGTAAAAAATGAAAGCTTCCTCTATTAAATTATTGTCTACTTGGCAATCAATTTTTGGCAATCCTATATCCTCTAAAAGAACAAAATTTATTTGCCCATAATCATTTTTCTTGTCGTATTTGAGTAACTCTATAATAGGTTGGAAATCCCCTTCTGCAATGGGGTGATGGTCAAATATTTCAATTAAAGTTTTAGTGATTTCAATTAGTTTATGTTCTGAAAAACCTAGTTGTTTAAAGGAAATATAAGTTTCTAAAATCATTCCTATTACAATGGCTTCACCATGTAGGAACGGATTTTTTTGGGGATGGCTTAAGTAATAGGATTCAATGGCATGCCCTAGTGTATGACCATAATTGAGAGTTTTTCGCAAATTGTTCTCGTTGGGATCTTTTTCAACTACATCCTTTTTAATTAATATGGATTGATGGATTAATTGATCAAATTGGTCCGATTCCAACAATTCCATCTTTTTGAAGGCACTGAAGTAAGTTTCATCTTGTATGAGGCCATGTTTTAGCATTTCAGCGACACCAGATCTAAATTGGTTTTCTGGTAGAGTAGATAAAAAGGAAGTGTCGATTAAAACCATTTCACCTGAACTAATAACCCCTATCTGATTTTTTAAATGACCTAAATCTACGCCTGTTTTTCCGCCAATAGAGGCATCGACCATAGAAAGTAGGGAAGTGGGAACATTGATATAAGCCATTCCTCTTTTGAAAGTACAGGCTACAAATCCGCCTAAATCTGTAATGACGCCTCCTCCTACATTGATAAGCAAACTTTTTCTGTCTGCTTCCAATTCCGAAAGGGCTTCCCAAACACCAAGGCAGGTTTCGATGTTTTTATGTTCTTCCCCAGATTCAATTTCTATAATTTCTATGTCACAAGTGGTTTCTATTTGAGACAAAAGGGAAGGCAAGCAAAACTCGTGTGTATTCTCGTCAACAAGAACAAAAATTTTAGAATAACGAACCTCTTTTAGGTGCTGGTTTAGTTGCTTATAACATTCATTATTGAAATGAATGGGGCAACCATTACTTATAATAGAATTCATGTTCAAAAATAGTCATTTTAAGTGTGAAAATAAGCGTTAATTTAATACCAAAAAAGCTTGCGATAAATTATATTTGCACACCAATTTTTTGAAATGAATAACGAACGTATTTTTGATAACACCAAGGTTGCTTTTTCGTTAAAAAGCAATGTTGAATTGAATCGTGCTTATTTATTATTTAAGATGATTTCATTTGAACCTTTAGTAAAGGTTGGGAAGGCGTTAAGTAATTTTGCAATCAAATCCAATTTACCGGTAGAAAGCGTTATTAGAGCAACAGTATTTGACCATTTTTGCGGTGGAGTGAATGAGAAAGATTGCCTACCCGTAATTGACCAAATGTTTGAAAAAGGGGTGTCCTCCGTTTTGGATTTCTCTGTTGAAGGGAAGGAAAACGAAGCGCATTTTGATTTTGCGATGGAAAAGACCCTAGAAATCATCAGATTTTCAGCCAATAAAGACGCGATGCCAATAGCAGTTTTTAAACCAACTGGGTTTGGTAGGTTGAAATTGTATCAAAAAATTGGAGAAAAAGGTCCACTTACCGATTCAGAAAAACAAGAATGGGAACGTGTAGTGAATCGATTTGATCAAATTGGAAAATTAGCCAAAGAGCTGGATGTAGAGCTTTTGATTGATGCTGAAGAGAGTTGGATGCAAGACGCAG
The DNA here is from genome assembly GCF_021245805.1 of Mangrovimonas futianensis. Lineage (NCBI taxonomy): Bacteria > Pseudomonadati > Bacteroidota > Flavobacteriia > Flavobacteriales > Flavobacteriaceae > Mangrovimonas > Mangrovimonas futianensis. The sequence goes on from NZ_JAJJNF010000005.1 coordinate 152,713, forward strand.
CAGATGATTTGGTAAGCCAGTTGATGGAGAAGTACAATACAGAAAAACCAATAGTATTCAATACGCTTCAAATGTACCGACATGACCGTATGGATTTTCTTAAACGAGAACATCAAATAGCCAATGAAAAAGGTTATTTTTTGGGTTACAAAATCGTAAGAGGCGCCTATATGGAGAAGGAAAATGAGCGTGCAGAGGAGATGGGGTATCCAACCCCGATATGTGCCAATAAGGCTGAGACTGATGAGAATTTCAATAATGCAGCTACTTATATTTTAGATCATTTGGATCAAATATCCTTATTTGCTGGTACACATAATGAATTCAGTAGTTATCTGATCATGGATTTAATGGCTCAAAAGAATATCGCAAATAATGACGAAAGAGTGTGGTTTGGGCAGTTATATGGTATGAGTGACCATATTAGCTTTAACTTAGCTGAAAAAGGCTATAATGTAGCAAAATATGTCCCATTTGGCCCCGTCAAAGATGTGTTGCCTTATCTTATTAGGAGAGCGGAAGAAAATACTTCGGTTGCCGGTCAAACTGGTCGGGAATTGATGTTGTTAACCAAAGAAAAGGAAAGAAGGAAAAACCAAAAAGAAGATTAAGTTATTTAAACTTCCACCATGCTTTCTTTTTGGAAGGCATTTTTCCGTAACCATAACCATAGCCATATCCACGTTTGTGGTCAACCCCATTTAAAAGAATAGCCATGTTTGGAAGGCGTTTTTCATCATACATTCTTTGAGCTATCTCCAATTGATCTTTTCTAAGGTAATTGGCGCGCACTACATATATAAACAAGTCTGCAAACTTGCTGATTAAGAGCGTATCTGTTACCAGACCAACAGCGGCCGTATCAACAATGATATAATCATAAGAGTTTTTTACGGAATCAAACATATCTTTGACCCTGTGACTCATTAATAATTCAGCCGGATTAGGAGGAATGGTTCCAGATGGAATGATGTCTAAATATTCGGATCCTGGATATTTTGAAATAACTTCATGGATGCCTAAATGATGGTTTCCAATGAAATTGGTAACACCTGTTTTATTTTCAACATCCAAATAATTAGTAGCTCTAGGAACTCGAATATCAGTTTCAATTAAGAGAACTTTTTTATCAGAATAGGCTAGGGATAAAGCCAAATTAATAGAACTATGAGATTTCCCTTCCTTACTTGTAGTGGAGGTGACAAAAATAATTTTGGCTCTATCGGAAATATTCTGAAGCATGAAATCAATATTCGTTCGAACCATTCTAAAAGCTTCAGCCTTTGGAGAGTAGTCTACTTTGGATATCAAATGTTGTTTTTTGTTTGATCTTGGGATGTCTCCAATAAAAGGAACGGAAAGGGCTTTTTTGATATCGGAAATGTTATGAACCTTATCATCTAATAAGTCAATTAAGTAAACAAACCCGACTGGTACTGCTAAACCGAGTATCAACCCAGCGAGTAGAATTAATGGTACCTTGGGTGAAACTGGTTGGTTTGAAACATACGCTTTGTCAACAATTTTGGCATTAGGGGAAGAGACTCCGTGAGTAATAGCCGCTTCTTCACGTTTTTCAAGTAAATAGAGGTACAAAGCTTCTTTAATGTCTTGTTGTCTTTTAATGTCCCTGAATTGTCTTTGTTTTTTAGGAGCAGAATATATTTGGGAGTTTATTCGTTGGTTTTCATTTACTAGATTGTTATAAGTGATTTGGTTCGTTGATTTGATGCTGCTTAAGCTTTCTTGTAAATTGGCTTTAAGCTGATCAATTTGATTGGTTAAATTAACAACCGTTGGATTTTTATCACTGGAATTCTTTAATAATCGGTTACGCTCTAAAACCAATTCATTATGCTTTTTGGTAATTAAAGCAACCGAATTGTCAGATATCCCAATATTGACAGGTAGTAAGTCGTTAGCTTGTCCTTTTTCAGATAAATGATCGGACATATAGTCAATCAACTGAATTTGATTGGCTGTTTGAATGATTTGACTCTCGTTTTCCTTTTCATTTTGAAGGAATAGGGAAGACTGGGTTTGAAGATCGGTTAATTTGTTTTCTTTCTGTAGGGATTCTGCAGTTAAATCAACTTCGCCCAATTCTTCAGAAACGATTTCCAGTCGGCTATTGATAAAGTCAGAAGTGGCCTGAACAACTAGTTCTTTGTCCTTAACAATATCCTCGTTGTATTTTTCAATTAGTTTATCGAGAAACAAGGAGGCTTTCTCTTTAACATGATCCTTTATGGATAGTTTAATGACATTGGAAGTTTCTTTATTTTCAAGAATCAATTTTCCTTTATAATCAGAAGCTACCTTTTCAATTGGACTTATTTTTACAGTTATTCTTGAGCCTATTTTGGCGGCATATTCACCTATTCTGGGAGTGATAGTAATGTCTCCAAAGCTGGTTGTTACAGGTTCTCCAAAATTATGAATGGTGCCTTCGTCATCCAAATCCTTTTCCTTTTTTGTTTTCAATTTGGAAAAGTCGGCTCCTTTAAGGAGAAATTGCGTTCCAGAATTAATTTTAATTGTTAAGGTGGTGTCAACCTTATAAATTAGAGAGTCGGGTTCACTGAAATTAATTGAAATAGGGGGATTGGAATAGGTTTCGTGGTCATTAATTCTACCTTCCACAAAGTATTGGATATTAAATTTTAAGTCTTTTATGGCTTCGGTGATAATGGTTCTCGATTTTATGACTTCTATTTCATCAAGAACGTTAGTATTATTGGTTTTAAAGAGACCATAATTTTGAAGCGTATTTAATTCTGGTAATTTAGAGTTGCTTTTGTCGTCCTTCAATTTGATTGTGGCTGAAGCTTGGTATAAATAATCGGTATATCTTAAATATAAAAATACCAATGCCATAAAACCAATTAAGCAGATTAAAATGAATTTCCACTTAAGTAAATAGGGAGAGAGAATTTCTCGAAAGCTATCTTTTTGTTTCATAAAATTATTTTACCAATATGGCTACCAAAGTAACTAATGTTGCTACTGCTGAAATGATGATGGCATTATTTTGGTTAAAGGCGCTTGATCTTACCCTAGCTTTATTAGGCTCAACATAAATTACATCATTTTGTTCCAGATAGTAATTTTGGTCATTCAAAACGTTTTTTTGAGTTAGATTAAACCTGCCATATTGTTTCACTCCGTTTTTTTCTCTTATTAAAAATACATTGTCTCGTTTTCCGTAGATAGTTAAATCTCCAGCCATTCCAAGAGCTTCACTTAAAGAAATGCGTTCGTCTTCAATTGAAAACGTACCAGGGTTATTTACTTCACCTAAAACAGTGACAGTGAAATTAGTAAGTCTGATATTTATGATAGGATCTTTAACATACTCCGAAATTTTTTCTCGCATCATATTTACGGTTTCTTGTCTGGTTAAACCGCCAATTTGAATGGTTCCTAGCACAGGGAATTCGATATTACCGTCGGCATCCACTAAATAGGTCTGTATTCGCATTTCTCCTTGATAATTTACCGATGAGAAAGTGTTGGTAATCACAGGTAAATTGAATGGCTTGACGGTTTCAGGGTCAAGTGCTGAAACGTTTATGGATACCAAGTCATTAGGTTTATAAGTAATGCTAGGAGAGAACGCAATGTTTGATTCTGCCGTTATAGGCTGATTCTGAAAATAAACAACATCCTCTCTAGAGGCACATGCATTTAATAAGAAAACAGCGATTAAGAGGATAATGTAATAGTTGGTTTTGGATTTCATAATGATTATTTTGATCTCATATTTAATACCTCATATTTGGTATTGTTAGGATTGTATTCTGGAACGATATCTTTAATTTTAGCCACGATATCAATATTTTGAGTGTGGGGTCCCACAGTACATAAATCCTTAATGTTTTTTTCCATTTGAATAATGTCAATGATTTTACATTTAGCAATCATGATTTTTTCATTATACGTGGGTTTAGTGTTTTCTCCGTCCACCAAGAGTTCCTCATAAATCTTTTCTCCAGGTCTCAATCCTGTTATTTTAATTCCAATGTCTTCTGGATATCGAAATCCTGAAAGTGTAATCATGTTGACAGCAAGGTCAAAAATCTTGACTGGTTTGCCCATATCAAAAACAAAGATTTCATAGCCATGACCCATAGCAGCAGCTTCCAGTACTAGCTGGCAAGCTTCAGGAATAGTCATGAAATATCTTATGATATCAGGATGGGTAACGGTAAGTGGCCCACCAGCTTCAATCTGTTTCTTGAATAGAGGAATGACTGAGCCATTTGAGCCTAAAACATTTCCAAACCTCGTAATGATAAACTTGGTTTTACCATTTGAAAATTTCTTTTGGCAACAAACTATCATTTCAGCAATTCTTTTTGAGGCACCCATCACATTTGTCGGATTAACTGCCTTATCTGTAGATACCAAGATAAACTTATTAATGCCGTATTTGTTAGATAAGTTTATTAGGTTTTGAGTTCCTTTTACGTTAACACTAACTGCTTCGTAGGGGTTGTGTTCCATGAGGGGAACATGCTTGTATGCCGCTGCATGGAATACAATATCGGGTTTGTGACGATGGAATAGGAGGTCCAGCCTCTGTATATTTCTAATATCAGCAATTATGGCCTCAATATTGGTTATTCCCTTTTGTAATAATTCTTGTTCTACATCATAAAGCGCAGATTCAGCATTATCTAAAAGAATAATTTTTTTGAGATTGTAATTGGTCAATTTTCTAACCAATTCACTACCTATAGATCCAGCAGCTCCCGTAACAAGAGCCACTTTGTTGCTGTATTCTTCAGTTAAGAGTGGGTTGTCTATATTGATAGGTTCTCTGCCCAGTAAGTCTTCAATGTTAATGTCTTTAATTTGGCCAAAACTTAAATCACCATCAATCCAATGTTTTACCGCTGGCACGATTTTTACCTTAAGGCCAATGGAAAATAATCTACTTGTGATTTGTAGTAATCTGTTAGAATCTATCGTTTGAATGGAGATAATAACCTCATCAATAACGTTTTTGTCAACGAATTCTCTAGTTATTTTTTTGGGACTATAAACCTTCAGCTGGTTTATTTTTTTATCAGTTTTTCGCTCATCATCATCAATGAAGCCAATTACTTGAATATTACTTCGGGGGTCATTGGTGACAGCATCATAGGCAATCATGCCAGATGTTCCGGCGCCATAAATCAAAGCTATTTTCTTTTCGTCAAACTCAGTAACAATACTTTGGTAAATGGACTTCACAAAAAACTTGGCACCTACCAAAAAGAAAATATTTAATAAGAGGTGGATGTATATAATGGAACCCGGTATGTCAAATACTAAATCAAATTGATATTGTCTGCTTAAAAAGGTGGTAATAATTAAAATGGTTGCTAGGATATTAATACCAATAATCAGGTTAATAACATCGTTGGCGCCTGTAAATCGAACCACGCCCTCGTGGGATTTGACTGCTAAAAAGCTAATTACAGCAGCTATTAAAACAAATGGAATTTGTTTGAGAAAAATGACGACATCAAAATTTATTTCGAAGTTGTACCTAATGATGTAAGCCAAGAAAAAGGTAAATGAAACGACACAGAGATCAAACAGCATGACCAGCCATTTACTGGCATAGCGGTTAAATAGCTTTCTCAATATGTAGTTTAATTTATTCAAAATATGCTTTAATGTATTTTATAATAAGGTTTAAATCTTTATCTGTCATGCTTGAGCCACTTGGTAAACAAAGGCCTCTTTTGAAGAGGTCTTCTGAAACGCCATTTAAAAAGGCTCGCACATTTTCAAAAATGGGTTGCATGTGCATAGGTTTCCAAGATGGTCTGGCTTCAATATTTTTAGAAAGTAATAGGTCTAAGATACCATCACGTTGTTCTTGTGTTTTAAGTAAAATGCAGGTCAACCATCTATTGGACAAAAACCCTTCGGGTTCTTTAAGAAAACGGATTTCTTCTATATAGTCTAGTTGGTCTTTATAGTAATTATAAATTCTTCTTCTAGATGCAATTCGGTCTTCCAGCACCTCCATTTGTCCACGTCCAATACCAGCTGAAATATTACTCATCCTGTAATTGTATCCAATATCTTTATGCGAGTAATGAATTCCAACTTCTTTGGCTTGAGTAGAAAGATAAACAGCCTTGGCTTTTAATTTTTCTGATTTAGAAATTAAAGCGCCACCTCCAGAGGTGGTAATTATCTTATTGCCGTTGAAGGAAAGGACAGAGAAATCGCCAAACGTACCACATTTTTGGTTTTTGTAGGAACTGCCTATGGCTTCGGCACTGTCCTCTAAAATGGGGATTCCGTATTTGCTTGCAATAGTATGTATTTGCTCCACTTTATATGGCATACCATAAAGATTTATTACAATTATAGCCTTTGGCCTTTTTCCTTTTTTAATCCTTGAAATTATTGCTTTTTCCAATAATTCAGGACACATATTCCATGTGTCTTTTTCGCTATCAATTAGAACAGGGTTTGCTCCTAAATAAATAACTGGATTAACTGAGGCTATAAAAGTCTTTGTTTGGCAAAGCACTTCATCTCCAGGTCGCACCCCTAACATAATAAGTCCCAAATGAATGGCTGCAGTACCAGAGGTAACTGCTGTGACATAGGAGCTGTTTCTTAAATAACTCTCAAGGTCTTTTTCAAACCCTTCAATATTTGGTCCAATTGGGGCAATCCAGTTGGATTCAAAGGCTTCATGAATGTATTTCAGTTCCTTTCCACTCATATGTGGAGGGGACAACCAAATTCTCTTATATTCCTTTTTGGCGCTTTGATCCATGGTAAATATCTGTTATAATCATTTAACTTTCAAAAAAATACGATAAATCGCTCATTTCTACGATGTTCCTTTAAGATGCTTTTAGACAATGGTTTAAACTAATTTTAGAAATAAGAAATAATGTCTCATATTGAATTTGCTGCTTCAATGACCATCAAAGATTAAAGGTTTGGTTTAATTAATAATTGTAGAAATAAAAATATCAATTTTTTAGAACCTAAGAAACTAGCTCATTATTTTAAAAAGGGTTTTTAAAATAATTTTAATGTCCGTTATTAAATACGGACGGTCGATGTAGTTCATGTTCAATTTGATTTTGGCAGGCATGATTTCAGAAATGTAATATTCCTCTGGGTTATCTGCTTTTTTCAGTAATTCGGCCTCATCTCTAAAGGCAATGGAAGCATAATCTGTTATACCGGGTTTTACTTCTAGGATTTTTAAATCATCCTTAGAATAAAAATCAACATATTTCCTTACTTCTGGCCTGGGACCGACAAAACTCATGTCTCCCTTTAGAACATTAAATAGTTGAGGTAGTTCATCTAATTTGAATTTTCTTAAAAATTGTCCAATATGCGTCACTCTTGGATCTTTATCTCCTAAGGTCAATAATCCTTTTTTATCGGCATCTACATTCATGGTTCTGTATTTATAAATAAAGAAATCATGATTGTTTTTGCCTACTCGCTTTTGAAGATATAGAATCGGACCTTTTGAATCCAATTTGATTAGAATGGCGATTATCAACAAAATGGGAGACAAAAAAAAGATTCCCAAAATGGACATTATAATGTCAAACATTCTTTTAATCATAAGACAGATTCAACTGCTTCACTCACAGTTTGGGTGATAAAGTTTAATTGCTCTTCTTTTAGTTGCGGATAAATAGGAAGTGAGATCTCGCATTTATATTGTTGATAGGCACTAGGAAAATCTGCAATTTCAAAACCCATATCCTTAAAAACGGATAGTAAAGGCAAAGGTTGGAAATGAACATTAACAGAAACCTCTTTTTCTGCAATTTTCTTCATAATCTCATCTCTTTGCTCCTCACTACAATCAGCTATTCTCAAAGCATAAATATGACAGGAAGATACTTTTGTATTATCCTGAAATTTTGGTAAAATGGCCCATGTCTTTTGCTGGAAAAAATCTTGATAAAATGAAAAAATATCTTTACGCTGGTGAAGTGTAGAATCAAAATATTCAGGCAATTGAGCAATACCGATAGCTGCCAAAACATCTGGTAAATTAACTTTTATTCCTGGGTAAACTATGTCGTATTTCCATCCACCTGCTTGTGACTTTGTAAAGGCATCTTTGGTTTGACCGTTTAAAGAAAAGCATCTAAGGTATTTATACTCATCTTCATTACTGAATGGTTCCGGTAAATTCAAGCATATGGCACCTCCTTCGGCAGTAGTAACATTTTTGACCGCATGAAATGAGAATACAGTTAAATCGGCTGATGCACCTAAATACGTTCCATTGTATTTGGCCCCCAATGAATGAGCAGCATCAGATAATACCAAAATTCTCCCCAATTTCTCCTGATTTACTGATTCTGGAGTAAATAGATGCCTTGAATTGGTGGTGATTTTCATGATTTCGTCATAATCACATGGCCAACCGCCAATGTCAACAGGAATAATGGCCTTCGTTTTATCAGTTATTTTCTTTTCAATTTCTTCAATCGAAATATTAAAATCATCCTTAACATCTACCATTACAGGTGTAGCTCCAGCATGAATTACAGCAAGAGCTGTTGCAGAATAAGTGTAAGCAGGAATAATGACTTCATCACCTTTTTTGACTCCCAGCCATTTTAGAGCCAATATTAAACCTGATGTTGCAGAGTTCACGCCAAGAGCATTTTTAGCTCCTGTATAATGGCCTATCATTTCTTCAAGTTTCTTGACTTTAGGTCCGGTAGTAATCCATCCCGATTGCAAGGAATCCATAACTTCATCTAATACGGATTGGGTAATGTAGGGTGGTGAAAATGGGATTTTCATATTTTTCTTTGATTAATAGCTGTTTCAAAGATAGTTATATATTCCTTACTTATTTTATCTAACCCAAACTGTTTTACATGTTCCAACCCAATTTTTGAGAGGTCTTCATTCAAGTACTTATTTTCAGCCAGCCCTTTCATTGCTTCTACTAAAGCATTCGTTTGGTTCGGTTCAATTAAAATAGCCGCTTCCTTATTGTTGTAGACATATTGTGTAACGCCTGTGACCTTTGTAGAGATTATGGGTAAGCCCACTGCAGCCGCTTCCAACAATACTCTGGGGAAGCCTTCACCATAGAAGGTCGGTAATACAAATGCATCAGATTGACAAAGTAAATCCATGACATCTGTTCTGGCGCCCAATATTTCTACGATATCCTGATATTGGTCTAGAATGGATTGATTGAGTCTTTCGCTATTTTCCTCCAATGGGCCAACCAGCAAAAAGCGATAATCAAATCCTTGACTTTTTAATGTCTTTGCGGCCTCTAAATAGTTAATTATTCCTTTTTCATAAACCAATCTTGAAACACAAATGAAGGTGTAAGGATTGCTCTTTCTAGCTGCTACTTTTGAAATGTCTTTTAGTTCTATTCCACTACTTAAAATTAAGGTTGTTTGGTCCCTGTCTGCTAATTGATTTTTAATAAAATAATCTTGATCATCTGTGTTTTGAAAGACTGTAACAGCCACTCTTTTCCGTATGGATTTGTGGAGCTTTTGGTACATGGTCTTCAAAATGAAAGAAGAGAGGCCTCTTTTCATGAAAATTTTACCAAGTCCCGTAATTGTTCTACTTATCGGAGTATTTTGTCTCCTTAAAGCAATAGGTAAAAGAAAAGCTGGTTTGGTGTCAAAAGTATGTATCAGATCAAAGGAGTTATTTGTGAAATATTCTTTGTACCACTGGATTGTCTTGAGGTCAGATAAAAGTGAAAACTCCCTTTGTAAAGGGTAGTTCTCATATTTGATATAGTCAGGAAAATTATAGGAACTTGTCCCAATAATCGTCACTTCAAATCCGGCTTTAATTAAATATTTTGAAAAATCAATTCTCTTGTGCACATCTTCGCCGCCTACTAAACAAATTTTACGTCTTTCTATTATCATAAATAATTTTTTTCATACCATTTTTGGAAGACGTAAAATGTCCATGCTTGTCTGCTACTATCTATGTTTCCGGTTAAGTGGTTGTTCAGCAAGTCTTGAATTTGATCCTTTTGAAAGACGTCTTGTTTATTTAAAAATTCATTTGAGACATAATGTGCTACTTCCTTTTTTAGACTTGATCGTAACCAATCTCCAACTGGGACTACAAAACCTTGCTTTGATTTCTCTAGAAAACCTTCAGGGAATTCAGATTTGAATGTTTCCTTAAGGATGTGTTTTTTATTCCATCCATTCAATAAAAAGCTTGATGGAAGCGAATTGGTGTATTTCCAGAGTTTTTTATTTAAAAAAGGAGCTCTACACTCTAAAGAGGCAAACATGCTTGTTCTATCCACCTTAACCAACATATCTCCTTCCAAGCTGACATGTCTATCTAATTCTCTGAAATCATTAAGAGAATTTAATTTAAGGTGTTTCGTGATTTCTTGGTAATGATCAAATGGATTTTCATAAACAAAGTCTTCCTGAAGTATATGTTCTGGTTGTAAAAAACCTTGACTAATAATGTTCCAGTAGTAAGAATTACCATATTCCACAGAATTAATAAGTTTCTTAAGTTTGAATTTAATTCCTTGACTATCATCCTTACTTGAAAGCAATTTATTAGTCAAATCTTTAGTAGCATTGTGCAGGCTTTTTGGAACCCAACGTGTGTAGTGGGTGTTCAGTTTACCCATGTAATATTTGTTGTAACCACCAAACACTTCATCGCCGCCATCTCCAGTTAAAGCAACCTTGACATGTTCTCTAGTAAGTTTTGAAACCATGTAGGTTGGGAGAGAAGAGGGATCGGCAAAAGGTTCGTCAAAATTTAAAATAATTTCATGGATACTTTCTTCAATGTCGCTTTCCTTTAAGATAAACTCATGGTGGTTACTTTTTATAAGTTTGGCAACCGTTTTGGCTTTGTCAGTTTCATCAAACGCCTCCTTTTCAAAGCCAATGGAGTAAGTATTAATTCTCTCATTTTTAATCTTTGATAATCCCCAACTCACGATGGATGAGTCCACACCTCCTGACAAAAAAGTGCCTAATGGCACATCTGAAATAGATCGAGATTCTATGCTTTCCATAACTAAATCACGTACTTTTGACTTAGCATTTAAGAATTGAATTTCAGTATTTGTGTAGTTTTTTAACTCGTTGATTAAATGTGTTTTGAATGCATTTGATTGAATGTTAAATTCAATATAGGAGTTAGCGTTTAATTTATAAATGTCATTATAAATTGTGTAAGGCGCTGGTATATATGTTAGTTTTAAAAATAGACTTAAACCTTGATTGGAAATAGCAGGCTTAAAATTTAAATAGGAAACAATCGACTTAAGCTCAGAAGCCCAAATAAACTCATTCTGCCCATGATAGTAATAGAGTGGCTTTTCCCCAAAGAGATCGCGAGCAATTATGACTTTTTCCTCTTTTTTGTCATAAATACTGAAGGCAAACATGCCATCCAGCTTTGAAAATGCTTTGGGACCTTGGAATTCATAAAGTTTTAAAATGACCTCGGTGTCACTTTGGGTTTGAAAGGTAGCTCCAGCATTTTCAAGTTCAAACCTTAAATTTTGATAGTTATATATCTCACCATTGAATACAATAACCAGTGATTTATCTTGATTATAAATAGGTTGATGTCCTGTATTTAAATCAATAATAGACAACCTTCTCATGGCCATCCCCACTTGATTTGTTGTATTTCTTTGAACAAAATGACCACAGTCATCGGGACCTCTATGAATGATTTGATTATTCATTTTAAGAAGCCTATTCTCAATATCTTCAATAGAACTTGAATGGTATGATATAATTCCGTTAATTCCGCACATTAAAGCAAAGTATCTATTAATTGTTTGATCTGGTTTCCAATTATTTCAATGTCAAAATCCTGAGCTCTTTCAAAACCTAATTTACTGAATTTTAAGCGTTCATATTCATTGTGGTATAAAAATTCAATAGCCTTGGCGAGACCCATTTCGTCATTGACATTTATTAAAATTCCGTATTTGGCAAGGTGAAATTCTCCTTGTGGAATGTTGATTTTTTGATTCTCATTTAACAGTTCCAGTGGACCCGTCATACAATTTGTTGCTATTACAGGCAAACCAACCGACATAGCTTCCAAAAGGGCATTTGGAAATCCTTCTGAATGGGAATTAAGAACAAAACCATGACATGTTTTTAAAACTTCTTTAATATTGGGAACAGCCTTATTAAGATTGACCCGGTTCTGGAGGTTTTCTGTCGTTATGATAGATTTATAATAATCTTCAAGTTCACCATTTCCGTAAATATCCAAACTGATTTGGTTGTTTACTTTTTTAAGGCTTCTTATAATTCCTTCATGGTTTTTAACTGAAGTAAACCTGCCAACACTTATGATTTTCATGGATTCGGAATCTTTTTTTAGAAAGGAATAATCCTTTGCAGAATCAATTACAATAGGATTATAAATGACCCTTGTATCCATATTTATATGAAAATTCTTTTTAAGATCTATGTTGATATTCTGCGAATTTGAAAATAAGATATCATTGGAGTTATAGTATTTTTTAAAAGCCCATTTTCTCAGGTTTTTACTAATAATACCTGTATAGTTTTTTGACGGAAAGCAGCGTTCACTTATGATTGTTCTTAATTTTGGTGAATGTGATTTAGCATAGCCATTAATTACATTGGGCAGAGCTAAAAAGGAGATAGAAACATCAATTTTATTTTCGATTAATGCCTTCTTATAAGATTTAAAGAACGACAAATAATCATTCAATTTAGATACAAGATTGGATTTGCTTTTTTCATTTTCCTTCGATAAACTTAATATCTTGATATTGGGATCAATGAAGAAGTCAATTTGTTTGTAAAATAGAATGATTGTAACATCATAATATTTAACGAGTTCATTTGCAAGTATGCTTACAACTCTTTCTGTGCCACCAAAATAAAGAGCATAGGTAAAAAGTGCTATTTTAGGTTTAGATTTCATTAGAGATTGAGTAACAAATTTTCGTATTGACTAATAATTTTGTCCTCATTAAATCGATCCAAAACAATTTTTCTTACTTCTTCAGCTTCAAAAGGAAATACTTGATTGATATGGTTCAAGTGGGTAATGAATTCATCTTTATTTTGAGCAATTAAACCATTGATATTTGGTTCTATAATTTCGTTAAGTCCGCCGGGAGCCTGGAATGCGATTATGGGTGTCCCTGCCATACATGATTCAAGTAAAACATTGGGGAATCCCTCTACATAGGAACCTTGTAGGAATATATCGTGATTGCCAAGTTCTTTGCCAACATCCGAAGTAAATGGTATATGGTTGATATTCTGAATATTTAATTCTTTTGCCAATGCAAAAACATTTTTAGCCTCATTCCCATCTCCAATAATGGTATAGGAAAAAGGAAAGTTCAATTGTCCTAAAGCTCTTAAAATTCGGTCATGACCTTTTTCTTTGCTTAATCTTCCAACGGTAATAAATTTGAGTGGTGAATGAACCGTAGATTTTTTTAAGGAGATGCTAGAGGTGATGGGGTTGTTGATAAGTTCTATTTTATCTTCAGGAATACCAAAATTTTTGATCATATCCTCTTTCATGTCTTTGGATTGCGCAATAAATCTATCAATGAACCTGTTGGTTTTAACAATAACTGATTTGGGAAGTACATTGGATTTATTGTATTGATCCAAAACACTTATCACATTGGCTTCTCTTGCAACGAATTTAATGTTCGGAAAAAGAATTGAGATGCCAGCCATCATGGAATTTAAATGCGCAATAGAGCTTAAAACGATATCTGGTTTTTTACTTTTAAATACTTTGATGATTTTTAAAAAAGCCTTGGAAATCTTTGGTTTATTCAAATAGATGGTCTCCACGTTGTCTATGGGATATACCGAATCTAGGGCGCTCCCAATTACAAGAAGTTCCACTTTAAATTTTTCTTTATTCAATTTTTGGGAAACGAAAGAAAATATTCTTTCGGCACCACCGGCAGCCAAAGAAGGAATAATGAAAATTATATGTTTTTTGTCTTTTTCCATTATTTGATGGCGTAGCCTTTTCCATTTTTAGATAGCCATTGCTTTAAAACTAACAGTTTCCATATAAGCGGGTATCGGTTCCAAGATCCATCCATGTGTTGATTGATTCTTAAACTAACTTCTTTAGTATTGATGTTTGGAATATTTTTAAGTTCAGTGTCACTTAATTCCGACATCACATAATCTTTTAAAGTTCCTCTAAACCATTCCTGAAAGGGCATGGTGAAGCCTGCTTTTGGTCTGTCAAAGATTTCTTTTGGGACATAGTCATAAAGTACTTCTTTCAAAATGCGCTTTTGGTTTTTACCCTGTATTTTGTATTCTGTAGGCAGGGATCTTGCAAACTCTACGATTCTATAATCCATCAAAGGAGAACGGGCCTCCAATGAGTATGCCATGGTGGCACGATCAACCTTGGTATTGATATCCCAATTAAGGTAGGTTTTTAGATCAAAATCAGACATGCGCTCGTAAATATTCTTCTCCTTGTGTTTCAGATATTTCAGTTCATCAACTTCCAGAAAATTAAAATCAGAATCAATCCAACTCGTGTCAACACCTGTCATTCCAGCAATGTAAATATCATTTACATCATTGAAATTTAAAACCTTACCCATTGTTTTGATACGGTAATTAGAAGGTAATTGCAGAATTTTTGATGCTAATTGACGAGCAGGTTTAGGAAGCATAAAGGCCATTTTACCCTTTTTGATCCAAACATACCTTTCATAGCCAATAAAATTTTCATCACCTGCATCACCAGACAAAGCAACTGTAACTTGGTCTCTTGTGTATTTGGACAATAACATGCTTGGAATGGCGGAGGAATCAGCAAAAGGTTCGTCGTAGTAGTATGAAAAATTGTCGATTAAGTCGATACCTTCTTCATAATTACACTCTATAACATGGTGATCCGTTTTTAAGTGATTAGCAACCTGTTGGGCATAGATACTCTCATCAAATTTTTTCTCATTAAATTTAACAGAAAACGTTTTTATTTTGCTCTCTGTGGTTTGAGTTGCCATAGCGGCGATTACTGATGAATCGACACCACCAGAAAGAAAGACCCCTACGGGAACATCTGCAAAAAGTCTCATCTGTACGGCATCTTTTAAAACCGATTTAAGCTCTTCTTTGGCCTCTTCAAACGAACCTTGAAAATAAGGTGTGTGTTTGGTTGAGATGTTCCAGTAAGATTTTATCGTTAATTTATGGGAATCTAATTGGTATGTAAAATGATTTCCTGGAGGCAGTTTTTTAACTTCATTAAAAATGGAGTAGGGATCTGGAACATCACCCCATGCTAAATAATAACTTATTGATTTACTTGATATGGTTAAATCTGAATTGTAAAGCTGAATGGGAGCTAATTGACTAGCAAATTCAAAGTGACCTTTGTTGTGATAATAGTAAAACGGTTTTTGTCCCAATCGGTCTCTGGCGCCGAATAATATATTATTTTTCTCATCGTAGATGACAAAAGCGAACATGCCATTAAATTTATTGACACATTCACTTCCATATTCAAGGTAAGCGGCACAAATAACTTCGGTGTCGCTTGTGGTTCTAAAGGCGTATCCTTTAAGGACAAGTTCATCCTTCAGACTTAAAAAATTATAAATTTCACCATTAAATACAATATGTACATGATGGTAAGTGAAAGGTTGATTTGACCTTTCATCTAAATCGATAATGGCCAGTCTGTTATGTCCAAATACGACTTTATTGTTGATGTTTATATGTTGTAGCTTGTCGGGACCCCTAAAATTGGTTCTTTCTAGCTTCTTCTGAACTTGGTCTGGTTCATAGATTTTTGTACTTCCGTAAATTCCACACATTTACTCATTCCTTTTTTAGTTTGATGAAATCATTTTCAAATGCTCTGTTTTTTTGAAATAGCCAAAGGGAAAAAAACAATACAATGTAATTATCAAAATAATTATGACTTACTAATAAAAAGGTAACCAATATCAATGCAATATATAAATGTTCTGGTTGTTTAAAAAAGTGTTTGGCACTTTTAACTAGTTGTCTGATGTATATAAAAATTAAAATGACAAAAGGTATAAACCCTGAGTCTCCCAATACCATCAAATAGGTGTTGTGAACCCCAGTAATCACGCCAACTGAGTCATTTTCATGTCCATGCGTTGCCTTATAGCCATTACCAAAAAGTAAATGATTTAGTATGGGGGTTTTATACAGGGCCCAAGTTTCCTCCCTAGATTCTTTTGTAATCGTTTGAGTATCTACATCATCTGAAAAGACACTTTGAAGGGCTTGGAAACGAGCGGTGTTTAATTTTAAGTTTCCGCTGGAAAGTACCAGTACAAAGGCCATAGCTCCAAAAAGGATACCTATTAAATTTGATTTTTTATAGAGTGCTGATAATAGAGCAATAAGCGTTAAGGTGATTAAAAAATACCTTGAAAGCGTCATGATTCCTCCAGCAATACACAAAAATTGAAAAACAATTCGCAGTTTGACATTACTTACAGCAAATGCAAACGCAAATCCCAGAAGCGCAATAAGGCCTGCGTTGTTGGGGTTTATATAAAATCCACTGTATCTTCCGTAGTCATTAGGGAATGCAATAGTATTTACAATAATGCTAAAAGAACCAATGGATAAATAAAGTGCAATTTCTTTAGGTGAGGCTTGATTTGCCAAGGTACTGGCAGTGATAATAAAAACCAAAAACTTGATTAAATCAATGATGTAATTATTGGTTGGCCCATAATATTGAAAAACAGAAATAACAAAATAGGACAATCCTAAAATGAGCAATAAAAATTCAGGTTTGGTTTTCTCAGAAATAAAATAATAGAAAACCAATAGAGCCAACATTAAGTAGCTTAATGCGCTTCCCAACCCTTCACTAACATGTATAAGAGCAAAGCTATCTAGCTTCAATAGTAGAAGTATAAGAATGATATTTCTAATAACTAGATTCATGTTTTTTGCAACTTTTTGGAATACATGTAAAAGACTCCAAATTTCAAGGCTTCAATCACGGTGGTACATAAGGCTATCCCCATGACCCCATACAATTTCATAAAAATATAGTTGAAGATAATATTTAAAAGAAGACTAATGAAAGATACAATAGCCATAAATGTATTTTTGTTGATGCCCGTTAAAAACCTCACTAATACATCTGTACATATTGAAAATGGAAGTGCCAAAAAGTAAACAATTTGAATCAAGCCTACTGTATTGGTGTCATTGGCGGTAAAGGCGCCTCTTTCAAATAAAATTTCGATAACAAAATAGGATAGGAAACATAGAGGAATGATTACTACTAAAATGCCTCCAAACAAAACCTTTATGATGGTATACAGTCTTTCATAAGCAGTTTCTTTATTGTATAAAATGAGTTTTGAAAAATAGGGAAGAAGGACATTTCCTAGCGCCACAATAGCTATCGCCGAAATAAAGGCAGGCACTTTATAACCATAATTTAAGGCGGTAATGGAGCCTATGGCCAATTGTCCGGCAAAATACTGATCGGTAGCAGGGACCATTCCGGTTAAAAAGCTAGATGTGATTCTGGCCGGAAACTCCCTTAACATCATTCGGGTATTTTTACTGGTAAAATCAGGGGTTGAGAACTTGATAATACCCTTTCGTAAACTAACAATTAGGAGAAAGATAAATTCAGCAAAAGAACCTAATAGCATACCAACTGCCAGCACGCGTTCTTGCAATATATTTTGAAAGCCCAAAAGACAAACAAGCATCAATATGGATGTCAGAATGGGGTAGACAGAGGAGTATTTAAACTCGTCAAAAATATTTAGAATACCACTTAGAAGGGCATTTAATCCCCAGATGACTAAACAAGGGGCTAGATAATAAAATTGAATCTTAACCAAGCCGTAATAGGATTCTGTATGGTCTGGAAAGAAAATATCTAAGTAAAAGTCTGTGAAAAAAAAGGAAATAAGGGTAAAAATGAGTCCAAGGCCAATGGTTATAACAAAACTCACTGTTTGAAATGAGGCGGCTTCTTTTTTTTCTTTTAATTCTGCAATGTAATTTGGAATAAAAACCGATTTGAAAGAAATTAAAAATACTTGGTTAATCAGGCCAGGAATCAACAAAGCGATATAAAAAGTATCCAGTAACTCTGAAAGACCAAACTCCTCTGCAACTTTTACTTCTTTGTAAAACCCAACAAATTTTACCAAAATGGTAATGATGGCAACTACAGCAATGTTAGAAACCGTTTTATTCTGGATTATTTTATTAATTTGATTTTTCAACATGAAAACTATTCTCTAGTAATAACAATGTTTTTGATGGGCCAAACCATATTAAAAACAGCCTTGAATAAAGGACTTTCAATAGATTGATTGTAGTCTTTTCTTTTATAGGGCAGGTATTTTGAGGCTAGCAATAAATAATAAATCCACTTTAAAAAAAGTTTGGGATTTTTATTGAAATCTTTTTGAAACCAATTGAGAATTCCAAGGGCATATACTGCTAATCCCAATGGATTATTTTTTCTTGTTCCACTTGAAATATTTTGGTCATTCTCGTCTATGTAATAAGTCCTTAAAAAATCATTGAAATAATAAGTGTCATAATTGAGTTTAGAAAGAAAACACCAAAGAACACCTTCTGGGATATAACCTTGACTATATAATTTTGTGCTTAGTTCGATATTTCTTAAAATACTGGTTTTTACCAATCCCCATTTTTCTTTTTGATACTTTTCGTCTAGCATATTCTTGAAAGTGGAACTGTAGTAAGGATCTGTTTCGAAAGTATCCCCAACAGGATTTCCAAATTGATCTTTACACATACAGGTCATGCTACTAACTCGAGGTTTTATGTTATCGGGTATTTCCTGGTATCTCGAGTTAAATACTTCAAGAGAGTTATCTTCACATTCATCATCAGAATCGAGTGTTAAAAACAGTTCGCCCTTAGCTAATGAAAAACCTTGAATGAGGCATGCCATTTTATGGCGATTGGTCTCATTGTTAACATAGTTCACCGGAAAGTTTGCGGATTTAATAAGTTCCCTAATGACTTCATCTGAATTGTCTTTAGAGCCATCATTGATAATTAAAAGCTCAAAGTCTTTGAATGTTTGATTTTTGAGGGAATCAAAAACTCTATGAACAGTTTTCGCTCTATTGTAAACTGGTGTGAACACTGTGAATTTATACAAAAATTCATCCTGCTTTTGATTCTCGCTATATGTGGGTAATAATGTTCTTAAATCCATCATTTCAAGGTGTTTTCAATTAAATCTTCCCATTTTTTTAAGGCGATATCTGGCATGAACCGGTTTACGGATACGCTGGCAGCTCTTCCTAATTGATTTCTTAAATCTGAATTGTTCATTAATCGATTTAATTCATCGATCAATTTTTGTTCATCGTTTGTAGGTATTAAAATGCCATTATGGTTATTGACGATCAATTCATTAGGCCCGGAAGGACAATCAGTTGAAATACATGGCATTTCAAAATACATGGCTTCAATCAAGACGTTGGGAGAGCCCTCAAAATTTGAAGTTAAAATAAAAATGCCTTCTTGACTTAAAAAAGGAGAAACATCCTTTATGGCTCCTAAAAAAGAAACTTGGGACTCAATTTTTAATGTATAGGATAGTTCTTTATAATAATCTAAAAGACTGCCCGAACCAATGATCAATAATTCCCAGTCCTTGTGGTTTAATTTACTAAATGCCCGTAAAAGAAGTTCTTGGTTTTTTTGAGATTCCAATCTTCCAATGCTCAAAATAGAATTGTTCCTTTTTAATGCTACGTTTTTTTTACTAATTAAATGCTCTGAAAGGGGGTTTTCAATAATTTTCAACTTATTGTCTTTCAATGACCTCTTAAAGTAATTTTTAATTTCCTCAGTTTGAACTACTAAAATGGTTGTGTACTTATAACTATGTCTCACCAAGAATTGCCAGGGTTTGTTTAAGGCGTATTTTGGATGAATACGTTCACTTATTATCGACGGAATGTTTAATATCTTCGACAAAATAACCGTATAGAAATTAGCCGTGGTGGTGAAACTAAGTATTAAATCGGCATTTATGTCTGAAACTTTACGTTTTAGACGGCTAAATAATTGAAAATGAATTTTTAAGGACGTTAGCCTATTGACATTTGATCGATATTCTTCAAGACAATAGTTAACTTTAATTGAAGGATGTAGATCATAAAATATCAAATCTTTATAGAGGGTAAAAATGTATATATTATATCTGTTTGCCAAGTGGTTAGCAATATTGGAAAACACACGTTCTGCACCACCTGGGGTAAGACTGGGTATGACTAATGCCAATGTAGGCTTTTTTATAGGTTGGTTTTGGGTCATTGTTTCGCTTTTAAAAAGCTAAAACTAAATTAGTTAAATATGGAATATTGTTCCTAATTATTTAGATAAAAAACTATATTTGCACCCCGAATGACTTCAATAAGGTCTTATTCCCATTTTGAATCTTCAATTATCCTTTAAAAGTAGAAAAACCGCTACATTTCTGCTTATAATGGATGTGCAATATCCTCTCTGAAAAAAAATATCCGACGAAATACGTAACTATACGATTAAGAGGTTGTTAAATCCTACAAAATACACTAAAAGTAGGAATTAACTTGTTTAATTGATGTAGTTCGTCGAATAAGTTTAAACCTCTTATTTTTTTTTTAAGTCGTTTAATAGTTTAGCCTCGATTAATAGCAAAATCCCCGAGAATGAATGTAACTGTATGGATTAAATTCCTATGCTCTAGGAATTTATATGTTGTCTTGAGTCTATTCTTAACTTTAAACCTACTTTCTCAAAATTATCCGCCTCAGGAAAATTTGAACAATATTGATTATTCTGCTTATCAAGCCCCTAGTTCTAGTTTACCAGGTTACTTATCAGAAGTGACCGGTAGTACTTACGGAAATTCAATTACAAGGGTAAGTGACAAAGGAGTTTTTGGAACAACCTCAGCAAGATTGCGACATAATTATGCCGTAGATCAGGTTTGGAACTCTGATGGATCGCTGATTAAATTGGCAGGATATCCAGCAGCCATTTTAGATGGCGAAACTTATGAATTTTTATATTGGGCTAATATTCCTTCTTATGGAAGATGGAGTAATACACAACCCAATATTATTTATGGTACTTCTGGTAATAAGTTTGTTCAGTATAATGTAAGTACAGATCAAACAACTGTATTACATACCTTTTCTAATTATTCAAGTATTGATTTTGGATATGGTGAAGGAACCCAAGATAACAATGACCAATACGTTGGACTTATTGGGAATGGAAACACTCTTATTGTTTACGACATCCAAAATGATAACGTAGTCGGAACCAAAAATATTCCAGATGGTGATTTGGATTGGTTTAGTGTTAGTTCCTTAGGAAATTATGCCATAGCTTCTTGGCGTCCTGATGGTAGCGGTACCACTCAAGGAATGAAAAGATATAACATAGATATGACCAATGAAACCCATATTTATGATTATACGGCCCATGGTGATTTCGGAATTGATGCTAGTGGTAATGAGGTTTTTGTTCAATATGGAAATGATTCCACTTGGAATGATGAATACTACTTAGTGATGATTAAGTTTAGCAATGCCCAAATCACGCCTCTTTATTATTACCCACAATCTATTCATGGTGAGTCAGGTATTTGGGGAGGACATATTTCCTGTAGAAATATCAATAGACCAGGTTGGGCCTATGTTTCAGAGGGTTGTTGTACCGATCATCCGACCGCTTCAAGAGAAATTTTTGCAATAAAATTAGATGCTTCTAATACGGTTGAGAGATATGCAAAACATCATTCAGACTATGATTCTGGATATGGCCATGAGTCGATGGCGGTTCCAAATAGAAATGGAACTAAAGTAATTTTTGCAAGTAATTGGAATAATTCTGGTCTAATGAATGATGCTAATCCTCCTGCTTGGATTGTTTCTGTGCCACAGGCTGGTTCAACACCAACTGTTGTAGCTTCAGCTGGCGAAGATGTGGATATTTGTGAAGGCGGAACCACAACCTTAACGGCGAATGGAGGTAGTTCTTATGTTTGGAGTACAGGTGCTACTTCACAAAGTATTGAGGTTTCACCCGATGAAACTACGGTGTATTCTGTGACTGTTTCTCAGGGTGGTGTTTCTGACTCTGATGAAGTACAAGTAACTGTTAATCCGTTACCAACGGCAAATGCAGGAGAAGGTGTAACCATCTGTGAAGGTGAATCCGTTTCTATTACGGCAACAGGCGGTAACTCATATGAGTGGAGTAATGGATCGACAAATGCTACTACAACTGTAAGTCCAAATAGTACTACTACGTATACTGTAACTGTAGTTGAGAATGGATGTAGTAGTGAAGATGAAATAACAGTAACCGTAAATCCATTACCTGAAATTAATTTAGGTTCAGATATTACTATTGAACAAGGGGAAACGGCAAATTTATCAGTGAATGCTGAAGGCTCTATTGAATGGAGTACAGGTGAAACCACCAATGAGATTGTTGTCAATCCTAATCAAACAACAACTTATGTTGTTTATGTAACTAGTAATGGTTGTACTTCAGAGGATAGTATAACAGTAAATGTAAATCAAATTCAAGTTGTTGCCTCTGCAGGTGAAAATGTTGCTATTTGTGAAGGAGGAACCACGACCTTGACAGCGAGTGGAGGAAGTTCCTACGAATGGAGTACAGGTGCCACTACCCAAAGTATTGATGTTTCTCCAGATGAAACCACTGTTTATACAGTAATTGTTTCTGAAGGAAGTGTGTCAGATTCGGCTGAAGTACAAGTAACGGTAAACGCCTTACCAACAGCCGATGCAGGATCAGATGTGAGCATGGAGGTAGGATCCACAGTTGTGTTGACCGCAACGGGTGGTGAGAGCTATCAGTGGAGCAACGGGGCAACGACCCAGAGTGTTGAGGTAAGCCCATCGGCAACTACAACCTATGAGGTAACGGTAACAACCGGCGAATGTTCTTCCACGGATTCAGTAACGGTTACAGTGACCCAACCAGAGACACCAGAATTGGTTGTATCTGCAGGAGATGATGTAACCATCTGTGAGGGAAGTACTGCTGTATTGACCGCATCAGAAGGAGAGAGCTATCAGTGGAACAATGGTGCCACTACCCAAAGTATTGAGGTATCACCAAATACCACTACAGAATATACAGTGACCGTGAGCCAAGGTGAGCAGAGCGGAAGCGCCAGTGTGACTGTCAACGTTAATGCTTTACCAACAGCAGATGCAGGATCAGATGTGAGTATGGAGGTAGGATCCACAGTTGTGTTGACCGCAACGGGTGGTGAGAGCTATCAGTGGAGCAACGGGGCAACGACCCAGAGTGTTGAGGTAAGCCCATCGGCAACTACAACCTATGAGGTAACGGTAACAACCGGCGAATGTTCTTCCACGGATTCAGTAACGGTTACAGTGACCCAACCAGAGACACCAGAATTGGTTGTATCTGCAGGAGATGATGTAACCATCTGTGAAGGAAGTACTGCTGTGTTGACCGCATCAGAAGGAGAGAGCTATCAGTGGAACAATGGTGCCACTACCCAAAGTATTGAGGTATCACCAAATACCACTACAGAATATACAGTGACCGTGAGCCAAGGTGAGCAGAGCGGAAGCGCCAGTGTGACTGTCAACGTCAATGCCTTACCAACTGCTGATGCAGGAACAGATGTGAGTATGGAAGTAGGATCCACCGTTGTGTTGACCGCAACCGGTGGTGAGAGCTATCAGTGGAGCAACGGGGCAACGACCCAAAGTATTGAGGTGAGTCCATCGGCAACCACGACCTATGAGGTAACGGTAACAACCGGCGAATGTACTTCAATAGATAGTGTAATTGTTAATGTAGTTCCTTTAGTGAATGCATATGCAGGAGAAGATGAAGAAATTTGTTTGGGAGAAAGTGTTGAATTATTTGCGGAAGGTGGACTAACTTATCTTTGGAGCAATGGTGCGACAACACAAAGCATAGATGTAAGTCCAGATGAAACTACAGAATATTTTGTGGTAGTGTCAAATGGGATTAATTCTCAAACCGATAGTGTTATGGTTTTGGT
The DNA here is from genome assembly GCF_021245805.1 of Mangrovimonas futianensis. NCBI lineage: Bacteria > Pseudomonadati > Bacteroidota > Flavobacteriia > Flavobacteriales > Flavobacteriaceae > Mangrovimonas > Mangrovimonas futianensis. The sequence goes on from NZ_JAJJNF010000005.1 coordinate 176,830, forward strand.
GGATCAGGATTGTAACAACTTAGGTAGTGGTTCGGACTCTGGAGAACAAAATTATGCTTTTGATTTTTCAGTATTTCCTAATCCTACAAAGAACTTTATTCATATTAAAGTGAGAGGAGGCGCTGAAAGAATTACGGCCATTTACCTTCACGATATGATGGGGAATATTTTAATTAATGAAGCTATAAACGCAACTTCAAGTACTTTCAATAAAAAATATGATTTGAGTCATTTTCAAAATGGTATGTATGTATTAACCATAAAACAAGGAGGGAACTCTTATACGAAGAAAATTATTTTAAATCAGTAAAAGAATTTTAGAAGTAAAATAAGAAAGGGAGCATATCGCTCCCTTTTCTATTTTTTATAGGAAAGAATTGAAACTAAACTGTCACAATTTTCGACCATGATTTCTTTCTCTTCAAACTTAATCTTATAAACACCACAAGGTTCTTTTCTTGGTTCGCTTTCAGAAAAAACAATATCTCCTTGTTGCAAAACGGAGGAAATGTCTAGACTGTCAATGGAACCAGAACCAATTTGTGATTGAATGATCTCGGAATATTTTAAAGGCTTTGATTGTATGTTTTTTTTAACTCTGGCTTCGGGACCGTAATCACAGGATACCTTCTTTCCACTTAAGAAGAAGGCCAAAAGAATGAGGCCAATTGAAAATCCTCCCAAGTAATACCCCAGACGATGTATGAATTTCATTAAAAATGAATTAGATTAAAAAATAAGAAGGTTGATATCGCTGTGTTTTAAATCAAACCATTCTCCTACGGCTTTATTTGTTAAAATGCCGTGGTAAAAATACAATCCATTTTTCAAACCTTTGTCAAATCTTAATGAATTTTCCAGACCTCCATCATCGGCAATTTTCAATAAATAAGGCGTAAACATGTTACTGATTGAAATAGAGGCTGTTCTCGAAAATCTGGCCGGGATATTAGGAACACAATAGTGTACGACGCCATGCTTAGTAAATGTTGGGGTTTTATGTGTGGTTACTTCACTAGTTTCAACACAACCACCCATGTCAATACTAACATCAATAATAACAGAGCCAGGTTTCATGCATTCAACCATTGTTTCTGTAACTAAAATAGGTGAACGATCCTTACCTCTTACGGCGCCAATAACAACGTCACAGCGTTTAAGTGCTTTTAATAAATTTTTAGGCTGAAGTGTGGATGTAAAAAGAGGTCTGCCTAAATTGGTTTGAATACCTCGTAGTCTAGTGATGGAATTGTCAAAGATTTTGATGTTTGCACCCAGTCCCATAGCACTTCGAGCAGCAAACTCACCAACAGTTCCTGCACCCAAAATGACAACTTCAATAGGTGGTACACCACTAACATTCCCAAACATTAAACCGTTACCATCATTAACATTACTTAATAATTCAGCAGCTATCAATACAGAAGCAGTTCCAGCTATTTCGCTTAATGATTTAACAGCAGGATAAGCGCCATCTTCATCTTTTATAAATTCAAATGCTAAAGCAGTAACTCTTTTAGAAGCTAGGACCTCAAAATATTTTTTGCTTTGAGTTTTTAATTGCAAAGCTGAAATTAAAATAGATTGGGGATTAATCAGTTTTATTTGCTCTAGGGTAGGGGGTTCTATCTTTAAAATTATAGGGCATCCGTAGACTTTGGCTTGATCATTTGTTATTTCTGCTCCGGCTTCTGAATAATCAGTATCAGTAAAATTGGCGCCAAACCCAGCGCCAGACTCAATTAAAACTCTGTGGCCATTGTTTATTAATGCTGAAACGGCATCAGGGGTTAAGCAGACACGTTTTTCTTGGTAGGCCGTTTCCTTTGGAATACCAATAAAGAGGGCACTTTTATGTTTAAGAATTTCTAAAGTTTCCTCTTGGGGTATGAGTTCGTGTTTAGAAAATGGCGAAAAAGATTTTGACATGATAGCTTAATAAAATAAAAGTCAAAATACAATTAAATTTTGAAAGTAAATAGGCCGTAATTAAAAATACTGTTTGATTTTACCCCAAAGGGTGGTAGGTTTAATTTTGAACTCCTCTTCTAGGTCTTCCATAGATTTATCAACCGTATTCAATTTGTTGAACATTTGGGCTCTTATTAAATAAATAGAAGGTATAATAATAGCCATTACAGGTAATAAATACAAAAGCTCGTTCTCATCTGCAAAAGAAAGATCATCATCAAAAATGACTATTATTTGATAAATAAACATTCCTATTGGAATCAATAAGACATGGTACCACCAATGACGACAAGTGAAAAACCAAATCAACATTAAAAAGAGAGGAATAAACTTACTAGCTAAAGTCCATGCCAAAACGAATACACTTTCATAATATAGGCTCTCGTACCTAAACAAAAAAGTGTCCCAAACTTTAACGTCAGGAACACTTTCATATAAATTAAAAACGAATGGGGTAATAGCAATTAATGTAGCTATTATACTACCAAGTATTACTCCATCACTTTTGGTCCTACTGACCTGGAACTTTAATTCTGCTCTTTTCGATTTTTGGTGCATCTTTAAATAAGTTAGTTGCTTGAGCTGTGAACAGCATTCCACCAAAAATTGCAATTGCGATTACATACTTCTTAGTTTTCATAATAATAAGGGATTAATTAATTAATTATATCCCAAAAGTATGTAGAGACCTTCTGTTTAGTTGTCTCGAAATGTTAAAATTATGTTAAAAACATAACTTTTTGGATTTTTCATTACGGTAAAAACCGTAAGTCGTGCATTTTTTGGCAGATTGGGTTCTTTATTTTATGCTTTCAATCTTAAATTTCTACTATTATCTTTATTAATGTTTAATTCGATTTTATCATAATCATCCAGCAAATCTTCTATTAATTCAGGCCATTCAATGATATTCCAATGTCCAGAATACAAATAATCTTCAATACCAAAATTATAGGCCTCCTCAATATCATTAAGTCTATATAAGTCGAAATGATAAATTTTACCATTGGCTAAATGATATTCATTTACAATGGAGAAGGTTGGGCTGGAAACTTCATCATTACTTCCTAGTTGTTTAACTAAAGATTTGATGAGGGTAGTTTTGCCGGTGCCCATACTACCTATGAGGATTATTGTTTTGGTTTTCAGATTTGCAAGAACTTCTTTTGCAACATCTTCTAAATCAGAAATTAAATAGTTGGTATCCAAAATTTGAGACATTACTTGACAATATTAAGAATAAAATGTGATAATACCCAAAAAAAAATGTATTTCATCGGATTTTTATGCATTATAAGGATTTATTTCGGACTCAGTTTAATGAATGGAATAACCATTTCCTCTAGCGAAACCCCCCCATGTTGGTAAGTGTTTCTGTAATATCCTACATAATGATTGTAATTATTAGGATAAGCAAAAAACATATCTTCTTTGGCAAAAATAAAGGAGCTGCTCATATTTATGGAAGGTAAATGAACTGATTTTGGGTCCTTAACAACCAAAACCTCTTTTTCTTCATAAGTTAAACTCCTTCCTGTTTTGTATCTAAGGTTTAAACTTGTGTCCTTATCACCAATGACTTTTGATGGCCTTTTTACATTTATGGTCCCGTGGTCTGTGGTTAGCAGTAATTTAAAACCTAGTTGTTGAGCTTGTTGTATCATTTCCAGCAAAGGAGAGTTTTTAAACCAGCTTTGTGTTAGGGAGCGATATGCTTTATCATTGGAGGCCAATTCTTTTACAACTTCCATTTCGGTCTTGGCATGCGATAGCATATCCACAAAATTGTACACGATCACTGTTAGGTCGTTATCTTTTAAAGATTTGAAGTTTTCAGTTAACTTTTTACCTGTTTTTAGATTGGTAATTTTATGGTATTCATACTTATAATCATTCAAGCCAAGACGTTTCATTTGAGCCTCAAGAAAGTTGGCTTCGTGCAGGTTCTTTCCGCCATCGTCAGTATCATTTTTCCATAGATCGGGATGTCTTTTTTCCATGTCACTGGGCATTAGTCCAGAGAAAATAGCATTTCTGGCATATTGGGTGGCTGTAGGAAGAATACTGAAATAGGGTTCTTCAGATTCCTTTTTATAGTACTGCGAAATAATTGGTTCAAATGCTTTCCATTGGTCATATCTCAAGTTATCAATGACTATTAATAAGGTAGGCTGGTCTTTTGATAATTCAGGGACTACCCATTTTTTCATTAAAGTATGAGACATGACAGGGGCATCATGATTGTTTTTAAACCATTCAGAATACCTTTTATCAATAAATTTTCCAAATTGAATGTTAGCTTCCGTTTTTTGTGATTCTAAAATCTCAAACATACCGGCATCTTCAATGTTTTCTAGCTCCATTTCCCAATAAATGAGTTTTTGATACAAAGTGGCCCATTCTTCATAAGAGTTCACCATAGATAAATCCATAGCTATTTTTCTAAACTCTTGTTGATAATTGGAAGTAGTTTTTTCAGAAACTAAACGGGAATGATCCAAATTCTTCTTTAAACTCAATAAAATTTGATTGGGATTGACTGGTTTAATGAGGTAGTCAGCAATTTTGTTGCCTATGGCTTCTTCCATAATATATTCTTCCTCACTTTTAGTTATCATAACGACCGGTAAAGTGCTTCTTTTCTCTTTGATTTCATTTAAGGTTTCCAATCCAGTAAGTCCCGGCATGTTCTCATCCAAAAAGACAATATCAAATGTTTTTTCTTCTAAAGCATCCAAAGCTTCACTGCCACTTTTACAAGTGGTTACTTTGTAATTCTTTTTTTCAAGAAAAAGGATGTGAGGTTTGAGAAGGTCAATTTCATCATCAACCCAAAGAATATTTATATGGTTCATGTATATTTGTTTAACTAATTAATGTTTCAAAGATTGAGAGTGCAAAACAAACTCAAAATATTTAACGATCCAATTTACGGATTTATTACCATTCCAAATTCGCTGATTTATGATTTGATTGAGCATAAATTTTTCCAAAGACTTAGAAGAATTTCTCAAATGGGTTTGTCATATCTCGTTTATCCAGGGGCTCATCATACACGGTTTCATCATGCTTTAGGTTGTATGCATTTAATGCAAAAAGCTGTTAATGTACTTCGCTTTAAGGGTGTTGAGATTTCTGAAGAGGAAGAGCAGGCACTTTATATAGCCATTTTATTACATGATATTGGACATGGTCCATTCTCTCATGCTATGGAAAATAGTATTGTTAATAATGTATCTCATGAACAGATTTCCTTGATGTTTATGGAACATTTGAATGATAAGTTTAACTCAAGTTTAACGCTTGCAATCCAAATCTTCAAGGGGAAATATCAACGTCGTTTTTTATGTCAGCTCATCTCAAGTCAATTAGATATGGATCGAGCAGATTATTTAAAAAGAGATAGTTTTTACAGTGGTGTAGCTGAAGGAAATATAAATAGTGAGCGACTAATTACCATGTTGCATGTTGTAGATGATGAACTGGTTGTAGAGGAAAAGGGGATTTATAGTGTAGAGAAGTTTTTAGTAGCAAGACGATTGATGTATTGGCAAACCTACTTGCACAAAACTAGTTTGGTAGCAGAGCAATTATTAATAAGGATGTTGCAAAGAGCCAAAGAATTGACTCATGAAGGGGAAACACTCAAATGCACTGAGGCTTTACAGTATTTTTTATCGAATGATATCCGTATAGAGAATTTCGATTCAAATACTCTTGAAGTATTTGCAAGATTGGATGATTATGATATCATATCGGCCATGAAAGAATGGCAATATCATTCGGATTTTGTTTTGAGGAATTTATCTGATATGATTATTAATAGGGATCTATTAAAGATAAAATTAAAAAAGAAAAAAGTTCAAAAAGAGAAATTGGTGTTTCATAGAAGTAAGTTAATGGAGAAGTATAACATCTCTGAAAAAGAGGTTTCTTACTTTGTTTTTACAGGCGAAATATCAAACCAAGCCTATCAAATGAAAAAGGACCATATTAATATTTTGTATAAATCAGGAAAGATAGAAAACATCATCAAAGCATCCGATCAATTAAACCTAAAAGCCCTTTCAAAACCAGTAACAAAATTCTATATGTGTTATCCTAAAGAAAAACTTTAGGACTTTTTTTTATATTTTTGCGACAATGAAATTTACAGCACATCAGATAGCGGGAATTTTAGAAGGAGACATTGAGGGTAACCCCGATGTTGAAGTATCTAAACTTTCAAAAATAGAGGAAGGCACTGAAGGCTCTCTTACCTTTTTGGCCAATCCGAAATACCAATCATATATCTATTCTACACAGGCTTCTATCACCATAGTTAATAAGACATTTTCACCAGAACATGACTTGTCAACGACTTTAATTAAGGTAGATGATGCCTATAAATCCTTTTCAAAATTGTTGGAATATTACAACATGGTTAAATTGAATAAGGAAGGAATAGAGCAACCGGTGTTTATGTCGGAAACGGCACAGCATGGTGAAAAGATTTATATTGGCGCCTTTACGTATTTGGGTGAAAATGTCAAGATTGGCAATAATGTCAAAATTTTTCCAAATGCCTACATAGGAGATAATGTAGAGATAGGTGATAATACCATCATATTTTCGGGAGCCAAAATTTATTCAGAATGTAAGGTAGGAAGTAACTGCGTGATTAATTCTGGAGTAATCATTGGTGCGGATGGATTTGGATTTGCGCCTAATGAAAATGGCGAATATTCCAAAGTGCCACAAACAGGAAATGTTATTATAGAAGATTTTGTTGATGTAGGGGCAGGTACAACTATTGATAGGGCAACATTAGGTTCGACCATTATAAGAAGAGGTGTTAAATTGGATAACCAAATCCAAATAGCCCATAATGTAGAAATAGGTAGAAATACCGTAATAGCTGCACAAACCGGAATTGCTGGTTCAACAAAAATTGGAGAAAATTGTCAAATTGGTGGGCAAGTAGGAATTGTGGGACACATTGTTATAGGAAACAATGTAAAGATTCAAGCACAATCTGGAATAGGAAGAAATATTAAAGACAATGAAATGTTGCAAGGATCGCCAGCGCTTAATTATGGTGAATTCAACAAATCATATGTTCACTTTAAGAACTTCCCTAAAATAGTTAAAAACATAAACGATATTGAAAAGAAAATAAATGGCAATAGTTAATACGGAAGTTAAACAAAAAACCATTAAGGACTCCATTTCTTTAAAAGGAGTTGGTTTGCATACAGGAACTGAGGTTACTTTAACCTTTCAGCCTGCTCCTGAAAATTTCGGGTTTGCTTTTAAAAGAATAGATTTGGAAGGCACTCCTATCATTGAAGCGGATGTTAATTATGTTACCAATACCCAAAGAGGAACTTGCTTAGAGAAAAATGGAGTGACAATACAAACGTCAGAGCACGTTTTGGCAGCATTAGTGGGAATGGATATTGATAATGCCATCATCGAGTTAGATGCCTCAGAACCTCCAATTATGGATGGGTCTTCTAAGTTTTTTGTAGAAGCTCTAGAAAAAGTAGGGATCGTAGAGCAGGATGCTTTCAGGGAAGAGTTTGTAGTAAGTGATGTGATTTCTTATACCGATGAAGACACTGGAAGTGAAATATTGGTTATGCCATCCAACGAGTATCAAATCACAACCATGGTAGATTTTGGCACCAAAGTTTTGGGAACCCAAAATGCCACTTTAAACACCATGAGTGATTTTAAAACTGAAATTTCATCTTCAAGAACTTTCAGCTTTTTACATGAATTGGAAACGCTTTTAGAGCATGGACTTATTAAAGGAGGTGACCTAAATAATGCGATAGTTTACGTTGATAAAGAAATTTCTCCGGCGACTATTGATAAACTAAAAATAGCTTTTAATAAAGATTCCATTGCCGTGAAACCCAATGGTATTTTAGACAACTTAACATTGCATTACCCTAATGAAGCGGCAAGACACAAGCTACTTGATGTGGTTGGAGATTTGGCTTTAATAGGTATTAGACTTAAAGGAAAAGTTATAGCAAACAAACCAGGACACTTTGTCAATACACAGTTTGCAAAAAAAATGTCTAAGGTTATCAAGAATGAAAGAAGGAATAATGTTCCTAAAATTGACCTAAATCAAGAGCCTTTGATGGATGTAAATCAAATAATGAATATGTTGCCTCACAGGCAGCCATTCTTATTGATTGACAAAATTTTTAGCTTAACGGATTCTTGTGTTATAGGCATGAAAAATGTGACCATGAACGAACCATTCTTTCAGGGGCATTTTCCAGGGGCTCCAGTTATGCCGGGAGTATTAATAGTAGAAGCCATGGCTCAAACAGGAGGTATTTTAGTGCTAAGCACCGTTCCAGATCCTGAAAATTATCTTACATTTTTTATGAAAATAGATAATGTGAAGTTCAAGCAAAAGGTGGTTCCTGGGGATACCTTAATCTTTAAATGTGATTTATTAACTCCTATTAGACGAGGTATTTGTCATATGCAAGGATATGCTTATGCTAACGGAAAATTATGTGCTGAAGCAGAACTTATGGCACAAATAAGTAAAGTAAAAAACTAAGAAATGAATCAACCTTTAGCATATGTCCATCCGGGCGCCAAAATAGCCAAGAATGTGGTGATCGACCCTTTTACTACCATACATAACAACGTAGTGATTGGTGAAGGAACTTGGATTGGTAGTAATGTAACCATCATGGAGGGAGCGAGAATTGGAAAAAATTGTAATATTTTTCCAGGTGCTGTGATATCAGCTGTTCCTCAAGATCTTAAATATGATGATGAAGATACTCTAACAATTATCGGTGATAATGTGACGATTAGAGAGTGTGTGACCATCAACAGAGGAACTACAGATAAAATGAAAACGGTTGTTGGGGACAATTGTTTAATTATGGCTTATTGCCATATAGCACATGATTGTATCGTGGGAAACAATTGTATATTTTCTAATAACAGTACGCTTGCAGGTCATATCACCGTAGGTGATTATGTAGTACTTGCTGGTATGACTGCTGTACATCAATTCTGCTCTATCGGAAATCATGCCTTCGTAACAGGTGGATCCTTAGTAAGAAAAGATGTGCCTCCTTTTGTTAAAGCTGCACGTGAACCTTTATCCTATGTGGGTATAAATTCAGTAGGACTTAGAAGAAGGGGATTCTCTACAGAGAAAATCAGAGAAATTCAGGATATCTATAGAATTCTGTATCAAAAAAATTATAACAATACTCAGGCTTTTGATATTATTGAAGCTGAAATGGAGGCAACTCCAGAGCGTGATGAAATCTTACAATTCATAAAGAATTCTCATCGCGGAATCATGAAAGGATACGTAAAATCAAGTTAAAATTATATGGCAAGTACATCAGATATTAGAAACGGACTATGCATTCGTTTTAATCATGACATTTATAAAATTGTAGAATTTTTACATGTAAAACCAGGTAAAGGTCCAGCCTTTGTTAGGACTAAACTGAAAAGTGTTACTACTGGAAAAGTGATAGATAACACCTTTTCCGCAGGACATAAAATTGAAGATGTAAGAGTAGAAACACATAAGTTTCAGTTTTTGTATAATGATGGTGAGTTCTATCACTTTATGAATACTGAAGATTATACACAAATTAGATTGTTGGAAGCAGCTTTAGATCGTGCTGATTTAATGAAGGAAGGTGAAGTTGTAACTGTTCTTATCAACACAGAAGATAATTTGCCTCTATCAGTAGAGATGCCAGCAAGTGTTATTTTGGAGGTTACTCAAACTGAACCAGGAGTTAAGGGAAATACAGCTACCAATGCAACTAAACCAGCTACCGTTGAAACAGGAGCTGAAGTGATGGTACCTTTATTCATAAACGAAGGGGATAAAATCAAAATTGAAACTGAAAAAGGGACGTATAAAGAACGAATCAAGGAATAATTGAAATTTCCTAAAACATATCAGTTAAAAGAAATCGCATCTTTAATTGGGTGTGATTTTATTGGAGATGAGTCATTTCCTGTATTAGGAATGAACGAAATTCATGTGGTTGAACCAGGGGATATCGTTTTTGTAGACCATCCAAAATACTATGATAAAGCTTTACAATCGGCGGCAACTATCGTTTTAATTAATAAAGAGGTAGCTTGCCCGGTAGGTAAAGCTTTATTGATTAGTGATGATCCTTTTCGGGATTTTAATAAATTAACCAATCATTTCAAACCGTTTGTTCCTTCTTCCAGTTCCATTTCAGAAACTGCCAAAATTGGAAACAAAACGGTCATTCAGCCTAACTGTTTTATTGGAAACAATGTAACTATCGGTGATAATTGTATTATTCATCCCAATGTAGTCATCTATGATGACACTGTAATTGGAGATAATGTGATAATTCACGCTGGAACTATTTTAGGAGCTAGTGCTTTTTACTACAAAAATAGACCAGAGGGATTTGATCAATTGCTATCTGGAGGGCGTGTGATTATTGAGGATGATGTTCATATTGGTGCTTGCTGTACTATTGACAGAGGTGTGACAGGAGATACAACCATAGGCAAAGGTTCTAAGCTGGATAATCAAATTCAAATTGGTCATGATACCGTTTTAGGTAAAAAATGTCTTTTAGCGTCCCAAGTAGGAATTGCGGGTTGTGTAGTGATTGAAGATGAAGTCACCATTTGGGGGCAGGTAGGAAGTACCAGTGGTATTACCATTGGAGAAAAAGCGGTCATCTTAGCGCAGTCAGGGGTTAGTAAATCTTTGGAAGGTCATAAAACCTATTTTGGGTATCCTGCTGAAGAAGCCAGACTGAAGCTTAAAGAAATGGCCTATGTCAAGGAAATTCCTAATATCATCAATAAACTAAAGAATCAATAGAATGAGTTCAAAGGAATTTGTCAAGAATTATTATAAAACTGATTTTATATACATTCTGGCACATTTCAATGACTTTTTTCATCCAGATTGCTTACTTCATTGGAATAGTAGCAAAGGATTCCATTCATTAGATCATCAAGGTATTTTTGATTTTATAAAGCGTTTGAATGCTGCTTTTCCAGAATTGAGAACAGAAATCAGTCACGTTTTGCAAGAAGATAATTATGTGACTACCCGTTATACTGTTTACGTGACAACGGTTGAGAATGATGATGAAGAGACTGCTTTGGCGCATTATATTAGTATTTGGGAACTAAAAGATGGAAAGTTGTTCAAAGGTTTCGAGATTAGTCAGTTGGCAGATGATGATGCTTTGGCGGCTAATTCCTTTTCCCAAATAAAAGTGTAAAAAACCTTTAATTTAATTAAGTATTAATTTAAATTTGTTTTCGAAAAAAAATATAAATCTATCATAAATGAGCGTTTTAGTTAATAAAGATTCAAAAATAATAGTTCAAGGATTTACTGGTAGTGAAGGTACCTTTCACGCTGGTCAAATGATTGATTACGGTACCAACGTAGTTGGTGGAGTTACTCCAGGAAAAGGCGGACAATCACATTTGGATAAGCCTGTTTTCAATACCGTTAAGGAAGCTGTTGATCAAGTTGGAGCAGATACAACTATTATCTTTGTTCCGCCAGCATTTGCTGCTGATGCTATTATGGAAGCTGCCGATGCAGGAATCAAAGTAATCATTACAATTACAGAAGGTATTCCAGTAGCTGATATGATTAAAGCTGCTGATTACATAAAAGATAAGGATTGTCGTTTAATTGGTCCTAACTGTCCAGGAGTTATTACTCCAGAAGAGGCAAAAGTGGGTATTATGCCAGGATTTGTTTTTAAAAAAGGAAAAGTAGGGATTGTTTCTAAATCAGGAACCCTAACGTATGAAGCGGCAGACCAAGTAGTAAAACAAGGTTTAGGTATTACTACTGCAATTGGTATTGGAGGAGATCCAATTATTGGAACTACTACCAAAGAAGCGGTAGAATTATTGGTCAATGATCCTGAAACAGAAGCCGTGGTTATGATTGGTGAGATTGGTGGTCAATTGGAAGCTGATGCGGCCAAGTGGTATAAAGAAAGTGGAAGCAAAAAGCCTATTGTTGGTTTTATAGCTGGTGAAACTGCTCCTGCAGGTAGAACTATGGGACATGCTGGTGCCATAGTTGGTGGAAGTGATGACACAGCTCAAGCAAAAAAGAAAATTATGAGAGAATGTGGAATTCACGTAGTGGATTCTCCTGCTGAAATCGGTAAAAAAGTGGCCGAAGTAGTCGGGTAATTATTCTTAAATAGTATTTAAAACCTCACAATATTGTGAGGTTTTTTTTATTTCGTCAATTTGTTATTAGTATATTTGAATATCAACTATTTTTTAAAATCAAATGAAATTATTAGAAGGAAAAACAGCAATAATCACTGGTGGGAGTAGAGGAATTGGTAAAGGAATTGCAGAAACCTTTGCTCAACATGGAGCCAATGTAGCATTTACTTTTAGTTCTTCTGTAGAAGCTGCTCAACAATTGGAAAAAGACTTAGGAACTTTCGGAGTAAAAGTTAAGGGATATCAGAGTAATGCCGCCGATTTTAATGAGGCTCAAAAATTGGTAGATGATGTCGTTGCTGAATTTGGTTCAGTGGATATTTTAGTTAATAATGCTGGAATTACCAAAGATAATTTGTTAATGCGGATTAGTGAGGAAGATTTTGATAAGGTAATCGAAGTTAATTTGAAGTCAGTCTTTAATATGACGAAGGCAGTTCAAAGAACCATGCTTAAACAAAGAAAAGGTTCTATTATCAATATGAGTTCTGTAGTTGGAGTAAAAGGGAATGCAGGACAAACCAATTATGCTGCTTCCAAAGCAGGGATCATTGGTTTTTCAAAATCAGTGGCGTTAGAATTAGGAAGTAGAAATATTAGAAGTAATGTTATTGCACCAGGATTTATCGAGACTGAAATGACTGGTAAATTAGATGAGAAAACAGTTCAAGGTTGGAGGGATTCTATTCCATTAAAACGTGGCGGAACTCCTGAAGATGTTGCAAATGCTTGTGTGTTCTTAGCCAGTGACTTAAGTGCGTATGTAACAGGGCAAACCATTAATGTTGATGGTGGAATGCTAACATAATTTATGTCTTTAGAAACCATATTTTATATCATATTATCAGGAATCATAGCGCTTTTATTAGCGCTTTTTCAGTATAAATACCAAAGAAAGAACCAAGGCGCCATAAATTGGATCTTGATAGGAATCCGATTCCTATCCGTTTTTTTGCTGTGCTTGTTATTGGTTAATCCAAGGTTTGAAAAGGTGGTTTCTTATGAAGAAAAACCGACTTTGGTTGTTGCTGTAGATAATTCTAATTCTGTCGCTTATCTTGAACATGATAACCAAGTTAAGAGATTGATTGAAAGGATAGATAACAATGATGAATTAAAGGAAAGGTTTCATGTTGATTGGTATGCGTTTAGTGAAGATTTAACGGAACTTGATACTCTTGATTTTAAAGGAAAACAAACGAATTTAGATCGGGTATTTTCAGATTTAACTCAGATTTACAGACAAGAAAATGCGCCAACGATATTAGTCACTGATGGAAATCAAACCTATGGTGGCGATTATTCTTTTACTTCTGAAAAATATGGACAATCAGTTTATCCGATAATTCTTGGAGATTCCACAGTGTATAGTGATTTGAAAATTCAAAAATTGAATGTCAATAAGTATGCATTTCTGAAGAATAGATTCCCATTAGAGGCCATACTGGTTTATAATGGCGAAGAAACTGTTAGTTCAACGTTTAAAGTAACTGTAGGAAATACAACGGTTTTCTCAAAAAATGTCACTTTTTCTCCTGATGATAATTCTGAAGTATTAAATTTTTATTTATCGGCTAATCAAGTTGGAGTGTTTACCTATCATGCTGAAATCATTCCTTTGGAGAATGAAAAGAATACGGTAAATAACACTAAAAATTTTGCAGTTGAAGTCATTGACCAAAAGACCAATGTGGCTTTGGTTAGTGCTATTAGGCATCCCGATCTAGGTGCTTTAAAAAAGGCCATTGAGAGCAACGAACAACGGGAAGCTACAATTTTAACACCAGAAGCTTATTTAGAGAATATTGATAATTATCAATTAGTAATTGCTTATCAACCTAATACCACCTTTAAAAAGGTATTTGATTCATTCAATGATTTTTCTAGAAATGTATTTTATATCACAGGCACTCATACCGATTGGAACTTTTTGAATTCTTTGGATCTTGGTTTTAAGCAAACGGTTACCAATCAAAAAGAGGATTATCTAGCTTACTTGAATCTAGGTTATTCTAATTTTTTGATAGAAGATATTGATTTTGAATCTTTTCCACCTTTGCAATCAACGTTTGGGGAGGTAGATTATCAAATAGCAGCAAATCCTTTGTTATTTCAAAGAATAGGAAGTGTTTCAACAGAAACACCTTTGCTGTCCACATTTGAAAGAAATCAAAATCGGTATGCCTTATTATTGGGAGATGGAATCTGGAAATGGAGAGCCCAAACGTATCTGAATTCCAAATCGTTTTCAGAGTTTGATACATTTTTAGGTAAGTTGATTCAGTATTTGGCTTCAACCAAAAAGCAGAGTAGATTAACAGTTGATTACGAATCTTTTTATGAGGGTAATAATAACATTTCTTTAAAGGCCCAATACTTCAATAAGAACTATGAATTTGATCAAAGGGAGCCATTAGAAGTTGTTATAAAGGATAAAAATAGTGAACAGGTAACAACCTATCCATTGGTATTGAAAAATAACTTTTTTGAAGTTGATTTAAGCAATTTGCCACCATCCAATTATAGTTTTACTGTCAAGGCAGTGGATGAAAATATTTCCACCTCCGGAAGCTTTAAAATTTTAGATTACAATGTGGAACAACAATTCTTGAATGCCGAAATTACCAAGTTAAATCAAGTGGCTTCCCAAAGTCAAGGTAAAAGCTTTTTTATTGATGATTATGATCAGATCATTAATGATTTATTAGAAGATAATCGCTACAAACCTCTCTTGAAAAACAATAGAATTGTTGTACCTTTAATAGACTGGAAATACCTTTTGGCATTGGTAGTGTTACTACTTGGTGCTGAGTGGTTTATCAGAAAATATAACGGACTAATTTAAATTTTTTATCATGGAGAGATTACCAAAAGTGGCAGTTCCTGCCATTGCAGCACTTATTTTTTTAATTATTATTCTAGCAAAATCTACGGTCACTATAGATGCTGGTCATGCTGCTGTATTATATGAAACCTTAGGAGATGGAGTAGATTCGGATAAAGCTCCGCTTGGACCGGGCTTTCATATAATTGCTCCATGGAATAGAGTTATCGACTATGAAACTCGCCAACAGGAAATTCCAGAAAAAATGTCGGTTTTGTCATCTAACGGATTAGATATAAAGTTAGACGCCTCTGTATTATATGAGCCAGATGTAAAGAATTTAGGAAAATTACATAATGAGAAAGGTGAAAACTATTTAAGCAGAGTTTTGCAGCCAGCCATTAGAAGTGCAGCGAGAAGCGTGGTGGGACGTTATACTCCTGAGCAATTATATTCTACTAAGCGAGACGCCATTCAAGAAGAAATTTTTGAGGAAACAAAAAAAATAGTAGAAAGGCAATATATTCAATTAAACAATGTGTTAATTAGAGATGTAACTTTGCCACCTACCATTAAAGACGCAATAGAGCGCAAACTTAGACAAGAACAAGAATCTCTAGAATACGAATTTAGATTAGTTACTGCTGAAAAAGAAGCTGAAAGACAGATTATTGAGGCTCAAGGAAAGGCAGATGCTAACCGTATCTTAAGTGCTTCTTTAACAGATAAAATACTTCAAGATAAAGGTATTGAAGCCACAGTAAAACTATCGGAATCTAATAATAGCAAAGTAGTTGTTATAGGATCTGGAGATTCAGGGATGCCAATAATTTTAGGGGATCAATAAAAAAGGTACTATCAGATTTAAAACTTAATAAAAATTTATAATTGTTATCCAAACATTTGGATATATGGATTTTTATTTTGAAAATTTGCATATACAAAACGAAACATGAATTTTATTCAATTACATCATCATCATTTTCATACTTGCACTCAGGCGAGCTGAAAATGTATTGAATAAAATCAAGATATTTAAAACCCGTTTGAGTAAATCAAACGGGTTTTTTTATTTCTAAATCCTTCGGTTTACTCAACTTAAAAAAATTAAGTAATGAAGAAACTAAAAATCGCTGTTCAAAAATCTGGAAGACTCAATGAGGATTCCATGAAAATTCTGAGAGATGTTGGAATTTCAATAGATAACGGTAAAGATCAGTTAAAGGCCTCTGCAGCCAATTTCCCTCTCGAAGTATTTTATTTACGAAATGGAGACATTCCCCAATATCTAAATGATGGTGTAGTGGATGCCGCTATAATAGGAGAAAATGTTCTTTTTGAGAAGGGAAGAGATATAAAGACTGTTGAAAAATTAGGGTTTTCAAAATGTAAAGTATCTGTGGCCATTCCAAAATCAAAAAGTTATAACACGCTCTCTGATTTAAACGGAAAACGAATTGCTACTTCTTATCCAAATACGGTTAAGGAATTTTTGAAAGAGAATGAGGTAAATGCAGAATTACATATCATTAATGGTTCTGTAGAAATTGCCCCTAATATAGGTTTAGCTGACGCTATTGTTGATATTGTTTCCAGTGGCAGTACCTTGTTTAAAAACAACTTAAAGGAGGTAGAAGTACTTTTAAAATCGGAAGCGGTATTGGCTGTTTCTCCAAAGATTGGCGAGGTAGAACAAACTATTTTACAGCGTTTGCAATTTCGTATCCAATCTGTTTTAAAAGGTAGGCAGAATAAATATGTTCTCTTGAATGCGCCTAATGATAAGATAGATGATATTATTAGAATTTTACCTGGAATGAATAGTCCTACCATTATGCCATTAGCTAAGGAAGGTTGGAGCTCTTTACACTCCGTTATCAATAAAAATGAATTTTGGGAAGTAATAGATGAGCTTAAACTCAATGGTGCCGAAGGAATTTTAGTATGTCCAATAGAAAATATGGTATTGTAAATGAAAACGATAGTTAATCCAAATAGAGAAGGCTGGGAAGAAATTTTAAAACGTCCCACCCAAAAGGTTGAAGACATTGAAAAAACGGTCATAGAGATTTTTGAGGATATCAAACGACATGGTGACACAGCAGTTTTAAAGTATACTTCCATATTTGATGGGGTTACTCTTTCTGATTATGTGGTAAGTCAACAAGAATTGGAGGAAGCAATTTCTAGGGTGCCTCAAAACTTGAAGGATGCCATTGAAATTGCCAAGAATAACATTGAACGGTTTCATGCCGCACAAAAAACAGATAAAGTAGAAGTAGAAACGACAAAAGGTATTACCTGTTGGCAAGAAAAACGCCCTATTGAAAAAATAGGATTATACATACCTGGTGGTAGTGCGCCATTATTCTCTACTGTATTAATGTTGGTTGTTCCAGCTAAAATTGCAGGATGCCAAGAAATTGTATTGTGTTCACCTCCTAATAAAGAAGGGAAATTAGCAGATGAAATCTTATTTACGGCTCAGTTATGTGGCGTGACTAAAATCATTAAAGTTGGGGGTATTCAAGCGATAGCAGGCCTCACCTTTGGTACTGAAACAATTCCTCAGGTCTATAAGATTTTTGGACCGGGAAATCAGTTCGTCACTGTTGCCAAACAGTTGGCAACAAAATTTAATGTAGCCATTGATATGCCCGCGGGTCCTAGCGAGCTTTTGGTTTATGCTGATGAATCTGCTAAAGCAAGTTATGTGGCTTCAGATTTATTGAGTCAGGCTGAACATGGGGGAGACAGTCAAGTGATTTTGGTCACACCTTCTTTGAAGTTATTAAAAGAAGTGGAGCAGGAAATAGGAAATCAGCTAGAAGAACTTCCCAGGAAATCTATTGCCCAAGCTGCCATTAATAATTCAAGGCTTATAGTATTGGAAAGTAATGAGCAGGCTTTGGATTTAATTAATGAATATGGTCCGGAGCACTTTATTATCTGTTCGGAAAATGCGGATTATTTCGTTAATGGAATTAGGAATGCGGGTTCAGTATTTATAGGAAATTACACTCCTGAAAGTGCTGGGGATTATGCCTCTGGAACGAACCATACACTACCTACTAATGGTTTTAGTAAGTCCTACTCAGGTGTCAATTTGGATAGTTTTACAAAAAGCATCACATTTCAAAGGATTACAGAAACCGGACTTCTTAATATTGGTGAAACCATAGAATTAATGGCTGAAGCAGAAGGTTTGTCGGCTCATAAAAATGCAGTTTCCATTCGATTGAAGGATTTAAAAACGGAAAAGCCATGATGACTATTAATGAGATCAAAAATTTGGTAAGGCCATCGGTGATGGCATTAAAACCGTATTCCTCTGCCAGGGATGAGTTTAAAGAGTTCGACAAGGATCTTATTTTTTTAGATGCGAATGAGAATCCATTTACTAATGGATTGAACAGATATCCAGATCCCCAACAAACTAAATTAAAGGAAAGATTATCAGAACTTAAAGGAGCTTCGGTTTCCAATATATTATTGGGAAACGGAAGTGATGAAGTTTTAGATCTTTTAATTCGAGCATTTTGTGAACCCAATCAAGATGAAATATTGATTCTACCCCCAACTTATGGGATGTATCAAGTTTTGGCAGAAGTCAATAATGTGAAATTGAAAGCCGTTAATTTATCCGAAGAATTTCAATTAAGGGTAGAGAACATATTAAATTCAGTTTCTGAAGACACCAAAATATTGTTTATATGTTCACCCAATAATCCGTCAGGAAACAGTTTAAATTCACGAGATATAGAAAGCTTATTGCAACAGTTTAAAGGACTTGTAGTAATTGATGAAGCTTATATAGATTTCTCTTCTCAAGCCAGTTGGCTTAATAGATTACAGGAGTTTCCAAATTTGGTAATAACCCAAACTTTGTCTAAAGCCTATGGGTTGGCAGGAATTCGGTTGGGTATTTGTTATTCCTCAGAATTTATTATTTCTACCTTAAATAAAATAAAGCCTCCATACAATATTAATGAATTAACGCAGCAAAAGGCGTTGGAGCAATTGAATAGCACAGAAGTATTTAAAACCCAAGTACAACAAATCCTAACAGAAAGAAATGTTTTGGAAAGAGAATTAGGAAGCATCGCTTATATTTCCGAGATATATCCCTCTGATGCCAACTTTATTTTGGTCAAGGTAGATGATACAACAAAAAGGTATAATCAGCTTATACAAAAGGGAATCGTGGTTAGAAATCGTTCAAATCAAGTCTTATGTGAGAATTGTTTGAGAATTACTGTAGGAACAACAGAAGAAAACACTAATTTAATCTTAGCTTTAAAAAGTATAAAATGAGCCAGAAAGTATTATTTATAGATCGTGATGGAACTTTGATAAAAGAACCCGAAGATGAGCAAACTGATGCTTTTGAAAAGTTGGTGTTTTATCCAAAAGTGTTTCAATATTTAGGAAGAATTGCCAAAGAACTGGATTACGAACTGGTGATGGTTACCAATCAGGATGGTTTGGGAACAGAAGTCTATCCTGAGGAAACTTTTTGGCCGGTTCATAACTTGATTCTTGAAACATTTGCTTCGGAGGGTGTTGTATTCAAAGAGCAATTCATTGATCGCACTTTTGCAAGGGATAATGCTCCAACCAGAAAGCCTAATACCGGCTTGCTGACCAAATATTTTTCTGAGGCCTATGATCTTGAAAACTCTTTTGTTATTGGAGATCGATTAACAGACGTGGAATTGGCCAAAAACATAGGAGCTAAGGGCATTTTTATTAATAACGAAAGTTATCTGGGTGAAGATGAAGTAACGGTAGACAGACAAAAATTAAATGAATTTATAGCTCTAGAAACAGATGATTGGGAGGCTATTTATAAGTTTTTGAAATTAGCTGATCGTTCTGCTTCCATAGTTAGAAACACCAAGGAAACCCAAATAGCGATTGATTTAAATTTGGATGGAACGGGACAAAGTGAGATTTCGACTGGTTTGGCATTTTTTGACCATATGCTTGACCAAATTTCTAGACATGGGCAGTTGGATTTGAGGATAAAAGTAGAGGGAGATCTTGAAGTAGATGAACATCATACTATTGAGGATACAGCCATAGCATTAGGCGAAGTTTTTTATAAAGCATTAGGAGATAAATTAGGTTTGGAGCGTTATGGTTTCTGTTTGCCCATGGATGATTGTTTAGCTCAGGTTTCTATAGATTTTGGAGGTAGAAATTGGTTGGTTTGGGAAGCTGAATTTAAGCGGGAGATGATTGGAAAAATGCCAACAGAAATGTTCTATCATTTCTTCAAATCTTTTACAGATGGTGCTAGGTGTAACTTGAATATTAAGGCAGAAGGGAGCAATGAACACCACAAAATTGAAGCCATTTTTAAGGCTTTCGCCAAGGCCATAAAAATGGCTATTAAAAGAGATGTGGATAAAATGATTTTGCCATCTACAAAGGGGGTTCTTTAATGAAATTAGCGATAATAGATTATGGAGCGGGGAATATTAAAAGCATTCAATTTGCTTTTAATAGATTGGGTGTCAATGCCATTTTAACTCATGATGAAAAGGATATTATAAATGCTGATAAGGTCATTTTTCCGGGAGTAGGAGAGGCAGGTAGTGCCATGAAGATGCTTAAAAAAAGTGGATTAAATCAATTGATTCCGGAGTTAAAACAACCGGTTTTAGGTATTTGCTTGGGAATGCAATTATTATGTAATTACACAGAAGAAGGAGATACCGAAGGATTAGGTATTTTTGATACAAATGTTAAACGGTTTGACCATTCCGTTAAAGTACCCCATATGGGCTGGAATGTCATTACAGATCTTCAATCAGATTTGTTTAAAGAGGTTCCAGATAGGTCCTATTTATATTTAGTGCATAGTTATTATGCCGAGTTGGGATCACAAGCGATTGCCAAAACCGATTATGGATTGGTTTATGCTTCCGCTCTAAACTATCATAATTTTTATGGAGTCCAATTTCATCCAGAGAAAAGTGGCGAAGTGGGGGCTCAAATTTTGAATAATTTTTTAAAACTTTAAAAATGCGAATTATACCAGCAATAGATATTATCGACGGCAAGTGTGTCAGACTCACAAGAGGCGATTTTGACACCAAAAAAGTATATAATGAAAATCCGCTGGAAGTGGCCAAACAGTTTGAAAATGCAGGCATTGAATATTTGCATTTAGTTGATTTGGACGGGGCGAAAGCTCATGAAATTGTCAACTATAAAGTATTGGAGCAAATTGCTACTAAAACGTCTTTAAAGATCGATTTTGGAGGTGGATTGAAGTCAGATGAAGATTTATATATTGCCTTTAATTCAGGTGCTAAACAAATCACAGGAGGTAGTATTGCAGTTAAAAATCCTAAGGTTTTTGAAAAGTGGCTGGATAAATATGGAGGTAAAAAAATAATTCTCGGTGCCGATGCAAAAGATGAGAAAATTGCTGTAAATGGGTGGCAAGAACAAAGTAATTTGGATTTAATAACCTTTATCAAAGCCTATCAAAAGAAAGGCGTGCAGTATGTCATTTGTACCGATATTTCAAAAGATGGAATGCTTGAAGGACCATCCAATGAGCTGTATTCCAAAATCATCCACGAATGCTCCAATTCCAGCTCAGACCAATCAGTCAAATTGATTGCTTCTGGTGGGGTGTCAAATTTAGATGATGTTATTAGGCTAAAGGAGCTGGGATGTGAGGGTGTCATCATCGGAAAGGCATTATATGAGAACAAAATTTCATTAAGAGATCTAGAAAAGTTTATTTAATGCTTACAAAACGAATAATACCGTGTCTGGATATAAAAAATGGAAGAACGGTTAAGGGGGTTAATTTTGTGAATTTAAGAGATGCTGGTGATCCGGTAGAGTTGGCAAAGAAATACGCCGATAAAGGCGCGGATGAATTGGTGTTTTTGGATATTTCAGCAACTTTGGAAGGCAGGAAAACAACCAGAGAGATGGTTCTTAAAGTAGCAGAGCAAGTTAACATTCCTTTCACTGTTGGAGGTGGTATATCCACAGTAGAAGATGTGGATATTTTATTAAAAAACGGAGCAGATAAGGTTTCTGTAAATTCAGCAGCTGTTAAAAGACCCGATTTAATCAACGAACTTTCAGCCAAATTTGGAAATCAATGTGTCGTTGTGGCTATCGATGCTAAAGAAATTGATGGTGAATGGAAAGTGCATTTGGCAGGAGGCAGTATCCCAACAGAAATTGATTTGTTTTCTTGGGCTAAAGAGGTTGAGGAACGAGGTGCAGGTGAAATTTTATTTACTTCTATGAATCATGATGGAACCAAGAATGGCTTTGCCAATGAAGCTTTGGCAAAGTTATCCCAATATGTCAATATTCCCATTATCGCTTCAGGTGGTGCGGGAACCACGCAACATTTTGTTGATGCATTTGATAAGGGAAAAGCGGATGCAGCTTTGGCTGCTAGTGTATTTCATTTTGGGGAAATTGAAATATTAGATTTGAAAAAAGAAATTAAAAGGAATAATATAGAAGTACGTTTGTAATGACTATAGATTTTAGTAAAAATGAAAATGGTTTGGTGCCGGCAATCATTCAGGATGCGGAAACCAAAAAAGTATTGATGCTCGGATACATGAATGAAGATTCGTATCAAAAAACCATGAGCACCAAATTAGTAACCTTTTATAGTAGATCGAAACAAAGACTTTGGACCAAAGGAGAAGAAAGTGGAAATGTTCTTTTATTGCAAGATGTCAAAGTAGATTGTGATCACGATACAATTTTGATTCAAGCAAAACCTTCGGGGCCTACCTGCCACAAGGGAACAGATACTTGTTGGGCTGAGGAAAACACACCGCATTTTGGATTTTTAAGTGATTTGGAGGAGGTTATTGATGACCGAGTTAAAAATTTTGGTCCCAAAGAATCTTATGTGGCATCCCTTTTTTCAAAGGGCATGAATAAAATAGCACAAAAAGTAGGAGAGGAGGCTGTAGAAATGGTAATTGAAGCCAAAGATGACAACGACGATTTATTTTTAAACGAAAGCGCCGATTTACTTTTTCACTTTCTCATGCTTCTTAAAGCTAAAGGATTTAGTTTAGAAGATGTTGTTGATATTCTTAAAAAAAGGCATTAGTTGTTTCTAATGCCTTTTTTTAAGAAGTTATATGATTGTTTTAGGAAATCCAGCGGTTTTTAGCGGCATAGTAAGCAAACCAAACCAAAAGAGCACTCAATATAATTACCATAATCGGCATAATCATTCCTCCAGGTCCATAAACCTCACTGGCTCTGCTCATAAAGAGATTGTAAGACATTTGAGCGATAACGGCTATTAATGATAAAATTAATAGTGGTTTAGACCATTGCTTTTTTAGAATAAGTCCAAGACAACCAAATGCACCACCAAATACGGCCAAAGCAAAGGCGCCCGTTACCCAAGCTGGAACATCCATATAAAGACTTCTTTCAGCTTCAGGTAGTGCCCTTAAATCTTCTTCGGTCATGTATACTTGGCCCAAATAGGCAATAACTCCCATTAGATTCCAAATGAAGGCAATGATACTTACGGCCCAATACCATTTTGGAGGTTTGATTGTTAAATTGTCTGTCATTGTGTTTTTAATAGTTAGATTAGCAGATTAGAATGAAGTTATAAAAAAAATCTTACTTAGAGTAACAGATTACTTTTTAATCGATTAAATCAAAAAATAAGTGTTTCAAAAGCGTTTCTATTACCTCATTACATGTCAATATTTAGGATACAGATTCCATGGATGGCAAAAACAACCCAACCTAAAAACCCTTCATTTAATGATAGATAGAACCTTTAAATATGTGTTGGAGGGGAAATCATTTAAAACTTTGGTAGCTGGTAGAACGGATGCTATGGTATCAGCTAATGAAACTGCTTTTGAACTTTTCGTTTATGAACCCATCGATGATTTAGATCAATTTTTAAATTGGTTTAATTACAATTTGCCTCAAGATATTAGGGCTTTAAATATTCAGGAAGTAGATGAAAGTTTTAACATCATCCAAAATTCTAAATTAAAGGAATATGTCTATTTGTTTGCTCATGGGCAAAAATGCCATCCATTTTGCGCTCCAATCCTAACAACTATTTTGGACGAGTTGAATATCGACATAATGAAGATAGGAGCTAAGTTGTTTGAAGGACAGCATAACTTCAAGAATTATTGCTATCGGGCTACAGATCAAGGATTGTATGATAGAACGATTGATACCTGCGAACTTGTTGAAAATGATTTGTATACAGCCAATTTTTTTCCAGAGAAGTCCTATATGCTTCGTGTGGTTGGGCAAGGATTTGGCAGAAATCAAATTAGATTAATGATGGGTGCCCTTATTAGATTGGGAAAAAATGAACTTAGCTTGGAAGACATAGAGCGTAGTTTAGACACATCTGAATTTTCTATAAGTAATTACATTGCACCAGCTTCAGGTTTGATTTTAAATAAGATCGAATTCCAATAAACCTTCTTCTTAAAACTTTTAAGAACAACAGATTAAATCTTAACATAAATTTTGTTAAAGAAAAAAAATGTAAGTTAAATACTGTTAATGCAAAGCGTAAGTCACTCATTAGCAACGTACCTTGAATAAGAATCTTTTTTACGATTCATTATTATTAACCTTAAAACAATTTATTATGTTACGTTGGACTATCGCTTTATTAGTTATTGCTGTTATAGCTGCAATCTTAGGATTTGGAGGCGTTGCGGGAGCAGCTGCCGGGATTGCCAAAATTATTTTCTTCGTATTTCTAGTTCTACTAGTTATATCACTTGTTAGAGGTTTGGTTAAAAGATAACCATAGCTCGTTCTTAAAAACTTATTCAAACAATATTTTAATTAACCCTAAAACCTTAAAAATTATGAAACGTTTAATTTATATGTTAATGCTGATGTTTACCATATCCACTGCCTTTGTAGGTTGTAGAGAAGAGAAGGATGCTGGAGACAAAATTGAAGAAGCTGCTGATGATGTAGGTGATGGATTAGAGGATGCAGCCGATGAAGTTGAAGATGCTGTAGATTAATAAACAGCATGTAACTTAATTCTTCTAATTGTTTAACCTTAAAATTCTTAAAATGAAATCGATAATATATGCTGCTTGTTTCCTATTTTCAGGAGTTCTTTTGGCTCAAGAAAAGCCGAAAAATGTTTCTGAGGAAACAACCGTGAAAACCATTAAAATTGATAATGGTAGAGAAGTAACTGAAAAAAAGATTAAAGTAACGACCAAGGAGGAGCAGGAAATCAAATTGGATGAAGATGACAAGAACAAGGTCAATCAATCTATTGTGGCTTCCCCGAAAAAAGTAACCAAAACTGTGGAAGTTGATAGTGATCATGATGTCTTTTATGATTCCAAGTTGCAAACTGCACAATATGTTTGCGATGGTACTATGTATGACTTTGACAGATGTGATACTGGTTTCAAGGTGGTCGCTGTTAAAAATGATAATGATGTAAATTTTGGTAACGCGATTCAGTCAAGCACTAAAAACCATTACTTTTTTAGATCTGATAAGTATTCGGGAATAGGCTATTTTAACAGTCAAGGTAACTTTACCGTAGAATACTTTGATGAAAATAAAAATAAATTAGTCAAACAGGAATTTGTTGCTGTTAAAGACATCCAATAATTCCTTTAATAAATAACCATCAAGAAAAGTCCCATTCATTTGGGACTTTTTTTTGTACTTTTAATTAAATTAAAAATGAATGGCGACACAACTAACTTCTGATATATTTACTTTCTTGAACCAATTAAAAGCTAATAACAATCGCGATTGGTTTAATGATCATAAAAAGGAGTTTAAGGGAATTCAAAAAGAGGTTAAGAACTTTTATGAAATGTTATTTTCTAAGTTGAAAATGCATGACGAAGTAGATAATCTCAAAATTTTTAGAATTTATAGGGATGTTAGATTTTCAAAAAACAAAGACCCCTATAAAACCCATTTTGGAGGTTCTTTTCATAGAAAAAAACCTGAGTTAAGAGGTGGGTATTATTTACATCTATCTCCAAATAATGAATCCTTTATTGCAACGGGATTCTGGGAACCGAATAAAGATGATTTGAATAGGATTAGAAGAGAGTTTGAAATGGATGCTTCAGAAATGAGGGATTTATTGGCAGACACTAAATTCAAATCGGTTTGGGGTGACTTACAAGGAGACGAATTAAAAACAGCTCCAAGAGATTTTGAAAAAGACCATCCCAACATAGATCTCATTAGGAAAAAACAATATATTTTCATCAAAAAATATACAGATAAGGAGGTTCTTTCAGATAATTTCCTGGATGATGTCGACAAATCATTCCAAATGATTAGACCTTATTTTGATTATATGAGTGATGTCTTGACCACCAATTTAAATGGTGAATCCGTTATTTAATCTCTAAAATTGAAAAAGTTTTACCATTAAATTCTATATGATCTCCAGCTTTTTTATTTTTCATCAATTGCCCAATAGGCGATTGTAAAGAAATGGCATAATAGGAGCCAAAATCAAGGTCAATCTTTCCGATACTAGCAGATATAAAAAAAGAGTTTTCTTGCGTTTTTACCAAGCTTCCCAACACACATGTTTCATACCTTATATTTGGGTTGATACTTTTAATAATACCCATGGTTTTTTGGGCATCACTTAAATATTGAGAGTTTTTCTCTAAATCTTCAAAAAGCTTACTGTTTCCAGAATCATCCTCATCATCAGAACTTTTATCATTGGATTCAATGGATTCTTTGATTAGAGCTATTTCGCTTTTATAACTTTCAATACGCTTTTGTACATGGTCTATACAAACCTGTAGCAACTCAAATTTTGTATTCATTAATTAGGCACAGAGTGGCTGTAAAATCTGTAGGTTATCTATTAAGCGATCCTTGACAATATTCATCATCCTTTTATTTAGAGCAGAGGAATTGGTAATGTAAAATTGATATTCTTCAACGGTGAATTGACCAATGACCATACCTTTTAAAGAGTTTCTAAACTTAATGTCCTTCTGAATGGCATTTTCTATATACTCCATTTGTTTTGGCACTGTTAAACTATAAAATACATTTTTGTGCTTGTGGACATAATTTTTAAAAACTTCAACAAAAAGGTCATTTTGAAGTTTAATAATGGGTCTTAAAGTGGCATTTTGAAATCGTTCGTCGCTGCTCATGGTTTCAGTAAATACGGCTGAAGGAATTTGAGGACGACACTGGAGTAAGTCAGTACTTCGGTTTCTCATGGCTGTAAGTTTTGATTAAATTTAATCATATTGTTAGGTGATTATGTTGGGCTAACATTTTGATGTTAACATTTTTATCAACATTTGGGAGTTTACATTTTGAAAGCCATTATTATGAAGTACCTTTGAATAAAAGATTTTATATGAAATTTGGAAGTGTAGATAACCCAGAAAACATTGACTTTACATTACCTCCAGATCATATAGATACAAGCAGAGTGCTGAATTTGGCCAAGGATGATAATGAACCGGAATATTATGTGGGCTGCGCCAAATGGAATAGGGCAGATTTAAAGGGATTTTATCCCAGAGGCACCAAGGATGAACTGTCTTATTATTCGCGTCAGTTCAATTCCATTGAGCTGAATGCTACTTTTTATAGAATTTTTCCTCCTGAGCAGTTTGCGACTTGGTATGAAAAAGTCCCAGACCAATTTAGGTTCTTTCCTAAAATTAATCAGGAAATAAGTCATTGGAAGCGGTTAAATGAGGTAAAGACTGTGGTTGATGATTATTTACACAGTGCTTCACAACTCAAGGA
This sequence comes from Mangrovimonas futianensis, assembly GCF_021245805.1. Classification (NCBI taxonomy): domain Bacteria; kingdom Pseudomonadati; phylum Bacteroidota; class Flavobacteriia; order Flavobacteriales; family Flavobacteriaceae; genus Mangrovimonas; species Mangrovimonas futianensis. The sequence continues at coordinate 204,680 of NZ_JAJJNF010000005.1, forward strand.
AAAACTAGGAACGGTCTTTTTACAAATGCACAATAATTTTTCACCTAGGGATTTTGACCGGGTAATTGGTTTTGTAGAATCATGGCCTAAAGAAATTCCGCTTGCCGTGGAGTTTAGACATACCGATTGGTATAATGATGAAGCTGTTGCCAATCAGGTTTATGATTTGTTGGAGAAAAATGATGTAACAAATATCATCGTGGATACTGCAGGTAGGAGGGATTTAATGCATATGCGATTAACAAATCCCAAGGCATTCATTAGATATGTTGGTGCTAACCACCCGAGTGACTATAGTCGTCTTGATGATTGGATTGCACGCTTAAAAGAATGGAAAGAACAAGGCATTAAGGAAATTGATTTCTTTGTTCATCAAAATATTGAAAAAGAATCTCCTTTATTGTCCACTTATTTTATTAAAAAATTGAATCTGGAGTTGAATGCCAATTTAAAAATTCCAAATGATTCAGATCAACAAAAATTATTATCATTATGAGATTCCACACCAGAAAATGGGTGAAACCAGAAGACCTTAATCCCAATGAAACCCTGTTTGGGGGGCAACTACTAGCTTGGATTGATGAAGAAGTAGCTTTGTATACAATAATCCAGTTAGAAAATTCTAGGGTAGTTACCAAATATATGTCTGAAATCAATTTTATGAGTTCTGCCAGACAAGGAGATATTATAGAACTTGGAATCGAGGTCATTAAATTTGGGAAATCCTCTTTAAGTTTAAGATGTGAAGCCAGAAATAAAATGACTAGGGAAACTATTTTAACGGTTGACAATATTGTTATGGTAAATTTAGGTAATGATGGGAAACCGAAACCACATGGAAAGACTGAAGTCGAGTTTGTAAAAAACCGGTTGTCTTAACAAGGTTTAAGATATTTTTGGAAGAGATTAACATCTTTGAATGTAGTATAATTCGTAAATTTATAGAAATTAACACTTAATTTATAACCATTAACATGATGAAAAAATCACTTCTATTATTCATGGTTGTGGCTACCATTTTCTCTTGCGGTTCTACCAAAACAACAGGAGTTTCTAAAAAAGTCATGAAAGGATATTGGAGCTTAAATTCCATAACCTATAGCGAATCAGGAGAATTTAATGTCAACCTCTTAAATGATGCCGAACAAGCATGTTTTGAAGGTAGTACATGGCGTTTTATCCCAAATAACAATACGGGGAACTATACGTTAAGCGGTATGGATTGTGACTCATCTGTACGCAACTTTGTCTTTAGTATTCAAACTATTGATAAGGATACAGGTTTGTATGATTTTATGTTAAAGCCTACCAATGCAAAACATAAATCTGAAACCAATCAAGGATTTAGACTTAAGTTAGCTCAATTGTCTGAATCAAATATGCAATGGCAACAAACCGTGACATTGGATGATGGAAAACCTTTTACAATATTTATGAACTTTACTAAAACAAGCGACTAATGAAAACTTATTTAAAACAAATAACAACAATGGTAATTGCCGTTTCGGTAATGTTTACCATGACCAATTGTGAATCGGTTCAAAACGCAAATAATAAGCAAAAAGGTGCTGCCATAGGTGCTGCTAGTGGTGCTATTATTGGCGCTATAATTGGTAACAATGCCGGTAAAGGAGGGAACGGTGAACTAGGGGCTGTTATTGGTGGCGTCATTGGAGGTGGAGCAGGAGTTCTTATTGGTAATAAAATGGACAAACAAGCCCAAAGAATTGAAGATGAAATACCAGGGGCTCAAGTAGAAAGAGTGGACAATGGAATTGTAGTTACATTTGATGAAAATAGCGGTGTTTATTTTGATACTAATAAATACAATATCAACTCTGCCTCTCAAGTGACTCTTGATAAGTTGTCAAAAGTACTTAAAGAGTATCCAGATACAAATGTATTAGTAGTGGGACACACAGATAGCACTGGTGATGCCTCTTATAACATGACTTTGTCTAAAAATCGTGCCAACTCAGTTCGCGATTATTTTGTAAGTCAAGGTTTAAGTAGTTCAAGATTTACCACCAACTGGTTTGGAGAAACACAGCCCATGTATGACAACGGAACTTCTGAGGGAAGATCAAAAAACAGACGTGTGAATTTAGCAATTTTACCAAATGAAAAAATGGTGGAAGACGCTAAAAACGAAAGTGGAAATTAGGAGAATCCTAAATTATAGAAATAAAAAAAAGAGCAGTTATCTGCTCTTTTTTTTATTTTATTACGTTTGGATCGAAATTTTGAAGTTCAAATATTTCTAGTTTGAAATAAGGAACAGCAGCCAAGAGATGATCGAAAATATCAGCCATAATGTATTCGTAATTTTCCCAACGTTTATCAGAGCTAAAAGCATAGATCTCCAAAGGTATTCCCTGTGGAGTTGGAGCCAATTGTCTGGTCATGATGGTCATGTCCTTATTTATAGCCGAATGACCTTCTATGTAATTTTGAATGTATTTTCTAAAAACTCCAAAATTGGTCAAATTGCGACCATTGATTAAAACAGATTTGTCTATGTTCTTTTCTCTATTATAATGATTGATGTCTTCTTGTCTTTGGGAAACATAATCTGATATCAATTGAATTTTCCTTAAATCATCAATTTCTTCCTGAGCTAAGTATTTAATTGAAGTCGCTTTAATAATGATGGCTCGTTTAATTCGCCTTCCTCCAGAGTCAGACATTCCACGCCAGTTGGTAAATGCATCGGTCATTAGGGACCCTGTTGGAATATTAGTTATGGTCTTATCAAAATTCTGAACTTGGATGGTATTTAAATTGATTTCAATAACGTCTCCATCCGCACCATATTTTTCCATGGTAATCCAGTCACCAATTCTTACGGTATCGTTTACAGCCACATTGATGCTGGCTACAAATCCTAAAATAGTATCCTTGAAAATTAAAAGTAATACTGCTGAAGCAGCACCCAGAGTGGTGAAAAATTGAATAAGAGTAATATCTGTAATGATAACAAAACAAAAGGCAATACCTACAATCCAAACACCTAACATGCCTACTTGTACATAGCTGTCAATAGGTTTATCCTTTAAGGAAGGAATGGTTTTGAAATAGGATTCGAGGGTTTTAAGGATGCTCCTTAAAATCCAAATAAACAATAAAACACCGTAAATTTTCAATAAAGTTTCAATAGGCTGCTCTACTGATGGATAGTCATTGAATACAATCGGAAATAGCTCGATGGTTAAAAGCAAAGGCACTAAATGTGCTAAGTTTCTCGGAGCTTTGTGTTTTATTAAGAGGTTATCAAATTGAGTTGTAGTACGATCTGCAAATTTACTGAATGCCTGAACTAAAATCTTCCTAGTGATAAAATCAGTCGTAAAAATTAAAATAACCAATAAAATCAAAAGGGAGAGCATATTTAAAAAAGTAGCACTAGTTTCGCTCAGGCCCTTTTCAATAAATAGGTCATAAAAGAAATGAGTCAAATTATTCATGTGTTAGGAATTTTTGAGATACTTAGCATCTACAAAAAAGGTACCCAATGGAATAATAGATCCTAAAAGCACAATTCCAGTTTCCTTGGTATTCCAGTTCCGCTCTTTACTAATTAAAATGGCCAAAGCTATGTAGCCTATAAAAAGAAGTCCATGAGGCATTCCCAATAACTTGACATACTGTTCGTCACCATGCCAATATTTTATGGGTACAGCTACAAAAAGTAATAAAATATACGAGATACCCTCTAGAAAGGCTAATATTCTAAAAATTGTCAGACTCTTTATTTTCATAATAATAATTTGTGCTGCAAAAATATAACCTTTTAGGCTGATAGGATTTCTAACTAACAAAAAAAGCAACCTAATGGTTGCTTTTTTATGTTTTCGTTAAGAAGATTTATAGGTTCTCATCACAATGATGGGAAAATAGTATTTTGGTTAATTTATAATCATAACTAACCGTTTTTAGGCATTCTTTAGTTCTATATTTATACCAAAGCTTATAGGTGTAGCCATCCTTTTGGAAAACTTTAACCTCTTTAAAATTGTCGTCTTGAAGCTTTCTGTATACAGAGGTGGCGGGACCATTCACGTAAGTCTGATAATTGTCGTGATTTCTTTCATTGTCGTTAGAATGATGGAATTCTCCTCTATTGTTTGAGTGATTCTGATTTCCTCTAGATTTATTACAATCTAAATCAGGAACATTGACTATTGATTTCACTTTACCATCACTTACCCTCACTGTGACACATTTGTTCTTTCGGTTATTCCACCAATTTTGATAGGAATTATACCCAGATTTTTCAGTTTTTATCCAATCGTAACCACGATTTCCCATTTCGTTATCAAGAGAACTAGCTCTCATATCAACCAAATCTTTAAGGTCATAGGCGGTTTCTTGAGAAAATGAAATAAAAACGGTAAAGAAGAAAAGAATTAATAAGCTTGTTTTTTTCATGGAATTATTATTTAAAATTACACCTTCCTAAGTTAATCTTTTTCTTAATTAAAGTGCTGATATATTTTAGATTATTTTATCTGTTTTCATCGCAATGATGAGAAAACAAAATCTTTGTCAATTTATAATCGTAGCTAACCGTTTTAATGCATTCTCTGGTTCTGTTTTTATACCATAACTTATAAGTATAGCCGTCTTTTTGGAAAATTTTAATTTCTCTAAATCCGTCATCCTCTAGTCTACGATATGCTGTCGTGGCTCCTTTATTAATATAAGATGTGTAATTAGTGTGCGTATCTTCATGATCATAGGAATCATAAAAATTTCCTCGGTTTCTATTATTTGAGTATCCTCTATTATTTGAATAACCTCTGTTATTTTCATCACAATGATGAGAATATAAAACTTTGGTTAATTTATAGTCATAACTAACTGTTTTAAGGCATTCATTAGTTCTGTTTTTATACCACAGCTTATAGGTGTAACCATCTTCTTGGTGCGTTTTTATTTCATGAAAACCATCATCTTCTAACTTACCATAAGCAGAAGTAGCTGAATTATTTACATATCTACTATAATTGTAATTTGTTTTTTCATTGTTATCATGGTAGAAGGAATTGCCATTATTTCGATGATTATTGGAATAATTTCTATTGGATTTATTACAGTCAAAGTCGGGTGAATTAACAATAGATTTAATCCTACCATCAGAAACTCTAACTGTTACACACTTATCTTTTCTCGAATTCCACCAGTTTTGGTACGCGTTATATCCAGACTTTTCAGTTTTTATAAACTCATAACCATGGTTTTTCATTTGATAGTCAAGGTTGCTCGCCCTCATATCGATTAAACTTTGTAAATCTGAGGCTGTTTCTTGAGCAGATAATTGGTAGTTTGCTATGAAAACAAATAGCAAAAGCGGTAAAATTAAAAGTTGGTTTTTCATGATAATTTCAATTGATTAAAATTTATAAGAATTTGCTTGATTTTATTTCGTTACATATTGTTGGTTCCTAATTGGTAAATGATTTTTTTCAAAATCTAATAGAGGTAGTTTGGAGGGGATAATTTTGATAGTTATAAAGTTACAATTTTTTTTTCCTACAAAAAACATTAAAAAATTAGTAATTTGTTATTAATCTGAGCATTCTTTGCCCATAGTGTAATTGAACCTAGTTTTTTTTGAGAAGTTTACATACAAGAGGAGTCACTTAACGGATTAATTATTCTCCTATCGATTAAATATGCATTAATTCCTTCATTATGATATATTTGACTTGCTATTAATAATCCCTTTGTAAGCTATTGACGATTATGGTTTTTTACCCAAAGAATACCGTAAAGTACTTCTTGTCAGTTTTTATTGTAACTGTGGTTTCTTCCTTTGCATGGGCTCAATCAACCCCCATTCCAGATACCAATTTTGAACAGGCTCTGGTGACCCTGGGTATTGATACCAATGGAATGACAGGAGATATTTTGAATTGTGATGCTGAAAATGTGACCACCCTTAATATTTTTGACAATTTTATTCACAATCTTGATGGTATCGAAGCATTTATAAGTTTAAGACATTTGAATGTTTATTCCAATAATTTGGAAGAAGTTGATTTAAGTCAAAATATAGATTTAAAATCTATAGATATCAAAGACAATCAGTTAAACGCTTTAAATATTCTGGCCAATTTAGAGCTGGAAGAACTTGACATCAGTAATAATAACATTTCCAATTTAGATGTTTCCAATAATCTCAACTTGGAATATTTATCCTGTAATTTAAATAATTTGTCTTCATTAGATGTTTCGGGAAATCCTGGATTGGAGTTTTTGTTATGCTATGGAAATAATTTAAACACAATCGATGTCTCATTGAATACCAATCTAAAGAGCTTATTTGTTGGCACCAATGATCTTTCAAATTTAGATATTAGCAATAATACTTTGTTAGAAATATTAGATTGTTCCCAATCCAATATATCCAATTTGAATTTAGATAATAACCCAGCATTATCATATTTAAACTGCTCAAATAATGGTTTAACCAGTTTAAATGTGAGCAGCAATCCACTATTGGAGAAAATTCTTATGTTCAATAATGAGGTTACAAATATCGATTTAAGTAGCAATCCACAATTAAGTTTGTTTTATGCAGCTAATAATCAATTGACATCCTTGGATTTATCAGATAATGGGGTTTTGAGGAGAATACAGTGCCAGAATAATGAATTGACAACTGTTGATTTAAGAAATGGCAATAATGGGAATATTGTTGAATTTAACATGTCAGGTAATGAGTCTTTGTCATGTATTATGGTCGATGAAACTACAGCCGTAACTCTTGCTAATTGGAACATAGGCGGTAATACATTTTTTGTAGCTAATGAAGAGGAATGTGCTACTCTTTCGGTTAAGGAGGTTGAATTAGATAATACCATTCGCATTTATCCAAATCCAGTTATGGATACTTTAACGATTTCTAATGCTCCTAATGACAGTGTTTTGGAGATTTTTAGCTTAAGAGGCGATTTAATTTTTCAACAAACATTACCTTTGCAGTCTTCTACGGTGAATGTCTCGCAACTATCAGCAGGAATCTATATGGCTTCAATTCACAATAAGGAATCAAAGACCATTAAAAAGCTGGTGGTCAAGTAAAAAAAAAGGAGAGAGCTATTATGAAAATTCTCCCTCCAAATAAACTTGATCAAATTAGGAATGGGTTACTATTATTTAAAATCCCCTTTAAAAATAAATTCCTTTTGATCTTTACGCTTTCTAACTTCTTCTAATTCGGATTCTTTTAAGTCTTCTGGAAGTTTATCAGGATCTCCGCCATAAAATCCAATGGCTGCAGATGTCGCTATATGATAATCCTCAGGTAAATTAAATTCCTTTTTTGCATCTTGATGTTTTACACCTCCCATTTGATGGACCGCAATTCCCATGGATTGTGCCTGAATACTTAGTGTAGCCATAAACAATCCTACATCATGAAGTGCATGAAAATTTTCATTGCCATTTGGGTTTTTGGTATTGTAAGCTGTAAGAAGAAGGATAGGGGCATTTTTAACCCATCCTTGATTAAAATCACTTAAAACATTATAAATTCTTTCGTACGTTTCACTTCCTTTTTCTCCCCAAATAATGGCCCATGGTTGCAGATTATTGGAGCTTGGAGCCCATCTACCTGCTTCAAAAAGCGTTTTCATGTCTTCTTCGCTAACCATTTGCTCATCAAAAACCCTAGGACTCCATCTATTTTTTATTAATGGATGGATATCATGGGATACGGGTGTTTCTTTGTTTATTGATTTTTTTATTTTTTCCATGAGACTAAAATACCAATTATTATAGAGTTTTTAAGGCAATCGTTAAAATCCTTGTGTCAATTTTTGATGCTTTTGTTTTTTTAAAAAGAATTTCGATATTTCTTTGAATCTGTCATTTTTATTTTGAACTTTTGCTTGTTCAAAGTCATAATTATTTTCTGTTTTTATAAGACACCAAATTATATGACAAATAAAAATAGATGCTTTGAGTCCCTTTAAAAAAGAAAATCTTTTTACTTCAAAACTTCTTTATCAAATAGCCTTCCTTTCAAGCGTGTTAGGTGTGTTGATGTTTTTGCTGGATTTTGGTTATGACAAATCATTGGAGATCCAAAGAATTTTCAATACGTTTTATTTTGTGGTTATAGGTTTGGGAATTGGCGTGACCATTCTGAGATATATTGAGAAGCTAAAAGAAATTAAACGGTCAGTCATTATTTTTGACGTAGTTACTATCCTAATTACGCTAAATATCCTATACGCTCATTTTTTGGGAGAAGAGGCTCACAAGCATATTTCTTTTTTATACAATGACAATTGGGTAAAATTTGCTATCCTATTAACCTTTATAAGGGAGTTTTCAGAACAAAATATTAGTTACAAAAAAACCTTGATGAATCCCGCTCAGTTGTTTATCATGAGTTTTTTTGGAATCATTTTGGTTGGGACTTTATTACTTATGCTCCCGAATGCAACTTATGAAGGGTTATCATTTTTAGATGCTTTGTTTACTTCTACAAGTGCTGTTTGTGTAACGGGGTTAATTGTGGTAGATACAGGTAGTTATTTTACTGTTTTTGGACAATCAGTTATTCTAGCACTTATTCAGGCAGGTGGTATTGGGATATTGACAGTGGCCAGTTATTTTAGCTACTTTTTTAAAGGAGGCTCTAGTTATGAAAACCAGCAGACGTTAAGTGACATGACAGGAGCCAATAAGCTGGGAGAGGTATTTACAACCTTTAAACGGATTTTGGCCATTACTTTTTCTATCGAAATTGTGGCTTCAGTTCTCATTTTTGTTAGTGTTCGAAAGGATCTATTTGAAAGTTTTTTTGAAAGGATCTTTTTTTCAGTTTTTCACAGTATTTCAGCTTTTTGTAATGCCGGTTTTTCCACCTTGTCGAATAGTATTTATGAAGAAGGATTTAGGTACAACTATGTGCTCCAACTTGTATTAATTGTAGCCTTTGTTCTGGGTGGATTGGGTTTTCCTATAGTGGTAAACCTTTTGAAGTATATCAAGTATTTCATTAATAGAAAGGTATTCTATTTATCAGGAATGGAAGAAACCTATAAACCCTGGGTATTACACATCAATAGTAGGATATCCTTGGTGACAACGGCCATTTTAACCATAGTCGGGACTATAGCTTTTTTTATTGATGAGTATAATAATACTTTGGCAGAACATAGCGCATTTGGAAAGTTTGTAACCGCTTTATTTGGGGCAACTACACCCAGAACCGCTGGATTCAATACCATAGATATGGCCGAATTACATTTTTCTACGGTCATGTTAATCTTTTTTCTGATGTGGGTGGGAGCTTCACCAGCATCTACTGGAGGAGGTATTAAAACCAATACGTTTGCCATAGCAACCCTAAATTTTTTGAGTTTGGCAAAAGGAAAAACCAAAATCGAAATTTTTAGGAGAGAGATTGCAGAAATTTCAGTGAGAAGAGCCTTTGCAGCCATTTCTTTATCGCTTATGGTGATTGGAACAGGGATTATCTTAATTTCCATTTTCGACAAAGACATGAAATTATTAGATATCGCTTTTGAATGTTTTTCAGCATATAGTACGGTTGGTTTAAGTCTCGGTATTACTGCTGCATTGAGTCCTCTTAGTAAATTTGTCATCATTGCGATTATGTTTATTGGGAGAGTAAGTATGTTGACTATTCTTATCGCACTATTTAAAAAGGTGAAACAGAAGAATTACAGATACCCTACAGAGGAAATTACAATCAATTAAAAAGATTTTGTTATGAAATATATTGTTGTTGGATTAGGAAGTTTTGGATCGGCTCTAGCCGTCAAACTTACCGAACAAGGCAATGAGGTTATAGGTATTGATACTAGTATGGATAAAGTGGAGAGCTATAAGGAGAAGATTTCCCATACCATTTGCATGGATGCCACAGATGAGTTTACCGTGTCTGGATTGCCCCTTAAAGATACTGATATGGTAGTTATAGCCATTGGTGAGAACAGAGGTGCCAATGTAATGGCAACAGCTCTTTTTAAAAACATGAATGTGAAAAAGTTGGTTAGTAGAGCTATTGATTCCCTTCATGAAAAAGTATTGTATGCCATCGGTGTACATCAAATAGTTCATCCGGAACAAGAATCGGCGGAAAGATGGGCCAAAAAATTATGTCTCAAGGGAATTTTGGATTCCTTTGAGTTAAGTGAGGAATTCAGTATTGTTGAAATTAATGTGCCAACACAATTTTATGGCAAAACCATAAAGGATATAAATATTAGAGAAAATTTCAATCTGCTCATATTGACCACCATGTCCGCTTCCGAAGAAAAGAATTTATTAGGTACCTCAAAGCAAGTTTTCAAGGTTCATGGAGTGGCCGATCCCAACTATGTGCTTCATAAGGAAGATATTTTGGTAGTCTACGGTGCCAAGAAAGATATCAATAGATTTGTACAATCTAAATAGTTTCGTTTAACATCAATAAAATCTTCTAGGGCAGCAACACTTCGTGGGTATGTTTTTTCATATTCTCAGCCATTTTTTCAATAGGCAAATCATCGGAATCCCAACCAAACGGATCTTCTATGGCTTCAGCAATAAGTTCTAAAGAAGCCAATACATAAAAAACAAAAGGTACTGCTAAAGCGACAAAATACCCTAAAGAAAACACATATCCCATGGGTAAAGTAGCGACATAAAAAACAATAAACTTTTTTAAGAAGGTACTGTAAGAATGGGGGATAGGTGTATTTTTAATTCGTTCACAAGCACCACAGATATTGGTAAATCCTTCCAATTCATTATTTACAGCTAATAACTGTTCACCTGAGATAATCCCTTGTTGATATAAGATATTCGTTTTTTTAAATAGGAGTGAGGCTACTTGATTGGGAGCGTGCTTCTTTTTACTGAAGGCATCTCCAAGTTCTGGGTGTTCATTTTCATCCAACATGAAGGTTGAATAATCAGACCTTAAGAATGCATACAAACTTTGGGAATACATGGGAATCGCTTTTCTATAAAAATGACGATTTGCTTTGTCATCTTTAGGGAGTAAGGCATTCATTTTAAGGGCTAAATTTCTACTGGTATTGGTAAGGGCGCCCCATTGCTTTCTGGCTTCCCACCAACGATCATATGCCGTATTGGTTCTAAAAACCAATAGTAAGGATAATGCAAAACCCAATAAATTATGTACTACGGTAATGTTCTTTACCCAGTGTTTGGCTGATAGATTAAAATATTCCAATTCTAAGTAGGCAACACCATATGAAAAGGCGGCTGTAATAAACAAATAGGGAGTCAGTTTTCTTAACGTATCTGATTTATGAACATAAAATACAGCCTTAAACCACTCTTTTGGGTTATATATTTCCATAGAAACAAATATAAAAAATGAGAACAATTTTAGAAATATAGAATCGGAACGGATGGTGCAAAAGAAATATATAATTTTGTTTAACAAAAAGTTTAAAAAGTTAAACTAAATTTGTATATTTATACTGTAAATAAGTTAGTTGATATTTATAATGATTGATCCCAAGTAATTTGGATGAGCATTTAGTTTTTTGATTGATGGGTTTATTCTTCCTATAGAATAGTTGATTAATGAGTTTTTTAAAAGCGGTCTAAAACAAGGTTTAGGCCGCTTTCCATTTTTTAATTTATTGAAGTTTCATAAATTGAAGTTAAACAATTAATTTGCCTAGGAAAATAATACCATGTTTAGTAATTTTAAAAAATCAAAATAATTTAATAGTTAAATCCAACAAATAATATGAGTAAACAAGCTTTATTACAACCATATCAATCAAATAATTTAGATTTAAAAAATAGAGTGGTGATGGCTCCTATGACACGCAGTAGAGCCAATAATCCAGAGAAAAAACCAACAGAAGATCTTCAAGGGCTTTATTATCAACAGCGAGCAAGTGCTGGTCTAATTATTTCTGAGGGATCTCAGGTGTCTGAAGAGGCTGTTGGCTATATAAACACACCAGGTATACACAGTAAAGAGCAGGTTGAGGGATGGAAATTGGTAACAGATAAAGTTCATAATGAAGGAGGAAAAATTTTTATTCAGTTATGGCATGTGGGTAGAATGTCTCATCCAGATTTTCATAATGGTGATTTGCCATTGGCGCCATCGCCTATAAATCCGAATGCCCAATCTTACACACCAGAAGGATTCAAAGATACAGTTGCCCCCAAGGAAATGACCAAGGAGGATATTCTGCGAACCATTAATGATTTTAAGCAGGCAGCAAAAAATGCTATGGAAGCTGGATTTGACGGGGTAGAAATACATTCATCAAACGGATATTTATTTCACCAGTTCTTCAACGCCACATCCAATACGCGTATAGACGAATATGGTGGAAGTATAGAGAACAGAGCGCGTTTCTTTTTCGAGGTTTTAGATGCTATTAAAGAAGTGATGCCAGAGCAAAAGATAGGGGCCCGTTTTAATCCGTCTTTAAATGGTGTTTTCGGAATGACAATGGATGAAGAAACCATACCAACCTTTGAATATATTATTAAAAAATTAAACGATTATGACTTGGCTTATATACACCTTTCAGAACCGTTTACAGATGTTTCGGATATATCATATGCGGTGACGGAAATAGCCAAACATTTTAGACCGCTTTATAATGGAACTTTGATTATTAACTCTAATTTTGATCAAGAAAAGGGAAATCAGGTCATTGAAAATGGGGATGCGGATTTAGTAGCATACGGAAAACCTTTTATTTCAAATCCAGATTTAGTGGAACGTTTCGCCAATAATTTGGAATTGACCGAATGGAATCAAGATACTTTTTATACGCCAGGAAAAGAAGGATACACCGACTATCCAAAAATTTCTAAGCTAGCAGCTTCTTAAAAAGCATATAAATAATACATAACGAAAGTACTACCTCAATTGATTTGGGTAGTACTTTTCTATGATTCACCTGATTATTTAACTACTAAAAATTTAGTAATTATAGAATCATTTAACCGAATACGCATTATATAAGTCCCTTTTGAAATGTAATCAAGTTTTAAGGTGATGCTGTTGTCTACATAATTGAAATTTTCTTTATTATTGAATTCTTGCACCAGAGTGCCATTACTTGTAAATATGGAAATATTTAGGTTTTGGATTTCATTGGAATGAAACTTTAAGTGAACTTCATTTGAGGCTGGGTTTGGAAATATGCTAATCAATTCTTTTGGTTCTGAAGAATCAGGTAGATTTAAAAAATCTAAAATTAATTCTTCTTCAGCCATCAATTCGGGCGCTGATTTCCCATGAGCCACCCACAAATCATACAGCTCTTGCCCTTTGGAATTGGTTTCATTAAAATTCAATAAAAAATCAATATATTCTTTTGAAACAGTTTGATAGAACAACTGGACCACAACTTTATAAGTGTTTTCTGGGATCTCAAAATAGGTAATGTCCCAGTAGGAGCCGTCTTCATAAGAATATCCCACTGGTGCAGCTTGAATGGCTTCAAAATTAGCATTTGTAAAGCCTCTTGGAGGAATACGATTGTCTTTAACAATTAGGTTGTTTAGTGCAAAATGAAATGATTCGCCAGGGTTATAAGTGTAGCTGGTTGTACTATTAGCATTGGCAATTTCAGCTACTTCTTCACTAATGCCCAATTTTGCCTCATAAATTTTAGTGTTTTCTAAATCCAAAACTGCTGTTTCCGAATCATAAGAACCAGATTCAAATAATACATTATTGTTAGTGTCATAAGCTACCAAATGAATCCACATACGTCTTCCTTCTGGATATCCAGATGGTAACTTATGGCCGGTCTCATTGGTTATTTTTACTTCAATTTCTAAATCATCATCCATAATGGCTTGCAGATCCATGGTTGCCGCATGTTGAAGCATATATTGAGCCCTTAGAATACCATCATCAAGGGCAGATTGATCCACATTACTATCATTACTGTATAAATCTTTTATCAATAAGGGAACAAATGTATTTCCTCCAGTGAGGTCATGCTGTCCCAAATCATTTCTTATAGGAGAAAAGGATTTATTGGAACCTTTCCCTGTTACTTCCTTCATATGACAATCCTGACAGGATATGACACTTTCTAGGTTACCTCCAAATGCATCTGAAACCACTCCTGTTTCTGAATTATAGGCACTCATTTTCCATTCGCTAAATGTACGCTCAACGGGAAACATTTCATATGTGTCAAAATTGCTGGAAGGCAATCCTAATGTATTCGGTAAATAAGTGCCATCAGGTTGTTTTGAATAAACCGGATTGCTTACATCATGACAAGTAGCACACATATTTGAGGAGGTGTGAAACTCAGAATACATGGTAGCATGATTGGATTGAACATTTTCATAAGGCCCCCGTCTGATATCCTCAGAATCTATAACATACATCCCATTACCATGAACAGAAGGAACATTGGTAAGGTTTTCCATATATGTCACATCGTTGGCTATAGAGCTCATAGGGTCAACCATCTTGTGACAAACATGACATTGTACGCCTTGTCTATCATTTGTAGTAAGGGCAGAGCCATCAGTTGGGGTAGAGCGGCCCTCCAGCCATCCTCCTGGAGAATGACATCTGATGCACAAATCACCAGAAAAAGCAGCATCTTGATTTGAAATAGTCAATGAAGCCTCAAATAAGGGATCCCGCATACTATGTGCCATCATGCTTCCACGCCATGTAAAAGCAGGTTCAGCATTGGTATCATAATTACCGTGGCAATTATCGCACATGTTGGGTGAAGCAAATGTTCCCGATTGTAAGGGTTGGGATCCAGGCATAAAAAAGTCGTCTATAGTAGTAGGTACATAGAAACCTTGAACTCGATTGGAAACCCAGCTGGTGAAGATGAAGACCAAAACAACTAACGCAACCAATTTCAATTCTAAATGTTTCATAATCACTTAGTTTAAACTGTTTTGTGTAAGGGGAAGTCTTATAAAGTTATGTAGCGAAAACTTAATTTCCTATGATAAATATCATTTTAATTAGTAGGTTAATTTTTAGAGTTCAAATCGTTCTTTGATATGAAGAATATTTTACAAACCCCTGTAGTTTGTCGAATTTTTTTGAACCTATTTTCGGTTAATCGTGTATTTTTTTAGTTCATAAGATTTTTTATGTGGCGTTTAGTTAATCAATTAATTTTAAACCGATTAATTAAATAATACCTCATGAAAAAGTTATTATTATTCCTTGTTTCCATCACTATGTCTGCTACTTTTCAGACGGTTCATGCGCAAGATAGGGCTCAAGTTTTGGAAGAAGTTCCATTTGATTACATGACCAGAAATCCTATCTATGATTATACCGAAAGTCAGTTGAGCAATACCGACAGTATCCCTGATTTTCAATCCAAGGAAAATCCATTAAAAATTACAGGTACTGTTTATAAAAGTGATGGTGTGACGCCTGCTCAAGATGTCATTGTTTTTATTTATCAGGCCGATGAAACTGGTATGTATGATGTCAATTACGATAGACAAAAAAAGTATGTGAAGCATAGAGGTTGGGTCAAAACAGACGCTAATGGTTCTTATACGTTTTACACTTTTATTCCGGGTTCTTACCCTCATAGTAAAGAATTACGATTGATACATCCTACTATTAAAGAAGAAGGAAAAGAAGCTTATGGGTTACCTTCTTTTGTATTTGATGATGATCCCTATTTAACTAAAATGTGCCGTAAAAAATTGGCAAAAAAGAACTTGGATATTATCCTGAAAACTGAAAAAATGGGTGATATGTATGTGGCTAATAAGGATATTGTATTAAAGGAAAACGCAGAATTATTTAAATAGATTTGTTTAATAATTATGATGATGTGAAACTTCTTAATGAAAATTAAGAAGTTTTTTTATGTCCTATTTTTAATGAATTAGTTTATTTTTCTCAAATCACTTTTCAAAACAACCTGATTCTTTACCCATTTGAAGATGGTAAAAAGGGAGCCAACAGTGATTAAACCTGTTGCCAATAAGATGATAGGCAATGGATTTGCAAACGTGTCTCCAGTTGTAAAAATGATTAGTATTAGTAGCACCGAAAGCGGTAAGGACATTGCTAATAGACCTAAGGCAAATTGGTTGTCAAAAGATTTTTGATGGTCGGGCAAATCCATTTCTTTAGCAGATATAGATGAAATATGAGCAAAAGGCCAAAAGCTGCAGGCACTCAAGCCAAAGGCTAACATAAATAATACATCTTGATTTGTTTGGATTTTTAATGCTGCAACCACACCGGCAATTAGAAGTAAACTTATGCCATAGCGCAGCATAAGTAAAGAAAATACCTGTCCCAGTTGTTTCTTTTTAATTTTTACAGCCAAACCAATAAACAGTAAGACCAAGGGTGTCATTATCGAACTCAATCGGTTTAAATTTTCTTGTAAAAACAGTGGTAAATCAGCAAGTGAAATACCCGAAACCAGCAAAATCAAGGCTAGGATAATCAAAAGATTAATGGGTTCAAATAACATGACCTTCACCAAGGTTTTTAATCGTGTTAAATCAGATTCTTGTTTGTTATTCTTATTACGGTAATGCCATTTGATGGCAACCAGATATAAAATAAAAAGAACAAAGAACTTATTTCCCAAATCGGTCATAGCGGCCTTGGCCAAATAAGGTTCACCTAAAAATTCTAAAATAAACGGAAAGCATGATAATCCGGGAGCTAAAGAAGGAATTAGCAATTTGGCTGTATTTGCAATGGATTTATTTTTGATTCCAACCAAGTTTAATAGGGCTGGGGTAATGACAAATAAAAACAGATTAAAACTTAAGGCAAAAAGCGGCAGAAGCAACAACTCTAAATGCAATGAAATCTTTAATAAGGCTACGAAAATGGTGCAGGGGAGAGCCACCAACAAAATAATCTTCTTTAATCCGTTAACTTCCTCGGCATTATTGAATTTAGATTTTAATAGCAACCCAATAATGATAAAAGTAACGAATGAAAGTGCTTTTATGATGGCTTCAGACATTAGACAAAAATTTCATCCATCGCCTTGGTGAATATTTCCATTTCTTTCATGGTTCCCATACTCACACGACACCAGTTTTTATCCCAGAACTTAAAGGCTCTTACGCCAACCTGTCGGCCATAAATTTCTTTTAGAAATGAATTCCCATCCATATCGATTTCAAAAATCATAAAATTGGTTTGCGATGGTAGGTATTTAAATCCTTTTTTCTCCAAATAATTCTGAGTATATGCTCTGGCTTCAGCAATTTTGGTTTTGGTCATGTCTAAAAATTCTTGACCTTTTAAACTCGTGGTAGCAGCCATAATAGATGGGCCAGTGATACCCATACCGCCACGGGTAATGTTATTAATGCGGTTTATGGTTTCTTCTTTTCCAACCAAGTAACCAATTCGTAATCCAGCCATTCCATGGATTTTTGAAAAAGTTCTAGCCACCATAACGTCATGGCCTTCACTCACTAAGGACACCATACTATCAGCTATGCCATTATTTGAAAGTTCTATATAAGCTTCATCCACAAATACAGGAACTTTTTTGGATACCGTTTTGCAAAAGGTTTTTAAATCTTCAGCATTGGTAATAGAACCCGTTGGGTTATTTGGGTTACAGATATATACCAATTTGGTTTGATCGTCCACCGCTTTTTCCATTGCCTTTAAATCATGTTGGGAATCGGACAGTAACTTATAGGATTTCCATTGACCTCCAACTGATTTTGAAACGTTAATCAAAGACATATAACTAGGGTCGGCACTTATCACGTCCCCGCCATTTTGAAAAAAGACCATGGCTACTTTTTCTAGAATATCAGAAGAGCCAGGAGCCATTAAAATCTGTTTGGGTGAGACGTTTTCCTTTTCAGCAATCATGCTTATTAAATCATTAAGGGTCTTCCACGCATATCTATTTCCCGAAAAAACGTCTTCCTGAAAAGCTTTAGCAGCAAGGGGTGGAGGCCCATATGGGTTTTCATTGGCTCTTAAAATGGCTTTTAATTCGGGATCCAAAAACTTGGGAGGCGTAAATTCATTGAAGCTGTTGGTCGTTGGAAAAAGGTATTTGGTTTGGTTGGTTTGTGCTGTCTCTACAGCATGGGCCCAAATATCGGAAGGCATTAAGGCCAATCCTCCCAATGTTAAAGCGCCTTTTTTTAACCAATCACGCCTACTTAAGTTAGAAGTTTTCATGATGAGTGCTTTGAATTAAATGAACTAATTTAGATGATTAGATGGAAATAATCTGTTAAAATTAATTTTAATTAAAAAATAAATTAACAGATAGGGTTATTTGCTTCATTTTTCACATTTCAAATGGTAGCATTCTTTATTTCCTAAGGTGTAAGGATCTTTAGTCTTGGTTTTTTACTGGCTATCAATAAATTGAGATTAATTTTTCGTAAATTTAGAACACATCATTTAAAATTTATTCCAATGAATCATTACAGTGTTAAAGCTTACGGAGCTGAATCCGCAGAAACTGATTTGTTGCCCCTACAAATAGACAGAAGAACCGTCACTAATACGGACGTGAAAATCGATATTTTATATTGTGGTGTTTGCCATTCTGATTTGCATTTTGCAAAAAACGATTGGGGCATGACACAGTATCCTGTTGTCCCCGGACACGAAATTGTAGGTAGGGTAGTAGAAGTTGGCTCTAAGGTATCTAAGCACAAAGTAGATGATATTGTAGCGGTAGGTTGTTTGGTAGATTCCTGTAGAACCTGTCAAAACTGTAAAAACGATTTGGAACAATATTGCCCAGAATGGGTGGGTACCTATGGTGGCTATGACAAACATCTTGAAACCAACACCCACGGTGGGTATTCTGAAACTATAGTGGTTGATGAAGCTTTTGTGTTGAGTGTGCCAGAGAATCTTGATTTAGCAGGAATAGCGCCTGTTTTGTGTGCTGGTATTACCACTTGGTCGCCATTGCGTCATTGGAATGTTGGGAAAGATAGTAAGGTAGCTGTTGTGGGCCTCGGTGGCTTGGGACATATGGCTATTAAACTAGCCAATGCCCTAGGAGCTCATGTTACATTGTTTTCACGGTCAAAAGGGAAAATAGACGACGCCAAAAAGTTGGGAGCACATGACGTAGTCATTTCTACGGATGAAGCCGCCATGGAACAAGTCATGGGTAAATTTGATGTTATAATTGATACAGTTCCTTATGTACATGACTTAAACCCATACGTAAACACTTTGAACACAAATGGTACTTTGGTGGTAGTTGGGTATTTAGGCCCCTTAGATCCTATGTTGGTAACGGTTCCCATGATAATGGGAAGAAAGAGTGTGGCTGGTTCCTTGATTGGAGGTATCGCAGAAACACAAGAATTACTTGACTTTTGTGGAGAACATAATATAACATCTGATATAGAGGTTATTAAAATTCAGGATATTAATAACGCATATGAACGCATGTTGAAAAGCGATGTCAAATACCGTTTTGTAATCGATATGTCAAGCTTGAAGAGCTAACTGTTTTTAAAAATGGAGCCTATATAATAGTTCCACTTTAAAAATAGCACCGTCCTTAAACCGCTCATTTAGTCGAGTTCTGTTGTCACCAAAGTAAAAGGCAATCAGGTTTAAATCCACCTTATCGTTTGCTTGATAGACATCATAGCTTCTACCAAGAGCATAGCCTATTTTGGTGTTAAAATAGAGGGATTTGGTGAGTGCAAATCTTAAATACGTGGAAATCTCATTGGATATTTTGGATACATAAGCACCGGAAGGGGAGTAGGCCTGATTGTTTAAATAATAGGTGGTTCCCAAGCCGTCAAATTTAATACCAAGCCATAGATTTTTTCTTAATAGATAGTTGATGTCTGCCAAAATAGGCAGGTTCAAATTGGCATCCAATCTAGAATTGGGACTAAGGTAATAAAGCCCTAAAATAGGCACGATTATCAAGCCATATTTTTCTGTATTGGCATAGATGCCATACCGGTATTTTAGGTTGGCTTTCTTGGTTTGGGAAATTAAGGTTAAAAAAGCGAATTGGGTGTTGTTTCCCGAAAGAGTGATCACATCGGATGCTATTTTTGGAAATCCCATAAAAGTGGCTGACCATGTAGGATTAAATGTTTTATGAACACCTAATCCCAGTCCTAGCACCTTCAGTTTGGTTTCAGGTCTATATGGATCTAGTTTAACAGCGGTCTGATTCGTGAAGAATCCGGCTAGGAGGGTAGTACGCTCGTTGATTACTATGGGGATTTCAAATTGAAGAGCTAATTCTTCCACTTGTGTTTGACCACGACCGGTATCAAATTTATTTTGAGGGGTGTTGGTATAACTTAGTTGCCCCAGGTTAAAATAATTTTGAGACCATACCTGAACAGCAACAAATCCAAATAAAATATAAAAAATAGATTTCATACCTCTGAAGCTAACGGTATTATCAAGATACGTTAATTTTTTTAATCAGTTTTTTCTTCAAAAATCAACATTTTTTCGTTAAATTGTATAGGCATTTTCTGCCCGCACTAACCATCGAATTTCCTATTTTAAACTCTGTACATTATGGAAGTTTCAATAGGTAATCCCCAATTGTTTTTTAAAGCCAGTTATCTTATCGCATTTGGTTTTTTGTTCGGAGTAGTCGTTTATAAAAGTTTAAAACAAGGCTACAGAATGAGATCTATTTTATTGATCTTAAGTATCGTTTCTTTATTTGCAATTACAGGTTCCCGATTATTTACCATACCAGTTTCTGATTGGTTGGATGCCTTGACGACTTCTTCTCAGCAGTTTTCAAATCGTTCGGCGGTGGGAGGCTTATTGTTTGGTTTGTTAGGGCTTCTAATCGCACAGCGCCTATTAGGGTTTAATAAATCGATTTTGAATTTGTATGCTTGGGGCGCTCCAATGGCTCTGGGCATCGTTAAATTGGGATGTTTTTTTAATGGGTGTTGCTACGGTCAGCTTTATTCGGGCTTTGGTAGCGTGCAATATCCAAAAGGAACTCAAGCACATTTGCATCATTGGTATTCAGGTTTAATTGATGTGGAATCACTTATTTCTGCAAGCGTCCATCCGGTTCAAATATATGATAGTTTGTTTCTGTTTTTTATCGCTTTCTTGGTTTACAAAAGTCAAAAGTATTGGAAAAAGAATGCCAGCAGCTTATTGTTCTCTGTCGGATTGTTTTTTTTGATGCGATTTGGCATTGAATTTTTAAGAGATCCTAATAGTTCACAATTCAATACCTGGCATGTCTTTGGAATGCGCATGTTCCATTGGAGTATGCTGATTTATGGTGTTTTGGTGGTTTTGATTCTGTTGTGGTATGAAAAAAGAAGGTCACTGGAATGGTTTCCAGAAGGCAAAAATGCCTTGTCCTTCCATAACGAATTCATGGTTACCATTTTAATTTCCATGATAATCTATACCGTCAAAGATTTATTTACGGGTTATGAATTAATGGTGGTTTGGATGAAGTTTATTCCGGTGGTTATTCTTCTGGTTTACAGTCTCTTTACCGAAGTCCAGTTAAAGGAATACCGTTGGATAACAAGCATTTTTCTAATAGCACCGTTTGTAGTATTTGCTCAAACATTGCCAAAGGATACTATCAAAACTACTAAATACCATCGTTTTGATGTGGGTGGTTCTTTTGGAAACTATATCAATGAAGTCATGTTTGATCCACATCAAGGAACTTGCGGAACAACCTATAATTATGAATATTACAAACAGGTCTATCAGGTATTTGGATTGGGGTATTCTCAGGTTGTCACAAAAAAGAAAACAACCTACACCGTTGGGGCTAATGTGTCTGGAGGAAACATTAAAAGTACCCGATTAAGAACCAATGAAAGCCGGTCTGATTTTGTGTATGCCATAAACCCATACTTTAAAATTGATGGTAAATGGATAGGTGTTGGAGGCGGTATTCAAGTGGGTAGTCTCAGAATAAATAAAGATTTAACAGTTGATTCTGGGTCTATCGAAGATGCCGATAAGGATTATAATATCACTCCAGAATTCTATTTTAGGGTTGGACCCAGAAAATATTTTGATGCCGATTTTAATTATGGATTCCTAATGCCATCACCATACCCAACCTTATATATGCGTTCAAGTGTGGGAAGTGCTTTTGGTCTTAGTGAGGATTATAGCTTAAGGGGAGGTTATATTTGGAATTTGGAAACACCCTATATTTCGGCCAAAGCCTTAGTAAGTGATCACTTTGGTGTTGAAGTCATGTATATTTTTAAAGAAAACAATTTTGAAATTCTGGATAATAAGGCATCTGGTAAATTTGTATTCTCGGTTAACTATCGGTTTGGTCAATCAGAGAAATGATCATGATTCGTTATAGCTAATTGTATTATACTTTAAATACCGTTAAGGTTTATTTTCTTTTTTCATAAATACCTGCAAGAGTCGCTCCATTGCACGCTTGCATCATTGGTGAATTATCAGAATTCCAAATTTTTATTTCATTACCCGTTTTTTTGATAAACATATGTTGCATTTGATTTTCTCCAAGAAATGGAATCTCGAGAACACCTTTATCATTTACAGTTCCAACTTTTGTTGTTAATTCACAATCTTCTGTAAACTTGGCAATATACTTATTAATGCCTTCAGGAATCAATTGTACAAATTGCATATCAGATTGATATTTCCCAGAAAAATCATTCTTTGAGTCACTTTGAGCATAAATGGCTTGTCCGGCAAAAAGAATAGATAAAATTAAAATGAAACTTTTAGCTTTCATAATTATAAATTCTAATTAATTAACACTTTTATAAAGATAAGATATTTTTCGGTTTAGTCATTTAATTAGCTTCTGGGATATTTACATAGGCTATTAAAATAGTACATCTATAAATAAATTGTTATCATGGATTTTTTGTCCTATAATTTATATTATGTAAAATAGAAAATTTTAAGAACTTCCCATTCTGCCAATTAATACCTATTTTAAATAAGTATGTTGCTCTAAGAACTCCAAGAATAATTATATGGGTTTGGTGCCTATGCTTTAAAACGCATTGCGAACCTCACATTTTAAACCTCCTTCTTTTGATAATTCCATAAATCGGCATAAAATGCTACTAAATAAAAGTTAAAATCTCTTTATTAATAGTATTACTATTATTTTTGTAATGCATAAATCTGAGTTATGAAATCATTATTACATCATTTAAAGATTACCGTATCAGAAAAGGTTTATATAAAAGATCCTGAAACTTCTGATTTGGGAAAGCGCATTGTATCTGAAAGCATCCTGATGATTGACGAAATGGGATTTGAATGTTTTACTTTTAAAAAATTAGGCGAAAAACTAGGTTCCAATGAGAGTTCCATGTATCGTTATTTTGAGAGTAAACACAAGCTCCTTCTCTATTTGACCTCTTGGTACTGGGCTTGGTTGGAATATCAATTGGTTTTTGAAACACATAGTTTAACAGACCCTGAAGAAAAATTATTAAAAGGTATTCAAGTTATCACCAGAAGTACAACTGAGGATTCGACGTTTTCCCACATCAATGAGGTGGCCTTGAATCGTATTGTAATCAATGAAAACTCTAAGTCTTTCTTAACCAAACAAGTCGATCAGGAAAATAAAGATGGTGTTTTCAATATTTATAAAAATTTAGTGCTACGTATTAGAGATATGATTCATGAAGTGAACGCCGATTATCCTTTTCCCGAAAGTCTTTCTAGTACCGTTGTTGAAGGTGCTTTACACCAAAATTTTCTCAAGGATCATTTCAAAACCCTTACAAATGCTGGTGAAGAAGAATCATCAACCAAATATTTTCAACATTTAGTTCTTAATACTATTAACTCTAAAACCCAAATTCTATGACCACTTGGAAACGTTTTATTGGTCTGATTAGGCTTGAGCGTAAGGCAATTTTTCAAATCATTTACTACGCTATTTTTGCTGGTATTGTAGGTTTGTCGTTACCCTTAGGAATTCAAGCCATTATTAACATGGTACAAGGTGCGCAAGTATCCAGTTCTTGGGTAGTCCTCGTGATTTTGGTTACCATTGGAGTTGTCTTTGTTGGTTTATTACAACTCATGCAGTTACGTATTATTGAAACCGTACAACAGCGTATTTTTGTGCGTGCTTCTTTTGAACTTAGCTACCGCTTTCCTAAAATAAAAATGGATGAATTCAGAAACTACTATCCGCCAGAATTGGCGAACCGTTTTTTTGATACACTTACCATTCAAAAGGGATTGGCCAAGATTTTAGTAGATGTACCCGCTGCTCTACTCCAAATTATCTTTGCCTTAATTCTTTTAAGCTTTTACCATCCATTTTTTATAGTGTTCGGATTTCTTTTATTGATTCTGATCTTTTTGATATTCAAATTTACAGCCGAAAAGGGTTTGAATACGAGTATTTTAGAGTCCAAGCATAAATATAAGGTTGTGCACTGGATTGAAGAAATAGCCCGAACCATCACTAGTTTTAAATTGGCTGGAAATACCCGTCATGCCCTGGATAAAAATGACACTTTGGTAGCCAATTACCTGAATGCTAGAGAAAATCACTTTAGAGTTCTGGTAATTCAGTTCTCCCAAATGATTGGGTTTAAAGTGTTGGTTACGGCTGGTCTTTTATTTATTGGTGGTGCCCTGGTATTAAATCAACAAATGAACATTGGACAATTTGTTGCTGCAGAAATCATTATTCTTTTGGTTATCAATTCCGTTGAAAAAATTATAGTCAACTTAGAAACCTTATATGATGTTCTTACTTCTATAGAGAAATTAGGGGAATTGGTAGACAAAAAGCTAGAACCACAACAAGGAGAAACTCCTGATTTTTCTAATGGTATTGATTTAGAATTTAATCAGGCAACCTATATGGTTGATAAGAGGCATACCCCTATTTTAAATAATTTAGACTTTTCTATTAAACATAAGCAACACACCATTATTGCTGGTGAAAGTGGCGCTGGTAAATCCAGTTTAATGCGCTTGATTTCTGGAATTATTCTTCCTACTAGTGGTCAATTAAATGTGAACTCATATGCCATGGAGAGTTTATGTATCAATCATTACCGTGGTCATTTAGGTTTATCTTTATCTGAAGAAACTCCTTTTGAAGGTACCTTGAGAGACAACATTACCTTTGGGGATAAAGCTATCACAGATGAACATATTTTATGGGCATTGAACAAATTAGGATTAACGCCATTTTTTAAGCAGTTACCTAAAGGTTTAAATACTGTGATATATCCAGAAGGAAAACATTTATCAGAAACAGTTTCGAAAAAAATTGTTTTGGCGAGAGCCATCGTTAAGCGACCAAAATTGTTGATACTTGAAGATTCCATGGAAAAGTTTGACGAACAAGATGTCATTAATTTAATTGACTTTTTGGGAGAACCAGAACATCCATGGACCCTTGTGGTTGTGAGCAATCACGAGTATTGGAAACGAGTTTGTAAACAAATAATTAGGTTAAAAGAAGGTGCCATTGTAAAAAATGCTTAAACCATGCTGAACATTTCAAATAATCAATTACATAAAAAAGTCTCCTTGAGAGAATATAAATCGGGAAAACACATTTTTAATGTGAGTTATTACAAGCAATTTAACCGATTTTTATTGGCCTTTGCTTTGGTGGGTCTGATTGTTTTATTTTTACCCTGGACACAGACAATTACGGGTCAAGGTAACGTGACCACTTTGCGACCGGAACAACGTCCGCAAACAATCCAATCCCAAATCCCTGGAAGAGTTGAAAGATGGTTTGTGAAGGAAGGTGATTATGTTAATAAAGGTGATACCATTCTCCATATTTCTGAGATCAAAAGTGAGTATTTTGATAACCAATTGGTTGAAAGAACCAATACACAGAAAATAGCCAAGGAATCCTCTGTAGGAGCTTACAAAGAGAAAGTTTCTGCTTTATCCAGACAAATTGCTGCACTTAGAAATGAACGTCAGTTGAAATATAAACAAGCCGAAAACAAACTGAAACAGGCCCATTTGAAAGTAAAAAGTGATAGTATTGATCTGGAGGCTGCCAACACCAATTTTCAAATTGCCGAAAGACAGTTTCAAAGGGTTCAAACACTTCAGGAAGAAGGTTTAAAGGCAGTAAAAGATGTTGAAGAAAAGAAGTTAAAACTTCAGGAAACGCAGGCTAAGTTGATTTCCCAAGAAAATAAATACTTGGCAAGCCAGAATGAAGTGATTAATGCACAAGTGGAACTCTCTAGAATCAATGCAGAGTATACCGATAAAATTTCTAAGGCAGAAAGTGACATGTACACGGCACAATCTGCTCAAATGGATACCGAAGTTCAAGTTTCTAAGTTAGAGAACTCCTATGTCAATTATAAAAGAAGAAGCGATTTGCTTTATGTCACCGCTCCTCAAAGTGGTTTTGTTAATAAGGCCATTGTTAGCGGATTGGGAGAAACTTTTAAAGAAGGTGAAGCATTGGTAAGTATCATGCCGGCACAACATGATTTGGCTGTCGAAACTTATGTAAGGCCAATTGATTTACCCTTAATTCACATAGGTGAAGAAGTAAGGGTACAATTCGACGGATGGCCAGCAATCGTATTTAGTGGTTGGCCAAATGTATCTTACGGTACGTATGGTGCAAAGGTCGTTGCCATTGAAAATTTTATCAGTCCGAATGGAAAATATCGTATTCTTTTAGGTCCCGATCAAAATGATCACCCTTGGCCTGAGGCGATTCGTGTGGGGTCTGGTGCTAGAACCATGGCTTTATTAGAAGATGTGCCTATTTGGTTTGAAATTTGGAGGCAGTTAAACAGCTTCCCTCCTAACTACTACCAACCTCAAAGTGAGACCGAAACTAAAGAAAAGAAATGATGAGAATAAAGTGCTTTCTAATAGTGCTCATGGTTGGGATAGCACTTCCCTCCTATGGTCAAGAACCCGACCCTGATGTGATGACTTTTAAGGAGTTTTTGGCTTATGTGAAGCAATTTCATCCTTTAGTGAAACAAGCTAATTTGGTTTTGGATGCAAGTGAGGCCAATTTAATAAAAGCACGGGGTGGATTTGATCCTAAAATTGAGCTGGATTATTCCAAAAAGAATTTCAAGGACACCGATTATTATAAACTTTTCAATGGCTCTTTTAAAATACCTACCTGGTATGGTGTCAATTTTAAAGCGGCAGTAGATAATAATGAAGGCTATTATTTAAATCCGGAAAACAACACCCCAGATGATGGTGTTTATCAGGTGGGTGTGTCTGTTTCATTAGCCAAAGGGTTGTTTATGAATGAACGTATGGCCACCTTAAAGCAGGCAAAATTGTATAGGGAACAAGCCAAGGCCGACTTGCAAATGATGGTAAATGATATTCTATACCAAGCTTCCAAAACGTATTTTATTTGGTTGAAAAATTATAGAAATTATCAAACATATCAGTCCTTTTTAGAAAATGCACAAATTCGGCTTGAAGGTATTAAAAAAGGATATGAAGAAGGAGAATATCCTGCAGTGGATACTTTGGAGGCGCGTATCAATTTAGACTCAAGAAAGCTAAATTTGGAAAAAGCACGTATTGGATTTGTAAAATCAACCTTGGAATTATCCAATTATCTTTGGTTAGAAAATAATATACCTGTAGAGTTAGAAGATCATATTATTCCTGATGAAGAAACATTATACCTTATTGATCAGGTTTTGAGTTTGACCGATTTGGATCTTGAGAGTTTTCAAATTGAAAATCATCCCAAATTGATTTCACTTGATTACAAATTCCAAAACCAAGAAGTTGATAAGCGGTTGAAAGCCAATGCGCTTTTACCAGACATTACCTTCGATTATAATTTCCTTTCCGAAGTTCCCGATGAGATTAATAGTTTTAATGGCCGTAATTACAAATCGGGATTGTCTTTGAAATTGCCTCTTTTCCTAAGGAAAGAGCGTGGTGCTTTTGAATTGGCTAAATTGAAACTTCAGGATCTTGAGTATGAAATATTATCAACCAACTTGACGCTCAAAAATAAGATTGAAGCTTTAAAAAATGAAATTGAATCTTACGGCATTCAAAATGAAGTGGCTCAAGAACTAGTGACAAATTATGAAACCTTGGTACAAGCTGAGGAACGTAAATTTTTCTTGGGAGAAAGCTCTCTGTTTGTGGTGAATAGCAGGGAATCTAAGCTTATAGAAACGGTTTTAAAAGCCATTTCAGTTGAGAATGACTACCTAAATTCCAAAGCAAATTTGTTTAATGTCATATCAACAGTACCAGAATAAAAAAGAGCCTCGATAGGCTCTTTATACTTTTATTTAGGTATTTGTTGACTTAAACAGTGCAGTGTGCCAAATCCCCATATCAAATCAATGGCATGAATACCTATGACTTCGCGGTCTGGAAAACATTCCGCCAAAATGTTGAGCGCCACACGATCATTAACATCGTTGAACACGGGTACTAAAACACACTGGTTTATGATAAGAAAATTGGCATAACTGGCAGGTAATCTAATGTGGTCAAAATAAACAGGTTTCGGCATAGGAAGTGTTACCACATTAGGTGAGTTACCATTTTCAAGTTTGGCCTCCTTTAATCTTTTAAGATTATCTTGTAAGGGTTTGAAGTTAACATCCTCAGGATTGGTTTCAATAACTGTAACAATAGTATCTTCATTTATAAAACGGGCCAAATCATCTATATGTCCATGTGTGTCATCACCAGTAATCCCATGACCTAA
The DNA here is from genome assembly GCF_021245805.1 of Mangrovimonas futianensis. Lineage (NCBI taxonomy): Bacteria > Pseudomonadati > Bacteroidota > Flavobacteriia > Flavobacteriales > Flavobacteriaceae > Mangrovimonas > Mangrovimonas futianensis. The sequence goes on from NZ_JAJJNF010000005.1 coordinate 233,365, forward strand.
CCAGATAGTATTGGTTACCCCCAAATATTCTTTAAAAATGGCTTCATAATCGGCTTTGGTCAATCCAGGATTTCTCACTTGAATTTTTGGGTCCAATAAACATTCTTCCGTAGTTAATAAGGTTCCTTGACCATTAACTTCTAGCGCTCCACCTTCCAAAACCACGGGTTTACCTTTATACATAACTTGTGTTAAAGGTGTTTTTAAAGTCTTGGATACTTTTTCTGGCACGTGTCTATCTAATTGATAGTTATGGTATTTAGCCCACCCATTAAAGTTAAAGTTTAAGGCCTCTCTTTGATTGCCATTTTTTACAATGATGGGTCCAGAATCACGCATCCAACTTCTGTTGGTCTTGTGATTTATAAAATGAATCCGGGTTAAATCTATATGAGCAATATCTAGCATGGTGGCTACTCGGTCTTGTTGTTTTTCATCAGCAATGACCAAAAACACAGTTTCATAGGCACTCACCTTCTTTATGAACTCCACAAAAGCCCATTGAATGGCTTTAAACTTTCCTGGCCAATCATTTCCATTATGAGGAAAACATAAGAGGACGCCTTCTTGAGGCTCCCATTCTGCGGGCATGCGTCGGTTAGTCTTTGCCATTAATCCAAAGCGCGTTTAGTTATATCTTCAAAAGCATCAATTCTACGATCTCTAAAGAATGGCCAGTTTTGACGCACATTCTCTTGTAATTCTAAATCTACTTCAGCCATTAAAATCTCTTCTTGATCATGAGATGCTTGAGCTAAAACTTCACCTTGCGGGCCTACTATAAAGGAAGCTCCCCAGAATTCAATTCCGTCCGTATCAGGTAAATATTGTTCCAACCCTATTCTATTGGCAGCTGCTACGTAAACGCCATTAGCCACAGCATGTCCTTTCATAACATTCATCCAAGCACCATATTGGTTTGGACCATATTGATCTTTTTCTTTAGGATGCCAACCAATAGCTGTTGGGTAAAACAAGACTTCAGAACCTTTTAAAGCTGTAAGTCGAGCTGCTTCGGGATACCATTGATCCCAACAAATTAAGGTTCCGATATTTCCTTTTTTGGTACGATTGTTTTTGAAGCCTAAATCTCCGGGAGTAAAATAGAATTTCTCGTAGAAATGAGGATCATCTGGAATATGCATCTTTCTGTATAGTCCAGCTTCGCTTCCATCCGTATCAATGATATAAGCACTATTATGATAAATACCAGCCATACGTTTTTCAAAAAATGGAACAATGATTACCACCCCTAGCTCTTTGGCTAAAGCACTGAATGCTTGAAAAGAGGTGCTATAAAGAGGTTCGGCATAAGCGAAATTATTAACGTCTTCACTTTGACAAAAATAATGACTGCTATAAAGTTCTGGTAAACAAATAACTTCGGCACCTTGACCGGCGGCCTTCCTTACCCATTCCTGACATTTTTCTAAATTATTTTCAGGGGTGTTGTTCAAATTTAACTGAATAACAGCTATGGTATACTTACTCATATGATTTTTTAATTAATAATGTAAAAGTAAGAAATAATCAGTGGTACAAACAAACCAAAAAAAGATACACTATATAATTAACAGACTTTAAGATAGCTCCCTTGTTTTAAAATAAAAATCATAAAAAATGTTAAGAAGGCATCTAACATCTAATTCTGTGCGTAAATGCAATAGAACATTTAACCAATATCAAAATATTATGAAGAAAATTTCAATTTTACTATTAACCGGTGTTTTTATGTTTTCCTGTGTTTCTAAAAAGAAATACGTAGCACTTCAAGAGGAAAACGGACAAATTAAAAGCGAACTAGCCAAAACTCGTGTTGAAAAAGAAGATTTAGAAGCTAAATTTGATGAAATTCAAGCGAGAATAGATACTTACAACAGTAAAATCAGCTCTCTTACGGAAGAAAATGACTCCAAAATTGTCACTGTTGGTGATGACCTTGTCATTTCTAATGATGTAAGAGAAAAAATGAATGAAACTTTAAAAAATGTAGATGCAGAGGCACTTGCTGGAGCTAAAACTTTAAAGGATTCAATGAATTTAGCTGTTTCTTACAACTTGAAAAAGTCGATGAATACCACAGAAATTGATGAAGATGAAGATATCGCCATCAATATTGATGAAACAGTAGTTATGATTTCTATCTCTGATAAAATGTTGTTCAATACTGCTAGTTACAGAGTAAGCAATAAAGCCGATGGTATCTTAAAAAAGTTGGCTGATGTAATCAATTCTGAGCCAAGTATTGAGGTTATGGTAGAAGGTCATACAGACTCTAGAAGTATTAGTACAGCTAAGGTATCAGATAACTGGGACTTAAGTGTATTAAGAGCTACTTCAGTAGTGAGAAAATTACAAGATGATTATGGTGTAGCACCTGAAAAAATGATTGCTTCTGGTAGAAGTTTTTATCAACCAATTGCAGAAAATGATTCTGCTGAGAACAGATCAAAAAATAGAAGAACAAATATTATAATCTTACCTAATATTAATAAGTTCTTCGCTTTAATGGGCGCTGAAACTAAGGAATTAGCGGCTTCTGAAAAATAACATCATTGAACTTAATCCTTATGGATACACTTGTATCCCATTAAAGGTTGCCTCCCTCGGCAACCTTTTTTTGTGGAATAAATATATGTTATTTGGTACATGCTGTGTTAGAGAAAAAAACGGGTTTTGTCTCTAGGACTTACAATTAAGCAAAAGCGGCATGATTAAAAATGATCAAAGGAACTTTGGCATGATGGCTAATGGACTTGCTCTGGCTTTTGTGCAATAACTTATCAAAGAAACCATGTTGTTTGGCTATGACACACATCATGTCTAATTGACGACTTTCGCTAAAAATGCGGGTTCCAACTTCAACGGAAACATCTGTGATGCAATAGAAGTCGATAGGAATAGGTTTTAATTCAGCTTCTAAAATCATTTTATTTGCTCGCATTTCAGAAGATAATTCTTTAGAATGGTTCATAACATGAACAACTGAAATTTTAGATTTAAAATTGGAAGCCAATTCAATCAATAAATCCAATCCATGGCGATACTCACTTATACTATAATCAGAAGCGAAACCTATATCGCTTAAGGATTTTAAAACCACATTTTTTGGAACTGCGATTATGGGACATTTTAATTTACCAATAAGATTGGCAGTATTACTTCCTATGGTAACTTCTTTTAAGCCAGAAGCTCCTTTTGTTCCCACCACAACCGCATCAATTTTCATATTGCTCACAGTACTTTGTACTGCTCCTAAAAAGTAATCATTTATGATAATGGTTTTAAATTGATGCTCTTTGTTTGTATTTAATTCCAAAGCTTTTTTGAGCGTTTCCTGTAATCCATTTTTTGCTTCCTCCTTTATAGAATCCATTATGATGGTATTGGCACGTTTGGAAGTCACGGCTGTTGATGGCGCCGATACATGAGGTTCATAGGAATGCATTAAAAAGAAAGTGACCCTTTGTTTTTTGAACAAATTCATGGCATATTGAATGGCTTCCCAAGAATTCTCTGAAAAATCTGTAGGTAAAAGAATGTGTTTCATGTGTATCCCTAAATTTTAATCTAAAGATAGGGTTTATTTACAAAATCAGGAGTGACTTTTGTCATTTGTCTGTTATAAGACTCCCAAACTACATACCCGTAATCAATTCTAAACCTTTAATTTCAGCTAGCTAGCAGCAGGTCGGCCATGAATTTCTTCAAATACTTCATCAAAATTTACCCTAAGGAAAGTACGCAGTTTTTTACGGTAGTCATCCTTGAGCCATTCCACAAAATTAAAAGTGCTTTTACTAATACATTTGGTGTATTGGTGGATTCTGTAATCAATATCATCCCCTAGTTTCTTAGCTAGATCCAATGCATCATATAAATCTTCACTATTTTCAATACAGATTTTGGCATGATGTTCTATAGAACGCTCTAATACTTTTTTGGAGGATTCACCACTTCTAACAGCACTGGTATAGGCTTCTCTAATATTGAAATAAACATTATTTGAATTGCCGAATTCAGCACGTAAATCTTCCGGCATTTCATATCTAAAGTTGTTTTCAATATCCTCATCACTTAAAATATTATCTAAGTAGAAGTTTGGCGATTTAAATATGCGTTGCCAATCCAACTCTGCACCCCACGGACCAAAACGATGGAAGTTATTACCAAGGTCAATTACCGAAAATTTAGTTTTATTTTTCAGAATACGTGATCCACGACCAATCATTTGGTAATAAAGGGTCAAGGATTTGGTTGCTCTATTTAAAATGATATTATCTACAGTAGGTTCATCAAATCCTGTAGTCAAGATACTAACAGAAGTAAGAACCGCATCTGGAGTATCTCTAAACCATTTTAGAATGCGTTTTCTTTCTTTTTTGGTATTAGTATTGTCCAAATGAGCGACTGGATATCCAGCCCTTCTAAAGGTGTCGTAGACATGCAACGAGGTATTAATACCATTGTTGAAGATTAAGGTTTTTTTGCCTTTACAACGCTCTTCATAGGCCTGCATCAATTTTGACAACATATCGTTGTTGGTATACAAATCTTCTGAAGACTTAACCGTATAGTCCCCGTTGGCACCAACCACCAAAGATGTTAGTCCGACATTGTATGAAAAAATCTCGGCACGTGCTAAGAACTCATTTTTGATTAACGACTCAATGCTCTCCCCTACAATTAGCTCATCGTAATTATCCTTCATAGGTAATTTGATGTTACTACTTAATGGGGTTGCAGTTACACCTAGGATAAAGCATTTTTCAAAAAACTTGAATAATTTGGTGAAAGAGTTATAATGGGCTTCATCAATGATGACTAACCCTATATCAGATATATCTAGTTTGCCATCATGAAGTCTATTGTTCAGGGTTTCAACCATAGCCACAAAACAACTATATTGAGATTGATCATCTAAATTAGCTTTACTACTAACCACTTTATTGACCACCCCAAACTCTTGCAACATATTGGAAGTTTGTTTACAAAGCTCAATACGATGCGTCATGACTAAAACTTTCTTTTTATGATGTTTTAAGTATTGACGTACAATTTCAGAGAATATAACCGTTTTTCCACCTCCGGTTGGCAATTGGTAAAGCAAATGGTAATCTTCAGGAGCTTCTTCAAAACATTTAAAAATTTTATTAATGGCTCCTCTTTGGTAACTATATAAGTCCTTACCTACTCTTCTATCTTCTAATTCTTGTGTATCTATCTTAATATTGGTCATAAAAAAAGCTAATGTGCAAAAATAACGTGTTTCTAAGGTTATACAAGGTATTGGCCCTGAAATATTAGCTTATTTTTTTAACAGTTTACAGTTGATAAACGCTTAAAAAATTCCTTTTAAATTTGCGTATTGTTTTCTAAATTATACGGTTTGCAACATTACTATAAGATATATAAGCCCTACGGATACTTAAGTCAATTTATTAATAATCAGACTAAAAGGCGAAATAAGAAGCTATTAGGGAGCTTGGGAGCGTTTCCTGACAACCTGATGGCTATTGGTAGACTGGATGAAAAATCGGAGGGTCTATTACTTTTAACAACCGATGGAAAATATAGTGAATTCATAAGAAGTAGTGCCATAGAAAAGGAATACCATGTGATGGTAGATGGTTTAATTACTTCAGAAGCTATAGAAAATTTGAAACAAGGAATTCCCATTACAATTGGTAAGGAATCTTATCAAACAAAATCTTGCCAAGTAGATTTTTTAAAAGACATTAGTCATATTCCAGAACGATTTGTTAGGGATGACAAACATGGACCAACCTCTTGGATTTCAATTACCATCACAGAAGGTAAATTTAGACAAGTAAGAAAAATGACGGCTGCCGTAGGATTTCCTACATTACGTTTAGTAAGATATCGAATTGGAGAATATACTTTTGAAGGATTACTACCTGGTCAAGTTGAAGAGCTAGGTGTGAAATCCTATTAAAAAGGCTCTCTAATAATAAAAATGCTAGCTTTGACTCCTGTTGCTAAATTCCAGCTACTTGATGCAATAATATTGCCTTCTTCATCCATAACTACCAACTCGGCAGTATTAGGACCTGCTTCACCCATATTTAGAGCGATAAAGTCAATTTGATTGACGCCATCTTCCAAATTATAGATAAAACCAGAAAAAGAAGTAGTTAAAGTAACATCATATTTAACAACTTCACCATTTATTATAACCCTAACTCTATCGCCGTCAGGATCAGCATGGTCGCGATAAACTACATTGACACTTTTGGCTTTGGTTCGGAATTCACCTAAAAATTGATCTGTTTTGGAACCACCACGCTCCACACGCGAAAAGAAACGCTCTTCATCATACTGTTGCCTTACATTTTTTAAATGTTGGTCAACCTTTCCTTTATATAGCTCTCCAGGATCTCCAAACTTCTCCCCTCCCAACATGGAAAACTCCTTTTTGGTGTTAAAGTCAGTATTTGTATTCTGCTCAGGAACCGATAATCCATTAATACCAGCTTTGGAATTTAAAAGACCTTTATTCTCAATGGGTTTATTTTCAATAACCTTATTTTCTTGCCCATTGGCATTTTCTTCAGCAGGAATAACCGTAGCATTGGTTTCCGATCCATCTATTTGAGCATATATGGAAATGGACACAAGGCTGAATAAAAGTAGAAAGAGGTGTTTCATTGTTTATTGTTATCCCAACGGAAAGTTCAAAAATCGTACCTATAATATAACCAAACAACTTTTTAATGAAATTTTATGTATTTCTTGCCTATATAAGGATTGTAAACTTACGTAATAAAATGTTAAAATTTGTTAAATCACTACTTTGCAATGCACAGTACTGTAACAAATCTTTTTTTTCCTCGTCTATCTAATAAACAATCAATCAAAAAATAATTATCATGAGAACTTTAGACAACAATCAGATTTCAAACACATTAGGTAATACTAAAAGTTACAATTGGAACAGTAAAAGACGTTACAGATAAACTGTAAGAACTTAGACAATCAATCATCAATCAAAAAACATCATCATGAGAACTTTAGACAACAATCAAATTTCAAATTCTTTTAGTGACAGGAAAGGTTACAATTGGAATTGTAAAAGACGCTACAGATAGTTGGTTTACCAACTGCTGAAAAAAAATCAATCAAAAACAACATCAATCATCAATCAAAAAAATAAGTATCATGAAAGCTATTATTAAAACATCAAGAGATTCCTTTTTTAGAATGAAGGAGCTATCTAAAGACAAGTGGAGAAACTACCACAAGTGGGATAGTGATCATGAAACTTTATGGACAGGAATTAATAGGTTAGCACATTAATTTGAATTAGTTAGTTTGTATAAAAGTCGGCAATTGCCGACTTTTTTCATTTATGGTATTGTTCTTGTATTTCGATTTTAAATCTTAAAAAACTACATTATGAGACGTACAAGAAAATCTACAGAAGTAAATGCAGGGTCCATGGCAGACATTGCCTTTTTATTACTCATCTTTTTTCTGGTGACCACAACCATGAGCAATGATGCAGGTATTAGCAGAAAATTACCCAGAGATTGTCCTCCCGGAGTGGATTGTTCATCTGATATAAATGAGCGAAATATCTTGAGAATCTCAATTAACGGCCAAAATCAATTAATGGTCAATGACGAATTGGTTTCCATTTCTGAAATAAAAAACAAAATCAAGCTGTTTGTAGATAACAACGGTGATGGGAGTTGTAATTATTGCCAAGGTATTCAATCCGTTTCATCTTCAGACAATCCCAATAAAGCTGTGATTTCATTAAAAAATGACCGAGAAACATCGTATCAATTTTACGTGGCAGTACAGGATGAATTAACCAAAGCTTATTTGGAGCTCAGGGAGAATTATGTGCGTAATATTTTGAAGAAATCACCAGAAGTACTAAATGAAGAGGACATTGCCTTGGCAAAAGAAGCCTATCCTTTCGTAGTTTCTGAAGCTGAAATATCTAAATAATCCTTTTAATTTAAAATGGCTACAGAATCCTTAACCCATGGATATGAAATATTAACCTTACGCCTACCCCATTTCAAAGCCGCTTTCACATCGGTGCCCATATAAATATCTATTTGGTTCCGTTTTCTGTAGTGCATTTTATCCTTTACCAAATAAATACCCTCCAAGCCCTCAATTTGTACTGGAGTGTTGTGATTAAGACCAAATTTTAATAAATCTCTAGAAACAGCAATGTATTTTTTTCCAGGGATTAAGCTATCACCAAAAGCAGTTATATGTGGATTAGGTGAAGTTTGATATTCTAAAGAATTATAGGCAGTTGCCATAACACAGAACTGAATAAATTCTTTCTCCTCCTTTTTATTAGAAGGGTTACATGCAAAAAGAAAAAAACATCCTAAAAGGACATAAAGGGAAAATCGCATGGACTAATATAAAAAAAAAGAGCGCTTATGGCGCTCTTTTTAAAATTCATTAATCAATCAAATTAAGAAATTTCAATTTTTTTAGCGGGTTTGCGTTTGGCTTCCTCGCGTTTCGCAATTTGAACTTTAAGAAGTCCGTCCACATATTCTGCATTGATTTTTTCAGCATCTGCAGAATCTGGTAAAGTGAAAGATCTTTTAAAAGAAGAATAACCAAATTCACGTCTGGTATAGTTTTCTTCTTCTTCATTTTTTTCTGTTTTAGTTTCAGCGGAAATGGTTAATAATTCGTTGTCCACATTCACTTCAAAATCAGATTTATTGAATCCAGGTACTGCCATTTCTACCACATAAGCATCTTTATTTTCCTTAATGTTTACAGAAGGTAAAGTCATGCCTGTGTTGAAATTGGCTAAGAAATCTGATCCAAAGTCTCTGTTGAAAATGTCATCAATCCAAGAAGATAAACTTGGTAAGGTTCCTTGCTCTCTCTGAGAGGTTCTTAAACCGTTTCTTTTTGTTGGAATCAAATTACTCATAATGATTTTATTTGTGTTATACATAATGTTTAAAGTTTAAATTCAAATAACACCAAACAAAAAAAATACCAATACCAAAATGTCAGTTTTTCGACTATATTTTAAGACAATTTTTCAGTTTAAAGCCTTGATTAGTATGTCATAACGTCAATATTTCAGAAGTTCCAATAGCTCGATTTCAAATCTGGATTTCGGTAAATACTGTTCTTCAAGCTGTCCTATAAAAGGAATAGGTGTTTCCATACTTGCTACTCTTTTTACCGGGGCATCCAAATATTCAAAACATTGTTCCATTATCATTGCAGAAAGATCTGAAGCAATACCTCCAAATAAAGAATCTTCTTGTAAAATGATGGCTTTTCCAGTTTTTTTGACAGAAGTTAATATGGCTTCCGTATCTAAGGGTTGTAAGGTTCTTAAATCAATTAAGTCGGCTTGAATGTTTGGATGTTTTTCTAATATAGAAATAGCCCAATGTACGCCAGCCCCATAAGATATAATAGTAATTTCTTGACCTTCATTTAATAGGGCTGCTTTTCCAAATGGCAATGTATAATAATCGGTTGGCACATCTTGTCTTACGGTTCTATATAATGCTTTATGTTCAAAGAATAGCACAGGATTTGGGTCATTAATAGCTGTTGCTAAAAGCCCTTTGGCATCATAGGGAAAAGCAGGATAAACCACTTTTAAACCTGGCGTTTTTGTAAACCATGCTTCGTTTGTTTGGGAATGAAAAGGGCCCGCTGCCACTCCTGCTCCACAAGGCATTCGGACGACCACGTCCGCCTTTTGGTTCCAACGATAATGCACCTTAGCAAGATAATTTACAATCGGGTTAAAACCAGAACTCACAAAATCTGCAAATTGCATTTCCACCACAGATTTGATATTGGCAATAGATAGGCCCATTCCTACCTCAATTATGGAGGATTCACAAATAGGGGTGTTTCTTACACGATCTTTCCCAAAAGCCTCTACAAATCCTTCTGTAATTTTAAAGACGCCACCATAATCAGCAATATCTTGCCCCATTACGACCAACTCCGGATGTTTTTCCATAGACTGTTTCAAGCTAGTTGAAATGGCATCTATGAATCGTAATTCCTCCGTTTTTTCTTTATGGGTTACATGTTCGTATTCAAATGGATGATAAACGTCCCGTAGTTCGGTTTCCATGTCGGGTTCAATAGCATCTTCAGTAAAAGCCATGTCTAAGGCCGTATCTATTTCGGCTTTTATTTTTGACCTAAAGACGTCATCATCAGTTTCCGTAAGTATGCCCTGTTCTATTAAAAATGACTTGAAATTATTCAGCGGATCTTTTTGTTGCCAAAAATCCATCAAATCCTGTGGCACATACTTGGTTCCACTTGCCTCCTCATGACCACGCATTCTAAAGGTTTTGAATTCAATCAAAACGGGTCGTGGATTTTGACGCATACTTTCTGTTATTTCGGAAATTTTTTGGTAAACCTCAACAATATTATTCCCATCAATAATATGGGATTCCATACCATAACCCAATCCTCTATCTGCCAAATTTTCGCAAAAATACTGCTCTGTAGTTGGGGTTGATAAACCATAACCGTTATTTTCTATACAGAATAACACAGGCAATTGCCACACAGAAGCCACATTCAAGGCTTCATGGAAATCTCCTTCACTTGTTCCTCCCTCTCCTGTAAAAACTGCTGTTACTTCTTGACGGTTTTTTAGCTTGCTAGCCAAAGCAATACCATCGGCAACACCCAATTGCGGTCCTAAATGGGAAATCATTCCAATCAGTTTGTATTCTTGAGTTCCGAAATGAAATGAACGATCCCTTCCTTTGGTGAAGCCACTCATTTTTCCTTGCCATTGGCAAAAAAGTCTAAATAAAGGAACGTTTCTTGTCGTAAAAATCCCTAAATTTCGGTGCATAGGAAGAATATATTCCTCATCTTTCATTGCCATAGTTACCCCTACAGATATGGCTTCTTGCCCTATTCCAGAGAACCATTTTGAAATTTTACCTTGACGAAGTAAAACCAACATCTTTTCCTCTATTAATCGAGGTTTCAACATGTTTTTGTAAAGATGTAATAAGGTGGTTTGGTCTATTTGATCAGTTTGATACTGCATATTTGATAAGGAAGACGGGTTTGAAATCATAAAAATTCATTTCTCAAATATATATAAAATGAGTCTTTAAAATATGACCCTAGGAGCCAAAATAGAATTCCATTCTTACTAATGTTTTCGTACATTTGTAAGAGACAGACTTAAATTTTTCAATATGAATAACATACCTAGTGTAAATCTTAAGGATTTTACATCTGGAGACCCTGAGCGAAAACAAAAATTTGTTGATGAAATTGGTAAGGCTTATGAAGAAATAGGTTTTGTGGCCTTGAAAGGTCACTTTCTCGATGACAATTTGGTTGAGGATTTATATAAACAAATCAAATCCTTTTTTGACCTCCCGGTAGAAACTAAACAGAAGTATGAAATTCCAGGAATTGGAGGTCAAAGAGGCTACGTCTCTTTTGGAAAAGAAAGTGCGAAGGGTAAAAAAGAAGGTGATTTAAAGGAGTTTTGGCACTTTGGTCAATATGTGGAAGACAATCCGGAATTAGAGAAGGAATATCCAAAAAACGTTTCGGTTGAAGAGCTTCCAGAGTTTAATGAAGTGGGTAAAAGAACCTATAAAAAGTTGGAGGAAACGGCTAAATATGTGCTTCGGGCTTTAGCTTTACATTTAGGTTTAGAAGAAACCTATTTCGATAATTTCATTAAAAACGGAAATTCTATTTTAAGACCTATTCATTACCCTCCTATTAAAGAAGAACCTAAAGAGGCTGTTCGCGCTGCGGCACATGGTGATATCAATTTAATCACTTTGTTAATGGGGGGCCAAGGGAAAGGGCTTCAGGTACAAAACCATAAAGGTGAATGGATAGACGCCATCGCACAACCAGATGAGTTGATGATCAATGTAGGAGATATGCTTTCAAGACACACCAATAACAAGTTGAAATCAACCATCCATAGAGTGGTAAACCCGCCTAAAGAACTTTGGGGAACATCACGTTATTCCATACCGTTCTTCATGCACCCTATTAGCAGTATGAAATTGGACGTTTTGGATAATTGTGTAGATGATCAAAACCCAAAACTTTATGAGGATATCACCGCTGGAGAATTTCTAACTGAACGTTTGATTGAGTTAGGTCTTATTAAGAAATAAAAACATATGGATTTACAAGATCAATTAAAGAATTTGTTTCCAGATCATGTACCCGAAAATCAAGAGGATTCTGTAGATCAGGAATCTGATATTTGGATGCAAGATGACCCCATAATCTGCAAATATGAAAAACGTAAAGGAAAACCTATTACCATTCTTGAGGGCTATACAGGCGCTACCGAAGATTTTAAAAAGCTAGCTAAAGAATTAAAGACAGCCTTAAGTGTGGGTGGTAGTTTTAAGGATGATAAAATTATTATTCAGGGAGACTACCGCGATAAAATTATGGTGATTTTAAAAGATAAAGGTTTTAATGTAAAAAGAGTTGGGGGATAAAAATGGAAACACTACATATCACAAATGGTTCAGTCTTAACTCAAATATTATTGGAATTAGAGGTACAAGGAGATTACTTAACATGGGATGAAATGTTATGTGAAGGTCCTACGACTGAAAAAATTGATTCTAAGGAGTTTTTGGAGTTGAGGAGTGATTTCTTTAACAAGTTTTACAATTTGGAATTGGATAAGGATAAGTTCCATGAAGACATCAATAAATTATCGCATACTGAAAACTATTCAGAAATTGTATTATGGTTTGAATATGACCTTTTCTGCCATATAAACATGCTAGCAGCTATCAATGTGATTAGGCAAAAGAAAATAAAATTACCCCTTTATTTGGTATGTAGTGGACGTATTGAAGGTGAGGACAATTTGAAAGGTTTGGGAGAATTGAATGCCAGTCAGCTTTTAAAACATTACAAAAATAAGGTCAAATTGACTGAAAATGATATGGAAGTGGCTTCTACCCTATGGAAAACCTATTGCGGTAAGGATCACAATTTATTCAAACCATATATCATAAAGAATGATACCAATTTTCAATATTTAACCAATTGTCTTAAAGCACATTTGCAAAGATTCCCTGAGTCAAAAAGCGGTTTGAGTATTATCGAAGAGAATATTTTAGTGATCATTAGAGACAATGAAGTGAAATCAAGACATCATTTGTTGGGTTATATTCTAAATTACCAAGGTTACTACGGTTATGGTGATTTACAATTTCATCGGATTATAGAAAATTTGAAGATATTTTTTGATGAAACAGAAACAAGAATAAAGCTAAACAGAAAAGGACATGTTGCTTTACTTCGACAGACCAATTTTTCTTCTGAAGTTAACAATAATATAGATTACGGAGGTGTCAATAGATTGGATTTTCAATTTAGCACCAAAGAAAATAAACTTATAAAAACTCCTATAAATGCCTATTAAAGAGTCTGAACTCATTCTCAATCCAGACGGAAGCATTTACCATATCAATTTAAAACCAGAACAATTAGCTGATACGGTAATAGTAGTTGGCGATCCAAACCGTGTGGAGCGTGTAGCGCAACAATTTGACAACATCGAATTTAAGGTCAATAAAAGAGAGTTTTATTCTCAAACAGGTACGTTTAAAGGAAAGCGAATTACCGTTATTTCTACTGGAATAGGAACTGATAATATTGATATCGTTATAAATGAATTGGACGCATTAGCCAATATTGATTTTAAAACAAGGACCGTAAAAGAGGAATTAAAGTCCTTGGATATCATTCGTATTGGTACTTCTGGATCGCTTCAAGAGCATATTCCTGTAGATAGTTTTGTTATCAGTGAATTCGGATTGGGTTTTGATAGTTTGATGTATTTTTATCAGTCTGAGAATATCTTATTTCCGGAAATTTCTCAGCATTTGATGACTCATCTAAATTGGGATAAAAACAAATCGAAACCTTACATTGTGGAATGTCATAGGGAATTGTTCACTAGATTGTCTTCAAATAAAACCTTTGATGGTTTTACGGCAACTAATGTTGGCTTCTATGGTCCACAAGGAAGGGTTCTGCGTTTACCATTGCAAGATGCTTCCTTCAATGATAAGTTAGCAACCTTTGACCATAATGGTTTAGTAATAACCAATATGGAAATGGAAACGGCAGCTATTTATGGAATGGCACGTCTTTTAGGTCATAGGGCTGTATCCTTAAATGCTATTATCGCTAATCGAGCCACCGGAGAATTTACAGAAAACCCAAGGCAAGTAATTAACAATTTAATTGAATATACCCTTAATCAAATAGTGAATGAAGACAATTAATATAGGTGGTGTGCCAGAGCATTTCAATTTAGCTTGGTACCTCACTCTTAAAAATGGTGAATATAAAAGTAACGGTATTAATCTAAGGTGGAAAGATTACTACGGAGGTACGGGTGATATGTGTCAAGCCCTGAGAAATAAAGATGTGGACCTAGCTGTTATTTTGACTGAGGGTATAATCAAAGATATCGTAGAGGGAAATCCTAGTAGTATCATTCAGACTTTTGTAGAAACACCATTGTTATGGGGAATTCATGTGGCAAGTCATTCAAGGTTCCATCAAGTAGATGAATTGAAAGGCACTAAAGCTGCAATAAGTAGATATGGTTCAGGATCGCATTTGATGGCCTATATCAATGCAGAAAACAATCAATGGGATATTCAAAACGATTTACAGTTTGAAGTTATTGATAATCTGAATGGCGCTATTGAGGGTTTGACAAATGAGACGGCCGATTATTTTATGTGGGAGAAGTTTACAACAAAGCCTATAGTAGACCAAGGTGTTTTTAGAAGAATAGGACAATGCCCTACTCCTTGGCCTTGTTTTGTTATTGCTGTTAGAAATGAATTCTTGGAAGAAAATAAATCGGATGTACAAACTATTTTAAATATCATAAACAATACCACTTCAGAATTTAAAGATATTCCAAGTATTGATAGAATGATAGCAAACCGATATGAACAAAAAATTGAGGATGTTAGAGAATGGCTAGCCCTAACCGAGTGGTCTCAAAGTGTTATTGATAAAAAAACTGTTGAAAATGTGCAAAGAAAACTTAAGGCACTAAACATCATAGAAGACACCTTGGAATATGATAAGATTGTAACTAATATTTGATAATTCTATACAATTTAAAGGAATAACGGACAATGTTTTAATGATTAATCAATTGTAGGTCTAAAAAATTTAGTTTTTTTCAATGAATCTATTATATTTGTAAACATTATTTTATTTAAATAACAGGGATTTTGATCACGATAGTTTTGATTTTAACGGGATTAGTTGCTTTTAACTTTCTACTTCTCATAGTTAGCTGTAATAAAACCACAAAAAAAGAAATTGTTTCTGCTGAAACACCAGATCAATCTACTGTATTACTATCCAAACCTAAAATTACCAATCCAAAGGCGCAAAGCCAGCTTGCTCCAACAGGGAGTTAGTTTTACTGAAATGTTTATTTCCAAACCAATAGCCTCTATTGGCACTTAATGGAGATGGATGACCGGAGGTTAGTATATGGTGTTTTTTGGAATCAATTAGTTTCGCTTTATTCTTGGCTAAACCACCCCATAGTAAAAATACAACGTCTTTTTTGTGATTGCTGATTGTTTGGATTACAGCATCTGTAAATGTCTCCCAACCTTTCTTTTGATGGCTTCCAGCTTGATGAGCTCGCACCGTTAAAGTAGCATTCAATAATAACACACCTTGATTAGCCCATTTGGTTAAATTTCCACTTTGAGGATAAGGCACTTCTAAATCGGATTCAATTTCTTTAAAAATATTAATTAGCGATGGTGGGTGAACAATTCCTTCATTTACAGAAAAACAAAGTCCGTGGGCTTGATTTGGACCATGATAAGGATCTTGACCAATAATTACCACTTTTACTTGATCAAACGGACATAAATCAAAAGCATTAAATATTTGATTTCCTGGAGGGAAACAAGTATTATCGGCATATTCGTCTTTTACAAAACGCACCAAATCCTTAAAATAAGGTTTGTCGAATTCTCCATTTAAATAGGCGTTCCAGCTGGATTCAATTTGAACTGTCATTTTTAAGTCCTCTTATTTTAGGAAACTAAATTAATACTATCTTTAAACTTATTAAAAACAACCAACCTTGAAAAAAATTAAATTCCCAACAGCTCAGACCATCTTGTTGATTATCTGTGCGTTCTCTGCTTTATTAACTTGGTTGATTCCAGCTGGAAAATATGATACGTTGGTTTTTGATTCAGAAAAAGGTGTCTTTAACCAAATAGGATTAACTAAAACCACCCAATTGGAAGCTTCTCAGAGTACGCTTGAAGAATTAAATGTAAAAATTCCTATTGAAAAGTTCACCTCTGGAGATATTTACAAACCTATTGCTATTCCTGGAACTTATAAAGAAGTAACCGCTAATCCTCAAGGGCCTATTGAATTTATAATGGCTCCGGTAAAGGGTATTATTCAAGGTGCAGATATTATTTTTTTAGTTCTAATAATAGGAGGACTTATAGGCATTATGAATAAGACAGGGGCTTTTGATGCCGGAATTAGCAAAATGGCAAACTCTTTGAAGGGCCATGAATATGTTTTAATAATTTTAGTGACAACCCTAGTTTCAATTGGTGGAACCACATTTGGATTGGCTGAAGAAACCATTGCCTTCTACCCCATTTTAATCCCCATGTTTTTAGCCGCAAAATACGATGCTATGGTGCCCCTAGCAGCTATTTATTTAGGGACTTCCATCGGAACTATGTGTTCCACAATCAATCCTTTTAGTACCATTATAGCATCAGATTCTGCGGGTATCAGTTGGACAACAGGACTTATCCCTAGAGCTATATTTTGGGTGATAGGAACTACAATTTGCATTCTTTATATTCTTAAATATGCCAAAAAGGTGAAGAATGATCCCCAACTTTCCATAATTTCAGATCAAAGGGAAGAAATAAGTTCCCTTTTCGCAATCAAATCAACTTCAGACTTGAAACTAACGCCTAGATTGCTTTTAATTTTGGCGGTTTTTGCACTTTGTTTTATCATTATGATATTAGGTGTCTCCATTTTTGGTTGGTGGTTTGAAGAAATGACCGCCATTTTCTTAGCTGGAGCCATTATTATCGGTTTCATTTCAAAAATGAAAGAGGCTGAATTTGTTGAAACCTTTGTCAAAGGCGCTTCTGATTTATTGGGAGTTGCTTTAATTATAGGAATTGCTCGCGGAGTCTCTGTTTTATTAGATGAAGGATTGGTTTCAGATACTTTACTTTACCATGCCAGTAATGTCACTGGTGGTATGAACAAAGGCGTTTTTGCAAATGTAATGCTGTTTATTTATAGTGGTTTGTCATTTTTTATCCCAAGTTCATCTGGAATGGCAGTCTTGACCATGCCTATCATGTCACCTTTAGCTGATAATGTGGGATTTGGAAGAGAAGTAATTGTAAATTGCTACCAATATGGCATGGGATTATTTGCATTTATAAATCCGACAGGATTGATTTTAGCTTCTTTAGCCATTGTTAAAGTAGGTTTTGATAGATGGTTAAAATTTTGCTTGCCTCTGTTATTTATTTTAATGATAATCACTATGTTATGGTTAATAGCTTCCATTTATTTATTTTAATAATTCATTTGCTTTCAGAATGAAAATCAATTCTTTAACTTTTCTTTAGCAATTTTAAATTAAATCGTCTACTTTTGATATTCTTTGTAAAAAGAATAAGCTATGCTATTAATCATTACCCTAACTCTACTAATGCTAGTAGGCATTAATTTTTTATTGTTATTCTTTAGTTCCAACAAAACGAACACTAAAAGAAAAAAAAGTAATCCTCCCCTTATTATTAGGGAACATAAAGAGGAAAGTTATCCGCCTTTATTGGTTGTTGATAATGCCTAAACCTTTTTTAAGGTCTTTAAAGCACTTTTTTTAAATTCTAGTTTAGAATCCACGGATTACTGTTTCCAAAAGTTAACTTTAATACCTTTAAGTCTTACTTTTGCATCATTGTATACTTAAGATTTCAATGATTCATATCCATAAAAAAACATTACAGGATTTAGAATATTATAAAGTTCTAGAACAAGTCAGTGATTTTGCTATTACTTCTCTTGGCCGGGAAGCTTGTATGGCCATATCTCCAGAAAAAACTCAAGAAGCTGTTTTGGAGAGTCTGAATCTGACCAATGAATTTTTAGCATCCTATGAAAATGAAAACCGCATTCCCAATCATGGATTTGAGCCTATTACAAAAGAAATAAGACTATTAAATATTGAAAATTCCTTTCTGGAGGTTAGCAGTATCAGAAAAATAAGTTCCCTTTCAGCTACTTCCAATAGTATCATTGTATTCTTAGATAAATTCCATGAATATTATATTCATTTAAATGCCAAGGCTTCTCAAATTGAGGTTACAAAAGCAATTATTAATAAAATAGATGCCGTAATTGATCGATTTGGAGATATTAAAAATTCAGCATCACCCCTACTTTATGATTTAAGGCAACAAATTAATAAAGTAAAAGGAAGCATCAATCAAAGCTTTACAACAGCTCTTAATAACTATAGCTCCCAAGATCTTTTGGATGATATTAGGGAAACTGTAGTTGATAATAAAAGAGTGTTGGCTGTTAAGGCTATGCATAGAAAAAAGGTAAGAGGTTCCATACTGGGAGGAAGTAAGACTGGAAGCATTGTTTACATTGAACCTGAAGATACGTTACGATTTACGAGGGAACTCAACAATTTAGAGTATGAAGAAAAAGAAGAGATTACTCGAATTTTGAAGGAACTCACTAATTTTATTAGACCTTACAGAGAGCTTTTAATTCAATACCAGGTTTTTTTAACTGAAATGGACGTCATATCTGCTAAGGCTAAATATGCAGAATCCATGAATGGTGTCCTTCCAACCATAAACCAAGAAAGAGTATACGATGTCAAGGATGCTTATCATCCGCTATTATATCTTACCAATAAGAAAAAGGATGTAAAAACATATCCACAGAGTATTTATTTAGATCAGGAAAGCCGAATAATTGTCATTTCCGGACCAAATGCAGGAGGAAAAAGTATCACATTGAAGACAATTGGTCTCTTGCAGGTTATGTTGCAAAGTGGGATGCTTATTCCCGTCCATGAAAGAAGCTCTGTATGTATTTTTGATAGGATTTTGAGTGATATTGGCGATAATCAGTCTATTGAAAATCATCTGAGTACTTATTCCTATCGCTTGAAACAAATGAATTATTTCTTGAAAAAGTGTAACGATAACACCCTTTTCTTGATTGATGAATTTGGAACTGGGAGTGATCCTGAATTGGGAGGAGCATTGGCTGAAACATTTTTAGAAGAATTCTATGGAAGAGAAGCGTTTGGAATTATTACAACACACTATTCCAATTTAAAAATATTGGCTAATGAGTTACCTCACATGAAGAACGCCAACATGCTTTTTGACGAAAAGACCTTGGAGCCCATGTACCAATTAGTTATAGGGCAAGCTGGGAGTTCTTTTACCTTTGAAGTGGCTCAAAAAAATGGTATCCCATATAGCCTTATTAATAAAGCCAAGAAAAAGATTGAGCGAGGAAAGGTGCGATTTGATCAAACCATTGCCAAACTTCAAAAGGAGCGATCCAAATTGGAAAAAACGGAACGTTCCCTGAAGCAAAATGAAATTAAAAAACTTAATGAAGCAGAAAAGCTTGAAGAGACCAACCAGAGAATTCAGAGAAAACTGGAGGACTACCAAGAGTTATACGATACAAATCAGCGCTTGATTTACTTAGGTCAAAAGCTAGATGGTTTGGCTGAAACCTATTTCAACAACAAACAGAAAAGAGATTTAATGAACGAATTGTTTAAATTGGTTCAAATTGAAAATTCCAAACGTAAAAAGAAAACAAAGAAAGAGGCTCAAGTAGAAAAATCGAAAGCCCAAAAAGTTCAAAAAGAGGCTGAAAAGAAAGTTGAAGTGATCCGACAAAAGAAAAAAGAGGAAAAGAAAAAGGCCCAAGTAGAAGCTTCAAAACCAAAAGCTAGACCAAAATTAAAGGTTGGGGACCGTGTTAGATTAGAAGATGGACGGGCAGTTGGTAGCATTGATAAAATAGAAAAGAATAAAGCAGTTGTTAATTATGGGCTTTTCACAACCAATGTAAGTTTGGAACAATTGGAATTGGTTGAGGCCGTAAAAGCAAAATGATTGAAATCCCAGAACATAAAGAGTTGATTTTATTTGATGGTGTTTGTAACCTTTGCGATAGCTCCATACAGTTTATTATTAAGCACGACAAACATAATACGTTTTTGTTTACACCTTTACAAAGTGAACTCTCTCAAAGTATCATTGAACGGTTTGGTATTGATACTCAAAAAATAGACTCCATTATTTTATTCAGAAAAAATGAAGGGGTATTTTACAAATCAACGGCTGCCCTTAAAATAGCATCCAAACTAAAATTTCCAATTAATATTCTTGCAAGTTTTATTATTCTTCCAAAATTCATTAGGGATACCGTTTATGATTTTATTGCAAAGAACAGGTACAATTGGTTTGGAAAAAAAGAATCTTGTATGATTCCTACACCAGAATTAAAAGCCAAATTTATAGAATAAAAAAAAGGTCTTGGGATATGCAAGACCTTTTTAAACTTAATAACTTACCAAAAAAATTAAAACTAAAATACGTAGTTATAGCACTAAGTTTATTTTACTAACCGGTATCAAACATAGCAAACATCCTCACAATATTGCGTAATTTTCGATAAAGTGACCAAAAAATTTGTTTTGTTAAAATTTTGTGCAAAAAAATTCCGTGAAATGCATTAATGATCTGGTTTTGAAAGTTCTATTTATAAACCACGTTTACTCATTAAATTTACCACTTCCCTAACTCAAAGGTTCATTTCCCTCAATTATGGTTTCAAAATTTAAGATTCAAAAGTAAATTAGAATTGAAATAAAGCCTTAGAGCATAAGTTAATTGGCCCCTAACTTCCGTTAGTTAGGATAGAACCAATTCTCAAATCTTGAAAGTCTACCCTTGATTTGAGTTACAGTGTTGAGAAGTGCTGTTAGACAAGACATACTCTGAGGCTTTTCATATCCTATTTCACCAAAGTTCCCCATTCTGTCCAAGAGCCATCATAAACAGATAATTCTTTATAACCAATCATTTCTGCCCCCAGAGCTAATATACAAGCAGTAATACCAGATCCACAACTAAAAACCATGGGTTTGTCTTGTTCGGCCACTGTATCAATTAATTTTTTCAGAACCTCTTTAGATTTAAACTCTCCATTCTCCAAAAGATTTTCAAAAGGTAAATTTTTGGAAGTAGGAATATTTCCAGCACGTAACCCAGCCCTTGGTTCTTCTTCTAAGCCAAGAAATCGACTTTCAGAACGGGCATCTACAATAGTATGTGATTTATTATGAACCATATCTTCCATATCCTTAAAAAAGGCCATGAAAGAAGGATCGAGTTTGGCTGAGAAATCGCCAATGGTTCCAGTATAATCTTCATATGGTTCCAACCCAAATCCAGCTTTTTTCCAAGAAGGTAATCCACCATTTAATACAGCCACATTAGTATGTCCAAAAGCTTTAAACATCCACCATACTCTGGCACTTGAATAGATACCTTTTTCATCAAAAACAATAATACAACTGTTGTCACTAATCCCTAAAGATTTTGCTTCGGTTACAAATTGCTCCAAACTTGGAAACGTATTGGGAAAGGGAGCGGTACCATCACTAAATCTCGTTTTTATATCAAACAAACGAGTTTTAGGAATTTGCATTTCAGAGATGATATTTGTAGAATCAGTTTGTGGTTTCCCTAAGGAAGCATTTAAAATCACCAAATCAGGATGATTCAAATGTTCTTTTAGCCATTTTATTGAAACTAATGGAGATGAAACTTGTAGCATAAACTATCTATTCGGATTTGTAATTGTCATCCCATTTTTTTTCATGAGGCTCACCAAGTTTTCCAACTGATTTGGCCACTAACATTGAAACAGCAGCATCACCAGTCACATTAACAGTGGTTCTGCACATATCTAACGGTCTATCTACAGCAAATATAAGTGCTAAACCAGCTTCAGGGATTCCTGCTTGAGCCAAAACAATAACAAGCATTACCATACCAGCCCCTGGTACTGCTGCACTACCTATTGATGCAAGAGTGGCCGTTGCAATAATTCCCATTTGAACACTAAAGCTTAAATCCATACCAAAAGCTTGAGCTATAAATACAGCAGCTACAGCTTGATATAAACTGGTTCCATCCATGTTAATAGTGGCTCCTATGGGCAACACAAAACTGGTAACCTCTTCTTCTACTCCCAAGTGTTCTTCCACCCTTTCCATAGTCACTGGTAAGGTTGCGGCACTACTACTCGTTGAAAAGGCTAAAAGTTGAGCGGGTGAAATACCATTTATAAAAAAGGAAGGTGTTTTTTTGGTGAAAATCCATACAATTAGTGTGTAAAAGCATAACATGATAAACAAACCTAAAACGACACATAAAGCATACCATGCGAGCGCTTTAAACAAATCGGCACTTGGGGCCTCTACAACTAAGGCAGCCAAAAGGGCAAAAACACCATAGGGCGCCCCCAGCATGATAATATCAATTAATTTAAGAATCACTTCATTAAAGCCATCAAAAAAGGCTTTAACAGGTTTGGAATGTTCTTCTGGAATAAGAATAAGTCCAATGCCAAAAAAGATAGCAAAGAAAATAACCTGAAGCATATTGCCATTATCACTTGCAGCATTAAAAATATTACTTGGGACCAAATCTTCCAGAGCTTTTAAAGGACCCGCATTTTTTTGTTCGTTGGCTGCAGAAATCTTTGAATCTGCATCACCTTTGTAACTCTCAGTAAGCTCAGTACGGGTTTCTTCTGTAATGGTCTTTCCTGGTTGGATGATGTTTACAATGCTTAACCCAATTGAAACTGCAACAACGGTTGTAATAATATAGGTTACAATCGTTCGACCTCCCATTTTAGACAATTTTGAAATATCCTTTAAGTCTGAAACACCTTTTATAAGTGACGCAAGTATTAATGGAACAGCAATCAATTTTAAAAGGTTAATGAAAATATTCCCAAAGGGTTTAATCCAATCGGTTACAAATTGGCTACCCCATTCAAAATTGGTCATGATTAGGGCAAATACAACACCTAATACCATTCCTAAAAGGATTTGCCAATGCAATGCTAGTTTCTTCATAAAATCTTATTTGTAAACTTTGTTTTGTAAATAGAAATCAGCCAAAACAAGAGCTGCCATGGCTTCAACAATGGGGATAGCTCTTGGAACAACACATGGGTCGTGTCTTCCCTTCCCCTGCATTTCTACTAAGTTACCTTCATTATCTATGGTTTCTTGTTTCTGGATGAGTGTCGCTACTGGTTTAAAAGCCACTCTAAAATAGATGTCCATCCCATTACTGATACCGCCTTGAACACCACCTGATAAATTGGTTTTGGTTGTGCCATCAACATTAAATGCATCATTGTGCTCACTACCTAACATCTGCGCGCCACAAAAACCACTTCCGTATTCAAATCCTTTCACAGCATTGATTGAAAGCATTGCTTTTCCCAATTCGGCATGTAATTTATCAAATACGGGCTCTCCCAGTCCAATAGGTACATTTTGAAGAACGCAGGTAATGGTTCCTCCAATGGTATCACCAGCTTTACGGACTTCTTTAATTCTATCAATCATTGTTTGGGCTACCTCTGGGTCTGGACACCTCACTGCATTGTCTTCAATTTTAGAAAAATCTAAAGCTTGATAGGGTTTTTCAAGAAAGATGTTACCCACAGAAGAGGTATAGGCATTTATTTTTACTTGATTGAGGACTTGTTTTGCTATGGCTCCGGCTACAACCCTACTGGCAGTTTCTCTAGCAGAACTGCGGCCTCCCCCTCGATAATCTCTAAAACCATATTTTTGGTCGTAGGTATAATCGGCGTGACTTGGTCTATATACATCTTTGATGTGTGAATAATCCTTAGATTTTTGATTGGTGTTTTCAATTGAAAATCCAATGGGGGTTCCTGTCGTTTTACCTTCAAAAATTCCAGACAAAAATGTTACCGCATCTGGTTCTTTTCTTTGAGTTACAATATCAGATTGTCCAGGTTTCCGTCTGTCCAGCTCCTTTTGAATTGCCTCAAAATCCAATTCAATTCCCGGAGGACAACCATCTATGATTCCGCCTATTGCGACTCCATGTGATTCTCCAAAGGTGGTAATCCTGAATACGTTTCCAAAGGAATTTCCTGCCATACAATTTAATTTTTGCTAATGTAACGGTATTATTACAGATTACAAAAACACTCTGATACCTAACATCACTACAAAAAGCGTTTTTAGATTACAATTCCTTAACAAATTACTCACAGTTAATTAATTGACGCATAATGATTAATTAATATTAGACCAATTAATTTGTAACATAAAATAATACACCCTTTTGAAACTTAAACGGAAAGTAGAAATAGCAGTCATATCAGATGTCCATTTGGGAACTTATGGATGTCATGCCAAACACCTACTCACTTACCTCAACAGTATTCAGCCAAAGAAACTTATTCTTAATGGTGATATTATTGATATATGGCAGTTTAGTAAACGTTATTTTCCAAAATCTCATTTAAAAGTAATTAAAAAGATCATGGATTTTGCATCTGATGGTGTCGAAGTCATCTATATTACAGGAAACCATGATGAAATGCTCCGGAAATTTAGTGGGACGAGTATTGGAAATATATCCATAGTTGATAAAATCGTTTTGAACCTTGATGGGAAGAAAGCATGGTTTTTCCATGGTGATGTTTTTGATGTTTCTATTCAAAATGCTAAATGGCTAGCCAAACTGGGAGGTTACGGTTATGACCTACTGATATTGATAAATCGATTGGTTAATTGGGGGTTAGAACATGTCGGAAAAGAAAAATACTCCCTCTCAAAAAAGATCAAGAGTTCTGTTAAAAGAGCGGTTAAGTATATTCAGGATTTTGAGTCTGTGGCTTCTGATTTGGCTATTGAAAATGGTTATGATTATGTGATATGTGGACATATTCATCAACCTAAAATGTTAGTCAAGGAGAATAAAATTGGACAGACTACTTACTTGAATTCTGGTGATTGGGTGGAAAATTTTACTGCTTTAGAATATCAATTTAAACGTTGGAAAATTTATAACTATAATCATGACAAATTAACGCCATTTTTCATGGATGAAGATGTCAAAGAAATGGAGTTCTCAGATTTAATTGCCGCTATTACGGTTGTTGAAAACCCTAAAAAAGATAAAAAATCAGATTAGGGCATCTTTTAGAATGCTTATGGGGTGTTTTGCTTCCCTATGAGTTCCGTCTTTAATTTGATGCCTACAACTTGTGCCATTTGCGGCAATAATCACCTGCCCATCACTTTTTCTAATAGTTGGAAACAATGAATTCTCTCCTATTTTCATGCTTGTTTCATAGTGTTCCTTCTCATATCCAAAACTTCCAGCCATACCACAACACCCGCTATTGATAATGGTGACTTTGTAATTCTCTGGAAGATTAAGAATATTAAAAGAGTGAATTTGATTGCTTAAGGCCTTTTGGTGACAGTGCCCATGAAATTTGATAGTTTTGGATTCCTTGGTGAATTGATTGGGGCTAATGTTACCAATAGCTATCTCATTACTTAGAAATTCTTCCAATAAAAAAGTATGTTTTGCCAAGGTCTTTGCGGTATCCAAATCATCTGCAAGTCTTAAATAGTCATCCCTAAAACTTAAAATGGCTGAGGGCTCAATACCCACCAAAGGCTTCTCTTCACTAACCAAATTTTTATATAACAAAATATTTCTGTTAGCCAGATTTTTAGCTTCTTTTAAAAATCCTTTTGAAATCATGGCTCGTCCTGATTCTTCATTTTGAAGCATGTTCACTTTGTATCCCAAACGAGTTAAAACGTTTATAGCGTCTATCCCAATGGAAGTATCTAAGTGGTTCGTGAATTCATCGTTGAATAGATAAATTTCCTTAATATAACTTTCTGTAACTATCTTACTTTTATTTATTTGAAACCACTTATGTAAACTTTTAGTTGATATTTCAGGAAGTGTTCGTTCTCTAGCTACTCCTAAGCTTGATTTAATAAAATTAGAGGTAATTGTATTAGAAAATATCCAATTGGTCATCCTAGGAAATATACTTCCAAACTGGTTAAATTGGTTATTTCGTGCAAATACCTTATCCCGCAGGGACCATCCACTTTGCTGGTGGTATTGGTATAAAAACTCGGCTTTTAAACTGGCTACATCTACACTGCTCGGGCATTCGCTAGTACAAGCTTTACAGCTGAGACAAAGGTCAAATACATCTTTTAGTTCTTGATGGTCAAATCTATTTGATTGCTCTGATTGGGTTAAAAACTCTCGTAAAGCATTAGCCCTAGCTCTAGTCGTATCCTTTTCGTTTCTAGTGGCGCGATAACTAGGACACATCACCCCACCAAATTCCTGTGGTTTTCTGCAATCTCCAGAACCATTACATTTTTCAGTTTCACGTAATATGCCTTGAGAAGTTTCGAAATTCAAAATGGTTTTGATTTCGGGTTCTATCCTATCCGCTTCATATCTTAACGAGGTATCCATTGGATAGGCATCCACTATTTTACCCGGATTAAATATGTGATTTGGATCAAACGCTGATTTAATTCTCTTTAAAATGTCATAATTTAATTCGCCAATCATAAGGGGTATAAATTCAGCTCTCACGATACCATCACCATGTTCGCCACTCATTGAGCCTTGGTAGCTCTTAACCAATTTGGCAACAGCCGTGGTGATTTCCCTAAAAAGGACAACATCTTCTTTTTTCTTTAGATTCAAAATGGGTCTTAGGTGCAATTCTCCGGCACCAGCATGAGCATAATAGATAGCTTTCTGGCCAAATCCGTCCATTAATTTGGTGAAACTTTCAATATAACTTGATAAATCTTCTAAAGCAACGGCTGTATCTTCAATACATGCAGCAGATTTTTTATCACCTACCATGTTCCCCAACAATCCCAATCCGGCTTTTCGCAATTCCAAGGCTTTATCTATATTTTCTCCTTGCAGAATAGGATGAGCATAACTTATTCCTTGTGCATCAATGAGGTCTAATAGTTCCTTTGTTTGAAGTTCCAATGACTCCTTAGAAGTGGCTCGGAGTTCACACATTAGAATAGCCATTGGGTCTCCTACTATGAAACTTCTATTTTCCTGCTGCGTCTTATTGTGTTTAGTTAAATCAAGGATGGTTTTATCCATCATCTCACAGGTGTGGAGATTATGACTCATTAAAGGTGCCACAGCATTAAGACAATCAGAAATACTATTGAAGTGGCAGGCAATCATAATGCTTTCCTTGGGAGGTATGTCAT
Organism: Mangrovimonas futianensis; assembly: GCF_021245805.1. Classification (NCBI taxonomy): domain Bacteria; kingdom Pseudomonadati; phylum Bacteroidota; class Flavobacteriia; order Flavobacteriales; family Flavobacteriaceae; genus Mangrovimonas; species Mangrovimonas futianensis. Next base: position 260,861 of record NZ_JAJJNF010000005.1, read on the forward strand.
CAAGTTGCAAGGTAATTTCAGTTGTAAAAGCCAGGGTGCCTTCACTACCAGCCAGTAATTTACACATGTTAAACATGTCTCCTTCTTCGGTATAAACATTCGATTTTAGAAGCTCATCAATGGCATAGCCTGTATTTCTTCGATGTATCTGAAGTTTCGGAAATTCTGATTTTATTCTAGTTTGGTTTTCAGGATTGGATAACTCCGAATGAATCGTTCTGTATATTTCACCTTCTAATGTTTCTAATTTTAATTTTTCTTGAAATTCTGAAGGTGATAAAGATTCAAAAGTAACTTCAGAACCATCACTCAAAAGGGTTTTCAATCTTATGACCTTATCTCTAGTTACGCCATATTGTATGGAAGTAGTTCCTGAAGAGTTATTACCTACCATGCCTCCAATCATACATCTGTTAGAAGTAGAAGTATTGGGTCCGAAAAACAAACCATAAGGCTTTAAATATAAATTGAGAGTATCTCTTACCACACCTGGCTGTACAGTGACCTGCTTTTTTTGAAGATCAAGATCAAGGATTTTTGTGAAATGTTTTGATACATCAACCACAATACCTTCCCCCACACATTGTCCCGCCAAAGAGGTTCCAGCGGTCCTTGGAATTAACGAAGTTTTGTAGGTTTTAGCAGTCTCTATTAAAATTTGTAGGTCATTCGTTTCCAAAGGGTATGCTACCCCTAAAGGTATTTTTCTATACACGGAAGCATCAGTTGCATATAGGGCTTTCATCAAGCTGTCTTCAAAGTACTCTCCCTTCAAATGATTTTTTAAATACTCTTTTATCATAGAATATAACTGGCCTTTCAGCATTTTTACATTGTTTAAAATTAAGACTACTTAACGAATATTAACAAAACATTGTCACTTTTTTTAACACAATTATTGTTTAATAATTTAATTTTGACATTAAACATTTAATCGAATTTTATGAAAAAACTAATTTTAATTGCATTAGCCTTTGTTGCTTTTACAAGTTACACTCAAGCTCAGGAAATTTCTAAAAATGCCATCGGACTCCGTCTTGGAGACAGTAATGGTTTTGGTGCCGAAGTTTCCTACCAACGTGCCATCGGTGATAACAATCGTTTGGAATTTGATTTGGGCTGGAGAACTGGAAATCATTATGACGGTGTGAAATTAATAGGTTTGTACCAATGGGTTTGGAATATAGATGGAGGTTTTAATTGGTATGCTGGTCCTGGTGCTGGATTTGCAGCCTATAGTTTTGATCACGACCATTATTATAATCATCCGAATTTCCATGATCATGATGACAAAGATGCATTTATCATCTTAGCAGGTACGGTGGGTATTGAATATTCATTTGATTTCCCGCTACAACTGTCATTAGACTTAAGACCAGAACTAGGATTTGGGGATAGTTATTATGATAATAACGACCTAGATTTTGATGTAGGATTAGGTGTTAGATATCAATTCTAAACCGATAATATTATATAAAAATGCACCCGTAAGAGGTGCATTTTTATTTTCATATTTTCATTTTTTTTATTACCATGTTAATATGAAATATCTTTTTATTTTTATTCTGATTCCATTGACTATGCATGCCCATATTACTGCACCTGATCCAATTAAGAGTGAAGTTGAAAAAGCGCTATCCTATTATCCTTCCTTAAAGGATATTAAAATTCAAATTAAATTTAAAGAACATATCAAAAAGTCTACCATGCAGGCCAGACCAACTTTTGGGAGCATGTTTAAGGACCGTGAACAGCGAGAATATGTTATTTTAATAAGCCGAAGATTTAAAATTTCAGGTAAAGAATTTTTGACTACTCAAGTGCCAAAAGAGGTCTTGATTGGTTGGATAGGACATGAATTAGGCCATATAGTCGATTATCAAAATCGGTCGAAATGGGATCTCCTTTGGTTTGGATTAAAATATATCACTTCTGAAAACTACATCAAAGAAGCCGAAAGGATGGCAGATACTTATGCCGTAAACCACGGAATGGAATATTATATTTTAAAAACTAAAAATTTCATTTTAAATCACGCCGAAATAAATCAAACCTATAAGAATAGGATCAAAAAATATTATTTATCCCCTGAGGAAATCATGGTTTTGGTTGCTGAGAGAGATCAATAATCAGCTATAAATTCTTCCCAAGTCTTAAACTTTTCCTCATTCATAACACGTTCCATCTTAACTTGTCCTCCCTTTTTCTTGTTTCTTTCATTCCAATCGTAAAACCTTTCTGGTGAAATCAAAGTCACCTTAACACCTTTTAAAGCTTTGCTCCTAGCTACTTTATAATTTTTGTTGGCATCCTTTAAAAAAGCATCTAATTTCTCAGAAACTTCTTGAGCTTTTTCAGAAGAAATATCACATCCCAAATACCAGCAATGATAAAATTCTTCGTCCGCTTCTCGTTTGGCACAAATTGTATATTCTGGAATTTTTGCAGAAAAAACTTCTTCCAAATGCCTCATGGCATCATCCATTTTGTTGACAGAAAGCTGAGACCCTACTGTATTAAGAAAGAATTTGGTACGTCCCGTAATTTTAATTTCTGCACGATCTTTATCTGTAAAGGCAATGGTGTCTCCAATGATGTACCTCCATGCCCCACTTACGGTACTAATAATTAAGACGTATTCTTTATCATTTTCAACATCAGCCAAGGTTATGGAAGGTGCATCTTCTGTAAGCGAACCGTCTTGCTGAATGTACTCAGGTTCAAACGGAACAAATTCAAAATAAATACCATTATCTGTAATCAATTCCATAGATTGAGTCTCGGGTCTTGTTTGACACGCAATAAACCCTTCTGAAGCCAAATAAGTATCTATGACTGTTATGGTTTTCCCTAATAAGTCATTAAAACTTTTTTCATACGGCTTAAATGCAACTCCTCCAGAGGTATAAACCTGCAGATTGGGCCAAATTTCATGGATATTATTCAACTTGTTATGTGAAATAACTTTTTCCATCATTAATTCCATCCAAGAAGGAATACCACTTAAAGCACCAATATCCCAATCTGCAGCACGTTCTGCAATAGTTTGGACACGCTCGTCCCAATCGTCTATTTTGGCAATATCTTCTCCGGGTTTGTAATACCCTCTAAACCAAAAAGGAATGTTGCTAGCGCTAATACCACTAATTTCACCTTCCAAATGTTCCTTTCGCTCCCTTAAGTCGGTAGAGCTTCCCAGCATCATGATTTCCTTTTCAAAAAAGTCAGGAGGTAAATCAAAATTGGTTAGAGCAAAAACTTGTTTAACGCCTCCAGCCCTGATGGCTTCTATCATCTCATTAGTAACAGGAATACGTTTGCTTTCTTTCCCGGTAGTACCAGAACTCAACGCAAAATATTCTGGATTTCCAGGCCATGTTACGTTCTCGACACCTTCTTGGAGCTTATGCCACCATTCTTCATTGATTTTATTATAATCATGATATGGTATTTTGGTAAAGGATGTGCCTGGATCTTCAGAATCCAAAATGGAATCAAAATTATATGCTTGACCAAAGGCGGTGTCCTTGGCTTTTTCAAGTAAGTTTTTCAGAACTTTTTTTTGCTCCTCGACGTGATTAGTTTCTGAAGAAAAAGTATCCTTTAAATCAATTACTCCTTTTATAATATTACCAAGTATCGCCATAAATCAAATTATTTTAAAAGCATGCATTTTGACAGGGTTTCCTCATAGATCGCCTCATATTGAGGGACAATTTTGTGGATATCAAATTGACTAGCTTGCATTTCAGCTTGATGTTTAAATTTATCCAGTGTCTTTTGGTCTTTCAAGATGGTAAGTGCATGTTTGGCCATGTCATCTACATCCCCCACATCACTTAAAAAACCAGAATATCCATGCTTGTTAACCTCTGGAATTCCTCCAGAATTACTTGAAATAACAGGGACTCCAGCTGCCATAGCTTCCAAGGCGGCCAAACCAAAACTTTCAGTTTCTGAAGGTAAAAGGAACAAATCAGAATAGCCTAAAATGCGGTCTACCTCGTTGCTGTTTCCTAAAAACACCACTTTAGGGCCAATACCCAATTCATCTGCTAAATTTTCGGCATTTTCCTTTTCAGGGCCTTCTCCAACCAACATTAGACGTGCTGGAATTACTTTTTGAATGCGATAAAAAACTTGAATAACATCCGTGATTCGCTTCACCTTTCTTAGGTTACTCACATGGGTAATTATTTTTTCATTATCCCTTGCCATCATGGCTCTTTGACAATCAGTGAAGGCATGACGTTCCTTATCAATATCAATAAAATTAGTTACAACCTGTATATCATTTTTAATATCAAACAAACGCAAGGTGTCTTCTTTCAAACTTTCAGAAACACAAGTTACAGCATCCGATTTGTTGATGCTGAAAGTAACCGCTGGTTTATAAAAGGGATGACTTCCTACTAGGGTGATATCTGTGCCATGTAACGTTGTAACTATGGGCACATAAATATTTTCTTCCATTAACATTTTTTGCGCCATATATGCCGCATAGGCATGTGGAATGGCATAATGCACATGAAGAATATCAATACCATGGAGCTTGACCATGTCTACTAACTTACTGGACAAAGCCAGTTCATAAGGCTGATAATGAAACAAAGGGTACTGTGGCACATTAACTTCATGAAAATGTACATTGTTGCCTAATAATTCAAGCCTTACGGGTTGTTTGTATGTAATAAAGTGGACTTCATGTCCGCGTTTGGATAATTCAATTCCTAATTCTGTAGCTACTACGCCACTGCCTCCAAAAGTTGGATAGCATACAATACCTATATTCATTGATTAATCTTCTATAGCTTCGTATATGAAGCGTTGAATGTCAGTTCTAATATTAGCTCTCAATAGCAGATTTTGATCTGCTTTGGGGTAGGTTCTATTTGCCAAGAACACATATACAATTTCTTCCTCTGGATCTGCCCATGCATAAGTACCGGTAAATCCTGAGTGACCAAAACTGGTCATTGAAATACAGCCACAAGTTGGACCCTCATCTCCCAATTGAGGTTTGTCAAATCCAATTCCTCTTCTATTATCATCATCACAATAGTAACAGGTATTAAATTTATCAATTGTTTCTGGTTTAAAATAGCGTTTCCCACCATAAAATCCTTTTTGAAGATACATCTGCATGATTTTGGCTACATCATTGGCATTACTGAATATTCCAGCATGTCCACCAACACCACCTTCCATAGCAGCTCCCATATCATGGACAAACCCGTGTACCTCTTGATAGCGGTAGTAGTCATCTACTTCTGTAGGGATAATTTTTTTGGAACTAAACTTGATACTTGGATTGTAAGTAGTGTAATTGGCTCCCAAAGATTGATAAAAATGATCCTGTACCAATTCATCTAACCCTTTATCGTAGTAGGATTCTAAATACTTCTTGAGTATATAATATGGCAAATCACTATACCTATATTTCAAACGGTTTAATAGTTCTGTGTCTTTTATAATTCCTTGTATGCTGTCTTTGTAATCCGTTCTCATGTAAAGCTCATTAGCCACTTTTACGGTAAATCCTTTAGAAAATTTAGTTGAATAATATTTGGGACTAGGACGCTTTGTATCAGGATCTAAGGTGGCGTAATAAAACGGAATCCAAGGTTTTAAACGGGCATAATGCGATAGCATTTGTTTAATGGTGATATTAGCTTTGTTTGAATCTTCATATTCAGGAAGTAACTTGGAAAGTTTGGTGTCTAAGGTTATGACACCCTTTTCCACGAGTTCCATAATAAGGGGTAAAGTTCCCAAAATTTTGGTTAACGAAGCGACATCATATATATCATCAAAAGCCACTGTTTTTGAATCGGCTGCATAGGTGTGATTCCCGAAATTTTTATTGTAAATCACCTTTCCCTTTCTGGCAACAAGCACTTGAATTCCAGGTGTCATTTTATTGTCAATAGCGTACTGAGCTAAGGAATCTATTTTTTCCAATTTTTCAGAACTCATTCCAACACGCTCTGGTAAACCATAACTTAAATTTAGAATGTCGTTGTACTCAATACCGGTTCCTACGTTTAGACCATTTCCAACTGATACTGGTAAATGTCCTTTTGCCCCGACGGATCCAAAGATAAGTTGGGCTGATTTTTCTTGAGCAATCCTACTATTTTGATAGCTTACCACGATACTCTCGATATTCTCAATAGTAGATAAGTCTAAAAGTGCGTATGGTTTAACGAAAATATCGAGAATCACCCTATTAGTTCTAGCTATCTCATACAGCCAAACCAATTCTTTGTCTGTGAATTTGTAACTTTTCCATGGCGTATCATTAGATCTATGAAATCCTATAATCACCGTATTATAGCCAGATAACTTGGTGATTAAATCATCTAAATTGTCTGATTTAATTTCATGAACCTTGGTATATTTTTGTAGTTCTTTTAAAAAATCTGAGCCTGACTCATCACCCATTGGGACGTAGGCTACAGATTTGGTTTCTAACTGTCTTAATGGTAAAAGATCAGCTTTATTTTTAACTACAGTAATCGCGTTTTCAAATAATTCTTCAGATAAAAGATCATCTTCTAATCGATTTAAATCTTCATTCAAATGCTCCAATTCCACAGGCTTAAAATGATTTAACCCTACTTTATACTTGGCCATTAAAATTTTCTTTACAGAGTAAGCCAAACGTTCTTCGGAAATTGTTTTCTGATTTAAAGCTTCTTTAATTTTCTCCACTGCTTTCCCGACATCCTCAGACATTAAAAGCACATCATTCCCTGCCAAGAATGCTGCTAAATCTACATCACCTGGACTACTAAAATTAGAAGCACCTTTCATTCCTAAAGCATCAGTAAATATCAAACCTTCAAACCCTAATCGATTTTTTAGAATATTCGTGACAATATTGTGCGATATGGATGACGGGTACCCATCTCGAGGCTCTAAAGAAGGTACATTCAGGTGAGCAACCATAACGCTGGCTAGACCCTCTTTAATAAGTCTTTTGTAAGGGTATAATTCTACCGAATCAATTCGTTTTTCAGAAAAACTAATACTCGGCAACGTTTTATGGGAATCTGTTTCTGTGTCGCCATGACCTGGAAAGTGTTTGGCATTGGCTAGCACTCCAGCACTTTGCATACCTTGCATAAAGGCAAGTGCCTTGGTAGTTACATTGTTACGATCTTCACCAAATGATCGATTTCCAATAATGGGGTTTTTGGGGTTGGTGTTAATATCAACAACGGGAGCAAAATTGAAATGTACCCCCAAGCGTTTACAATGTTCCCCAATGTGGCGACCAGTCAATTTGACCAAAGTATTATCTTCTATCGCCCCAAGTGTCATATTCCAAGGAAAGGCATAAGTTTCTTTTAATCGCATGCTCAAACCCCATTCGGCATCCATTCCAATAAGCAAAGGTAATTTGGCAGTTGCCTGTAATTTATTGTTAAAAACGGCTTGACTTTTTGGGTCGCCTGTTGAAAAAATGATACCGCCAATATGTAAATTCTTAACTTGGTTGATTATCATTTTTTCATGAGCCTCCCCTTTATTTGAGAATGCTTGCACCATAAACAATTGGCCTATCTTTTCATCTAAAGTCATCTGTTGATAAACACTATCTACCCATGTTTGTTGTGCCTTTGCATCTTGTGTTAAAAGAGGCGATTTGGTTTGGGAAAAAACAGTATGTGAAAACAAAAAGACTACAAACAGTAGATGGGATATAGATCGCATAAAAAACGGAAATTTCTTAAGGTAAAGTTCAAAACTTATTTCACTGCAAAATAGCATAAATCAAAAGAAGTTAAAAAAACTTTAAGATAGATTTATAAAGAAAATAGTTAACGGATTTTAAAGGAATCAATATTCACATAGATACCGAAATTTGCTATTTTTGGTAAATGATTAAACAACATTATTTTTACTCTTCCCTTCTTTTGATATTGATAACCTTATCAGGTTGTTATGAAACGGAAAGACATTGCTCCGATTTTCAAATTGGCACATTTAGAAGTGAGATTATTCTAAATGGAAAAACTTTCAAATCTGAATTTACTAGAACCAAAACACTTCAGGTGGAAACCTACGATAATAAGATAGACTCTTCCAACGTCAGGTGGATTAATGATTGTGAAGTTGTTTTTAAAACCATTAACCCCAAAAATATGGCAGAAAGAAAGGATATCCACCTAAAAATTTTGACAACCACCGATAGCAGCTACACCTTCGAGTATTCTTATGTAGGAGAAAGACAGAAACAGCGTGGAGTAGCCTTTAAAATAGAATAATATGTGGGAATTCTTGTTTTCTGGAGATGCTATTATAGCGTTATTGACCTTGACCTTTCTTGAGATAGTTTTGGGTATTGATAATATCGTGTTTATTTCAATAACAGCCAATAAATTGCCGGAAAACCAAAGAGCTAAAGCAACCAATATTGGACTTATTTTAGCAATGGTTCAGCGTATTATTCTTCTTTTTTGTGTTTCGTTTTTAATTGGTTTAAAAGAGCCATTTTACACTCTTGATTTGGAATGGTTACATATGGGAGTTAGCTGGCAAGCCATTATTCTTTTTGTGGGTGGCCTATTTTTGATTTATAAGAGTACTTCAGAGATAAAAGAAAAAGTTGAATCTCCTGAACACGATACTTCCGAATTAAAAGAAAAGAAAGTTAATTCTCTAAAACAAGCCATAACACAAATCCTATTAATCGATTTTATCTTTTCCATCGACTCTATTTTAACAGCAGTAGGAATGACCAATGGCATTCATCCCAATCACAATTACGCCTTAATCCTAATGATTATAGCTGTGATGATTTCCATCTTCATCATGATAGCATTTGCCAATCCCATTAGAAAATTCATTGATAATCACCCAAGCATGCAGGTCCTTGCGATGGCTTTCTTGATATTGATAGGTTTTATGCTGATTACCGAGGCCGCACATCTTTCCCAAACAACATTCTTTGATCAGGAAGTGGGAGCCATACCTAAGGGATATCTTTATTTTGCCATAGCCTTTTCGCTATTGGTGGAATTTATCAACTTTAGAATTCAAAAGAAATCCAAATCCAATCCTAGAAAAGACTAGTTTGGCCCTCCTCATCTGCATCCGAATCACTTTCTGAATTTACTGAGTTGTTGGTATTACTAGCTGTGCCTGTTTCTGAATTATTCACCTCCTCTTCATCGATGACTTCAAGGTCATCAGCGTGAACCTCCTCTGGAGCTTCATAAGGTAAAGGTTCTAATAGGTTTACTTGATTTATTTTTTCTTTAGTAAGTTGATTCCCAATGGCATTAATCCCTTTTATTGAAATAAATTCTTCAAGATCTAATTCTAAGTTAGGTTTCCTATCTTTTCCTCGTTCTTTAGTAAATTCTATATCCGCCAAAGGACGCCAATCAGTCGAAACAATCTCTAATTTAGTCTCTCGGTGGTCTGGCAAAAAGCTCTCTTCCTTACCTTCATTTTCGATCAAAAAGCGTTTAACGTAATAAAGTTCGCGTTCGCCATTATAATAGATAACAGAAAGGGGTTTGTTAGGTATCCATTTTTCAATCACAATCATGTCATCCTCAAAGTGAGCTGTCATTTCAGGGATAATGGTTTTTACTAGTCCAGATTGGGTAACTACCAATATGCGGTCTTCCCCTCTAAATTCACCTATTAAATCCCCTCTTCCATCTACATTAAGTCTTTGTACGGTGTCATCAAACCAAATCTTTCTAGGTTTTAAAGTTGAAACACCCTTTTCTTTTAGGTCTATTCGTTTAACCGCATATTTAGAAACTAAATTACCCTTGGAATTCCTTCCTTTTATAAGGATTTCGGCAAAATCCATATCCCATTTCAATTTCTTAATACTTCCTACTTGTCTTAAGAATATAGTGACAACTTCAGCCTCCCCATTCGGATTGGCAGAAAAATACCAAACCGTTGAGTTTTTGTTTCCATTGGTTAAATCATACTCCCGATCCCTTGTGATACTAGTCACAGCAAAACGTTTAATGTAAGTAGGCCCGCTTTTACCATCGCGATAAATCATGTTGTAAATGGTACGTTTGTCTTTTTTCTTAAAGACAGCTACATGAATAATATCTTTCCCCACAAAGGTTTTAGAGTCCACTTTGGTTACCATCATCTTCCCTTCCTTAGTAAAAACAATGATGTCATCTATATCGCTACAATCACACACATACTCATCTCGTTTGAGTGATGTCCCTATGAAACCTTCCTCTCTGTTAACATAAAGCTTGGTATTTCTTATGACTACCTTGGTGGCGTCAACATCATCAAACACGCGAATTTCGGTCTTTCTCTCTTTCCCTTCACCATATTTGGTTTTTAATCGGTTGAAATAGGCAATTGCATAATCGATTAAATGTTCCAGATGGTGTTTTACTTCAGCAATTTGACCTTCCAGAGCTTCAATTTTTTGTTGTGCCTTATCAATGTCAAATTTGGAAATTCTTTTAATTCGAATTTCGGTTAGTCTAACGATATCCTCCTCAGTTACTGACCTTTTTAAATGGGTAATATGAGGTTTTAAACCATCGTCAATAGCTTTAATAACGCCTTCCCAGGTTTCTTCCTCTTCTATGTTTCGGTATATCCTATTTTCAATAAAAATACGCTCCAATGATGCAAAGTGCCATTGTTCTTCCAATTCACTTAACTGGACTTCCAAATCACTTTTAAGCAATTGCACCGTATTATCGGTAGAGCGACGTAACATTTCAGAAACTCCGATAAACAAAGGCCTGTTATCTTCAATAACACAACCTAGCGGAGAAATAGACATCTCACAATTGGTAAAGGCATAAAGGGCATCTATGGTTTTATCTGGTGAAATACCAGCTGGCAAATGCACCAAAATCTCTACTTGAGCTGCTGTATTATCTTCTATTTTCTTAATCTTGATCTTCCCTTTGTCATTGGCCTTAAGGATGGAATCAATAAGACTTGATGTTGTGGTTCCAAAAGGAATTTCAGTGATGACCAAGGTATTTTTGTCGTATTGCGAAATGCGTGCTCTCACCCTTACTTTTCCACCGCGATTTCCATCCTTGTAATCTCCCATATCAGCAATTCCTCCGGTTGGGAAATCTGGAAAAATGGTAAATCGTTTACCTTTTAAATGTTTAATGGAAGCATCAATCAATTCCAAAAAATTATGAGGCAATACCCTTGTAGACAAACCAACGGCTATTCCTTCTGCGCCTTGAGCTAATAGCAAAGGGAACATCACAGGCAAATTAATGGGTTCTCTTCTTCGACCATCATACGAAGCCTGCCATTCTGTGATTTTTGGATTGTAGATAACTTCTAGGGCAAATTTGGAAAGGCGTGCTTCAATATATCTCGAAGCTGCTGCACTGTCTCCAGTTAAAATATTCCCCCAGTTACCTTGAGTGTCTATCAATAAATCCTTTTGACCAATCTGAACCATGGCGTCTGCAATACTGGCATCCCCATGAGGGTGGTATTGCATGGTATGCCCCACGATATTAGCTACCTTGTTGTAACGTCCATCATCTAAGTCCTTCATGGAATGCATGATCCTGCGTTGAACAGGCTTAAAACCATCTTCAATAGCAGGTACAGCCCGTTCTAAAATGACATAGGAAGCATAATCCAAAAACCAGTCTTTATACATCCCAGTAACTTTGGTGATGGTTTCTTGGTTGTCATTGGGCTCATTCAGCAAATCATCGTTTTCTTCGCTCATTGATTGTATTGATATTTCTGTATGTTAGTTTTTCTTTTTTATTAACGGAATAAGGTTGCCAATCCCTACCAACAACATAGCGGTAATGCCGATATATTGCGTGGAATTTTCATCCCAACCCAAATCATTAAAATTGATTCGACTGATATATACTGCTGCCAAAACAAAGGTGGCAAAAACAATAAATATTTTAATTTTTTTCTGATTCAAGGGCTTTAGCGTTAAGTTTAATAATCTTGCTTAAAGATTGCTTGATATATTTCCGTTTTTTTCTAGCGACTAAAGTCACATTAAAACTTTCCGATTTATGGTTGCCGCGATCACTTTTTAAATAAACAACCAAGGTTTTATAAAATATAAAATTTCTGAATTTAAAACCTGCTAATTGGCGTTTATCAAAATCTACGGTTTTTTCCCGGTAATTAAAATGATCTGCCAATAGCAATCCTTTGTTGGTTATTACAACCTTCATACCATCACTGTCGTATTCAAAATATTTTGAAATGAAATGAAACAAAAAGAAAATAAGGCTAAAAATCACCGTTATTACCAAAGAGGTAATCAAAGGATTTTTTGACAAATCACTAAATGCTTTAAAAACTACAGCGAGAAGAATGCCTACAACAATCAGTATAAAATATACAGAAACAATAACATTCCTTACTTTAGCATTATTGGTTCTCATGCCTTCTCCTCCACTACATCCAACTCCACTTTCAAATTATTAATAATGAAATCTTGGCGGTCTGGCGTATTCTTGCCCATATAGAAAGCCAAAAGCTCTTCAATGGACATATCCTTATCTAACATAACAGGATCCAAACGAATATCTTCTCCAATGAAGTTCTTAAACTCATCTGGGGATATTTCACCAAGACCCTTAAATCGAGTGATTTCTGGTTTAGGTTTTAGTTCCTCAATAGCATCAATACGTTCTTGTTCTGTATAACAGTAATAGGTTTTCTTTTTATTTCTTACTCTGAATAATGGTGTTTGCAAAATATATAAATGCCCTTCTTTAATAAGTTCTGGAAAGAACTGTAAAAAGAAGGTAATCAATAGTAATCTAATGTGCATTCCATCCACATCGGCATCCGTAGCAATAACAATGTTATTGTACCTTAAATCCTCCATGGATTCTTCTATGTTTAAAGCAGCCTGGAGTAAATTAAATTCTTCGTTTTCATAAACAATCTTTTTGCTCATGCCATAAGAATTCAAGGGCTTACCTCTCAAACTAAATACGGCTTGGGTGTTCACATCTCGAGATTTGGTTATACTTCCTGATGCAGAATCTCCCTCGGTAATAAACAAAGTAGTTTCCAGTCTTCTATCATTCTTTAGGTCACCAAAATGTACGCGACAATCTCTTAATTTTTTATTGTGAAGACTGGCCTTTTTAGCACGCTCTTTTGCTAATTTTCTGATTCCTGAAAGTTCCTTTCGCTCCCGTTCAGCCTGAAGGATTTTACGTTGCAGCTTATCTGCCGTTTCTGGATTTTTATGAAGAAAGTTATCCAAATGGGTCTTTAAAAAGTCGTTGACATAAGTTCTTACTGTTGGCAACTTCCCTCCCATGTCGGTTGATCCCAACTTGGTTTTGGTCTGACTTTCAAAAACGGGCTCCATGACTTTAATGGAAATAGCAGAAACGACCGATTTTCTTATATCGGCTGCGTCAAAATTCTTTCCGTAGAATTCTCTAACCGTTTTTACTAATGCTTCACGAAACGCCGCTAAATGCGTTCCTCCCTGAGTGGTGTTTTGACCATTGACAAATGAATGGTATTCCTCACTATACTGGGTTTTATGGTGGGTTAAGGCTACTTCTATATCATCCCCTTTGAGGTGAATGATTGGATAAATCTTATCAGAATCATTGATGTTTTCTTCCAATAAGTCTTTTAGTCCATTTTCACTGTAGAATTTTTCACCATTAAAAACAATCGTCAAACCGGGATTCAAATACACGTAGTTTTTCAACATACGCTCTACGTATTCATTCCTGAATTTGTAATTTTTAAAAATGGTTTCATCGGGAATAAAAGACACCTTGGTACCGCGTCTTCTAGAGGTTTCATCAAGGGTTTCCTCATTCATTAATTCCCCTTGCTCAAATTCGGCAGAAGCCGATTTACCATCCCTGGTTGATTCTACTCTAAAATAAGTGGAAAGGGCGTTAACGGCTTTGGTACCTACCCCATTTAATCCTACTGATTTTTTAAATGCTCGGGTGTCATATTTTCCACCGGTGTTCATTTTTGAAACCACATCGACCACCTTCCCTAAGGGGATTCCTCTTCCGTAATCTCGTACAATCACTTTGTTGCCTTGAATAGATATTTCGATGGTCTTTCCAGATCCCATGACATATTCGTCAATGGAATTGTCAAGCACTTCTTTAACCAAGATGTAAATCCCATCATCCTGCGAGGAACCATCACCTAATTTTCCGATATACATACCGGGACGCATACGGATATGTTCCTTCCAATCGAGTGAACGAATATTATCTTCGGTATATTGGGTATTTTCAGGCATAGAAACGAGCAAAAGTTAGTGAATCGTTGCTAATATAATATAACCCCATAAAAAATGAAACCTGGATGATGTAAAGTAATTAACAATAAAAAGGCCCATGTCGTTAATAACATGGGCCTGTAATATTTATATTTTAATTTCTAAACGTTAAACAAGAAGTGCATTACATCGCCATCTTTTACAATGTAATTTTTTCCTTCAACGCGCATTTTACCTGCTTCTTTAACTTTAGCCTCACTACCAAAAGATACATAATCATCATAACCTATGACTTCAGCACGAATAAAACCTTTTTCAAAATCAGTATGAATTACTCCTGCTGCTTGTGGCGCTGTTGCACCAACGGATACGGTCCATGCTCTAACTTCCTTCACTCCAGCAGTAAAATAAGTTTGTTGGTTCAATAGCTTATAAGCTGAACGAATTAACTTTGAAGAACCTGGTTCATCCAACCCGATGTCCTGTAAAAACATCTGGCGCTCTTCAAAATCTTCCAATTCGTTAATATCAGCTTCTGTACCTACAGCTAACACAAGAATTTCGGCATTTTCATTCTTCACAGCTTCTCTAACCTGTTCCACATAAGTATTACCTGAAACTGCTGATCCCTCATCTACATTACATACATATAAAACAGGTTTGTCTGTAATGAACTGACTTGGTTTCACATAGTCCTCATACTCATCTTCTCCAAATTCTAATGCTCTAACAGAAATCCCTGACTCCAGACCCTCTTTAATTTTTACCAATACGGCTTCTTCGGCTTGAGCTTCTTTATTTCCAGTTCTTGCGGCACGTTTAACTTTTTCAAGCTTTTTGTCTACTGTTTCAAGATCCTTCAATTGCAGCTCCATATCAATGGTTTCCTTATCCCTAATAGGATTCACGTTGCCATCCACATGAACAATGTTGTCGTTGTCAAAACAACGTAACACATGCAGAATAGCATCCGTCTCACGAATATTTGCTAAGAATTGATTTCCCAATCCTTCTCCTTTACTTGCTCCCTTCACCAAACCTGCAATATCAACAATCTCCACTGTTGCAGGAATAACACGTTCTGGTTTAACCAATTCTTCCAGTTTACGCAATCTTGGATCGGGTACATTTACCACCCCTATATTAGGTTCAATGGTACAAAATGGGAAGTTGGCACTTTGTGCTTTGGCATTGGACAAACAATTGAATAAGGTTGATTTTCCAACATTAGGTAATCCTACAATTCCTGCTTTCATGAATGAGACATTTTTTTACGGGTGCAAATGTAGTCATTTTGTTCTTTAGGTTGCATACTATTTTTATTGTAGCTTCTAATATTTACAACCTACAAGAATTTTTTTTGTTTTAAAAAAGACAATGAATTTTTGAAGGAAAACCCTTAATATTATTCCTGTTATTGTAACTTTCTAGTTTTAAATCAGCAAATACCATGAAAACCCGATTATTCTTTCTTTTACTTTGCATTAGTACAATCGTTTTTGCTCAAGCTCCCTGTCCTAACATACCGCTAGATGAACCAGCGCCAGTTTGGGAAGATGGTTTTTACAGATACTATGTAAAGTTAATTTCTGAAAACATGCTTGTTTCTGATTTTAACAAAACAGATTTTATAAATCATATCGTTGTTATAAGCAATCCCTCAACTGAAGATGTCGATTTCATGAATACTTCCATAACAGAAGTGGAAATGGCTTTTCCTGCTTCACAAAATGAAGACTTAATGAAAGTGGCCTTAGTTGTAAGCACCTATGAATTTCAACATGATTTCTTAACGGCTTTTACATAATCCATTGATTGTGTTGAAGCATTAGGAGAACCCCAACTTTCATTGGATGATTTTACGATTAAAAATGGAATCAAAATTTATCCCAACCCGTTGACGGAAAACTCCAAACTTTTTTTGTCGCAGAATTTAGGTTCCACAATCTTAAGCGTGTATAACGTTTTTGGAAAACTTTTGTACACTAAGGATTTAAAAAACTCATCCAAACTTGCCCTAGAGGAACTCCATTTAAAATCAGGGATTTACTTTTTTAAAATTGCAACAGACCAACGAACTTTTACCAAAAAAGTGGTGAAGAATTAAATCTAGTTTTGTGCAGATGATTGTTACCGCTTTTCAATAAAAAATCACTTTTTCAATTTCTCCATCTCCTCTGCTATTTCTTGGGCTTGGGAATCCCCTTTTTTCAATTCGGAAATAATGTTTTGAAAGCTTTTAGCATCTTGGTTTTGACTCAGCTTAAATACATGCTCCATGTTTGTTACCTCTATTTCAAAGGAAACGATAGCTTTCATAAGCCGATCTTTGTAGTCTTTGGGTAAATTATTGAAAACCGTTGGGGAGTCATGGTTTCCGTTTTCGAAATGAAGTGTGGTTTGTTGAAGAATGGATTCCAAGCTTTCTTGGCCTAGAAATTTTATGTTTCCTTTACAATGCACACTCATATAATTCCAAGTGGAGGCCGAATGTGGATTTTGATACCAAGTTGCACTCACATAAGTCTGTGGTCCTTGAAAAATAACTAAAACTTGAGGGTTCTTTTCAAAAGCCTGATAATGGGTTGTATGTTTCATCAAATGACCACGCAGATAAGCTCGATCATTTTCAAATTCCAAAAACATGGGCACTTGGGTGGCAACAGGTTCGTTAGTATCATTAGACCCAATTAACATGGCAAAAGGATGTTTGGAAATAAAATCAATTACCTTTTGGGAATCTTGGGTTTTAAAAACAGGAATATCATACATAAAAATAAAAATACAGAATTAAGGGAATTTATAGAAAAATCAAATTAAAAAGACCTGATGGATAAATGATCAGGTCTTATAATTACATTCTAATAGAATTATTAACTTTTCTCCCAGGTATTGTTGCTGGCTTTGGCGTCATAACTAGGAATTTCAAGCTCAACTTTTTTCAAGGAGCCTTTGGTCGAAGATAGCTTCCAATGAAATGTATTACTGTCTTTCCAAACTTTAGGATTAATTTTTTCTTCTAAGACACTTCCGTCATCAAGAGTTGCTTTAATGGTCATTGCCATGGGTCTACCACCTAAATTCTTAAGCGTCACCTGTTGTCCATTGACCTGATCTATGCCCATATCCATATAACCCCAATCGAAATACCAGGCTTTCCAAAACCAATTCAAATTCTCACCTGACACGCGATTAAAAGTCATCATAAAATCATACGGTGTTGGATGCCTGTGCTTCCATGTATCCATATAGGCTTTCATACATTTGGTGAAAGTTTCTTCTCCCAAAAGCTCATAAAGGCTCTTATAGGAATGGGATCCTATGGTATAGGAATTAAGTCCGCTACCTTCAAATAAATGAGAAGGAGCCATTATAGGCAACACTTCTTGAGATCCAAGATATGGTAAATCCCTTTCAGGCATCTTAAATGGGTTATCCATAAAAAAGCTAGAAAATGAAGCAAAACCTTCATCCATCCAAGCATACTTCTTTTCATTAATTCCCATCATAAAAGGAAAATACATATGGCACATTTCATGCAAGGACAAACCAAATTGCGCTTCGGTGTCATTTGCCACTTCATACCCATAAGTTTTTAATTTTTCTGCAGAGGTTTCTTGGTCATTGGCCATTCCGGCAAACTCCATACCTCCTCCTACTAACCCATTAAAAATGGTGAAATAGTGAAATGGAAATTCATAGACCGGGAATTGGTTATGAAACACCTCTAAAGACATTCCAATAGTTTCCAAAACAGCAGCAAATTCTGGATGACTGGTTGGATACGCTACTTGGATGAAATAATCACCCATTTTATCTGAATAATGAGCCGCATCCCAAATAAAATGATCGCTTAAGGCAAAAGAAAAGTCAGGAAAGTCTTTGGCGGTGTACTTCCATGTTAGGTTTTTGGTAGCCGTAGATTTAAAATCCGATTCCCCAATTATAGATACTGCTTCTGTACTTTTTGAAGCTTTTTCCAAACGTTTCTGCACTTCTTCTGAATAAACCTCAGTGGGATTGTCTGGTGCTACAGAGGCCCAAACCATAAAATTATTAGGAATTGTCAACTCCACGTGATAATCAGAATAATCATGATAAAATTCGGTGGCTGCATCATAAACAACCCGATCCCATCCATCAATATCATCATACACAGCCATTTCAGGGTACCAATATGCTACAAACATTGATGTTGGGTCTATGGCGCCACTGCGTTCAAATCCTTCTCCTGGAATTACATAATGCCAATCAACTCTTAGATTCACTTGTCCGCCAGGAGGAACAGGGTTATCGCCCAAAACAATGTTGTAATTGGTACCGCCATACCTTGCCTGTTTTCTGTCTTTTAAATCAATGGGTTGGTCACCAACCAAAACTTGATCCAATACCATACCCTCATGGGGCTTTTCATTTGCATCTGCTGCCCTAAAAAAACCTGCTTTTTTGGAATCCGGTTTGTAATAATCGTGATAGGTATGAAATGTGATACTTTTTAAACTATCTGGGCTTTCATTATAATAGGTAATGATGGCCTCTCCAGTTAGTAATCGGGTTGATGGCTCTAAGGTAGCCTTAATATTGTATACTGAATGGTTTTGCCAATATTTAGGCGAAACCGTTCCATTGGCCATTCGTGTTCCTTGTTGATAGGCTTTTTGAAATTCCAGCGGCACATAGATATCCGCAGGTATGGTTTGGGAATAACCAAATAACAATCCCCCTATTATAACAAGACAACAGGTTAAATAACATTTGAAGGTGTGAATCATAATTTTGAATATTTTAAAGTTTATAACATTCTGATAGAGAGAAGCATAAATATATTAAAATATCAGAATATTTTTACAATGATTTAAAAATCTATAAATGAACAGGAGTTCTTATTCCTTAAATACTTTATGAATATTGTATAATTCTTAGTTCAACCCCAAAAATCATCAATAAAATATCAATTAACCGCTTTCAATCAGTATTTTATCGAAAACCTTAACATAAATAAATGAATATCCATATATTTAAAACTTTACTAAACTTAAACTAACAGATTCCATGAAAAACATTTTACGCCTCTTTCTTATTTTAACGCTCATTTTTTCTTGTTCTGATGATAAAACTACCGATGACCTTTCTGGATTTGCAATAAACGGTCGTTTGTTGGCTCCAAATGGCACGGACCCGATTCCCAATGCTATGGTTAGTGCTCGCTCCAACAACACAGTTGTAGCTGAGTCTTTTACAGATGTTCAAGGTCAATATGCTTTATCACTTCCAAAAGGTAATTACGAATTAACATTCACAAAGGGGAAATTTTCTGGCGTTTTACAAATTGATGTAGAAGGAGCTAAAACCAATGAAGATGCCTTATTGGATATTTTACCAACTATTGGGGTTGTTACAGGACATTTTGATCATATTGAGCATGTTCTACTTAATATAGGATTGGTTGATCCAATAACCCAAGAGCCTTTATTTGATATCATTGAAGGGAACAACTTTGGAAGACCTTCAGGCGCACATGGCCACAGGGAATCGCTTCATATGTCCCAAAATAAGGGTATGATGGATGAAATTTTACTGGAGCCTAATGTCGATTTCAATTTTGAAGATTTAATGAATGATCCGGCACTTTTAGGCAGTTATGACATTCTGTTTTTAAATTGTGGTTTGAATGAATCATTAGAAGATATGGGAGATGTCTTGATGGATTATGTTTACAACGGAGGAATTT
Source organism: Mangrovimonas futianensis (assembly GCF_021245805.1). NCBI lineage: Bacteria > Pseudomonadati > Bacteroidota > Flavobacteriia > Flavobacteriales > Flavobacteriaceae > Mangrovimonas > Mangrovimonas futianensis. The sequence goes on from NZ_JAJJNF010000005.1 coordinate 280,834, forward strand.
TATATGCTACAGACTGGGCCGCTGGATACTTAAATGATATTACCAATGGCGGTGCTGATTATATGACATTCTATGATCCTGAAAAAAGCGGAACATCTTTGACTACAACGGCTACCCTTTTAGACACTACATTAAGCGATTGGTTGGAATTGAATTTTGATATTGTATTAGAAGATACAATTGAAATAGACGAATTTTTAAGTTCTTGGCAGGTAGTTGACAGTTATGACACTACAACAACTATTTCATGGCTTGAAGGAGAAGTTAGTTATAGAGATTCAGGAAATAATATTATTACCGAAACTAAGGATTTAGCCTTCACCTTTTTACATGGAGATGGTGCTGTTTTTTATTCATCCTTTCATACTGAAAACTACGATCCTGAATTCAGTGACGTCGATCGAATTATGGAATTTTTTGTGTTTGAGATGTCGGTAATTCAACCTTAAAACGAAACGAGAAGAATATAATATTTAGAGCTGTCTTTATGGGCGGCTCTTTTTATTTAATAATCCGTTTACAATCAGAACATATATTAAAACCCACGCGATCAATGGTTGCAATGGTTTCCGCGGCGTCCTGCATTACGCAAAGTTTATTCTCACAATGATTCAAACCTAAATTATGTCCTATTTCATGAATTGCAATTTTTTTGAGACGGGCATAAAATTGGGGTTCGCAGGTTTTTCCTAGTCTGTAAGTAGAAACCACACAACTTGGCCCATCCACATATCCTAAGCCATATACGCCCCAATCCATATATTTATAAATTGGTTTTTTGATTTCTCCTAAGTCGTTCTTTTTAGTGGTAGAAATGTCGTGATTGGTAACTCCTATCACATGGTCCACATACCACGGTTTGTTCCTTACTAAATCGCGCAACAAAGAATCAGCACGGTACCTTGGGTTTTTTATATGAACAAAAGCATGGTCAGGTAGGGACAATTGATTTAGTACGGCCACCTCAAAGCCAAAAGATGCTTCTAATGCATCTGATATGGAATCTAAAAAAGCAGGATTAACCTCCCCATAAGCCTGTACGCCTACAATTACAGAATCACTCTGTCTTTTAGAACAATTAAAAAGGAGTATTAATAATAGTAGCCCGACCAGTCTCATGTTTTTAATTTACATAAAAATTTAAAAAAGTCACTCTTATTAAACGTTAATAGCCAAGAATTATTCTTTAAACTCATTAAGAGAGAACGGTTTAAAACAAAGAAGGTCATCTAAATAGATGACCTTCTTAAAAAGAACTAAGTGCTAACACTTAAATCAAACTTACATTGATTGCACTTAATCCTCTATCACCTCTTTCTACTTCAAACTCAACTTCGTCTGTTTCTTGAATTTCATCATTTAGATTTGAAGTGTGAACAAAAACATCTTCATTTGAGTCTTTTACGGTAATAAAACCAAATCCTTTGGCTGCATTAAAAAATTTTACGGTTCCTTGTTTCATGATATTTAATTTAATTGTGTTTATTTAATGGCTATTTTATGCCATATTTTAATTATGGGTCCTAAATTCAGGACTAACTTATTTTTGGTGTTTTCCCAAGCCATCTTAACATGTTTATATGATCTTTCAAGGCTTGAAATAAATTGGATTTTACGTGATATGGAATACCAAATTCTTTGGCCGTCTCGGCAACTATAGGGGAAATGTTTTTATAATGAACATGACATATGTCGGGTAGAACATGATGTTCAATTTGATAATTCAAACCTCCTACCGCCCAATAGAGCAATTTATTTTTTGGGGAAAAATTGGTGGTTGTAAAAAATTGATGGCTGTACCAGTCATTAGTCATAGTTCCTTCTTGATTTGGTAAAGGAAACTCGGTGGCCGGCATGATATGTGCAATTTGAAAGATGACACTTACTAAAAGCCCTACAACCAAATGCATGAATAAAAATGCCAAAACTATAATCCACCAAGACATTGGAAGAAATATTATTGGTAAAATCAACGCGTATGAATAATATAAAACTTTCCACCCAATCATTTTGGCTAAATTGAGTTTAAATTCTTTTTGAGAAGTTATAAAACCCATCTTTTTGTAACGAAATAGACGTACAAAGTCCTTAGCGGTTATCCAAGATATAGTCGACAAACTGTAAAAAAACCAAATATATAGATATTGAAATCTGTGCAGTTGGTAGTGTTTAGAATGCGGTGAAACCCTCAAGAAAATAGGCATATTAATATCGTCATCTGCATGGTCTATGTTGGTAAAAGTATGATGCAGCATATTGTGTTGAATCCTCCAAATTCGGTCATTGGCACCTATCAGATTAAAGGTGTAGCCCAAGACTTTATTAACTTTTTTATTTTTTGAGTAAGACCCATGTATGGCATCATGCATGACTCCCATACCGATACCTGCCATACCAATCCCGCTTATAAAATAGAGTAAAAAAACGAGCCAACTATGATATATCACACCCGAGCACAACCAGATAATTGGTAAAAAAAACAAACTTAACATGACTATGGTTTTAAAAACCATATGTCCATTTGCATTTCTACTTATTCCATTTGATTTAAAATAATGATTGACTCGGCTTCTTAAAGTTTTGGAAAATTCGCAAGAGGAAGTTCTAGGAAATTTTGGTGTATGGATGTCGTTGCTCATGTACTTGTTACTAACTCATTTTTCTAGCATCTTTAAAAGGAGATGCTAAAAGCAGTCTTAGAAACACATAAAACGTAAAGTATATTCTGGAAATCAATTAAGATGAATCATTCAACATAATATGCAGGCTTCTAAAACCTGTAACGTATCGAGAAAAGCGAATGATTTAAAAAACGATGAAGTTTGAGAAAAGAAAAGCTTACTAAATAAATTATGGTCAAAGGTAGATTAAATATATTTGGTTAATCACATTTATATGTTAAATTAACTAATAACCTCGTTTTAAATCACCTAAGACTGAATCCTTACATAAATCAAGTTTCTATTTCCCTTAGAATTCTTTCTTTTTTCAACTTCAATATTTTCAATAGACTTGATAAAAGGTGTTAGTTTTTGAAATCCGTAATTTCTTGGATCAAAATTAGGTTGCTTTTTTTGAAGTAAAGCACCTACTTCACCCAAAAATGCCCACCCATCTTCATCTTCCAAATCAGAAATGGTTGATTGAATCAATTCAATTAGTGTGGGAGTGATTTTGTCTAATCTGGATTTCGGTTCTTTAGACGTTGAATTTCCAACATGATCTGAAGGTTCTTCTTTCTTCAAAATCTCCAGATAAATGAATTTATCACAAGAAACAATAAAGGGGTGCGGTGTTTTTTTCTCGCCAATACCATACACTATTTTACCTGCTTCTCTCAAACGAGTCGCTAACCTTGTAAAATCACTGTCACTAGAAACAATACAAAATCCGTGAACTTTTTCCGAATATAAAATGTCCATAGCATCTATAATCATAGCCGAGTCTGTGGCATTTTTGCCTACGGTATATCCATATTGCTGTATGGGGGTGATGGCATTCTCTAAAAGAACTTTTTTCCATTTACTTAAACCCGGATTAGTCCAGTCACCATAAATTCTTTTAATCGTAGGATTACCATATTTGGCAATTTCCTGCAGCATTTCTTTGACATAATTTGATGGCACATTATCACCATCAATTAATACAGCTAAATGTAAATCATTAACTATCATTTAGCGCTCCAAATTTCGATCATACTCTTCCTTATAACGGGCTTTGGCAATTTCCTCTCTTCTAACCTGTGATTTTTTAGTGAAATACTGATGGTCCCTAAGGTTCTGCACCTGCTTGGTTTTTCTTACCTTTTGCTTATATCTTTTTAAAGCTCTTTCAATTTGTTCTCCTGGTTTGACGTGAATAACTAACATATGTAAATGTTTTAAATGAATAATGAATATAGATCATCAAGAAACATAGGAGCTTAAACAAATAATTATGAGATGCGAAATTACCTAATGGATAAAACTAACGTGTTTGATGGCCAACTTAATCCCTTGACATGTTAGCTTAAAAATGAAATAGAATTGAAATTACACTAGGTAGGATAAAGACGGAACTAAATAATCCATTGACTAACGATACAAAGAAACGCCTTTTAATTTGAATAATCTAATAAATCCCCTTATCAGGTTTTAGCCTTTCCAAAATAAATGCTCAAAACCTATATCCTATCGCAGCACCTGAAAAAAATCCTTCAATCCTGATAGGATACTTTGAACCGCATAAGCAGCTAGTATCAAGCCCATAATCTTACTGATTACAGTAATACCATAATCACCTATACGCTTTTGTACAAGGTTGGCTGCAAGAAGTAAAAACATAGTTAGCATGACCACTACAAAAACCAAAACAGTAGTTAAAGCTTGATGCTGAAAACCATAAATGTGATTATCGGTCATCAATACTACAGCCATAATAGCTCCAGGTGACGCAATAGATGGAATCGCTACTGGGAATATAGTCACATGTTTGTAATCTTTTATTAAATGCTTCTCTGACTCAGGCTTTCCTTCTCCAAAAATCATGGTCAAAGCAAATAGAAACAGAATAACACCTCCTGATATTTGAAAAGCATCTAAAGAAACATTCATCCCTTCTAAAATTAGTTGCCCCAAAAGGATAAAAAACAACAAAATACCAAAAGCTACAAATGAGGCAATGATCGCTACTTTCTTTTTGTGTTTACCATCAAAATGTTTAGTTGCCTCAAGATAAACTGGGATACTCCCTAGAGGATCAATAACAGCTATAAGAAAAAAAATGGTTGAGAGAATACTTGCTACCATACTATTGTATACGCTTTCCTTGGGTTGAGAATGAAAGCCCTTGTTGTCCGGAGGTGGAGATCATCACAGCATCAAAAAGAGGTTCTAATACACCGCTTTGTTGTTTCCAGTCAAACAAAAAATTTCCTCCTGTACCTCCTTGGGTATCCTTTTCATCAATAACAATTTCAACGGTTTCCATGGGTGCTATAAAAATGGGCTGTTCAAAATAAGAATGGATTAACTCCCCATGCGTATCAAAATATTGGGCACTTGCAACAAATATGGAATCCTTTCTGTTTACATTACGCATGCTTACTGTAACGGTTAATTCATGTGTGATATGTTCGGTCTGGCTATATATTTCCGAATACACAGACAAATAGGTAGTTCCGGTTTTCAATGAGTCCAAACCAGAATGAGAAAAGGTCTGTCTTTTTTTCCAGTTCACAGGATCTACAGAGCTATTCACCTTCTTAGGGTTTTGGCAACTTGCAAACACCATAACAACACAAACAAATAACACAAACTTCTTGAACATAATCCAGTTTTTGATAATGGTCTAATTTAAACTATTTCAAACGAATAAAAAACCCCAAGTGATTGCTTGGGGTTCTAAAGTTTATTTTTCGGGATATTAATCCTCTGGATGCATAAAACGTTGTTTACCCAATAACACATCTTCGGTTTCTACATGGTCATCATCTGGGATACAACAATCTACTGGACAAACCGCAGCACATTGCGGTTCTTCATGGAATCCTTTACATTCAGTACATTTATCTGGTACGATGTAATAAATTTCATCACTGATTGGTTCTTGTGCTTCCTCTGCGTTCACTTGCTTGCCGTTAGGCAAAACAATGTCCCCAGAAAGACTGGTGCCATCGTTGTACCTCCAGTCGTCCGCCCCTTCATAAATAGCCGTGTTTGGGCATTCAGGCTCACAAGCACCGCAGTTAATACATTCGTCTGTTATAATAATTGCCATAGCGAATTTTAGATTTTTGACAGGTCTTTATTCTGTATAAAAAAGACCCGTGTTCAAGTTCATTTTTCTAACTTTGTTGCGCAAAAATAAAGCCAAAACAATTCATAACCAAACACAGAATGGATTTACATCAAAGAATTAAAGCTTTTACATTATTGGGAGACTTTATAAGTCAATTTGATCAGGAAACCCCTGTTAAAAAAGAGGAAATCCCACATAATGACTTGTTTTTTGATGGCTTTAAGCATCAAATGAAATTGGCCGAAGAACACAACGGTTGGTTTAACCGTGCTAATTTAATTTATGCCCTTTCTGGTTGGTCACATTTGCTCACTGAAGAAAACCTAAATAATTGGGTTTCGTCATATGACCTTCAAGCCGTAGATCCCAAGCGCATTGCTATCATCATGGCCGGAAATATTCCTCTGGTTGGGTTTCACGATTTTTTAGCCGTATTAATTAGTGGTCATGATGTGCTGGTCAAACAATCTTCAAATGATAAACAATTGTTGCCTTTTTTGGCAAAATATCTTGAATTCGTTGAGCCTGAATTCAAAGGAAAAATCACTTTTACCGAAGAAAAATTATCAGACTTTGATGCGGTAATTGCTACTGGAAGTAACAATACTGCTCGATATTTTGAATATTATTTTAAGGACAAACCAGCCATCATCAGAAAAAATAGAAATTCAGTAGCGGTTCTTACAGGTGAAGAATCCCCTGAAGAATTGGAAAAACTGGCAGAAGATATTTTTAGGTATTATGGATTGGGCTGTAGAAATGTGTCTAAATTGTTTGTGCCTAAAGACTATAACTTTGATGCCTTTTTTCAAGGTGTCTATGAGTGGCATCCCATTATCAATGAAACCAAATATGCTAACAATTACGACTACAACAAAGCCGTGTATTTAATGAGCGAATTTGATATGTTGGAGAACGGTTTTTTGATGATTAAGGAAGATACAAGCTACGCCTCCCCCATTGCTACGGTTTTTTATGAACACTACGAAAGCATGGAAGACCTGAGAAGAAAATTGGATACTGACGCAGAGAAAATCCAATGCATCGTTTCAAAAGGCCAGAATTCAAACGATATCGCTTTCGGACAGACCCAAAGGCCAGCATTAACAGACTATGCCGACGGAGTGGATACCTTGGAGTTCTTGTTGACAATATCTTCTTAAAATTATCATAGAAGTGACAAGTTTGTCATAATTAATTAGCAAATTTGTATTCATTTCATTTCAAAAAACAGTTGAAAATAAACGGTTTCAACACATAATTTAAAACTATTTAATCCATGAAAAGACACAATTTTAGCGCCGGACCATGTGTGCTTCCACAAGAGGTTATTGAAAAATCTGCTCAAGCAGTTTTAGACTTTGATAATGGTTTATCGCTAATTGAAATATCCCATCGTAGTAAGGCATTCGTTGATGTAATGGAAAATGCTCGAGCCTTAGCCCTAGAATTGCTAGGTTTGGAAGGTAAGGGATATAAAGCTCTGTTCTTACAGGGAGGAGCTAGCACCCAATTTTTGATGGTAGCTCTTAACCTTTTAGAAAAAAGAGCAGGATATTTAAATACAGGAACTTGGGCCGCCAAAGCTATTAAAGAGGCTCAAATTTATGACGATATTTATGAAGTAGCTTCCTCTAAGGATGCCAACTATAACTACATCCCAAAAGGATATGACATTCCAGAGGAGTATGACTATTTCCACTGTACTTCAAACAATACCATTTTTGGAACCCAGATAAAAGAATTCCCTAACTCACCAATCCCAATGGTTTGTGATATGAGTAGTGATATCTTTTCGAGACAATTGGATTTCTCAAAATTTGATTTGATTTATGCTGGTGCCCAAAAGAACATGGGACCTGCAGGAGTAACCTTGGTAGTGGTTAAAGAAGATATCCTAGGAAAGGTGTCTCGTAAGATTCCTTCCATGATGGATTATAAAGTACATATTGATAAAAGCAGTATGTTCAATACACCTCCTGTTTTTGCTGTTTATACGTCTATGTTGACTATGGAATGGCTTAAAAACCTTGGTGGAATTGCTGCTATTGAAAAGGAAAACGAGAAAAAAGCACAGCTTATCTATTCTGAAATCGACTTAAATCCATTGTTTAATGGATTTACTGTAAAAGCCGATAGATCAAATATGAACGCGACCTTTACATTAGCAAATGAAGACTTAAAAGAAACTTTTGATACCATGTGGAAAGAAGCTGGTATCAATGGCTTAAACGGTCACAGAAGTGTGGGTGGATATCGCGCTTCCATGTACAATGCCCTATCGCTTGATAGCGTCAAGGTATTGGTGGAAGTCATGAGTGAATTAGAGAGAAAAGCATAATAATATACATTTAAAATATAGAAACAAACAGGCATGAAAGTATTAGCAAATGATGGTATTTCAAAAAGCGGTATCGAGGCACTCGAAGCTGGCGGATTTAATGTAAACACCACAACGGTTGCTCAAGAACAATTAATCGATTATATCAACGAAAATGATATTGATGTTCTTTTAGTTCGAAGTGCAACCCAAGTTAGAAAAGACTTGATTGATGCATGTAAGAATCTTAAAGTGATTGGACGTGGCGGTGTTGGTATGGATAATATCGATGTGGATTATGCCAGAAATAAAGGAGTTCACGTGATTAATACACCTGCGGCTTCTTCCCACTCTGTGGCAGAATTGGTTTTTGCGCACATGTTGGGGCTAGCACGTTTCTTACACAATGCCAACAGAGATATGCCTTTGGAAGGAGAAACTAAATTCAAAGCCCTTAAAAAGAGCTATTCCAAAGGAATCGAACTTAAAGGCAAGACCATTGGTATATTAGGTTTTGGAAGAATCGGTCAAGCGACTGCCAAAGTGGCCTTAGGATTAGGGATGAAAGTTGTGGCTTTTGACCCGTTTATGGAAGAAGCTTCTTTGGAATTAGACTTTTTTGACGGACAAACAGTAACCTTCAATATCAAAACCATTTCTAAAGAAGAGCTTTTAAAGCAATCTGATTTTATTACCCTTCACGTACCAGCGCAAGACGAATATGTAATTGGTGCACCAGAATTTGAAACCATGAAAGATGGTGTTATTTTGGTTAATGCAGCACGTGGTGGTGTGATTGATGAAGTGGCTTTGGTTAATGCAATTGACTCTGGGAAAGTTGCTAGAGCGGCATTGGATGTTTTTGAAAAAGAACCTACTCCAGAAATTCAATTATTGATGAATCCTTCCTTGTCGTTAACTCCTCATACAGGTGCGGCAACCAATGAGGCTCAAGACCGTATTGGAACAGAATTGGCAAGTCAAATCATTGCCATTTTTAAAGGGCAGGAAGCTTAAAATAAAATTGACTATATCTTAAAGTCCATAACAACTGCTTATGGACTTTTTTTTGTACCTTATTTTCTCATAACCAAAAATTTAAACACATGTCAGGAATACTCGATATACTGAATAGCGATTTAGGCCAATCCATCATCAGTGGTGCTGCCAACCAAACCAATCAACCTCAAGATAAAACCGCCAGCGTGCTTACCATGGCACTACCCGTCATGATGCAGGCCATGAAACGAAATGCTTCTTCTCCTGAAGGTGCCGCCAATTTGTTAGGTGCCCTCAACAATAGTAAACACGACGGAAGTTTATTGGACAACTTGGGAGGCTTTTTTGAAGGAGGTGTCAATGATAACATGTTGGAAGAAGGTAGCAAGATTCTGAACCATGTTTTGGGAAGCAAGCAACAAGGTGTTAATAAATTAATTGGCGACAAATCTGGAATGGATGCCAACCAAGTAGCTGAAATCCTTAAAGTGGCCGCCCCTATCCTATTGGGATTATTAGGAAAACAAACACGGCAAAACAACGTATCTAGTCCTGCCGGTCTAGATGATTTGTTGGGAGGTATGATCAAAGGTAATTCTGGTGATAACGAACAATCCTTCTTGGAAGCCATCTTAGATGCCGATGGTGATGGCAGTGTGGTTGATGATGTAGCCGGTATGGTTTTGGGGTCTAGTAAAAACAAAGGTGGGCTTGGTGGGCTTCTGGGTGGTTTATTTGGAAAATAAACATTACTCTATTTAAAGTTAAAATGGAGGCTCTTATGAGTCTCCTTTTTTATATGTAATAATGAATGTGGTGTTCTTGAGCTTAAGAAAATATAATTGCTAAAGAGGCACCAATTATCACGGTTGCTAGAATACCGATGGCTCCATTAAAATCCATATCATCATTTAGAAATTCTTTGAAACTTTTATCTGAACCCCATAATCTAGAAACTGCCCACCTTATCGCAGCACCCGGATATTGAAACAGCGCATAAACTATTACTTCAATAATGAATTCTCTCATGTTTGATTAGACTTTTAAATCAAGAAAAATCTTGTAAATAATTGCATCATAAACTTAGTTCAGAGTAGTTTTATTCTACATTTTCAGAATGTGTTTCTTTAGTGATCTTTGAATAATGACATCTTAATAGGTGCCACTTCCCATCTGTTTTTTGAAAGATCCAGGTTTCCTTGTACGGTGCATAAAGCTTCTCCCCTTCCGGCAATAAAAAAGTAGCCTCATTGACCACACCTACAAGAGCCCAATCTTCACCGCCTTCATACTCATATTGTGACAATGTCCGTTCTCTGGGATACCAAGGTTCGGTTGTTTTGATGATTTCCAACATCTCCTTGGCACTTGTTGTTACGCCACTATGGTGCACCAATTTGGTTTGAGGTGCCATCATTGCCTCCATCTGATCGTAATCTCTAGCATCAAAGGCTTTGAAAAAAGCACCAACCATTTGGGTCACTGCTGCTGAATCTGTTTTACGAGTCACTTGAGGATCTTCATCTAGTATTTCATTCCCCTTCTTTTGTGTTGGGTTGTTACACGACAAAAATGCCAAAACAGGGATAAAAAATAGATATTTCATGCTGGTATTGGTTTTGAGAATTAATGCTTTGGTATTGAATGTTCTCTAAAAAATGTGTATTCAATACATAATCAAAAAAGCTACTATTAATTCTAGGGAGTTAGGCTTAAAACTAGCCAATAATTTTCTTTAAGAAAAGGAATTGCTTGATAATTAGTTGATTTTAATGAAACCTATAAATAACTTCCAATATTATGTATTCTTCCTTTCAATTTATGCCTATTAAAATTACTTACTCGATTTTGATCTTGGCGGTTTAAAATGGCGTATATGAATACTGGAAATAGTAAAAAACCTACTACTGAATAAATTAAATAATGACTTGTTCCCGTTTTCAAAAAAGGATTAACCACTAAAAATATTAATGGAGTCCCCATCAACAAAACCAAACCTGAAGAAATCTGTGCTAACTTAGAGGGGTTAGCAAATAATTCATCGACGTGGAACTTTGTTTCGGTTTTACAACTCTTACACTTCAAGGTAACAAACTCTCCAATCCGCATAGCAAATTCAACTCGAGTATAAGCTTGAGTGATAAAGGGTATTTCAGATTGACACGATTGGCACTTTCCGAAAACTTTCATATTCTTTATTTTACTTTATCACAAGATTAATAAAAAATCTTTTTAACCTCTTATTAGTGCTAATATTTACTTAGATTAAAATTTTAACTTCAACAAAAGTGATTTCTAATCAAACTATAAGCTAACAGGACCGTTGCCACTGGTAGAAAGTTAAGAAAGACACTATAAATAATATAATAATTTTTATGCTTCAAATCTCCTTTGTTATCAACCCAAATTCCATCTGACAATTCATGACGATATGTTTGATATGGTTCTTTGTCAAATAATTTTCTAAATATAATGGTAGTCGCTTTTATAATATTTACTGTCAGGAACGGTGAAAAAGTGAGAAGGACGCAATTGATAGGACATAAATAATTCCAGCCCAATAATTCCATAGTAATACCTCCAAGCCCTATAAATAAGAAATATTTCCTATACCAATTGTAACGTTTTTCATCCTTTAAGTCTTCTGAAGTAAAAATCACGAAAAAGGTAAGACCGATACAAATGAAAATTACCATGTAAAAATAGACTTCTGAAAGGGTCATGTTTTCTATCTCTTGTAAAAAGGTTGTGTTTCGGTTAAAAAATATTGAGATAAATCATTTTTTGTGTCCAATTGAATAAAGTCAATAATCCCTTCTTTAAAAATTCTTTCAGCCAAAGGACCAGCTTCATTGGTAACAGCCTTCATAGTTCCATCCATATCAAGTGCAATCATTAAATGTGGGCGCGTTTCGCTTTGCCCCATGCTTATGGCGGCCAAATATGCCGCTTTAACAAGGCCTTGTCTCCTAAACAAATCACTCATAGCATTTACCAATTCTGTTGGATAGGCTGCTGGTTGACCAATTTGGATCTGGGTATCCTCTTCAATCACTTTATCGTTACTTTCTTCAAAAATGGAACCATCCATCAATTTTTCGATTTCTTGAGGAATAAGTTCCTTACCATAGTCAGAATAAGGATTTAGAATCAAGGTGGCACCTTTGGTCATTCCAAACAAATCCTGACCTCTAATGGCTAAATAAGGCACCTCCTCTTTAATGATGTCTTTATCAAAAATACGATTCGTTGATGTAAACACTGGAATTTGTCCATTTTCAAATGTAACTAAAGCCACGGTGCTATCTTTTTCCAATGTCTGCATCCCCTCTGAAATACCATGGTTACCATTGGTTAAAACAATAAGGTCATTCCATAGTAACTTTTGATAAAACTGCGGTCTAGCCGATGCTTTTGTAGCAGCTTCCATTAAGGTTTTTTCCAATTCATTTTCTGGAAAACTGCTTCCTATTTTCTTCTTTTTAAAGATGTCAAATAGTCCCATTTTATAGTTTTTTCAGATGTTAAAACTTAATCCATTTAATCACAATACTTCTTTTTTAATTCCTGGGCTTCCTCATAGGTGTTATACCCAATTAGCAGTAAACCTTCAGTGCAATTTATTCTACTAGCCTTCAATTGTTTGCCAACATATTCTCGGTACTCTTCATATTTCCTGTAGCGTTCTGGAATTAATTTGATGGACTTTTTAGCATCAATATATTTCAATTTTTCATGAATGACCAATTCATAAATATTTCGCTCCAAAACATTTTTATGAGATTCATTCTCAAGTTTAAAATTAAACATTCGTGTTTTTGATTGGTGGGTAATTTTCAAAGTATTACTAATTCCTAAACTTAGTTTCTCCGCAGGAGCTCGATTGGCTATATTAATTTTTTCATTGTAATAGGCATCAATAAACATTTCAAAATCAGTCAACTCTTCATATTTTATTTTCTCTGTATAGTTTAAAATCAATTCATCTGAACCCAATTCCAAAAAGCCAACTTTCTCATGTATGATTTTCTCAAAATCATAAAACTGATAAAATTGACTAAAGACCATAACCAAACTCCCAATGACAATTAAAGTCCAAACTGGAGGAATTCCAGGTATGAAGTAATAGGTGTTTTTAAACAGGTAATAAAAAATCACTCCAAAGACAAGGAAAACAAATCCAGACAAGGCTAGGATTTTTGTATTAGAAATTTCATGTTTCACAATATGAAATATATAGGCTTTAAAAGTCATGTCATTTTTATAACCCATGGTTACAGTTGTAATTTATTAGGAATTTCTTAAGGCCAAATATCAGGATTTCTACCACACCTTTTCACTAATACCCATTAACTTTTTCATTACTTGATTGTATCGATATACAATCCTTATTTTAGTTCTGTTTACTATACAACCAAAAAGGTATTCGTAATTCAAATCGTATTTTTCAGCTAACAGTTTATTTTTTTGAATGGTATAGTCGGATAAAAAACCGCCTGTACTGAAAAGACGTCGGATTCCGTTGTTGAAGTCTATATATGCCTGCTTTTCACTGTACTTATTATAGAATTCCGGTTCAACTAAAGAATCACGATAAACAGCTAATTTTCTATCAGATATCCGAAGTTTTAAAGTATCGCTAAGTTCGTATGAGTCGAACTTAAAAATTTCATTGAAAAAATTTGAATGGTGGTTTACATTAATATGAATGGAATCATTCAAATACGTTCTAAATTTGAAAATCCCACTGGAGTCTGTTTCTAATTCAAAGAGTCTGTTTTTTTGTTTTATCCTAATCTTGTGTTTTCGGTTGGTCAAATTTTGAATTGTCCCGTCTGGAAAGGATTCTAAAATTTTGTATTCGCTTTCCACCGACTTATAAAATTCAACTTTACCAACAATTTCCCTTTGTGAAAAAAGGAACTGTGGTATAACCAGACTCAATAATATGATAAAAAAAATTCTCAAAATAGGAGGAAGTCATTCTCTGTCTCTAAAAATACATTAATTTCTTACATTTTAACTACTAATATATTATGGAGACATTTAGAGGGAAACTAATATAATTTTGAGCAGGAAAATATTACTAAAGATATCTAAACTTCGAATTAGAGCTAGTTATTAAAACTAACCTTATAAGTTACAAAATATTATCCTAATATCATATGATTTCCATCATCCGAAAATTACAATTAAAAGCTTAAATTCAAACGCTTTAAGCACAAGCTTTACTCCTTTTTAGAGTATAAAATGGCTAGGTATTTTATGTACCGAATAAATCTTAACCAACTACCTTCCCGATCACCATTATTGGTACTATTCGATTTATTAATTTTAAATTTTTCAAAAAATGAAGCGTTTAAATTTAATTTGGATGGCCCCTATCTTATTGTTGATTTTCTTTTCTTGTTCTCATGAACAATTAGATTCTTATGAAGTTGCAAATAATGAATCCTTGCGAAAGGCTGAACCTAGAGCCGTCACGGTACCATTTAAGGCAACGTTCTATACGCTTAGAGATTATTCCTTTGCACTTGACTGTTCTGCCTTTGGGTCTGAAAATCCAGAAGAAGATTTTGGTGCTCCCGGAAATTATCAAGTTGGTGGTGGAAATGGAACGCATTTAGGTGAATTTATGACAACCATCTCTTTTTGTGGTGGACCTAATTTCCAGTATCGTGCAGGAGAAGGTGTTTTTGTTGCGGCCAATGGGGATGAATTGTATTTCAATATTCCACCAACAGACGTTATCGGACAAATTTACCAAGTATTTGATGACCCTCTCTACGAATTATGGTTTGGGGATGCCTTCGAATTTACTGGAGGTACTGGTCGCTTTGCTGGAGCAACTGGTAGTGGTACCACAGATAGTTGGGTGAATTTAATTGATGGAGGGTGGAGCAATTTCCCTGATGGTTTCATAGCTGAACATCAAACAGATCATGTATTTACAGGTACCTTAACATTTTATCCAGGCGCCAATTCCAATTAGAAAGTTATTACATTATGGAGCTACCCCAGGTAGCTCCATTTTTCTTGTATTAAGTAAAGTGTTGAAATTATTTAAATAACCGCAAACAACTTATTCATAAGGCACATCATATTTCAAACAATATTCGACTACTTCTAATCAAATTTAATTTTCGTATTTTTAAACTTATGAAACAATTATATCTCATAGGAATACTTGTTATGTGCATTTGGGCTTGTGGTTCAACCAAATCCAATTCTAACCAGTCAATTACCCAAGTAGCCAAGGATTCCATTAAAACTATTGAAAATGATACGGTAAGAATTGCTAATGAGGAAGTAGAATATGAAATCATTATTATTGAACCCGGTTTTAATACTTGGTTGCAATCTACTGCCAGACCTGAAGGTTTTTATACGCAGTCTTTCTTAGAAGGTCGAAACATTCAATATGTGACCGCTTGGAACCAAAGGGTACTTCAACCTCAAGTTTATAATCCCAGTCTTTATGAAATGCAAATCAATTACAGTCCAGGCATTGATTATGGCTATGATGTAAATTACAAACTTTATAATTATTTCATTTACTTTCAATTAAAATACAAACAACAATTAACAGGAATAGTTCCACGTATTTAGACTATATTTGCACCGCAATATAGCCTATGGAAACATTCAAGAAAAATTGGGAAATTCAACAGAACTGGCAACTCATTTTTCCGTTTTTGGGCTTGGTTGGTTTGGGCTATAGCTCCTATAAATTGGCTGCAGCACTTTTTAAGCATTTAAACCTTCTATTGTTTATTTGTACAACTGTAGTTATCTTTTTCATACTACTAAGAGTCACCCTATTCTTATTTAAAAAATTGGAAAAAAAATGGATTTTGCAATACCGTTGGGAAATGATTAGGGTGTTTATCATCTTTGCCATGACCGGAACCTCTTCTGTCTTTGTCAGCCGACCCCTTATCAAATTCATAGGAATTACTAAAGAAAACTTAAATCCCTTGCTGTATTGGGTACTATACCTTATCATTGGGCTTATTTTTTACCAAATTCTATTGGTTTTCTTTGGATGGGCCTTAGGCCAGTTTAAATTCTTCTGGGAATTTGAAAAGAAAATGCTTAGACGATTTGGTTTAAAGCGATTTGTGGATTAAGTGGAAAAACTAAAGCAACATATCATATTTAAAATAGCGGCCCTAGGTCTGATCATTTTGGTGATGATGCCAGCTGCTATTAAGTTACACCACAGTTTGGAATCTAAGCACAAACATGAAGTTTGTCAAGGAGAACCACAAGCACACTTTCACACTTGGGATGTAGATTGTGATTTTCAAAAGTTTAAAATCACTCCTACTTTCACTCTTTCAGTATTTGAATATAATCTTCTTAAAGAAGAGCACAACCACGAACTGATTCTTTCGCAATACCAGTTCATAAGTGAGTTTCAGAAATCACATATCAGCCTACGCGGCCCACCTTTTAATAGTTAATATTCGCCTCAAATCAATTTGAATCATTATTTACTATTAAACCCAATTATTTAAATGAAATTTTTATTTAAAGCATTGATTATGATGGTTATTCCATCAATCTATGCTCAAAATTCCGTCCAAGGAATTATTACCGATACAGATACCCAAGAACCCATTCCTTACGCCTCTGTGTATGTTCCTCAACTTGAAAAAGGAGCTGCCACAGATGAACAAGGAGTTTTTACAATAGACAATCTACCCACAGGTAATTACAAAATCGTTGTCTCCATTGTTGGTTATGAAACCTATTCCCAAACCATTGAGATTCCAATTCCTGAAACTTTAGTAATAGGTTTAAAATCGTCGGCAATTGAAATGGAAGAAGTAATCATTTCGACACCCTTTCACAAACTCCAAAGTGAGAATGTTATGAAAGTAGAACGTCAAAATGTTTCCGATTTAAAAAGTCAGGGAGCCGTAACACTTGCAGATGGGATTACCAACATAGCTGGTGTAGAAAGCGTTACCACAGGAACAGGAATAGGCAAACCGGTCATCAGAGGGCTTAGTTCAAATCGGGTTTTGGTATATACCCAAGGAGTTCGATTAGAAAACCAACAGTTTGGTAGCGAACATGGACTGGGCGTTAGTGATGCTGGAATAGAAAGTGTAGAAGTAATTAAAGGCCCTTCTTCACTTTTATATGGAAGCGATGCTTTAGGAGGAGTCCTTTACCTTAACCCAGAAAGATTTGCTTCTCAAAACAGTTCAGAAGGACATTTGGGTGCCACTTACTTTAGCAATACACTGGGTTATAACACTACTGCAGCTTATAAAGCGTCTGGTGACAAGTTCAAATTCTTGTTCCGAGGAAGTTTGGCAGAGCATTCCGATTATGAAACACCAAACTATCGAGTAACGAATACCCGATGGAATGAAAAGGATTTTAAAGGAGGTGTCGGCTTTCAGGATTCCAATTTCAAAACTGAATTTAGATACAATGTCAACCACAGCAAATTGGGTATCCCAGAAGAATTGACGTTACAGTCTAAAGCAAAATACCCCATGCTACCCTATCAAGATTTAACAAACCATGTGTTCAGTTCCAAATCAACGGTTTTCTTTGACAAATCGAGCTTAGAATTTAATCTAGGCTACATTTATAACAACCGTCAAGAATTTGAAGATGAGCACCACCACGAGGAACATGGCGAGGAAGAGGAAGACCACCATGAAGAAGAGGAACATGACGAGCATGAGGAAAACGAAGAGCTACATCCTGCACTTCAAATGAAATTAAAAACCTTTAATTATGATGTTAAGTATCATCTTCCCAAAATAGGAAGAACGGAAACCATTGTTGGGGTTCAAGGGATGCACCAAACCAATACAAATTATGGAGAGGAACAATTAATCCCAGATGCCACTACCAATGATGTAGGCGTTTTAGGAATGACCCACATTCATTTTGAAAAAGTAGATGTGCAAGTGGGTACCAGATTTGACCACCGATCTATCGAATTACCAGAAGGTTTGCAACGTGAATTTAATAGTTTTAATGGTGCTATTGGTGCCAAAACCAATTTGGCAAAAAACGTGACAGCCAGATTCAATGTAGCCTCTGGATTTAGAGCCCCTAATTTAGCAGAGCTTACTTCTGATGGCGTTCACCATGGTTCTTACCGCTATGAGATTGGTAATATAGATTTAAAGAATGAACAAAACATTCAGTTTGACCTTAATTTGGAATATAAAAATGACCACTGGGAGGTATTTGCCAATGGTTTCTATAACACAATCAACAATTACATTTTCTTATCTCCATTAGGAGAAGAAATACAAGAGTTTGCAGCTTATCAATATGTTCAAGATGATGCTGCTTTATATGGAGGAGAATTTGGCTTCCATTTTCATCCACACCCACTTGATTGGTTGCATGTTGAAGGTAGTTTTGAAACCGTAACCGGTAAACAACAGAACGATAACTACCTACCATTGATTCCAGCCAATTCTTTAAACAACACCATTCGTGTAGAATACAATACAGGTTGGCTTCAAAAAGGGTTTGCTTTTGTTAGATTAAAAACGACCTTTGATCAAAACCATGTAAGTCCGTTTGAAACCACAACAGCAGGATACCAACTGTTAAGTGCTGGTTTTGGAGGCACCATACAGGTGTTCAAAAGGGATTTGGATGTAACCATTTCTGGAAGCAATCTCCTTGATGAATCCTATATCAACCATCTTTCAAGATTAAAACCCGATGGTATTTATAATATGGGAAGAAACCTAACCTTTGGTTTATCTTACAGAATATAAAACAAAAAAAAGCTCAGTTTTACTGAGCTTTTTTCTTTAATTGTTGGACCTTACTTTAATGGGTTGAACCTCATTAGATTCTTTTTTGATAACATAGGTGTAAAGCCACATAAGGGTAAACGTAGGAATGATATCAAACCCTGGTAGCGCTTCCTCAATAAAGGAAATCACCCCTGCTACTTTACCTTTGGTTCCTTTGTACATATTGGCCATTAAATAACCAGATATAGGAGCCCAAATAATATCAAATAATGTAACCATACCAATAGCATCAAAAAGAATGCTTAAGGCTAATTTTTTATGCTTGCTTAAATTGCTTAAATTCATCATTTTCAGTTTAAAAGGTTACTATTATTATAACAAGAAGTGTACCAAAATAGATTAGGACAATTTTTCACTAATGAGCTTTAAAAACTCACTTCGAGTTTCAATCTTTTCAAACTGACCTCTAAAGCCAGAAGTTGTAGTAACAGAATTTTGCTTTTGCACCCCACGCATCATCATACACATATGAGACGCTTCAATCACCACGGCAACCCCTTGTGGTTCTAGCGTGTTATTAATACAATCCAGAATTTGTTCTGTTAGACGCTCTTGTACTTGAAGTCGTCGAGCAAAAACATCAACCACCCTAGGAATCTTACTTAAACCTACAATCCTGCCATTAGGAATGTAAGCGATGTGTGCTTTTCCAAAAAAAGGCAACATATGATGTTCACACAAGGAATATAACTCAATATCCTTAACAATAACCATCTCATTATAAGATTCTTCAAACATGGCACTCTTTAAGATTTCAGCAGCATCTTGATGGTATCCTTGTGTAAGGAATTGCATTGCTTTGGAAGCCCGTTCAGGAGTCTTTACAAGTCCATCCCTAGTGACATCTTCCCCCAAATCAGCAATAATACTTTTATATCGTGCCTTCACATCATCTGTGACCTGCATATTATATTCTTCAAAATGTTTGTATAGCATAGCTGTGTGTTATTATAGGTTAAAATTAGTCAAAAAAATGAAACCCGCAGAAATCCATTTGCCTTAACAGTTGCATGGAAGGTTTTAACTTTTTTTTAAGACCATGAAGGAGGATGACCCTATAGTTTTGTCAAAATTTTTGTAACAATTAAACTGGTTACTTGTCTTTATAATATCAATCAAAAAGACGAATTACAAATCAATGAAAACCAACCTTCTTTGGGTACTCTTTTTTTTGGGAGTACTAACCATCCAAGCTCAAAACAAGGATAAAAAGCAATTGCACATTCAAAGAACTGAAACTGCTCCTAAAATTGATGGTGTTTTGGATGATGTTGCATGGGTAAATGCTGAAGCAGCCACAGATTTTGTGCAATTTAGGCCTGATGTAGGTAATGCTCCAAAAGATTACCAAACAACTCAAGTCAAGGTTACTTATGATGACCACGCCATCTATTTTGCGGCCTACCTGTATGATCACCCTGATGAAATAATGAAACAATTTAATCAAAGGGATAATTTTGGACAACAGGATTTCTTTGGAGTGGTATTAAACCCAAACAATGATGCACAAAACGATGCTGAATTTTTTGTTTTTCCAACAGGAAACCAAGCAGATGCCTCCTACTCTCCATATAATGGTGAAGATTTTAGTTGGAATTCTGTATGGGATAGTGCCGTAAAGTTAGTAGATGATGGTTGGATTGTCGAAATAAAAATTCCCTATAGATGTTTGCGTTTTGCCAACAAAGAAGTACAAACTTGGGGGTTACAATTTCATAGGCATTTTAGAACTACTAGAGAGCAGTACACTTGGAATCCTATTGATCCTACTAAAGGAAACATAGGTTTATACCATGGTGAGATTATCGGTATTGAGAACATTAGTCCTCCTACCCGTCTTAGTTTTTACCCCTTTGCCTCTACCATTTTAGAAAGTTATGATGGTGAATTTGAAGATACTTATAATATAGGATTGGATTTAAAATATGGCATAAGTGAGAATTTCACATTGGATGCCACATTGATTCCGGATTTTAGTCAAGCCGCCTTTGATGATGTCGTTCTAAACTTGGGGCCATTTGAGCAGACCTTTGCCGAACAGAGACAATTCTTTACAGAAGGTGTGGATTTATTCAATAAAGGGAATCTATTTTATTCCCGTCGTGTTGGTGGAGCTCCGGTAGGAAATGTAGAATTGGAAGAGAACGAACAAATAAGAGAGTATCCAACTAAAATTAAAACCTTAAATGCCCTCAAGGTATCAGGAAGAACAAAAAAAGGTTTGGGAATAGGAGTCTTCAATGCCATCACTGAAAAAACCTATGCCACAATCGAAAATGTGTTGAATGGAGAAACCAGAAAAGAATTGATAGAACCATTGGCTAATTACAACATCTTTGTACTAGACCAACAATTCAATAAAAACTCAACCGTGAGTTTGATTAACACGAATGTAACTAGGAATGGTCATTTTAGGGATGGTAATGTTACTGCCGGTCTCCTTAACTATACCAATAAAAGCAATACATATAATGTGGACGCTCAATTTAAAATGAGCAATATCAATGAAGAAGACGGTACGAAAACAGGTTGGAGTTCCATTTTGGGAATTAGTGAGATAAGTGGTAATTATAGGTTCAGCCTATACAATACCATGGCAGATGATGATTTTGACATCAATGATCTTGGTGTGAACCTAAGAAATAACTATAACAATTTCTCAGCTGATGCTTCTTATCGCATATTTGAACCAACAGAAAAGCTCAATAATTTCTACGTTGGTGTATGGGCCAATTACAATAGGCTTTACGACCCGGGTACCTACACAGGGATGAATTTGGGTGCTAGTTTTAATGCTACAAACAAAAAAATTAATTCTTACGGTGCCAACATCAATTTTGAACCAGGAAAACAATACGATTATTTTGAAGCCAGAACCAAAGGGAAATACTTTATCTATGAAAACTGGTACAATTTCAATTTGTGGTACTCATCAAATTACAACAAAACCTTTGCGCTAGACACTAATTTTGGTGGTGCGGGCCTTATAGAGACAGGAAGGGATATGTTTAATTATTGGTTTGGTGTTAGTCCTAGATTTAAATTAAGTGATCGACTATTAATCGTTTACGACTTTCAATTTGACAATGTTAATGGTGATCGAGGTTACACAACCAAATATCAAGAAGAAATAGTTTTTGGACAAAGAGACCAACGCACCATTGTAAACAGTCTTTCTGGGAGTTATAATTTCAATGCTTACCATGCTTTGACACTCACCTTTAGAAATTATTGGTCAACCGTCAATTACAATGATGAATTATTTACTCTGCAGGACAATGGGCATTTATCCAAGGAATTGGGACTGCAAAAATCAGACATCAATGACCCGGATATTAACTTCAATACATGGAATTTAGATTTCGGTTATTCTTGGCAGTTTGCTCCTGGTAGTCAGTTATCAGCTCTTTATAGAAACCAATTGTTTAGCTACACTTCAGAATCCTTAAAAACCTATGGACGTAGTATGAAGGATTTATTTAATGAGCCCTTCCAACATGTTTTTTCCCTTAAACTCATTTATTTTATCGATTATAACGATTTGAAGCAAGCTTTTAAAAAGAATGAAAATTCCTAAAATTTCAGTAAAGTTGACCACCAAATCAACATAAAATGGTATTTTCACACTCATACTAAAAGTAATATGATTCAGGCAAAAAATATCCATAAATATTTTGATGGATTACATGTTTTAAAGGGAGTTGATCTACATATTGATAAAGGATCTGTTGTTTCTATAGTGGGTGCTTCTGGGGCTGGAAAAACTACTTTGCTCCAAATTTTGGGGACTTTAGATAAAGGTTCGTCTAAAGATCCTTACGAATTGATTATCAATGGAGAAAATGTCCATTTAATGAAAGAAAGAGCTTTGGCGCGATTTAGAAACGAACATATAGGTTTTATTTTTCAGTTTCATCAATTATTGCCAGAGTTTACAGCGCTTGAAAATGTCTGTATTCCGGCTTTTATTAAAAAAACAAAGAAGGAAGAAGCTGAAAAAAGAGCTAAAGAATTATTATCCTTCTTAGGCTTACAACACAGATACGACCATAAACCAAACGAATTATCTGGAGGAGAACAACAACGTGTTGCGGTGGCTAGGGCTTTAATCAACAATCCTGGGCTTATTTTTGCTGACGAACCTTCGGGTAATTTGGATAGTGAATCTGCAGAAAATCTTCACAATCTATTTTTTAAACTTCGAGATGAATTCGGACAAACTTTTGTGATCGTAACCCATAATGAAGAATTGGCTGATATGGCCGACAGAAAATTGACAATGGTAGATGGAAATATAATTTCTTAATTTTCTTAGGTTTATAGTTTTTATTACTTTAAAATCACTATCTTAGAAGATTAGATCCCTTAAAAAAATCCATGCAAACCTCAATCGTTAATTTTGATGAAAAAAAACGTCTGAAAGCCGTTAAAAGTTATCAATTAAGTAGAAGCCAAAATAGCTCTGATTTCAATAATATCACAGATTTGGCCATTGCTGCCACCAATTTACCCATTTCATTAATTTCCATTGTCGATGAGAATGATGTGTGGATAAAATCCGCAAAAGGAATGAATATTTGCAGTACGCAAAAGGAATTTTCATTTTGCAATCACGCCATTGGAGATCCAAATGACATTTTTATTGTTGAAGACGCTACCATCGATCCCCGATTCTTGAATAATCCATTTACACAAACTGGAACTAACCCTGTTATCTTTTATGCAGGAGTAAGTTTAATTGATAAAAATAATTACCGAATTGGTACGCTTTGTGTCGTGGATAGCAAACCCAATAGAATTAGCAAGGAACAAAAAGATGTTTTGATGCTATTGGCCAAACAAACGGTTAAACTTATTGAACTAAACAGATACAATAAAAGGTTAAAACGTACCAGAAAAAAACTGTCAGAGAAAAACAAGCAACTTAAAGATTTTGCTGGCCAGGTGGCTCATGATATGAAAATGCCTTTGGCTAATATGATTGTTACCTCAGACATCATAAAATCTAAATACAAATCTCAATTGGATAGTCAGGGAGTAGGTTATTTAGACAACTTAAAATCTTCTTCCCTCTCCTTGAGTGATTATATCAACAATCTATTGGGTTATTATGAGAGTAATACTTTTGAAAGTACTTTCCCTTCTGAAACCTTCTCCTTAAACCAACTTATTGAAGAGGTCATTGATATTTTAAATATTAAGATCAATTGCAGTATTGAAATTCCCAAAGAAGACATTGAATTACATACAAATAAGGCTGCTTTGGAGCAAATTCTCATAAACCTTTTGACCAATAGCCTGAAATACAATGATAAGGACGACCCAGAAATTATTATAGATCAGGAACGAAAGGATTCTCATGTGATTATTAGTGTAACAGATAATGGAATGGGTATCCCTAAGGAAAAAAAGAAACAAATTTTTGAGTTATTCTCAACCTTAGAGCATGTCGACCGATTTGGCAACAAAGGCCATGGTATAGGACTCTCAACGGTAAAGAAATTAGTGAATAGTTTGGGTGGCAAAATAAGGGTCAAATCCCAATTGGGGCAAGGAACGTCCTTTATCTTTTCAATCAAAACCGAATAACATTTTCAACGCTATTATTTATCAGCTTTATTGTTGATAAAAAATCTTTAATTTTTTATTCAGACCTAACATTTGAGGTTGATAACTCGTATTTTTAAAGGTACTATAAACCTATGAAGATATGCGTATTGAATATGAAATTAAGCTGGGATTCAAAGATGTCATGTTTCGCCCTAAAAGATCTACACTAAAAAGTCGGTCTGAAGTAGATTTAGAAAGAGAATTCACATTTCTAAACAGTGGATATAAATGGAAAGGCATACCCATTATGGGAGCCAATATGGATACTGTTGGCACCTTTGAAATGGCGCAAGCCTTGGCAAAGAAAAATTTGTTCACCGCTATTCATAAACATTATTCTTTAGAGCAATGGCAGTCTTTCATTCAAACATCTCATACTACTATCTACGACCATATTGCTGTCAGCACGGGAACAGGGCAAATGGATTCTGATAAACTAAAGAAATTATTTCATACGCTTCCTGAATTAAAGTTTATCTGTATTGATGTGGCTAATGGTTATTCTGAGCATTTCGTGGAGTTTGTCAAAAAAACACGAGAACAGTACCCTGATAAAGTGATTATAGCTGGTAATGTGGTAACAGGGGAAATGGTTGAAGAATTATTACTCTCTGGCGCAGATTTGGTAAAAGTAGGAATTGGACCAGGATCTGTATGTACGACACGTGTAAAAACTGGTGTAGGGTATCCACAATTATCAGCTATCATAGAATGCGCTGATGCCGCACATGGTTTGGGAGGACAAATTATAAGTGATGGTGGATGCACGTCTCCTGGTGATGTAGCAAAAGCGTTTGGTGCTGGTGCTGATTTTGTTATGCTTGGAGGTATGCTGGCTGGACATGATGAAAGTGGCGGAGAAATTATTCAAAAGGATGGGAAAGTTTTTAAACAGTTCTATGGCATGAGTTCATCAACTGCCATGGAGAAACACGTTGGTGGTGTAGCCGAATATCGGGCCAGTGAAGGAAAAACTGTAGAAGTTCCTTATCGCGGAGAGGTAGAAAACACCTTGCAAGATATTTTAGGTGGGCTTAGAAGCACCTGTACTTATGTTGGTGCACAACGATTAAAAGAACTTACTAAGCGAACAACCTTTATAAGGGTTTCTGAGCAGGAAAATCAAATTTACACATAAAAATAAAGCCTTGATTTCTCAAGGCTTTTTATATTAAGCGTGCTTTAGACTCCTTACGTGGTATTCTACTAAACCTTCAATTGGTCTTCTAATAAAATTTCCTGGTTTAAAGCCCATTTCTTCAGCGACTTCTATAATCTCATCCTTAGCAAAAAAAGCAATGGATCCTGCAAAATGAACTGGTGCCGTTTTAAGCTCCTCTTTGAATTGCATAATCATGTTTCTAGCAAAAGATCTAAATCCTCTTTTAATAAGCTCCTTCATGTATTCTGACTCTTTATTCAAAATCATGAATTCAGCAAAACCAGCCAAATAGGCGTTAGGATTGGGTTGTTTGTATAAATTGTACTTAATGTGATCTGCTTCCAAATTATACTTGTGTTCAAAGGCCACACTTAAGTTTGATGGCATGTGGTTATAGTAATAGTCCTTAATCAGCTCTTTACCATAGTAATTTCCACTTGCTTCATCCATTAAGCTATACCCTAAGGACTTTACTCTTTGATGTAGTTTAGTTCCATCATAATAGCTACAATTAGATCCCGTACCCATAATACAAACTACTGCGGCTTCGTCATCATGATTAATGGTAGATCGAACCGCTGCCATTGTATCCTCTTCAATTTCTACATGAGTAGAAAGAAAAATTTCAT
This sequence comes from Mangrovimonas futianensis, assembly GCF_021245805.1. Classification (NCBI taxonomy): domain Bacteria; kingdom Pseudomonadati; phylum Bacteroidota; class Flavobacteriia; order Flavobacteriales; family Flavobacteriaceae; genus Mangrovimonas; species Mangrovimonas futianensis. The sequence continues at coordinate 307,141 of NZ_JAJJNF010000005.1, forward strand.
TCAGAACTTCTCTAAGCGCTTGCTTAGGTTTCTCTGTGCCACAACCTGCTCCATAAAAATATAAATGGGTGGCTTTATCCCTAAACGCCATCAGCTCTTCGCTCTCTAAAATTCGTTCACGAAGCTGATCTTGTTCAAGAATGGCAGGATTCAAACCTTTAGTCCTGATTTTCTCGGAAATTTGGTTTCCATTAAGGTCAACTGGCATCCAATCGCACTTAGTGGAACCGCTATCAACTATTAAAATCATAATTATATAAAGATACAAAAAAACCGCAGTAAGAAGTTCAGTCGCCCAAATGTTACTGCGGCCTTAATTCGTATATAAATTAAATTATAGTTTATTAACGTAAAGGGCTAAATCCACTAATTTGTTGGAATATCCAAATTCATTATCATACCAAGATACTACTTTAAAGAAAGTAGAGTTCAATTCGATTGCTGCATCAGCATCAAAAATACTTGTTCTAGCATCACTCACAAAGTCTTGTGAAACTACCAATTCATCTGTATATCCTAATACACCTTCCATGTCTCCTTCAGAAGCAGCCTTGAATGCCTTTTTGATTTCTTCTAAAGAAGTTTCTTTTTCCAATTTCACTGTTAAATCAACAACAGACACATCTGCGGTAGGAACACGGAACGCCATACCTGTTAATTTACCATTCAATTCTGGAATTACTTTACCTACCGCTTTAGCAGCACCGGTAGAAGCTGGAATGATGTTCAATAAAGCACTTCTTCCACCTCTAAAATCTTTTCTTGATGGTCCATCTACTGTCAACTGTGTAGCTGTAGTAGCATGAACAGTAGTCATTAAAGCTTCAACAATTCCAAAGTTGTCATTTAATACTTTGGCAACTGGAGCCAAACAGTTTGTAGTACAAGATGCATTAGATACAATCGTATCAGATGCTTTAGCTTCTTTATGGTTTACACCCATTACAAACATAGGTGCATCTTTACTTGGAGCAGAGATTACAACTTTTTTAGCACCTGCATCAATATGGTATTGTGCTGTATCCAAAGTAGTGAAAATACCTGTACATTCTGCAACTACATCGGCACCTACTTCATCCCATTTAAGAGCTTTTGGATCTCTTTCAGCAGTTATTCGGATGGTTTTTCCATTAACTACTAAATGGCCATCTTTTACTTCTATCGTTCCATCGAATTTTCCATGAACCGAATCATATTCTAATAAGTATGCTAAGTGATCTACATCAAGTAAATCATTGATAGCTACTACTTCTACATCTGGTCTGTTAACGGTAGCTCTAAAAACTATTCTTCCTATTCTTCCGAATCCGTTAATTCCTAATTTTAGTGTTGACATATTATTTAATTAAATTTTATGTGGTCATGATATCTGACACACGTAACAGTTCTAAGTTTATTTTTGATTGTCCTTTTATGGCTTGATCTAATGGAGTCAATGACATTTTATCATCATTAAGACCAACCATGAAATTGCTTTTTCCTTCCAGTAGGCTCTCTACTGCTTTTACTCCCATTCTACTTGCTAGTACACGGTCAAAACAAGACGGTGAACCACCACGTTGCATGTGGCCTAAAACAGAGACACGTACCTCATATTCGGTAAGATTTTCTTCTACATAATCTCTCAGTTCAAAGACACTCTTACCTATTTTATCTCCTTCAGCTACGATTACGATACTTGAAGTTTTTCCTGTACGTCTACTCCTTCTAAGAGATTCCAAAAGTCTATCTAATCCTAAATCTTCCTCAGGAATCAATATTTCTTCTGCTCCAGCACCTACTCCCACATTTAAGGCAATATGACCAGCATCACGTCCCATAACTTCAATAAAGAATAAACGGTTGTGAGAACTAGCAGTATCCCTAATTTTGTCAATTGCATCAACCACTGTATTTAAAGCGGTATCGTATCCCAAGGTGTGTGAAGTTCCGAAAATATCATTATCAATGGTTCCCGGAATTCCAATTACTGGAAAATTGTATTCACTATTGAAAATTAATGAACCAGTAAAAGTTCCATCTCCTCCAATAGCCACTAAGGCATCGATATTCTCTTTTTTAAGTTGTTCATAGGCCTTTTTTCGACCTTCTGGAGTACGAAATTCATCGGATCTTGCTGACTTTAAAATCGTTCCTCCTTTATTGATGATATCTTTTACACTTCTAGCATTCATGGGTTTAAAATCACCCTCAATCATCCCCTGATACCCTCGATAAATTCCTACACTTTCAATCTGATGGTAGGCACAGGTTCTTACTACCGACCTGATAGCGGCATTCATTCCTGGAGAATCTCCTCCAGAGGTGAAAACACCAATTTTTTTTATGCTTTTTGACATGATTTTTATCTTTCGGAAAGTAAAACTACTAAACAAAATGGAATTAAAACATGCTCTTTATCATTTATTTAGAGCATTCTTTGAATTCAATCGTTTTCGTTAATAATTTTTTAGAAATTGTTATAAAAATTGATCAAAAAAACAAAATTGGGGTATTATTCGTCGTTGTCTTTTTTGAATCCCATGTAGTCAGGAAGTACTTCATTATCTTGAATTTCTTCCTCTTTTTTCTCCTCTTCAACTTTTGGAGTTTTTACTTTGCCAGTGAAGATTTTTTGAAGCAATTCCCTAAATGTATCAAAATCGACACTGTAGGTAATTCCCAGTCCTTGTGTATAACCTATTTCTTCACCTAAATTACGAATACTGTTTTCTCTATTAAATACCGTAGCTGTTAGAGTTCCTTCTTCATTAAGTAAAAAATCAATTTGTACATCACCAGCGATAACAGATTGTTCAGCACCACCTACCGGCACCCCCACTTTACTATTAAGAACAATGCGGTCACTAATATTGGTTTGAAGAGTTAACCCTACCCTATCATCCGATTGATATTCTGGAGTAACTTGGCCCGCTTCATAATTAACACCTACATTTAATTTACCACCATCACTTGACAATATATTATTGACAATACCATTAAGCCGTTCTGCAAATGTACCAGTGAAATTAACGTTAGCTCCTCTACTAGAGAAAGAACCTGTTGCCAATAAAAATAAAGCTTGGTTATCCCTTTCCTCTTTAGCTTCCAGTCTATAATTCAACTCTGATTTAACGGTAGAATTTACATTTGGAAATTGGAAATCAAAATTGATATCAGGACGTTCCAATTTACCTGATAATGCAGTAACTAGATTAACATCTATACTCCTATTTATTGGATTATCTAATAGCGGTGAAGGATTGGCTCTTGTTTTATATAAGGCTTTAATATCTACTCTCGCGTCTAAAGGATCTCCTTCCCATATTAAATTCCCTTCCAATACATTAAATGTTTTTTGAACCACACCACCGTATCTAAAGTTATATACCCCGTCAATCACTACAAAATCTCCATACATATTAAACTTTCCGTTGGTGTTGATATCAATCAAAAGGGCTCCTTCTCCTCTGCCTCTAATGGTACTTTTGGAAACAGGATCAATCACTATTTCAATTTCGGCATCTCGAGTAATATCCAAATCAAAATCCAGTTCCAAACCTTTTACATCCCTAGCTATAAATTCTTCCCCCTTCAATTTGGCCGCCTTTTCTTCTGGAGATAAAAAGTGAATATAGGAATTGTCACCAATTGTTTCAGTTTCACTTAAAGGAATGACAAATACGGTTCCAGGATTGGTTTCTGCAATGACATCAATAACCAATTCATCAGATGGCCCTTTAATGGTTGCAGATCCATCAATAAAAGCCGTTCCGTAATAGAGTGCATCTTCTTTAGCTTCTGTATTAAGAACCAATAAATTGTCACTTGAAATAGCCAAATCAAGCCTCCAGTCCGAAAAATTAGTATGAGAAATGGAACCATCTATCTTGCCCTTGGTTTGATAAACAGAATCGGTAACATCCAATGAATTAAAAATAAAACTCTGTTTGGCCAGCGTCACTTCTGATTGATCTGCAAATTGAAAATCGGTGTTCAATTCAACGATATTCATTCCTCCTTTATTAAGAATTAAATCTCCAAAGAAGTCAGGATCACTTAAACTTCCACGGGCTATAGCCGTACCCGTTACCTCTCCCCTAATATTATTGATAACATCATCTAAAAATGGATTTAATAGGTCTAGTTTAAACTTATTAAATATCAGATCCAACTCCATAGAGGTGTCCCTCTGATCTGAATTAATGACCCCTATTATTTCAAAAGTTTTTTTAATATCATCTTTTATGGTTACATGCACGTTGTATTTACTTAAATCTTCATTACCTACAATGTTGGCATTAAAAGCACCTAAAAACATTTCATTAACCACCAAATCATCTACAGTTATCGAAGAAGACGGCAAGTACTTTCCCTTTATTTGATCAATATCCAAGCTGCCGTTTACTTTCCCTTCTAAGGAAAGATCTTCAACTTCTGGTGTTATATGACTTAAATAAACATCTTTAAAATGCAGCTGAATATCCTTAAATGTAGAATCTTTTGAGCTCCCTGTTAGCATGATCTCCTCTTCTTCATGAACCATTTTTAAACGATCCACTTGAAACTCTTTAAAATCGTGGTCAAACTCAAACCTATTTAAATTATTATTTTCCTTATTGATGATCCATTTATTGTTTCTAAAAGTAACATCAGAATGTTTAAAACCTATTACTGAACGATTCTCTTCATTAATTGTATGGTAGAAGTTTATGTTATATTCATCCTTGTTATTTTGCCCACCCTTGAACTCTGTTCGTATATGAAGAGTATCTCGAAATGTTTTATTTATCAAACTAAACTCAGATAAATTATAATATTTTGTGTTTAAGCTATCTACTTCAATATAAGCGTTATATATTGGATTTTTGTTATCCAACTGCAGTTCCAAACCTTCGGCAAAATAGTCAAACAACTTAATTTCGGGAGATTTGAACACCAATTGAAACTCCTCCTGATTGCTTTCAACACGCCCCTTTATAAAGGTATCCTTCCCTAGGTTTAAATCAGGTATAAAAACTTCAATAATCTTATTATAAATATTAAAGTTAAAATCAATATGCTGATTAGGCTTAACCTTGTAGGGTTTAAAATTTGAATAATTACTTCCTATAGCATTTTTGAAAAGCTTGGGAATCTCTTCAAAAACAAAAACACCGCTTAATTTTCCTTGAATAATATCTGGCGAGTTAACAGTAATAACACGCTCTTGCCCATTGAACCTTGAAGAGATTTCAAAATCATTAAAGACATATTCATCAGTTTGATTTTTATATACCGTGTTTGAGAAATAAATAACACCTTCGGCATCATTGATACCATAACCATTCATTTGCATATCGATATATCCCTTGAATATGGAAATGCTATCATTTTTAGCAAAATTCAGGGCCTTAAGGTTTGCATATTGAACATCAGCTACAAAATCATAGGAATTAGATTTTTCCTGAAAACTAATTAAACCGTTAAATTCCAGATTTAGATTTTCGTCACGCGAAACCAGAGATCCATTATAAAAGTCACTTGTTAAGTCTCCTGCAACTGCAACTTTTTTATAGGAGTAATTATTATAATTAAGATTAAAAATTTCCCCATCGATGTGTGTATTTAAATTCTCTCTCGTAAATCCTTTTCCGTCTATGTCCAAATTAAATGAAGTTACTCCCAAGGACCTATCTTCTACAAAAACACCTAAATCAAACTCATCAAAAACCACATTACCTATATAGGATGCATTATCAATATCATTTATTTTTTGCAATTCTAAATCAGAAACAATCAATCCCAAATCGGTCAAAATCTCAACATCAGCTTTGACCATGGTTGAAGTAATTTCGGTTTGTCCTTCAATTCTAAAATCTCCAAGACGATCAAAAGACGATGGAATGGCTTCTCCCAAGACATTAGGCAAAAGAGCCTTTAAATCTCTATAATTAGAAGTTAAATTGGTAAAGTCACCATTCATGTAAAAATTGTCAGCAGCGGCGTTAAATAAATTTTTAAAATTTATATCTCCATAAATTTTACTCCTTGAACTAGTGGTAGCTCTTAAATCACGAACCTGCATATCATTTAAAGTTCCTGAGATTTTGGCGCTCAGTTTAGCTCTTTGATTGATTCCAAACTCATTATAGAAGTGATTAAGTTCATTTAAAGCAATATCTGCTTTTTCAAATGTAGCATCGACTTGGACTTTATCAGTAAAATAAGCTAAATCTTCTCTGTTATATAGGAATTTAACTTCACCTTCTAACTCAGAATTAGTTGTTTTGATACTCAAATTTTCAAGTAAAATATTGGAAGGTGTATAGGTGAAATCACTTATTAAATTGTCTATATGTAAACCTCTGCTATCGTCGCAAGTAAGTTGATTGATACGCATACTTACATTACTCCCGTTGATTAAGAAGTTGGTTGTATTGATTCCAATATTTGTGAATTCCAATATTTCAGGAGTTTCCTTGTTCTCATCAATCAACCTAAAAACACCATCATAAATACTCACATCGCTAGAAGACATCAAAAAATGACTAGGTTCTTCACTGGGTGGATCCTCATCAAAAAGAGCTACAAATCGGTCGAGATTGGTTTCCACTTCCCCTTTATAGGTCTTTAAATTAAACACCAAGCCATAAACATCAATGTCCCCAAATGCCAATTTAGAATCCATTACATTTTTGAAATTAATAATGGAGGTATTGATTTCGTCTGCTCCAAAAAGTGTGTCCTTCGTATAATCTCTTACTAAAACCTCTTTTAATTCAACGTCACCATTAAATTGAAGCCCTACTTTACCAATATGAATGTCTGTTCCGAAATCTTCATTAAGTCTATTGGTTGCATAATTTCCTAGAGCGGTCTGTACGGCGGGAATGGAAAGTATCAAAACTAATATGATAAATAGCAGTACAATAATGCCTGCAATCTTTGCGAGTATTTTTAAATATTTTTTGATACGTTTTAAAGTTATAACTTTGGAGTCAAAATTAACAATTATTGTGCCTATTTTTAATTAATGGAATCGGAAAATATTTACATACTAGGTATTGAGTCTTCTTGTGACGACACGGCTGCAGCCGTGATTCATAACGGCAAAATTTTAAGTAATGTTGTAGCCAGTCAAAAAATACACGAAGAATATGGTGGTGTGGTTCCTGAATTAGCGTCCAGAGCCCATCAGCAAAATATCGTTCCGGTTGTAGACCGTGCCATTAAGAAAGCTGGTTTGACTGCCGATCAATTACATGCTGTAGCATTTACTCGTGGTCCTGGTTTAATGGGGTCTTTATTAGTAGGTACTTCCTTTGCAAAATCTTTAGCCTTTGGTTTAGACATTCCTCTCATAGATGTCAATCACATGCAGGGTCATATTTTGGCACATTATATTGATGAAGAAGGGTTTGATAAACCTCCCTTCCCCTTTTTAGCTATGACCATCTCTGGAGGACATACCCAAATCGTTAAAGTGTCAGGATATTTTGATATGGAAGTCATAGGAGAAACCATTGATGACGCTGTAGGTGAAGCCTATGATAAAAGTGGTAAGATATTGGGCTTAGGTTATCCTGCCGGACCATTAATTGATAAATATGCTCAATTGGGAAATCCTAAAGCATTTCAATTTACAAAACCTAAAGTTGATGGTTTGAATTTTAGTTTTTCCGGATTGAAGACAGCCATACTTTATTTCATTCAAAAGGAAATAAAAGCCAATCCAAATTTCATCGAAGAAAACCTTAATGACATATGCGCTTCCATACAGTATACTATTATTGGAATTCTCATGGACAAGCTAAAAAAGGCTTCAAAAGAAACAGGTATTAAGCATATTGCCATTGGGGGTGGTGTTTCTGCCAATTCAGGGATTAGAGCTGCCCTTAAAAATGCTGAATCCAAATTTGGATGGAAAACTTATGTGCCTAAATTTGAATTTACTACAGATAACGCTGCCATGATTGCCATAGTAGGATATTTAAAATATTTGGAAGCTGACTTTGCTTCTCAAGAAGTTGCTGCGGCCGCTCGGTTACCCATTCAATAAATTCAGTTGTTAAAACCTCTGTTGATAACTTTTGAGGAGTCGTAAAACGGCACCCCATTTTTTAGTTTCTTTATTTTAAATTCTAAACTAAATCCCAAATGAAAAAAACATTACTCACCCTACTTGTGGGCACTTCCATGCTACAGGCACAAAATGCTACCAAACAATTGGATTCCATTTTTGACATGAATCAAGCCGAAGCATTTTTAGAAACAAAAGCCTTTAAAGGCAAAATCATCACTTTTAATGAAGCCAAACATCAAACAAGCTTAGCCAAACAATTGTTTGATAAATCTATTGGTGGCTCCTTAACAGATGATCAAGGTTTTGAGTCTATACACTACAAGGTACTAGAGAAAAACATCGTGCCTAACTATCGCGTCAATTACATATTTTTTGATGGCAAGCAGATTTCTTATGATAAAATGAACGATTTGAGACAACGTATCCTTACCTCCTACGAAAATGGCATCCCGTTTGTGAAAATGGCCCAAGTCTATTCCATGGATAGAAATGCGAGCCAAGGGGGCGACACCGGTTGGTTTACAGAAGGCTCACTTCATCCCAAATTGGAAGAAGCTATTATTTATGGTGGTCACGCTAAAAATGATATCTTTATCGTCGATATTCCTGCGGAAGATAAATACTATATGGTTTTTATGACTCAAGCACCAAAGGAACTTACAGAAATAAAAGTATTACGAGTGATTGAACCAAAAGATTAATGCAGCTATTTTATCAATCAAACATTTCAGAAAATGCTTCTCAAATCTTCTTTGACAAAGAAGAAAGCAAACATATTGTAAGAGTTTTAAGAAAATCCGTTGGTGATACATTACATATCACCAACGGTAATGGTTATTTATTTGAGGCAGAAATCTCTGTGGCGGATTTAAAAAATTGTGTTGCCAACATTGTTAAAAGCACCTTACAGGCTCCAAGAGCTTATAGATTGCATTTAGCGGTAGCCCCTACAAAAATGAATGATCGCTATGAGTGGTTTTTGGAAAAATCTACAGAAATTGGTATCGATGAGATAACACCCATTATTTGTGACCATAGTGAACGTAAAGTTGTAAAAACGGATCGTTTTGAGAAGATTTTGCAATCGGCGATGAAACAATCTCTATCCTGTTATCTACCTAAACTCAATCCTCCTATACCCTATTCTACGTTTGTATCTCAGGATTATTCAGAAAAGAAATACATTGCACATTGTGAAGAATTGGATAAAAAATCCCTAAAACAGGAACTTAATCCCAAGGAAGATATTCTTATTCTTATTGGTCCTGAGGGAGATTTCAGTGTTAATGAAATTGAAATGGCCATCCAAAACCAATTTATTCCTGTAACTTTGGGGAACACTCGTTTACGCACCGAAACAGCTGCTATTGTTGCTTGTCATTCGGTTGCATTTGTCAATGAATAGCATGAAAAAATATCTATTTTTAATATTATTTAGTTGCGCTCTTTTAGGTCATTCCCAGCAAATTGCTCTTTTAAAATATAAAGGTGGTGGTGATTGGTATGCCAATCCAACAGCACTGCCAAATCTTATTACTTATTGCAACAATAACATCAATACGACAATAGAGACAAAACCAGAGACCGTTGAAGTGGGGAGTATGGATATTTTCCAGTATCCATTCATTCATATGACTGGCCATGGCAATGTTTTCTTTAGTGAGGAAGATTCTGAGAACCTAAGAAATTATCTTTATTCTGGAGGTTTTTTGCATATAGATGATAATTATGGAATGCAGCCTTACATAACAAAAGAATTGAAAAAAGTATTTCCTGATAAGGATTTGGTAGAAATACCTGCTAACCACCCTATTTTTTCAACGGCCTTTGCCTTTCCTGAAGGATTGCCAAAAATCCATGAACACGATGGAAAAAGACCTCAAGCCTTTGGTATTTTCCATGAAGGAAGACTAATCCTCTTATTTACTTTGGAATGTGACCTTGGTGATGGCTGGGAAGATGAAATAGTGCATAATGATCCTTCAAACGTTAGGGAAAAGGCGCTGAAAATGGGTGCCAATATCATTAAATATGCTTTTGACAATTAATAATCTACACCTGTAAAGTGCAATTAACGCATTACAACACCACGTTTAAAAAGAAATCCCATCCTATTGTTTTGGTTTGCGATCATATTTCTAATGCTCCAAATATTGGAAGCCTTTTCAGAACAGCTGATGCATTTGGAATTGAAAAGATTATTTTCATAGGAGGACCTATACCGAATGGAAGGAAAATGACCAAAACTTCCAGATCGACAGAAAAAGTGGTTCCTTATGAAATTAGAGAGAACATTGAAGAGACGGTTCAAATTTTAAAATCGTCAGGCTATGAAATAATTTCATTGGAAATCACAGACAATAGCAGACCTTTATCTTCTTCAAAGTTTCACAAACACCCTTTGGCTTTAATTGTTGGAGATGAAAATTTTGGGGTTTCAAATGAAGGACTAAACCTTTCAGATAGCGTCATACACATAGACATGTTTGGCCAAAACAGCAGTATGAATGTGGTTCAAGCGACATCTATAGCTTTATATGAAATCACTAAGCAATTAATGTAAAGCATTTTATATATTTACAAATATGAATGCAAAAATCATTTCCCAAGGTATATTAAGGGCTGTAGGAACCATTGGCGCCATAGCTTTGATTTTATTTGTTTTATACCAAATTAGTTCCATTATTGTCTATTTGGTGATTGCCGTGGTGCTTTCCCTTTTGGGTAGGCCCCTAATAATTTTCATGAAACGGAAATTAAAGTTTAACAATACGGTGGCTGTTGTCATTACCATTTGTATTTTTTTGGGCTTCTTTTTAGGGTTGGTTAGTCTATTTATACCTTTGATTGCAGAACAGGGAAGTAATTTATCTCTTTTGGATATTGATCAGTTACGAAGTAAAGTTGAAACGATTTATTCTTACACTTCAGATCATTTCCATATTGGCTCCACTACCCTAGAAGAAGAATTGGAAAAATCACAGCTTTTGAATAAAATTGATTATACCTTTCTTCCTGATTTTTTTAATGCCTTAGTTTCAGGATTAGGGAGTTTTGGAATAGGCCTATTTTCAGTACTGTTTATAGCCTTTTTCTTTTTAAGGGATAGTAAAATGTTTGATCGCATTATTTTGATCATTCTTCCTGACGACTGGGAAGATCATTATAAAAACTCATCATTAAAAATTAAAGATCTATTATCCAGATACTTTATTGGGCTTTTTGCTCAGATATCGGTACTCTTTGTTATTTACATGATTGGTTTACTCATAATTGGTGTTAACAACGCCATTGTGATTGCCTTTTTGTGCGCCTTATTGAATTTAATTCCTTATGTGGGACCTTTGATAGGTGGCGGACTCATGATTTTACTGACCATGACCAATTATTTGGACAGCAGTTTTAGTGAGGTTATTTTACCAAAAGCTTTGTATGTACTCATCGTTGTTGGTATAGGACAAGTGGTTGATAATTTCTTCAGTCAGCCCATAATTCTCGGGAAAAGTGTGAAATCACATCCTTTAGAAATCTTTTTGGTTATTCTTATAGCAGGTGTCCTTTTTGGGGTTATTGGTTTAATTGTTGCGGTTCCTGCCTATTCAAGTATCAAGGTTATTTTAAAAGAGTTTTTAGCTGATAATAAAATTGTAAAAGAACTCACCAAAGACATCTAGTAATTGTTTGAATAAAGCAATATTACATACTGAAAAACAAGACTTTATAAAAAATAATATTAACTCTAACATTAATGAGTTGATATTAAAAGGATCTCCATTTAATGATGTTGATATCAAAGAATTAGCAGAGCAAATTGAAGCCAAGAAAAAATGTCAAAACAAACTTCCTACTTGGTTTAAAACACCGGGTATCTACTACCCTAACAAACTCAATGTAGAACAAACCTCTTCAGAAGTCACAGCAGAGTATAAATCTAAAATTATTGAAGGAGATTCTTTAATTGATCTTACTGGAGGACTCGGAGTTGATGATTATTATTTCTCAAAAAAATTTAATCAAGTTGTTCATTGTGAGATGAATTCATATTTATCAGAACTAGCTCGCCATAATTTTGAAAAGCTCCATGTTTCAAATATTCAACCTTATTGTGGAGATGGCTTAGATTTCCTTGATAAAACAGATCAAACTTATGATTGGGTCTACATTGATCCTTCTCGGCGTAGTGAGATTAAAGGCAAGGTATTTCTTTTAGATGATTGTCTACCCAACGTCCCAAAGAATTTAGATTTACTCTTTTCAAAAACAAATCAAATACTCATTAAAACCTCACCGCTACTTGATATATCCATTGGCTTAGGTGAATTACAAAATGTCAAAGAAATACATGTAGTGGCTGTAAACAATGAAGTAAAAGAGCTCCTTTGGGTATTAGAAAAAGGGTTTACAAATGAACCAAAAATACAAACCATCAATTTAGGTCATGAAAATTCTCCATTTTCATTCTTTCCGTCTGAGGAAAAGGAACAAGAAGTTCTTTATGGAATGCCCAAAACATTTGTATATGAGCCTAATTCTGCCATTTTAAAATCCGGTGGTTTTAAAGTATTGACCAAATACTTCAACATAAAAAAACTTCACCAACATAGTCATTTATATACTTCAGATTCCTTATTGGAATTCCCTGGTAGGTCGTTTAAAATCCTTCAAATTTTAGCCTATAATAAAAAGGCCTTGAAGCAATTGAATATAACCAAGGCCAATATCACCACTAGAAATTTTCCTGAAAGCGTAGAGCAATTGCGTAAAAAGTTTAAGATAAAAGATGGCGGTGAAACTTATTTATTTTTCACCACCAATTGTGAAGGTGATAAAATAATTCTGGTTTGTCAAAAAACCTCATAGGTTCCATTTAAAAGCTTTAAATCTTTTTAACATCAAGATAAGTCAGCACTTTGTATCTTCGCGACAAAACAATTTATATGCTAAAAGCAGTACTTTTTGATATGGATGGTGTTATTGTAAACACCGAACCTTTACATCACAAAGCTTATTTTTCCATGTTCAAAAAAATAGGCATTGAAGTTTCTGACGATTATTACCGCACCTGGACAGGAAGCTCAACCCTAGATACCTGTAAGGGAGTTTGCAGAGATTTTAATTTAAGTCATGCCCCTCAAGAATTGGTGCAAATCAAAAGGGATAGTTTTAAAGAATTGTTTGTAACAGATAAGGAATTGAGTCTCATTGATGGTGTTTTAGAGCTAATTCAGAATTATCATGCTCAAGGTCTTAAGTTGGTTTTGGCCTCTTCGGCACATAGAAGCACAATCAACAGCGTATTTGACAGGTTTGAGCTCAACCAGTATTTTACAGAAAAGTTTAGTGGTGCCGAATTAAAAGCTTCCAAACCGCATCCAGAAATATTCCTTAAAGCCTATGAATCGACTTTATTTCAAAAACAGGAATGTATGGTTATTGAGGATTCTACAAACGGAATAAAAGCAGCTAAGGCGGCTGGACTATTTTGCGTAGCTTATGATAGTTTCCACTCAAAAGATCAAGATTACACACAAGCTGATAAAGTGATAAAAGATTATTCTGAAATACACCATGATTTGATTCAAAAGGAATTTCATTAATTATTCAAGAGGGCTAAAAAATATGATATCAGCACTTTAAATATTTTTTACGAAAAAAACCAAAAAATAGTTGCGTTCTTAAGCATGAAAAGTTACATTTGCATCCGCAATTAAAGAACGTTCTTTTATTTGTTTTTAAGGAGAGGTGCCAGAGTGGTAATGGAGCAGATTGCTAATCTGTCAACGCGTAAGTGTTGCCAGGGTTCGAATCCCTGTCTCTCCGCTGATTCGGGGTGTAGCGTAGCCCGGTTATCGCGCCACGTTTGGGACGTGGAGGCCGCAGGTTCGAATCCTGCCACCCCGACAGTTAAAATTTTCATCACGCACTAGCGTGATTGAGGGGTCGCGTAGCTCAGCTGGATAGAGCATCTGCCTTCTAAGCAGACGGTCACAGGTTCGAATCCTGTCGCGATCACAAAAAAAAGCCATATCAAATGATATGGCTTTTTTGTTTTATTCAGGATATTCAATCCTCAAATGATAAATATTCGCCAGTTTACGTTTTAGTGCCTTTTTCGTAAGATTGTGTTGTTGGTCTTAAGAATTAATTTAAGCCATTAATAGCTAAAAGAAATAAAAGGGTAAAAAAATATGAGGCCCATAAAATGGAAGCCTCATAGGTTATCAAATATCTTGATTTCAAATCTAAGTCACTGTAATTAATTTTGTTTTATTACCTTAAAGGTTTCTGTCGCTCCATTAACTAAGGTAACTTTACTTAAGTAAATACCTGATGATAAAGATTTAGTATTAAGAGAAGTTTCTTTAGAGTGGACCTCCTCTTCTAAAATAACTTGACCATTAATGTTATATAGTTTTATTACCTCAATAGTTTCTTTAGCTTTAATAGTTAACGTGTCCTTAATGGGGTTAGGATAATAGGACAAGCTTATATAGTCAAAATCTGAAACACTTAATGAAGACTCTGTACAGACACCATCAATTTGATATACATACTCACTTCCCTGAGGATTCAAGCTCCATTCAGAACCAGAATTGATTGCGCCCGCATATCCATTAGTTCCAGCCGTACTACCTTCCCATGCAAGAGCATCAGATTGAATTTCTACCCAATAAGTACCTTCTGTAAATGTGAAAGCATCATCTAAAACTACAGTATAACGATGGAAATAATATTCAAATCCAACTCCAGTTATCCAATCATACACTATATTTCCTGAAGTCGTGCCAATCTCAGAGCCTGGTAATCCATTGTTGTCTTCATAAAAATTAAATGTAAAATTAGTACCATAACTAACCACAGTAGGCGTAATACTTTGTACAGTAAACTCTTGTCCAGAATCTACTGTGAAATCTACTGCCAATGAAAAACTCTCAAAAGAATAAGCACTTTCAAAATCGTTAGCTAATGCAAATTGACCACATTCGTCTGGATCTAAAACATTAATAGTAATATCATGGTAAACAGATTCATCTTCCACTAATGAAGCTCTTGCAACTGCCTCACCAACAGAAATTCCTGTTACCAAACCAGTGTTAGTATTAATATTTAAATGATCGTTTCCTTCTATAATACTCCAAGAATATGCCTGATTGTTTGTCACTTCTGCCTCCAATTGCAATGTTTCACCTACATATATATCGGTATCTTCTCCATTTATTGTAGATACAATAATATCCATTGGAGTGCAATTACCAGTAATTTCAAAAGAACCGTCAAAACCTTCTTGCGGCACCCAACCGTTTTGATCAGTAATTTTGTAATAGTTGGAGCCTAAATCATAATCGATTATCACAACCCAATGAACACTGCTTCCTGACGCGGTTTCTACCTGAGGACTTACCCAATAATTTCCTTGTGTAAACGCTAATGGCTCTGGCAAATCAACTTCAACTTCGTACTGACTTCCAGCCAATCCTTGATCAGTAACATATTTAACAGAAGTTGGAACTAAATCAACCACGGTGTATAGTGCATCATCATTAGGTGTGCCTTGATCATCTGTTAAGAAATTCAGACTTACATTACTAATATTATTGCCTTGGGTTATAATATGAAAACGAAATTTGGAAACTTCAAATCTCATTCCTTCTTCAACAATAAAATCATCTGCACCTCTATAAAGTGTATTGGCGGTTATATTGTAGCCCAAACCAAATTCCCAAGCTCCTGTACCTTGAGTACAACCGTTTTCCCAAACATTAACCAAAATTTCTCCATAAATGGTTCCATCAATATGGGTTGCTCTAATATAATCTGAACCTTCAGCTAGCCCTGTCACCAAACCTGTTTGATCAACCGTTACTGTACCATTATCATTTACTACAGACCAAACTACATCTTGGTCTGCTTCTAAAGGTAGTACTGTGGAAAATAATTGAAGCGTATTACCCACTGCAAATATATCCGGAAAATTTCCAGTGGCAGTAACAACATCAACGGAGATGGGATCTACATCACTATCTTGATTGGTAATGGTCACCTCAATTGTATCAAAAATAGATGAGTTTTCAACTGAAGTAGCCTTTACCGTTACGATTGCGTTTGAAGCAATTGCCGTTACTAAACCGTTATTGTCTACTGTAGCAAATCCTTCCCCACTTTCTATACTCCATATCACATCTTGATTAGCTTCATTAGGTGATATAGTAGCTATTAGTTGTAAGGCTCCATTATCTTCTGTAATTTCTGCTAAACCTGTTTCAGGTGTTATTTCAATATCAGAAACAGCCGTGACATTTAAGTTTAAGGTTTTAACAGATAAAGCGGCTAGCTCAGAATCTGAAAATGATAGGAATAAATTCCCATTACTGTCTACAGCTAAGGAATTATACGTTGCTTGACCTTCTGAAGCATAACCAGTACCTGCTTGCCCCCAAGTACCCACCGCAGGGTCATAAGCCATAACATAATTTTTTAACAAATCCTCATCTTCCCAGTTACTGACAGCTACGTATATAATGTCGTTGGCACCTACTGCAATACTTGTATGTTTAACGCGATTGGCAGTGAAATTTGCTGAACCTATTTGAGACCAAGAAGTTCCATCAAATTTTTGCACATTCAATTTATTGCCCTCGGATGATCCAGAAACATAGGCCACATAAACATTATCTTCGCTATCAATTGCCAAGGATGAATTGTAATCTTCTGTATTAGGTGCTCCCGCTAAATTAGCTATACCCCCTACAGGTGTCCAAGTATCCGTTTCAGAAGCATTGACATCATTTTGGTACACATGTAAAAAACCATTATTGTTAAAACTAAGGTAAACGGTACCTGTACTAGAAACTACCATATCTAAGAAAAATGGAACTCCTCCCGTAAAACCGGTGGCACCTATTTGTTGCCAACTATCATTAATGTATTTTTTTACAGTACCATTGCTAGCATTATTTGCCGCAAAAAGAACATCATCAGGTGAAACATAAATTGTATTAAAATTCACCGAAGTGGTTGTTACATTTGGCAATTGACTCCAAGAATTATTTTCAAACTTTCTAATCTCTTGTCCAGTTGCTGGATAAGCCGCTTGATTTGAGAAATAGATAACTCCATCCGTATCTACAGCAAGGGAATTATAAGTGGTATATGCCCCTGTTATTCCTGCACTTCCTCCAACATAAGACCATGATTGATCTACTTGAGAATACTTTTGTACTGAACCATCAATAACCGATGTATCATAATATCCAACAATTAAATCATCGTTTTGATCACAAACAAGAGTTTGTCTTCCCGCAACACCAGCTGAAACTGCCGAGGTGGATCCTACATCTTGCCAAACCTGTCCGTAAGTAAATGGACTAAATAGTAAAGCAAAGAATAAAATAAAAAAGTAATTTTTTTTCATTGTAAATTGTTTTGTTTAAAAGATTATGAGAATTTTAAAAAGACTTAAGAAACCTTTTCACTTTTATTGAGGAATAAATATATTTACAATTGACACCTAATACATGCCAAATGGTGCACTATGAATTACTTTATCTAAAACCAATACATACACAACACATACTCTACTTTGAAAGTCAGTTAATTAAGCTTCTGAATCAAGTAAATTAAACCAAATATACAAATCGGTGTTTTTAGGAATATTCAATCTTTTTCGAATACGATACTTTTTATTTTGTACAGTTCGGGTTTCAATAAAGGAGTATTTAGCAATCTCTTTGGAAGATAAATTAAGTTTTAAAAGTGCACAAAATTCAATCTCCGATTGAGATAATTTGGGATTGATTGATAACAGCTGTTTAGAAAAATTTGGAAATATATTCTCAAATACATACCAAAAAGAAGGATCCTGATTTTTATAAAGTTCAAAAAGTTTGTTATACGAATCTTCAAGCGAACTTGGGGATTCCATATTTTGAGCTATATCCTTCGAACTACGTTTATAGATAAAAATTATAGTAAAGATTATTATTAACAAAATACCTACTATTAATATAGAAATCCAGAACGAATTGCTTTTATCATTTGATTTCTGCGGAATAGAACTTACTTTTCTTAAACTGTTATATTTATTTTGAAGGTGATCAATTTCAAGACCTCGAGCCATATTCTCATACAAAATCAAACTGTCATTCTGACCTAATTCTTCAAAAATATCTCGCATTGAAGAATAAAGTTCGTATAAATTTAAATTTTCACCTACTTCTTCACTTAATGAAACAGCATTTCTATAATTCTGTAATGCCTGTTCAAATTTTTTCTCTTCTTGATAAACTCTTCCTAAAACATAATAATTAGTTATCATAACCCTACCTTCAGGTTTTGCTACATTGCTTAATTCAATTGATCTAAGTGCATAGAATCTAGCCGAATCTAAATTGAAGGTTAGGTAACTACTAGCGATATTGCTATAATTAAGATATTGAAATTGGGCTACCGCATCATTTCGTTCTCCTAAAATAGTATAACTCTTAGCTACTTGTTGCAGTTTTCTTACAGCTTCTTGAGGTTGGTTCATTTCATTATAGACATCTGCCATACCATTCAAAACATTAGATTTAGCAAAGAAGATTCGCTTACTATTGTTATCGTCTTTCTCAAGAGCCGCATATGCAATCTTAAGTCTATCTAACGCTTCATTATAGTATTCATTGGTCTTATAAATCTCACTTTCATATACATTACCCATAGCCTCTGAATAGCTATCCTCATATAATTTGCCTTGGTTCTTAAGTAATTGAGATGCTTCAAATAAGCTATCCGATTGGTTTTTACTATAGAAATATCTACATTTTCTTTCAAGGAGCATCAACTCTGTAATCGTATCTTTTCTGTTTACAGCCTCTAGAAGTAAAATTCCCAGCTCTTTATAGGCAGCATCTATGTCCTGAATAAAGAGCTTACCGTTTTCATTAACTCTATGATGAAAACTATTTGTTTGACAAACCCCCGATATATTAAAACAAAAGAAAATAGAAATTAAAATAATCGGGAATCTATAGGATAATATAAATGTCTTCAAAAGTCTTGCTATCAAATCTCAAGTTTCTTAAAAAAATAAAAAATCTGTCTAGGAATTAAGACAAATAAAAATGCAACAATAGAATAAAAATAATCAAATATATTGAAATTAATCTTCCCTAGACATTCCCTTACTTTATTACATGAACCAATAGAATTAAAGAATTAATAAGTCATTTTCTGAATAAGGGAATGCATTTGATTATTACATAAGTGAAATCGTCAAAATATTATTTTAATTATGAGAAGATCACTTAAAGATACTATAAAGTTAATTGTTTACTCAGGATACTCAATCCTCAAATGATAAATATTCGCTAGTTTCCGTTTTAAAACCTTTTTAATGGATTGTATCTCTTTAAAGGTAATATTGGCATTCAAAAACTGTCCGTCAGCCATTTGTTTATCAATAATGTTTTCTACAAAGGCATCAATTTTTGTGGAAGTCGGTTCTTTTAAGCTTTTGGAAGCAGCTTCAACACTATCACACATCATTAAAATAGCTGTTTCTTTACTGAATGGTTTGGGACCTGGATAAGAAAATTCATCTACCTCCAATTCATCAAGCATTAAAGCTTCTTTTTCTTTCTTATAAAAGAAATAAACCACACTGGTTCCGTGATGGGTTCTTATAAAATCAATAATACGATCAGGAAGGTTATTCTTTTTGGCTATTTCAATGCCATTGATGACGTGATCAATAATGATTTTTGCACTTTCCCTAGCCGATAATTCATCATGTGGATTGATTCCCGTCGACTGATTTTCGGTAAAATAAGTGGGATTGGACATTTTACCTATATCGTGATACAACGCCCCTACTCTTACTAACATAGCATTAGCCCCTATTTCACTGGCTGCAGCTTCACACAAATTGGCAACATTCAAGGAGTGATGGAAAGTCCCTGGCGCCTTGTTAGAAAGTTCTTTTAATAACTTAGAATTGGTATCAGACAATTCCAATAGTGAAACGTCAGAAACCAAACCAAACAACTTCTCATAGGCATAAATAAGGGGTTGAGCAAATAGTGTCGCCAATCCACATAACACAAACATTCCAAAGGTCACCAACTGAATACCGTCTACACTTCCTTCATGAATCACATAAAAAGCGAAATAAGCTATTAAATATATTAAGGTAATCTGTCCTACGGAAATAAACAGATTGGCCCTTTTATAAAGTTCAGAAACCGTTAAAATAGTTACTATTCCTGCAATAATTTGCAAAAACATATATTCGTAACTATTTGGAACTATAAAACCTAGAAGCAAAACCGTCAAAACATGTGAGAACAAACCTAGGCGGGCATCAAAAAAGGCTTTCAAAACCAAGGGAAGGATGCATATAGGCACTACATAGATATACTGTGAATTATAATTAACCACCAAAGTGGTAAGGAATACCATCAATAAAATATTGAAAAAGATAAAAGTAACTTTGGTGTTGTTTTCATAGACTTCAAACCGGTATTTACGCAAAAAGAGTAATAGCATTAATAAGGCTAATGAGACTAGTAAGGTGTATGCCACCAAAACCCAGTTATAATTGGCTTTAGTCCATACTTGTGATTCATATTCAGCTTCTAGAGATTTTAATTTCTGAAACTTGTCACCCTCAACGACCTCACCTTTAGAAATAAGTAAAGTACCTCGTTCCACACTACCACGTGTGTAGGATATTTTATCGAGTTCGTTTTGAAGCGACTTTTCAGTCAAATTTTTGTTGAAGGTTAGGTTAGGCTCAATGATATCAAAGAACAAGGCTACAAACTGTGTGGTAAACTGTGATAAACCTTTCTTATTTAATTGATTGTTTAACATTGCCTTTATCTGGCTTTGCTTAATCAATTCAGAATAGTTTACTGTTTTCTTTTCTACGTTGTCGTCTAGTATTATGGCTTGTTTTTCTTCTGCAAAATCATAATCTTCACTCAAGACCCCATGAGCATAGAGATTGTTTAAAAAGTCTATTCCAAATTGGTAAACATCCCTTTTTCTACCAACCAAAATTGAATCTGGAAAATCTACTTTAAATTCCTCATCATAAATGTTTAAAACAGACTCTTTAACACTGGAATCTAAATTAAAATACAAGTAAGATTCTGATTGAATTTGCTTCTTTTCTTGGTCTATTTCCGTTTCAGATTTTTTAATGGCAAAATCAAAAGGGGCATAAAGATTTTCTGATTGCCAAGGTTTCCCTCTTTCAAAATCGTATTTAAATTTTCCACTCTTAGGAAATAGGTAAACGATTATAAATGTGGTACATACAAAAAGAAGAACTTTATACAGTAAGGAATGGTTCTTATAGAAGAAATTTACAAGGTCTTTCATTGATAACATTCAGAGTTTCAAATGTAATAAAAATATTGTCCAATGTCAGAAGTCCTAAAATCTGATTTGTTCTATATTCTTGTAAAATTTGATTAATTTTGCTCAACACAAAAAAATCACTAATTATGAGTAAACAAGTAGTTATTGTTTCTGCTGCTAGAACACCGATAGGAAGTTTTTTAGGATCGTTATCCACTATACCTGCGCCAAGACTTGGGGCTGTTGCCATTAAGGGAGCCTTGGATAAAATACAATTAAAACCAGAAATGGTTGATGAAGTTTTTATGGGCCATGTGGTTCAAGCAGGTGCCGGACAAGCACCAGCGAGACAAGCTGCTATTTACGCAGGAATACCAAATACCGTTCCATGTACCACAATCAACAAAGTATGTTCTTCTGGAATGAAAAGTGTTATGCATGCTGCACAAGCTATTGCTTTGGGTGATGCTGATATTGTGGTTGCTGGAGGTATGGAAAACATGAGTATGATTCCACATTATTATCATGCAAGAACAGGGACAAAATTTGGACCAGCTACTTTGGAAGATGGATTACAAAAAGATGGATTGGTAGATGCTTACGATAATAATGCCATGGGTGTATGTGCAGATGCTTGCGCTGTGAAGTATGAATTTTCAAGGGAAGACCAAGATGCGTTCGCAATTCAATCTTATAAGAGATCGGCTGATGCATGGGAAACTGGAAAGTTTGATAATGAAGTAGTTCCTGTTGAAGTACCGCAACGAAGAGGTGACGCATTGGTAGTTTCTAGAGATGAGGAATTCACTAATGTCAAATTAGATAAAATCCCTGCTTTAAGACCAGCCTTTACAAAGGATGGTACGGTAACAGCTGCAAATGCCTCTACCATTAATGATGGTGCTGGAGCCATGGTGCTAATGAGTAAGGAAAAAGCTGAAGAATTAGGATTGGAAATATTAGCTACAATAAAAAGTTATGCTGATGCAGCTCATGAACCTGAATGGTTTACAACTGCTCCCGCTAAAGCATTGCCAAAAGCACTTGCCAAAGCTGGAATATCTATAGATGATGTGGATTACTTTGAGTTTAATGAAGCATTTTCAGTTGTTGGATTGGCAAATATGAAAATTTTAGGTCTATCAGATGATAAAGTCAATGTGAACGGTGGTGCGGTATCATTAGGACACCCATTAGGATGTTCTGGAGTACGTATTCTGATAACCTTATTGAATGTATTAGAACAAAATAATGCTAAAATTGGTGCGGCTGCTATCTGTAATGGCGGTGGTGGTGCATCAGCAATGGTTATAGAAAGAAATTAAGCCATTATATTGAATGAAGTACGGAATCTGTAACCTTGGTATTGTTCCTTTAAGATTGGAGCCTTCAGATAAAACTGAATTGGTATCACAAGTCTTATACGGTGAATTTTTTAAAGTTCTGGAACAAAGGAAACAATGGAGCAGAATCCGTATTTCTTATGACAAATATGAAGGTTGGATTGACAACAAGCAATATCTTGAAATTTCGGAAGAAGATTACCTCAAGCTAAAATCGGAAGCTTCTATCCTTTCAACTGATTTGGTGGAATTTGTACAAGATTCAAATGACCAGCTTTACCCAATCCCAATGGGATCGACCTTAAACGGTTTATCACTTTTGAATCATAAACATGATGGTCATAAATGTCAGGGAAAAAAGGGTAAAGAACTTCTTTTAGAGACAGCTTTCAATTACTTAAACGCTCCTTACCTTTGGGGAGGGAAAACACCTTTCGGAATCGATTGCTCAGGATTCACCCAAATGGTATATCGCCTAAATGGTTACTCTATTTTTAGGGATGCTTCACAACAGGCTACCCAAGGAGAAGCGCTCAGTTTTATTGAAGAAAGTGAACCGGGTGATTTAGCCTTTTTTGATAATAATGAGGGGAATATAGTTCATGTTGGAATTATTATGAATGACAATTATATCATTCATGCCCATGGCAAGGTAAGGATTGACCGCATTGACCACTCTGGTATTTTCAATCAGGATTTAAGAAGACACACCCATAAACTAAGGGTCATTAAAAAGATTATATAAAAAAAGTCGCAATTTTTTCATTGCGACTTTTTTATTGTAGGTAAAAGGTTTATACTAGCCCTTACTCAATTCATCTACTTTAGCTTTCATTGCTTTAAATTTTGCAGTATCTCCTAAAGCACTATAAATATTCATTAAGGTTTTTGTTACCTCCAAGTTATCAGGATCTTGTTTCAAAACATTTTCTAAATATGGAACTGCACTCTTGTAAACCTGAGTTCTTTCCTCTTTTAGCTCATCATATCTTTTGTTATCAGCAGAAGAATTTCCAAGTCCGTTCATTTCTTCAACAATAGCAGTTTCTCTACCTAAAATCAAAGCAGCTAAATTGATTTCCGCATTTAAATAGGTAGGATCCAATTCAATCGCTTTTTTGTAATACTTTTCAGCCGCTTCCAAATCTTCAGACTCTTGAGCAACTACACCTAAATTAAATTGTAATTCTGGATTGTTAGGATCTTTAGCTGCTGCTTCTTCAATGGCACTTTTGAACTTATCTGTTTTTCCCATTTTGAAATACAGATTAGCTTGTGACATCAATAGATTCAAATCATCTGGATTTTCTTTTCTAGCTTCTTCCATAGCAGCTTCTGCCTTTTCATTTTCACCATTACTGATGTAAATAAGTGCTATGTTTTTAATGATTTCAGGACGTTTAGAATCTGTCTTTTGAGTGGAAGGCTTGATATGAGTTCCTGCTTTAACAGATAAATCCCTCATATTTTGGTCATCAAAAGTTTCTACTTCACCACTCTCTTTATTTGTAGCCACAAATTGAGTTTCAACGCCTTCATATCCTAAAGTATTCAATTCTTCATAAAGCGTCAACGCACGATCATATTCTTGAACACTTACCGCAGTCGCTGCTGCATAATATAGATATAAAGTATCTTTGGTAGAAGCTCTATAGGCATTTTCAAAATACTTTGAAGATGTGCTATAGTCCTTTTTCTCATAAGCATCATTTCCCTTAGTTAAGAAATTTTGTACCATTTGAGTTTTTAATTCTGCAGCTTCCGTTTGATAATCAGCAGTAACGTTTTCCAAGTCACCTAAAGCCGTTTTTATATCTGGATTGCTTCCGTTACCTCCAGCATATAAAGAAGCTGCTTTTAAATAGTAATACTTTGATTTTAACTTATCATCCATGGAAGACATTAAACCCTCCGCTTCAGACAATGCAGCTTTTGCTTCTGCATAATTATTATTCTTTATAGCCTTTTCAGCATTCTTCAATTCTTTTTTTTGAGCAAAAGAAAACGAAGAAATTGCCAATGTCAATGCTACAACTAATTGTTTTTTCATTGCGTTTCGTATTAATTTTAATGTTTATTGTTCACTGTCCTGTGTTGTATCAAGAGTTGTGCCATCATCAGTTTGATCAACAATATTCTCATTGCCTTCCAATTCTTCCATATCATCTTCATCTTGCTTTACTTTGGCAACGGCTGCAATGGAATCATTATTTTTCAAATTGATCAATTTAACACCTTGAGTTGCACGACCCATGGTACGTAAATCTTTTACTTCCATTCTGATGGCAATACCCGATTTATTGATAATCATTAATCCGTCGGTATCAGATACATTTTTAATGGCCACCAAATTTCCAGTTTTATCTGTAATTGAAATGGTCTTGACCCCTTTTCCTCCACGGTTGGTAATTCGATAAATTTCTTCACCAGTTTCTGGGTCATCAATAAACGTACGCTTTCCATAACCATTTTCAGAAACAACTAAAACGGTTTCTTCCTGTGGATTATTAATGGTAATCATACCAACAACTTCATCTTTATTGCTAGCAAGGGTGATCCCTCGTACTCCAGAAGCATTTCTTCCCATTGGTCTGGTTTTGGCTTCTTCAAAACGAATCGCTTTACCTGATTTTAAGGCAATCATAACTTGGCTTTCTCCAGTTGTTAACTTTGCTTCCAGTAATTCGTCATCCTCTTTAATTGTAATGGCATTGATACCATTCGTTCTCGGTCTGGAGTATTGTTCAAGAGACGTTTTCTTAACCTGACCTTTTTTGGTTGCCATTATGACATAATGACTGTTTATATAATCTTCGTCTTTAAGATCTTGTGTACAGATAAAGGCTTTTACCTTATCATCCTGCTCAATATTGATTAGATTTTGGATGGCTCTACCTTTTGAAGTTCTGCTTCCCTCTGGAATTTCATAAACCCGCATCCAGAAACACTTACCTTTTTGGGTAAAGAATAGCATGTACTGGTGGTTGGTACCAACAAACATATCTTCTAAAAAGTCTTCATTTCTTGTAGTAGATGCTTTCTGACCTACACCACCTCTATTTTGGGTTTTGTATTCAGATAACGGTGTACGCTTAACATAACCAGCATGAGAAATGGTAATAACTACCTTCTCATCAGGAATCATATCTTCAATACTTAAATCGCCACCAGCATATTCAATAACTGAACGGCGCTCATCTCCATATTTATCCTTAACCTCAAGTAATTCTTGTTTAATAATGTCCATTCTTCGATCCTTCTTATCAAGAATGTCCTTTAAATCCTCAATGGTCTTTAAAAGTTCTTCATACTCTGAACGAAGCTTGTCTTGTTCTAGACCAGTTAACTGACGCAAACGCATTTCTACAATAGCCTTTGCTTGAATCTCAGTCAACTTAAAGCGTTCCATTAATTTTTCTCGAGCTTCCTCAGCATTTGAAGACCCTCTAATGATCGCGATGACTTCATCAATGTTATCAGAAGCGATAATTAAACCTTCTAATATGTGGGCACGCTCTTCAGCTTTACGCAATTCGTAAGTGGTTCTTCTTACTACAACCTCATGGCGGTGTTCCACAAAATGAAGAATTAAATCTTTAAGATTTAACAATTCTGGTCTACCATTAACTAAGGCAATGTTGTTAACGCTAAAGGAAGATTGTAAAGCGGTGTATTTATAAAGCTTGTTTAAAACAATATTAGGAATGGCATCACGCTTTAACACATACACTATTCGCATCCCATTTCTGTCGGACTCATCACGAATGGTTGAAATACCATCTAACTTTTTATCATTAACCAAGTCTGCAGTCTTTTTAATCATTTCTGCTTTATTAACTTGGTATGGAATCTCAGTTACAATAATACATTCCCTTCCATTAACTTCCTCTATGTTGGCTTTGGCACGCATAACAATACGTCCACGCCCCGTGTGAAAAGCTTCTTTAACGCCATCATATCCATAAATTGTTCCTCCTGTTGGAAAATCAGGTGCTTTGATGTGAGTCATTAACTCATCAACGTCAATCTCATTATTATCTATATAAGCTACTGTACCATCAACAACTTCAGATAAGTTATGTGGAGGCATGTTGGTTGCCATACCTACAGCAATCCCAGAAGCCCCATTAACTAAAAGACCTGGAATTCTGGTTGGTAAAACAGTTGGCTCTTGTAATGTATCATCAAAATTTAAACGGTGGTCTACAGTATCTTTATCGATATCAGCAAGCATATCCTCTGATATCTTTCTCATTCTTGCCTCTGTATAACGCATCGCCGCTGGACTATCACCATCAACAGACCCAAAGTTTCCCTGTCCATCTACCAACATGTATCGCAGACTCCACTCTTGAGCCATACGTACCATGGTATCATAAACAGAAGTATCTCCATGGGGGTGATATTTACCTAAAACCTCTCCAACAATTCTTGCAGATTTCTTGTATGCTGTATTAGACCTTACTCCTAATTCATGCATACCGAAAAGAACTCTTCGGTGAACGGGCTTAAGACCATCTCTTACATCTGGTAAAGCACGTGACACGATGACCGACATTGAATAATCAATGTAAGCCGATTTCATTTCATCTTCAATGTTAATTGGAATGAGTTTTTCTCCTTCTACCATATATAAATTAATTAGTTAATTTCAAAAGTTTACATTCGTGCTAATATAACCATTATAGTAGTAATAGCAGGTGATTATAAACCCTTTTTTGGTTATTTTTATTAACAATAATATCATAAAATATTTAATAAGTAAAAGGTGAAAAATTTTGATTTTCGGAGGTTTTTTTATCTATTAGCATACACCCCGAAAATTAAGGTATAGTTTTTGTCTTTAATCTTTATGATTTTAGTATTTTTAATGTAGAAAGGATAATTTATGGATGATAATTTTTCCCCAAGAGTAAAAGATGTAATATCATTTAGCAAAGAAGAAGCTCTAAGATTAGGACACGATTTTATTGGTACCGAACACTTGATGCTTGGATTATTGCGAGATGGTAGCGGTAAGGCTATAAACATTTTAAACGCCTTGGATGTCGATTTAAGTCATTTAAGGCGAAAAGTTGAGATTTTAAGTCCGGCCAACCCTAATGTGGCTATTGCATCCAATGAAAAGAAAAACCTGCATTTGACTAGGCAGGCTGAACGCGCTTTGAAAACAACCTTTCTTGAAGCTAAATTGTTTCAAAGCAGTTCCATTAATACAGCACATTTATTATTGTGTATTTTAAGAAATGAAAACGATCCCACTACCAAACTTTTAAATAAGTTAAAAGTGGATTATGATAACGTTAAAGAACAATTCAAGTTTATGATCACAAACGACGAAGAATACATCGAACCTCGCGCCGAGGCATTTGATGACGATGCTCCAGAAGATGACACTTCTAAAGGAGACATCTTTAACACACCTTCAAGTAAATCTAACAAGAAATCCAAAACACCTGTTTTAGATAATTTTGGACGTGATTTAACGGCTCTAGCCGAAGAAGGAAAGCTTGACCCTGTTGTAGGTCGAGAAAAAGAAATAGAACGCGTTTCTCAAATTTTAAGCAGACGTAAGAAAAACAACCCTCTACTTATTGGGGAACCAGGTGTTGGAAAAAGTGCCATTGCCGAAGGATTGGCAAATCGTATTATTAAAAGAAAGGTTTCTAGAATTCTTTTCAATAAACGAGTTGTTACTTTAGATCTGGCAAGTTTGGTAGCAGGTACCAAATATAGAGGACAATTTGAAGAGCGTATGAAAGCCGTTATGAACGAGCTTGAAAAAAATGATGACATTATCTTATTTATTGATGAGATCCATACCATTGTTGGTGCAGGTGGCGCAACGGGAAGTTTAGATGCTTCTAACATGTTTAAACCAGCATTGGCTAGAGGAGAAATTCAATGTGTTGGTGCAACCACTTTAGATGAGTACAGACAATATATTGAAAAAGATGGTGCCCTAGAAAGACGTTTTCAAAAGGTTATCGTTGAACCCACTACTATTGACGAAACCATAGAAATCTTGAATAACATCAAGGAAAAGTATGAAGATCATCACAATGTTATTTATACACCAGAAGCCATAGAAGCCTGTGTCAAATTGACCAGCCGCTATATGACGGACAGATTCCTTCCAGATAAAGCTATCGATGCTTTGGATGAAGCGGGATCGCGTGTTCATATCAAAAACATCGATGTCCCAAAACAGATTTTGGATTTGGAAAAACAGCTGGAAGAGGTTAAAGAATCCAAAACTTCTGTAGTTAAAAAGCAGAAGTATGAAGAAGCTGCCAAATTGCGTGATGATGAAAAACGTTTGGAAAAAGAATTGGCGGTAGCTCAAGAGAAATGGGAAGAAGAAACCAAATTACACAGAGAAACCGTTACTGAAGATAATGTAGCTGATGTCGTTTCTATGATGACTGGTATTCCAGTTAACAGAATTGCACAAACCGAAAGCAATAAACTGGCTCAATTACCAGAAATGATTAAAGGCAAAGTCATTGGTCAAGATGAAGCGGTTGCCAAAGTGGTTAAGGCTATTCAAAGAAATAGAGCAGGATTAAAAGACCCTAATAAACCAATTGGTTCCTTTATTTTCCTTGGTCAAACGGGAGTTGGGAAAACCCAATTGGCAAAAGTATTATCCAGACTTTTATTCGATAGTGAGGATAGCTTGATACGTATTGATATGAGCGAATACATGGAAAAATTTGCCATTTCCAGATTGGTAGGTGCACCTCCAGGATACGTAGGTTATGAAGAAGGAGGCCAATTGACTGAGAAAGTACGACGCAAACCTTACTCTGTGGTATTATTGGATGAGATCGAAAAAGCCCATCCAGATGTATTCAATATGTTGTTGCAAGTTCTTGATGATGGTTATTTAACTGATAGTCTTGGAAGAAAAATTGATTTTAGAAATACTATTATCATTATGACTTCCAATATTGGGTCCAGAAAATTAAAGGATTTTGGAACCGGTGTAGGTTTTGGAACAGCTTCTCAAAAAGCTCAAGAGGATGCCAATGCTAGAAGTGTCATTGAAAATGCTCTAAAGAAAGCGTTTGCTCCTGAATTTTTGAACAGAATTGATGATGTTGTTGTATTTAATGTTCTAGAAAAAGAAGATATTGACAAAATTATCAATATTGAATTAGAGAAGTTATTTGTAAGAATAAAGAATATTGGATATGATCTAGAGTTAACAGATAGCGCCAAAGGATTCATTGCTGACAAAGGCTTTGATAAGCAATATGGAGCCAGACCTTTAAAGCGTGCTATTCAGAAATATGTAGAAGATACATTGGCTGAAGAAATCATTAATTCAAAAATAGAGGAAGGAGATAAAATCATTCTTGACTTAGACAAGAAAACCCAAGATCTAACAGTGACTATTAAAAAAACCAAAGAAAATACCACTGAGTCTTAAAAGCTTCTTAACATTATAAACCAAAAACTCCGCACTTTAGCGGAGTTTTTTAGTTTATAAAAGCGAATTATTTAATTTTAAATATGAGGCTTAAATTGACTTATAGTTTTGGTACTATTACCATCCATGATTTTTTCCTTGTTGGAGAGATGAATGAGGGTGTTTTGGTATCTTACGAATTAAACCAAGTTCTTATTGAAATTGCCTTAAAGTACTTCCCCAATAAACCAGTAATTTATATCTCTAGAAGGAAAAATTCTTATTCTGTAAATCCTAAGGTTTATTTAAAATCCATGCAAATTAAAAATTTGGTAGGAATTGCCATTGTTCTAGAAAACAATACAGTTATTGATAATACAGCTGTTGAAAAACTCTTTATCTCCAAACCATTCGAAATATTCAACAATTTTGAAGAAGCTAAGTTTTGGGCCACGAATCTATACAATGAAAAACTTGCCCTTTTTTAGTTTAGAACAACTCTTCAGAATCAATATCCAAAAATTCCAGGAAACGAATTGAAGCTTCTATATCATGATGCAATTCCCTGTCATTATGTACTACAGGCACTTCTGCTCGATATAAGCTCAAAACTGATTCGATAAACTCTGATGATTTCAAAGGATTTCTAAACATTAAGGCTTGCGATGCATTGAACAATTCAATTGACAAAATACGTTTCAAATTGGCAATCAAAGTAAAAGACTGGGTAGCAGCATTTGCTCCCATACTTACATGATCTTCTTGACCATTACTTGAAACAATACTATCAATACTTGCAGGAGTAGCAAGCTGTTTATTGGCACTAACGATGCTTGCCGCCGTATACTGAGGAATCATAAAACCCGAATTTAAACCAGGGTTCTCAACCAAAAAAGTAGGAAGTTCTCTTAATCCTGAAACCAATTGAAAAGTCCTCCTCTCGGATATATTCCCCAATTCGGCCATTGCTATTTTAAGGAAATCAAATGCCAATGCCAAGGGTTGACCATGAAAGTTTCCTCCGGAAATAATCTTGTCTTCTTGAACAAAAATATTGGGATTATCTGTCACTGAATTGATTTCAGTAATAAACGTTTTGGTTACAAATGCCAGTGTATCTTTTGATGCTCCATGAACTTGTGGCATACATCTAAAAGAATAAGGATCTTGAACGTGTTTCTTTTCTTGACTGATTAACTCACTTCCTTCCAAAAACTCTCTTACTCGCTCAGCTGTTTTCAATTGACCATTGTGAGGTCTAACTAGATGTACCAATTCATCAAACGGCTCAATTCTTCCGTCGAAGGCTTCTAATGAAACACTACCTATTAAATCTGCTAAATAACTGTATTTATGTGCTTCAAACAACAAATGAATTCCATAGGCGCTCATGAACTGGGTACCATTTAAAAGGGCCAAACCTTCCTTGGAATGCAATTCAATGGGTTGCCAATTAAACTTCTCTAAAATTTCAGCCGCATCATGTACTTGACCTTCATAAAATACCTCCCCTTTCCCTATTAACGGCAACGAAAGGTGTGCCAATGGAGCTAAATCACCTGAAGCCCCTAAAGAACCTTGGGTAAATACCAACGGTAATATGTCTTGATTATAGAAGTCTACCAGTCTTTGGACCGTTTCCAACTGCACCCCACTATGTCCATAGCTTAACGATTGTATCTTTAATAACAACATCAATTTAACTACTTGCTTTGGCACTAAATCACCTGTGCCGCAAGCATGGGACATCATCAAGTTTTCTTGTAGTTTTGTCAGATTTTCTTCAGAAATTTTGACATTATAAAGGGACCCAAACCCGGTATTTATTCCATAAATCGGGCTCTTTTGACTTTTCAATTTCTCATCCAAATAATTTCTACAAGTAATGATTTTAGTCTTAGAATCCTCAGAAAGCTCCAATTTGAAATTATTGGAAACAATTTCAAATAACTTTTTAAGTCCTAAATGATCTGAAGAAATTATATGGGTATCTTTCATGATTTGTCAAAATTTTGCGCAAAATTCCGCATTCACTTTAATATTTCCAAACATTTAATTATAAATCCAAAATATTTCTCATTTATTAGTTTTTCTAATTACATTTGACAAAACCCAAAATACGTAATATGAAAAAATTATTTGTTGTAGCCCTTGCCTGTTCTGTTTTGGCATGTAATGAAAAGGAAGAACAACCTAAAGATTATGTGACCTTTTCTGGCCAAATCACTAATATGAATAGTGACTCCATCTTTGTAAGAAGTAGAGATTATTCCAAAACCATTAAGGTGAATGCCGATGGTACTTTTAGTGACACATTGAAAATTAACGAGCCTGGTACTTTTACAGTTGGTGATGGTACTGAAGTAACCAGCGTTTTCTTAAAAAATGGGTATGATATAAAAATGACCATTGATACCAAGATGTTTGACGAAACTGTTAAATATACGGGCGAAGGGTCTGAAAACAGTAATTTCTTGGCCCAAAATAGCTTGAAGCAAGAAGCTCTTTTAGATTTGGATGAGCTTAGTAAACTTGAAGATACGGTTGCTTTAAATGAAAAGTTTGAAAGTCTAAAAACGGAATTCAACAACTTTTATGATGCCGATAAAACCATAGACTCTACCCTAATTGAATCTTCAAAAAAGCAATTAGATCCTATGCTAGGGATGTACAAGTCATTTGTAAAGCAAAAAATAGATTTAAACACCAATTTACCTAAAGGTGCTGATTCTCCTAATTTTGAAGGATTTGAAAATCATGCAGGTGGTAAAACTTCTTTAGCAGATTTAAAAGGAAAGTACACTTATATTGATATTTGGGCAACTTGGTGCGGACCTTGTAAAGCTGAAATTCCTTCACTTAAAGAAGTTGAAGAAAAATATCACGACAAAAACATTCAGTTTGTTAGTATTTCTATTGATGATGATAGAACTCACAAAGATGTAAACGGAAAACCTTCATGGGAAGAGGCAAATGCAGACTGGAAAGAGTTTGTGACTGGTATGGAATTAGGAGGTATTCAATTATTTGCGCCTAATGGATGGCAAACCGAGTTTATCCAAGACTATTACATTACAGGAATTCCAAGATTTATTTTGTTAGATCCAAACGGTAAGGTGGTTTCTGCAGATGCTCCAAGACCTTCTAGTGAAGAGCTTATAAAATTATTTGATGCTGAAGGCATTTAATTTAGCTCAAACAATAAATAAAAAACCACTCAAATGAGTGGTTTTTTTTGTTTCTATTTTTTAAGCTTTTTCTGGTTCTTCTTCAAGTACAGGTTCTTCTGGTTTTGCAAACAAATCCAAATAGGCTGCTCCAATACCTTCAATCACGTGGCTAGCTATCAAAGCTTGATATCCATATTTTTCAACTTGAATATCAGCTGATTTACCATGTAAATAAACTCCGAAAACAGCTGCTGAAATAGGATCATACCCTTGGGATATTAATCCAGTGATCATACCTGTCAATACATCGCCGCTACCTGCTGTTGCCAATCCAGGATTACCAGTTGTATTGACGTACATTCGATCCTTATATACAGTTATGGTGTTGGCGCCTTTGATAACTACAACCACATGATATTTCTTAGAAAACTTTTTGACTTTATTGAGCTTCTCGAAATCATCATTCCAGCTTCCTACTAACCGCTCTAACTCTTTAGGGTGAGGTGTTAAAACGGTTAATTCGGGTAACAATTTTAACAGAGTTTTCTTTTTTGCTAGTAAGTTGAGGCCATCCGCATCAATTACCAATGGAGCTTTGTTTGCTCCCAAAAATGACTCAAAGGCTACTAAGGTATTTTCATGAGTCCCCATTCCCATACCCAATCCTATGACAGTAGGTTCGAAATCAAATTGGATATTTGAAATTTTCCAATCATCCTCATCCGTTAATACCATAGCTTCTGGGAACGTTGATTGCAAAACCTGATAACCTCCATTTGGAATAAAAGCACTTACTAATCCTGCCCCTACAATTAAAGCTGCCTTAGTACTTAGAGTGACTGCACCCATTTTGCCATGACTTCCACCAATAACCAACGCATGACCAAAGTTTCCTTTATGTGAAAACTTATCCCTAGGTTGGTAAACAGAAAGCATTTCATATTTCCCTATGAGTTCTGCTTCGGTTTCTAATTTATAAAGATATTCGGGATCGATTCCAATATCCAAAACCTCCCATTCTTTAGTATACTTCGCTGTTTCAGGTAAAAAGAATACCAATTTTGGAGTTTGGAACGTCAAGGTATAATTGGCCCATACAACGCTATTTTCATCTTTTGGAACTTGATCTGTATATAATCCAGAAGGGATATCAATAGAAAGCGTAAAAGCTCCCGAATTCCTAAAATGCTGAAATAACTTTTGAACCCATTCATCTGCTGGACGATTTAAGCCAATTCCAAAAACGGCATCAACAATGATGTCTTTGACATTAATGCCGGGTAAATCTTTAGAATCGTCCAACAACACAGGCCAATCTTTAGTGGCTTGCTTGATGCGATCATAGTTAATCAAAAAATCCTTTGAACGTTTATCACTATAATTCACCACATACGTATGAACCTGATACCCATGATTGATCAAGTGTCTGGCAAGTACTAAACCGTCACCTCCATTATTCCCTATGCCACAAAAAACATGGATTGGCACTTGTGCTCCTTGCATTCTCAGATGAATCCAATTGAAAATTTGGGTAGCCGCACGCTCCATCAATTCAGTTGAGGAAATCTGCTGTTTTTCAGCGGTTATTCGATCACCTTCATATACTTGTTCTTTGGATAATATTTTCATTTTTTGTTAAAAACTTAATGGGTTTTCTGCTTTTTCCGTAAAAAGCTCGGATTTGTTTTTTTATTAAGGTAAAAATAATACATTTGATAAGTAATGATAGACAAGTTTACAAATAATATCAGCGCAATTACTGCTAATTCAATTAGTGGAACTACTGCTATTTTTGGAACTATTACTACAATTATTACAACCCGTTTGGGTTGTTATTAATTATATTCTCTCCGTCCTATTAGTGTTTTTATAAAACACGGAAATCAAAAGATTTTTATACTTAAATTAAATTACAATGAACGTTTTAAAGTTTGGAGGAACATCTGTAGGTTCTGTTGAAAATATCAATCAAGTCATAAGTATTTTAAAGGAATATTCCGAAGAAAATAAAGTGATAGCAGTTGTCTCAGCCGTAGGAGGCATTACCGATAAATTATTAAAATCTGGCTATTTAGCCCAAATAAAAGACGAATCGTATATTTCTGAATTTGAAGAAATTAAGGATATTCACTTAAATATTTTATCTAATTTAATTCCAAACTGCCCCAAACCAACATTGGAGGCGTTGGAAAAGAAATTGAACCGCTTGAAAAGTCTTTTGGATGGCATCTATTTAATAAATGAATTATCTCCTAAAACCTCTGATAAATTAGTGAGTTTTGGAGAGCTCCTCTCTTCTTTTATTATTGCAGAAGCGATGAAAGAAAGAGGATTGAACGCTGTCAGGAAAAACAGTCAAGAGCTCATAATTACAGATTCTCAATTCACAAAAGCCGAGGTGAAATATGACCTCACGTTCAATAATATAAAAAGTTATTTTAAATCCAACAATCAAAGCATTACCATATTACCAGGTTTTATCTCCAAATCTGAAGCAGGAGAAATTACAACGTTAGGTCGTGGTGGATCTGATTTCACTGCTGCATTGTTAGCTGCTGCCCTAGAAGTGGAACGTTTGGAAATCTGGACAGATGTAAGTGGTATGTTTACAGCCAATCCCAAATTGGTAAAACAAGCTTACCCCATTGAAAAATTATCCTATCAGGAAGCTATGGAACTATCTCACTTTGGAGCCAAGGTGTTATATCCACCAACCGTTCAACCTGTATTGAGCAAAAACATTCCTTTGGTGATAAAAAACACCATGGATCCCAAAGCACTTGGCACATTTATTTCAAATAATTATGGAGCAAACGGACTTACAGTAAGAGGAATCAGTAACATCAATAATATAGCCTTGTTAACCTTGGAAGGAAGTGGCATGGTTGGCATTCCTGGTTTTTCAAAGAGGTTGTTTGAAGCATTGGCAAATCATAAAATCAATATCATTTTTATAACCCAAGCATCGTCAGAGCATTCCATTTGCTTTGGAATTAATGCCTCTGACTCCCAACTAGCTCAGGAAGTGATTGATCAAACCTTTGAATATGAAATATCTCTAAATAAGATCAACCCTATTCTGGTTGAAGAAGATTTGGCTATTGTAGCATTAGTTGGAGACAACATGAAGAATCACCAAGGAATTAGTGGCAAAATGTTCAGTACCTTAGGTCGTAATAATATCAATGTAAGAGCCATTGCCCAAGGAGCATCAGAGAAAAATATTTCTGCCGTAATTGCTGAAAGAGACGTCAAAAAGGCCTTAAATTCTTTGCACGAGGTATTTTTTGAATCCAAAACCAAACAGCTCAATGTATTTATCACTGGCGTTGGTAATGTGGGAGAACGATTGGTTGAACAAATCCATCAACAAAAAAAATACCTTAAGGAAACCCTTAAAATTAATTTGCGCGTCATTGGTTTATCCAATTCTCGTAAAATGATTTTTAATGACGAAGGTATTTCACTCAAAAATTGGAAAGAACAATTAGAAGTCGGAGAGCCTGCTTCACTAGATGGTTTCTTCTTTAAAGCCAAGGCATTCAACCTAAGAAATAGCATTTTTGTTGATGTAACCGCCAATAAAGATGTGGCCAACCTCTATGACGCCTATTTACGAGAAAGTATCGCTGTAGTTGCCTGTAATAAAATTGCATGCTCCAGTAATTTTGCAAACTATGCACAATTAAAATTTTTATCACGAAAATACAACGCACCATTCCTATTTGAAACCAATGTGGGTGCTGGTCTGCCGGTTATTGATACTTTAAATAATTTAATAGCTTCAGGTGATAAAATCACTTCTATCCAAGCTGTTTTGTCTGGTAGTTTAAATTTTGTGTTTAATAATTTCAACAACCAAACCAAGTTTCACGATGTGGTGAAACAAGCCCAAGCAGAAGGCTATACAGAACCCGATCCTAGAATTGATTTAAGCGGTGTTGATGTAGCTCGTAAAATACTTATTTTGGCCAGAGAATCAGGCACCATCATGGAACTTGAAGATATTGAGAATGAATCCTTTTTAACTGAACCTAATTTAAGCAGTGACACAGTAGATGACTTTTATCAAACACTTATAGATGATGAAGCTCATTTCCAAAATCTATATGCTGAAGCTCAAGAAAAAGGCTGTAAATTAAAATATGTAGCCGAGTTTAATGAAGGAAAAGCGAAGGTGGGACTGAAAGAGATTCCTATGGGACATCCTTTTTATAATTTGGAAGGAAAAGACAATATCGTAATGTTCTATACGCAACGTTATGCAGATCAACCTATGATTATTAAAGGGGCTGGCGCTGGTGCTGATGTAACAGCCTCAGGTCTTTTTGCAGATATCATTAGAATAGGAAACGACTAGGATATGGATGAGATAAAAATATTTTCTCCCGCTACCGTAGCTAATGTTGCTTGTGGATTTGATGTCTTGGGGTTTTGTTTGGATACTGTTGGTGATGAAATGGTTGTTAGAAAAACTGCAAATAAAGGCATTTCCATCACTAAGATAGAAGGTTACGACCTACCCATGGAAACCAATAAAAATGTAGCTGGAGTTGCAGCAGCAGCTCTGTTAGAAAAAGTGGAGGTTGACTTTGGTTTTGAAATTGAAATCTATAAAAACATCAAGCCTGGAAGTGGTGTAGGAAGCAGCTCAGCTAGTGCATCGGGTGTGGTGTTTGCTATGAACGAACTCTTAGGAAGGCCATTTAATAAAACACAGTTGTCCTTCTTTGCCATGAAGGGAGAAGCGGTGGCAAGTGGCAGTGAACATGCCGACAATATTGCCCCCGGAATTTTTGGCGGCTTTACTTTGGTAAAGAGCACACATCCATTGGAAATTTTTGAATTACCTACACCCCATGACATGTATGCTACGATTGTTCACCCTCAGATAGAAATAAAAACTTCAGAGGCAAGAGCTATTTTACCTAAGGAAATAGTCCTACAAAATGCCATCACACAATGGGCAAACGTAGGCAGTTTAGTCCATGGCTTGCATATCTCTGATTATAACCTAATCAGTTCTGCTCTTAAGGATGTTGTGGTTGAACCGTTTCGTAAACAACTCATTCCCTATTTTGATAATGCAAAGAAAGCGGCATTGGAAGCAGGCGCTTTAGGTGTTGGTATTTCTGGTTCGGGACCTTCTATTTTCAGTTTAAACAAAGGCGAAGAAACGGCTCATAAAGTAGCTGCAGCCTTTAAGAATGTATATGACCAAACTGGTCTCGAATTTAATCTCTATGTATCACGAATTAATCCAAATGGAATAAAAATATTGTAAATGAACTACTATTCACTCAATCATAAAGCCCCTAAAACAAGCTTCAAGGATGCTGTTATAAAAGGATTGGCGCCAGATAAAGGACTTTATTTCCCAGAAAGTATATCACCCCTACCCGATTCATTTTTTGAAAGTCTTGATCAGCTTTCAGAAACAGAAATTGCTTTTGAGGCTATCAAACAATTTGCTACACCAGACATTCCAGAAGATGTTCTTAAGCAGATTATTGAAGAAACCTTATCATTTGAATTTCCGGTTGAAAAAATAACTGACCAGATTTCTTCATTGGAACTTTTTCATGGTCCAACCATGGCCTTTAAAGATGTGGGGGCACGTTTTATGGCTCGTTGTCTCGGGTATTTCAATCAATCAAATGATAAGGAAGTAACGGTACTAGTAGCTACTTCTGGTGATACTGGTGGAGCTGTGGCACATGGATTTTTGGGTGTAGAAGGCGTGAAAGTAGTGATTCTTTATCCCAGTGGAAAGGTGAGTGATATTCAAGAAAAACAATTAACAACCCTTAAAAAAAACATCACTGCCCTTGAAGTACATGGTACTTTTGATGATTGTCAAGCCATGGTTAAGCGTGCCTTTTTAGATGAAGAATTAACAAGTAAAAAGCAATTAACCTCTGCCAACTCAATTAATGTAGCCAGATGGTTGCCACAAATGTTTTATTTTATGTTCGCTTACAAAGCACTTTATAAAACTCATGAAAACCTGACTTTTGTGGTTCCTAGCGGAAATTTTGGAAATATTTGCGCTGGAATGATGACTCAAAAATTGGGTCTGCCTATCAAACATTTTGTAGCAGCCAATAATGCCAACAAAGTAGTAACCGATTACTTGGAAACTAAAAATTACAACCCAAAACCGTCTGTACAAACCATTAGCAATGCTATGGACGTGGGGGATCCTAGTAACTTTGTTCGTATACAAGAACTCCATAACAATAATTATGATACCCTTGCGAAGAATTTAACCGGGTTTAGCTACACAGATGATGAAACCATTGAAGGTATTAAAGAGCTTTATAACGAATATTCTTATGTAGCCGACCCACATGGTGCTGTTGGTTATTTAGCCTGTAAAGATTATTTGAAATCGCACCCAGATGC
This sequence comes from Mangrovimonas futianensis, assembly GCF_021245805.1. Taxonomy (NCBI): domain Bacteria; kingdom Pseudomonadati; phylum Bacteroidota; class Flavobacteriia; order Flavobacteriales; family Flavobacteriaceae; genus Mangrovimonas; species Mangrovimonas futianensis. Next base: position 346,861 of record NZ_JAJJNF010000005.1, read on the forward strand.
TCATTGTGTATTTTTAGAAACAGCTCATCCAACTAAGTTTTTAGATGTCGTAGAAGACACCATTAAAGAAAATATTGACCTACCTGAACAGATTTTAAAAGTGATGAGCAAGAAGAAGCGATCTATTGAGATTTCAACTTATGATGATTTGAAAGCATATTTGTTAGGATAGTTCTCTATACACCCCTTTCAAGGTTGGATCACTCGAACGAACAAAAGGACATGTTTCAGTGGGGTTCGAGTGATTTTTGAACAAAGAAAAATAAGATTGTTTCGAATACCTATTGTTTATCTGAAATAACCAGAGCGATATTAACTAGATCATGTTGTTATAGTCATCGAGGTTTTTTAAATTTCTTCGATTCTATTTGTTAAAATAAAATAGTATTTAGATATTTACCTAAATACCTAATTAAATGAATACTCTTTTCAAGGCATTAAATGATGAAACCCGGCGTGGTATATTGGAAATGTTGAAAGAAGGTGATATGAATGCAGGTGAAATTGCAGATCGATTCCACATATCAAAACCCAGTATTTCCCATCATCTAGATATTTTAAAACAAGCAGATCTCATTACAAGTGAAAAGAAAGGACAATTCATAACTTACTCCCTTAACACAACCATACTGGAAGATGTACTCAATTGGATACTAACCTTAAAAAAATAAAAACATGGCTTTTCAACTTAAAAAAGAACTACCACTGATAGGTATCATCCTACTCCCCTTTCTTTATTTGGCATACGTTTGGCCTGACTTACCACAGCGCGTACCCATGCATTATAATATTAAAGGAGAAATAGATCGCTATGGTGATAAATCTGAATTACTTATCATTCCTTTTATCATGCCGGTATTGATATATATTATCTTTCTTGTGGTTCCTAAAATTGATCCTAAAAACAAGCTTCAACAAATGGGTAATAAATTTCAAACCATTAAAGTTCTACTCACCACATTTATGTCGGTTTTGGCTTTATATATCATTTATAGTACTAAAAACGCTTCCCTCTCCAATCCTAATTACGTTTTATTGCTTATTGGTGTCTTATATGTGATTCTTGGAAACTACTTTAAAACCATAAAAGCGAATTATTTCATCGGGATTAAAACACCATGGACACTAGAAAATGAAACTGTTTGGAAAGACACCCATAAATTGGGAGGAAAACTCTGGTTTGCAGGCGGACTGCTAATTATTTTAGGTTGTCTAATTTTAAATCAAAAGACCAATTTCATCTTTTTTATGAGCATTACGGCCATCATAACCATTATTCCTATTGTATATTCGTATCAACGTTTTAAACAAATTTCTGAAGTTTAATAATCATGACAGAATTAACCTTAACTACCCCTGCACTTTTATTTTCAGCCATTTCTTTAATTATGTTAGCTTACACCAATCGGTTTTTGGCCTATGCTGCAGTGGTAAGAAGTTTGCATGCTACCTATTTGAAGGATCCAGACAAGCGTTATATTAAACAGATAGAAAACATTAAAAAACGATTGTACTTGACTAGATCCATGCAAATATTTGGTATTTCCAGTCTACTGTTATGTGTGTTGACCATGTTTTTAATTTACATAGAACTCCACAATTTAGCGGTTTGGATTTTTGGAGTTGCCCTTATTCTTTTAATTGTCTCTCTACTCTTATTAATTATCGAAATTCAAATTTCGGTAAAAGCGCTAGAGCATCACATTAGTGATATCGAGAATCATTAACTTTTGGGTTGATCTTCCAAAGTATTCATAAAAGCAATGATGTCATCCATTTCTTGCTCTGTTAGATTAAGTGGATCTGTAGGTAAAGTTTGATACTCCAACTCCATTCCCAATCCTGCACCTCCACCATCATTGTAAAAGGTCATAACTTGATCTAATGTTTCATATACACCATTATGCATATAAGGACCTGTTTTAGAAATATTTCTGATAGTGGGGGTTTTAAAGAAATGCTTCCTTTCCTCCGTTTGGAAGACATCATACCGACCCAAATCTGTATCCACCAAATTAGAAATGGTATCCTTAGGAACTCCCAGCAATTCGAATTCACTTTCTGTAAAATTAGGCGGGACTGTACCGTTAAAAACAGGAGCAAAATGGCAGGTAGCACATTTGGCCTTACCCATAAAAAGATTAAACCCTCTCACTTCAGAATCAGTTAAATTAGATTCCATACCATTAATGTTCTTGTCAAATTTGGAGCTGAAATCCCCAAGACTTCGTACGAAAACAGCTATGCTATTTCTCACATTGTTTTGAGTCACCCCTTTTTTATAGATACTTATGAATTGTTTGGTATAAATGGAATCATTAGAAACCATTGCTTCTAAATCCACTAAATTGGAGTGGAATTCATTATTGTTATTAACCACATCTACTATTTGACCCTCCAAATTTCCAGTCCTTCCATCATAGAAAAAACTCTGCTGCAATGCTGCATAAGGTAGGGTTGGCGTATTTCTTAATTGTTTGGGAAACACTTTTTTGCCATCAGTAAACGCCTTATCACTATGGTGGCAAGTGGCGCAACTCATCGTATTATCCTTAGATAATCTGGTGTCATTGAACAATTGTTTTCCTAACTGGGTTTTCAAAGCTTTTAAGGAATCAACTTCTTGATAATCTGAATAAAAATCTAAATTGAAGGTATTATTTGAAAACAAGGAAGTCATATCATTTTTAAAAGCCAATTCAAATGGAAATTGTACATCCCAATCCTTTTGAATCTCATAGAGTAATTCCAGTTGTTTATGTGAATGTTCCTTGATAAACTGAAATCTGTCAAAAGTATCGAAGTCTGAAGCTTGTAATTGTTCCATACTTGATTCAATCTCCATTTTAAACTGATTATACAACGCTACAGAAGTGAATTCAGATTGATATAGATTCATAATGTCATTTAAACTACCATAACACAAGACAGCTTCATCTAAAGATGCTTCCAAAACTGGAGAATCAAAACCTGTGATACCAGTTAAAGCAATTCTGGCAATTTCATCTCGAATCATCCATATAAGATGATAATCCTTCAACTTTAAGGAAACATTTGCTCGTATCAATTTTAAGCGGTCTTGAGTTTTATTTGCCACTTCCTGAAGATTTTTGATGTCTAAAGAATCCTCAAAAATCAATTCCTCTATAACCTGAAAACCAAAAGGTTTTTTGATTTTAATATCAGTCGCGTCTTCTTCTTCAACTTTTAAAATATTAGGCGCGTTTAAGGACTTGTAATTTTCCTTATCAGTAAACGCCAAAATAGGCTCTATACGCTTAAAATGGGTTCGAGATTGTTTATAGTGTTTTAAAAATTGCTCTTGAGTACTAGCTTTTTTGAAATTTTCCAACGAAGCTATACAGCTGTCTAATTGATTTTTGTACTTACTCTGAAGCTGTTCTGCTACTGGTACCTGTCTGATTTCCTCTTTCTTTTTACAACCCACTATTATAACGAGGAAAAGACACACCCAAATAAGGTGTGCCTTTTTTATCTTAACCTGGAAAGTGTTCATTATCTATCCAATCCTTCTAGAATGTACAACATACTTCCTTCCTTTCTACTATCAGCAGCAGGATTGGCATTAGGATCTGTAAAAGCTGAACCGTCTGCTGGTTCCCAACCATGATTTTGGGTCATCATTAAGAAAGTATCTTCCTTTCCTACAATATCTGAAATATCAATCATTCCAGTAATTTCCCAAATACTATCAACAGTACCGTAACCTTGAGCTTGAGCCGCCACTTGGTCACACTCTAAAACAACTTTCATTGTACCTGTATTTAAATCATATTGGTATAGTCTAGCAAAGTGAGTTTTATCAGCTGTATCAAAATAACCGTTTGGATCTTCTTGAATGTAAGCGAAATTTTCAGTTACAACAATGTTATCAGGACTTGAAAAATCTTTTGCTATTCCGTCTAATTTATCTCCATCCAATACGCAAGTAATGGTACCGGCACCTGTAGGATCGTTAGGGTTTAAATTAACTTTGTAAACTCGACCATAAACAGAACCTTTACCAATTAAGTCTGGTTTTTGACGTCCAGTTACGCAGAAATAAATTTCTCTATTGTTGGCAGCAGAACCTCTTCTCCAATCGATATCTTCCAATCTAGAAAAACCGATAACTCCTTTATTTTTACATTCGGCATCCAAAAGATCTTTTTGAGTTTCTTCCAACTCAACAAAATCTATCGCATAAGTCTGCCCCTCTTCCATATCCATTTCAAAATTAACATTGGCATCTGTTACTCTCAAACCGTACAATTGTCCGCCGCTAAGATCTCCTGTGTTACCAACATACATTCCCAATTGACCAGAAGGAACTGTATTATCAGAATGATCATCACCAATAAAAACTACTGTTTTACCAGGATATGCATCTTTACCTATAGCAACAGCATTTTCAGTATCCCATTGTCCCATATTATTTAACATGGTGGCCACTGAAGCACTGGATGCATCTTTATATGGATCTGTTGCAAAAACACCTTGAGAGGATCCGCCCCATTCACCTCCAGATAAATATAATGGTCCGAAACCATGTTCTTCTGGAGTAATCATAGAACCTGAGCATTGTGCTGTAGCTGCAGTAGCTTGTGCATTTAAAATATATTCTCCTGCAACTGGTTTAAAGGTTTCGTCTAGAGTAATACGAGCGATAGAATAATCGGCTTCAATATTATTGATTAGGGTAAATGTATTATCTGAATTTCTTAATAATCCAGCTCCATCAGCCATGGAACCATAAACAAAATTTGGTGTGTTTACCAATTGATCTTCAGAAGACAATAAGGTATATACATTAATTCCAGAAAACTCTGGTGCCACATCCAATAATGCTGGAGATTGTGAGTGGGCCTGTAATTGTACCAAATTAGTAGGTTCTGGGTTTGCAGTTGGGGTGTTGTCATCGTCATTGTTACAAGCTCCCAAAGCTAAAAGACCGAAAAGGCCTAAAGAAATTTTGTAGTAATTGTTCATCTTTGTTGATTAATTTTTAAATGATGAAGCAAAACAACAACAACAATGTAAAGTCCTACTAAAGGAAATATTAAATAAAATTCAAGCTTAGGTTAAGACTGTTAATTTAAAGTTATGTAAGAAATTTTTTAATCTAACTTAGGTAATACAAAATCATCGAGAGCACTCGATTCCTTCATTAAGGCTTCAATTTCTGCAGATGATCTTGGTGCTTCTCCCGAAAGGTTAACAGGACCATTCTCTGTAATAAGAATATCGTCTTCAATTCTTACAGCAATTCCCCACCATTTTTCATCACAAGGACTTCCATCTGGTATATAGATACCGGGTTCTACTGTAATAACCATATTAGCTTCAAAATTACCGTAGGTTCCTGGATCATGTACATCAAGGCCTAAATAATGGCTACTTCCATGTGGGTAATAGGAATGAACTTCATCTATGGAACTAATAATACCTAGCTTTAATAAGCCTTCATTCACTACTTGACGTGTAGCAATATTAGGCGACTGAAAACTAGCTCCAACCACAGATGCCTCTATTCCCGCTTCCTGAGCCTCATAAACAATATCATAAATGGCTTTTTGTTCTTTACTGAACTTTCCATTTGCCGGAATTGTTCTGGTCACATCAGCACTATAGCCATGGTATTCGGCACCTAAATCCATTAATACCAATTCATTTTCAACATGCATTTTACTGTTTTCTATGTAATGTAATACACACCCATTGTTTCCAGCACCTACAATGCTTGGGTAGCCTTCATACTCACTGCCATATTTTTTATAAACATACTCATGAATGCCTTGAACTTCAAGCTCAGACATTCCTGGATGCATCGCCTTCATAACCTCCCGTTGTCCCATGGAGGAGATTCTCACAGCTTTGGTTAACAACGTTAATTCTTCTGCAGTCTTAATTTGTCTCAATTGGGCCATAAGTGTTGATAAACCTCTCACATCAATATTGCTTTGGTTTTCTGCCTCAATTTTGATGACTTGCTGTTTTAACTCTCTTCTCAGTTCATCATTATCTGATGCCGCATATTTAGATATAATTTGATCCTCTTTTAAATCGGGATAATATTCTAACACCTTACCTAAAGTTTGGGCCACATTGGCACTGTTTTCAATCTCGGTAGATTTAATCATTTGATAAGCCCGTTCCTGTATTTGAGAAGAAGGTTTGAAAGTTTCAAAATTGATTTGGGATTTGAATGATTGAACCAAATCATGAAGGTCCGCCTTATTTCTAGAAGAATTTCTGTAATCATCATTGAAATTCTCAAACATGATCTTGTCAAATTTCGAAAAATCAATATTGTTTTCTAGAAATTCCTTGCCATTATAAGCATTTTCTATGCCTAATTGATTTTTTGCTCCTTCAATACCTAATCGATGACCTGTCCACATCTCGGCCATAGGGTTTTTCTCCTGCACATACATTAATTCGTTAAAGGTATTCCCTTCCTTGTCAGTTTGATCTGTTGAAAAGACAACTAAAACAGCATGTGGTTCTTTGTATCCTGTTAAATAATAAAAATTGGGATCCTGATGGTAAACATAGTCTACATCATTAGCTCGATTTCTTACGGGATTTGCAAAAAAGACAGCCACACTATTTTCAGGCATTGAGGCCCTTAAAGCTTCGCGTCTATTTCTGTGAAACTCTTTACTTAAATAATCTGTTGGCAAATCTGTTTGCGCAACTATTTCTGAAAAAATAAAAATGGAAAAAATACTTAAAATAAAGGTTTTCATATAACTAAATATTAGAGGATTATCTAAAATACATAAATCTTTGAAAGACCTACTATATCGTCATTAAAATTAACATTTAAATGATAGAGGAACCCTTTATGCCCCCTTATTTCCGTTATATTTTCTTTACATTTGTGCTTTTAAAAACAAACTAATGAAAAACACAGCACTATATGATACCCACGTGGCTTTAGGTGCCAAAATGGTTCCTTTTGCAGGATATAATATGCCCGTTCAATATGAAGGTGTCAACATAGAACATGAAACCGTAAGAAAAGGAGTTGGCGTATTTGACGTGTCCCACATGGGTGAATTTTTAATTGAAGGCCCCAATGCATTGGAACTAATTCAAAAAGTTAGCACCAATGATGCTTCAAAACTTACTATTGGAAAAGCGCAATATAGTTGTATGCCTAATGATAATGGTGGAATCGTTGATGACTTAATTATTTATCGAATTAAGGAAGAGACCTATTTGTTGGTTGTAAATGCAAGCAATATTGAAAAAGATTGGAACTGGATTTCATCAAAAAATGATGTAGGTGCTGAAATGAGAAATCTTAGTGATGACTATTCACTATTGGCAATTCAAGGCCCTAAAGCTGTTGAAGCTATGCAATCTTTAAGTAGTCATGATTTATCGGCTATTACTTTCTATAATTTTATTGTTGGTGATTTTGCTGGTATTGAACATGTAATCATCTCTGCAACTGGTTATACAGGAAGTGGTGGTTTTGAAATTTATTGTAAAAACAGTGAGGTAAAACAAGTATGGGATAAAGTTATGGAGGCTGGTTCAAGCTTTGGAATAAAACCTATTGGATTGGCTGCTAGAGATACTTTAAGATTGGAAATGGGATATTGTCTATATGGAAATGACATTGATGATTCAACCTCTCCTATTGAAGCTGGTTTGGGCTGGATTACAAAATTCACCAAGGATTTTACTAATAGTGAAGCCTTAAAAGCTGAGAAAGAAGCTGGTCCAAAAAGAAAATTAATTGCTTTCGAATTGGATGAAAGAGGAATTCCAAGACATGATTATTCTATTGTTGATGAACAAGGAAATGACATTGGCCATGTAACCTCAGGTACCATGGCACCAAGTCTAGGAAAAGGAATTGGTTTGGGATATGTAGTTACAGAACAAGCTTCCCTTGGCAATAAGATTTTTATTCAAATTAGAAAAAATGCAGTTCCGGCAAGTATTGTAAAATTGCCGTTTTACAAGGGATAATATGCCAAGAAATAAATAAAATCACTGCTCTTTCGTTTTAAGGTAATCATCATGAAAGTCAGTGATTTTTTTTGTTTAAGATTCTGTATTAAAAAAAGTATAAATGCCAAAATCGGACAAACATAGAATACTTATTTTTGGAGCAAGTGGCTTTTTAGGCAACTCGCTTTATAAAGAGCTATGTCCCTATTTTAACACTTTTGGTACTTATAAAACTTCAAAGCATGAGTTTGAAAAAAACAAGCACTTTTTTCAATATGATATAGAAGAAGATGATGTTTTTGAAATCTTAAATGCGGTCAAACCTACCCTTATCATTTCAGCATTACGAGGTGATTTTTCTGCTCAAACCATAGCTCATTCACACATGCTTGAATATATAAAGGATAAGAAAATCAAGTTTATTTTCTTGTCTTCTGCCAATGTATTTGATGCGTATAGTAAATACCCTAGCTATGAAAACGATAAAACCTTAAGCCATAGTGTTTATGGTCATTTTAAGATTAAAATTGAAAACATGCTCATGCGATTACCAAAAAAACAAATAGTAATCGCCAGATTACCAATGGTTTTTGGTTCCCACTCTCCTAGAATCTCAGAATTAAGGCAGGCATTTAAAGAAGTGGAATCTATTGAAGTGTTTCCAAATTTAATCATGAATGTCACCACCGATTCCAAATTAACACAGCAAATTCATTATATCATCAATAGAAATAAATCTGGAGTTTTTCACTTAGGAAGTAATGATCTTGTTCACCATGATGATTTTATCAAAGAAATTTTAAATTCTTTGGGTAGTATGAACCCTGTTTTAAAACGTGTTTATACAACAAATGACGATAGATACTTAGCTGTCCTTCCCCAAGAAAACCTATTACCCAAACACTTACAATTATATAGTCATGAAATTTTAAAAGAGTTAGAGGTTTGATTGAAATTCCTTACCTTTAAAAGAAACTAAAACCTTTAATCATGACTAAACTATCAGACCAAGAAATTGAAGCTAAATTATTAAGATTTCCAGATTGGGAGTATTACGAGAATGCCATTCATGTTGAGTTTGAATTCGACAATTTTAAAGATTGTTTCAGTGCCATGAGTCGGATAGCCTTTGAATGTGAAGCTTTAAATCATCATCCCAACTGGGCTAATGTTTACAATATTTTGACCATTTCTCTTTCTACACATGATGTTGATGGTGTTACTGAAAAGGACTTTAAATTGGCTGAAGCCATAGAAACCATTGTTGAAGTTCAAGAATAAGCACTTATAAAAAATAAGTTTCATTTATTTTTATATTTTAGTCCTGCCTCAAATTTAACAAGCATTGAAATATTTTTATCTTGGATGTTTTCTTCTTTTGAACTACTTGGCAGTAGCTCAATCTAACACCCTATTTAACAGTCAACTCAAATCCCTTCATAATATCTATAAAGAACTTCACTTTGCTGGTAAACCAGTAGATGATTCTTTATCGGTTGGGGTTTATCATTTATTTATCAATAATTTAGATGAAGAACAAAATTTACTTCGAATTGATGACTTCAAAACTTTTTCAAGTGATTCTCTTAACATCGATAATTATTTAGAAGCAAGTAATAGTGATTTCATTGATAAATATGTTGATATTTTAACAAGCCGCATTGAGGAAACAAAAGACTATATTGCTTCACTATCTAAAGTAAAACTTGAATATACAGGAAAGGACACCATCCATTATTCAAGTCATAAAAAGCACTATTACAAGCAAAACAAAAAGGCATCGGAACTTTATTGGAACAAGATTATTAAGTATGAAGTTATTAAGACCATAATAGAAGAAGATAGTACACTTCAACTGATTCAGTCAAATTTTGCCAAAAAAGAAGAAGGCATTAAAAATGTTGTTATTGAGAAGGAACTATGCAAGTTGAATGAAATTATTAACCAAAAAGGGGGAGTTGAATCTTTTGTAAAGGAGTGCTTTCTTAAAGCCTACTGCGCGTATCAAGATCCACATTCTACCTATTTTAACAATGCTGAGCGTGATTTGTTTCATCATTACTTGGGAACAAATCAACTTACCTACGGAATCCTTCCATCAAAGAATAAAGATAATGATTTGGTAGTTGAGCAAATCATTCCAGGAAGTAGTGCTTTTAAAAATGGAGAAATTGAAGAAGATGATGTCATAAAAAGTATCACCTCAGGGCAGATGACTTTAGAAACCTATTGCATTTCCATTAATGAAGTAGATAAATTCCTAAATGATGATTCACATAAAGTGGCCACCTTTAAAATTAAAAAAAGGGACGGAACCATTAAGGAAGTTAAATTAGCCAAAACCATTATGAAATCTGATGATAATTCCATCACGGGTTTTGTTTTAAAGTCAGATGAGGAAGCATTCGGTTACATTAAAATACCTAGTTTTTATACTGATTTTGATTCGCCACGAGGCATTGGACTTTCGCAGGACTTTTCAAAAGAATTATACAAACTGCAAAAGGAAAATATTAAAGGTCTCATTATTGATCTAAGATTCAATGGTGGAGGCTCCATTCATGAAGCCACTAATCTCTCGGGAATGTTTATAGACAAAGGGCCAATAGCCATTGAAAGTGATAGATATTCCAATCAATTTACTATAAGAGACCCTAATAGAGGTTCCTTATTTACAAAGCCCGTGGTAATAATGATTAATGAATCCAGTGCTTCGGCCTCCGAATTTTTCTCTGGGGCAATGCAAGATTACAACCGAGCCCTGATTGTTGGATCAAACTCTTTTGGCAAGGGAACAGCGCAAGTCATTCTGCCATTAGATACGTTAGATTTAACCCAAGGCTATACTAAAATTACTTTCGAAAAATTCTACAGGGCAACAGGAAAAGGGGTTCAACAAAAAGGAATTGCCCCAGATATTCAACTGCCCTCTTTGTATGAAAACTTTAATATGGACGAGAAATCAAATGATTTCAGTATTCCTAATGATGATATTACCCCAACCCTAGCACTGAGACCACTTAAAAAATTACCCATTGAACATCTTATCGGGTTAAGTAAAAATCGCGTTGAACATTCAGAAGATTTCAAGAAGATTAAAGAATTGAATCAAGTGCTTCTCAGGGAAATTATCAATAAGAATAAGACTTATGCCCTTACGATTGATAATGTTTTTGAGGATATTGAACAATTAAACAATCTCTACAAGTCGTTCCAAGATATGGATACAACTGATGTTGAACTAGAAGTTGAAAATACCAAATCAACCATTGAAGTTTTGCAGTATAGTGAAGACATGCAACTCATCAATGAAGACATAATGAATAATATATCTCATGATATTTATATAAGCGAATCATTTAACATCTTAAAAGACTTAATCAACAAACTAAACTAACATGAAAAACAACTTAAAATTTGCCTTGACATTACTCCTAATGTTTGAGGTTTTTAATGCTTCATCACAAAGCTTTAAAACTGCCGTGTCCTACCTAGATTTTGTAGGTAAAGAACAAGAGGGTATTACAAAAAACATGTGGAAGTACACGCAAGCTATAGCTCATAGAGGTGAACGTGCTGTAGGAAATCGAAGAAAAATTTTAATCAAATCAGTAGAAAGCTCCATTGAAAAAATTGACAAGGCTGAAGGCTATAATGGTGATGAATTTAAAAACCAGGTACTGGAGCACCTCAGATTTAATGAAAGTCTTTTAAAGAATGATTATGCTAAAATAATCGACATGAAGGCTATTGCAGAACAATCCTACGATGCCATGGAAGCCTTTATTATGGCTCAAGAAATGGCTGATCAAAAAATGAAGGAATCCCAAGAACTTTATGAAACACATTTTTATGCCTTTGCTAACAAAAACAATGTAAACATCATTGAAGACGAATCAGACCTGAGCAAAAAAATGGCTATATCTGGTCAGGTATTCAAACATTACAATACTTTATATCTCATTTTTTTCAAGGTTTACATGAATGAAGTTTATTTAATGAATTCCCTTGGTAATAATGACATTAACGGTATGCAACAAAATGCCAACGCTTTAAGTCAAAGTGCCCGTGAAGGATTGGAACAATTAAATTCAGTAGAACTTTACAATAATGACGATTCTATTGTTAAGGCTACCAAAAAAGCTTTTGAATTTTACATAGATGAAGCAGAGAATAAAATCCCTAAAATGGTTGAATTTTTGGTGCTAAATCAAGATTTTGAAACCATCAAAAATAATATTGAAAAAACACCAGAAAAGAAAAGAACCAAAGAACAAATTGATGCCTATAATGATAAAGTAAAGGCATTAAATAAGGGAGGGAAAGAGTATAATCAGCTAAATGCAGAGTTAAACAACGAGCGTAGTCATGTTATTGAGAATCTAAATAATTCAAACAATGCATTTTTGGCTAAGCAAATTCCTAATGACTAATTAGTTTTTTCATAATTTTGTTACTTTAAAATTTAAACGCGTTAATTAATGGGAAGAGCTTTTGAATTCAGGAAAGCAAGAAAAATGAAACGTTGGGCCGCAATGAGTAAGGCCTTCACACGTATCGGTAAGGATATTGTAATGGCAGTAAAGGAAGGTGGACCCGACCCTGATGGCAATTCCAGATTGCGAGCTGTTATACAAAATGCCAAGGCAGTCAATATGCCTAAAGACAATATTGAACGTGCTATTAAAAGAGCATCAGACAAAAGCCAAGGAGATTATAAGGAAGTACTTTTTGAAGGTTATGCACCACACGGGATTGCCGTTTTGGTGGAAACAGCCACAGATAATAATACTAGAACTGTAGCCAACATTAGAAGTTATTTCAATAAATGTGACGGTAGTTTAGGCACCTCTGGTTCGGTATCATTTATGTTTGACCATACATGTAATTTCAGGATTAACGCTGAAGGCTTGGATGCTGAGGAATTGGAACTTGAACTAATTGACTTTGGTGCTGAAGAGGTTTTTGTTGATGACGATGGAATTTTAATATATGCCCCCTTTGAAAGTTTTGGAGCTATTCAATCGGAATTGGAAGGTCGTGGTATTGAAATTCTATCCTCTGGCTTCGAAAGAATTCCGCAGGTTACAAAACAATTGACTCCTGAACAAATGGAAGATGTAGAAAAACTTTTGGAGAAAATTGAAGAAGATGATGACGTACAAAATGTCTACCATACCATGGAAGAAAGTGCTGAAGAATAAGCACAAAACGTTAAAAATATATAAAGACCTGAACTTTTCGTTCAGGTTTTTTTTATTTTAACAGTAACAAAATCAATTGGTTTTTCGTCTTTTAACAAAAAACGTCTATGACATTTACTACCATCAAGTCCCTTCTTATTTATTTTATTCTATTGTTTGGAGCCACTTCATTCGCTCAAAGCATTTCTGGGAAAGTCTTATCTGATAAAGAAGAGCCCATTTCTTATGCCACCGTACAAATTGGTGAACACTTTGGGGTTATTACCAATGAAGAAGGCAGCTTCTCGATCAATACCTCAGGCTTTGAACCTACAGACTCTGTAAAAATTTCTTGTATGGGTTATGAGAAAATAGGCATGCTATTAAATGAATTTGAATCACAAGACTATCATTTGATTGAAAAAGTTAATGAACTTTCTGAAGTTTATTTAACCAATAGGATGCTCACTTTAGACTCCATATTATATTACATGGATAAAAATTTGGACAAGAACTATAAAACCAAAATGGTTAATTATAATCTGTTTAGAAGGACCACCCAATATATTCAGGGTAAAAATGTCAATTTAGAAATAGATAAATCCACTGGATTTAAGAAAAAACAACTTGAAGCCTTTAATAAAGAGTTTCAAGAATTAGGTAATTCCTTATTGAACAACAGGTCCAAACAATACACAGAATTTGTGGCTGATTTAAGTGTTTTAGATGAGAAAAACTCTAAAATGACTATTGACAAAGCCATGAGATTATTGGATGAAAGAAATGATCAAACCATTGAAAGATTGGCAGAAAGAGGGAAAGATATTGTCACCAAACATTTAGACACCAATAAAGTCTACACGGTTAAAACAGGATGGTTTAAAATTTCAGATTCAGTCAAATTAGGAGAAAGTAGTAGAGAAAACAATAAAATGGAAGACACTATTAATTCGGTAGGTTTAATCAGAAAATTAACCTATGAAATGCTCAAAGAGCATAACTTCAAAAGTGGTTCCATATTTAATTTTGTAACAGATCAAAGGAAATATGATTATGAGTTAAAGGGTATTTCGTTTCTAGATTCCGAATTGGTTTATGTGGTAGATTTTAAACCAAGAAGAGGATCTGCTGATTTTGAAGGAACCCTTTACATTTCCAATCAAACATTTGCCGTTTTAAAAACGGATTACAAATATTTTAAAGGACGCGTTGGCGAGAAACTCAATATGAAATTCCTTTTAGGAATTAAATATGCTGAAAACGGAAAATCGGGATCAGTTATTTATAAAAAAGGTCCAGACAATTATTATTATCCCAAATTTATAACCGAAGAAATTGACCGATATTTTTACATTGATAGGCCTTTTAAGTTCAAAGAAAATGACGGAAACAATAAAGTTTCATTTGAATTCTTGGTTGAAGGGACCTTTAAAGAACGAAATGAATTATTAATCATGGGCACTAAGGACATTACTAATAGCGACTATGAGGCCATAAAGGAGAAAAAGGATATTGATTATGAAACACCTAAACAATATGATCCCAATTTCTGGAAGGATTACAATGTACTTCAACCATTACAGGAAATGAAAGATTTTAAAGTTGATGAAACCTATACCCCATAAAAGGAAAAAGCTACCCAAAAAGGTAGCTTTCTTTTTAGGGACTTACTAGTTTACTTTATGTTTCATTCACTATGGAAACAATATTACAAATACCATGCCTGTAACGACCTATGAGTACTTAGGCACCTTCCCTTTTACATCTTTAAAAAAGTCTTTCATGAATTGAAAGTCAGCTTCTTTATCATTTGTTGGATAAAATGGTTCCGAAATTTTGTTTTGTTTTTTACCAAAATCTAGCGTAAACATAATAATGGGAACCTTGGCTGCTTTGGCTATATAATAGAAACCTGTACGCCACTCTTCTACTTTTTTTCTAGTGCCTTCAGGTGCCAAAGCCAATCGAAACTCTTCTTTTTCCTGAAATATTTTAGCAATAGCTTCTACCTTATTTTCTTTATTTCCTCTGTCAATGGGAGCACCCCCTACTCGCTTAAGATACCAACCTAATGGACCTACAAACAATTCCTTTTTGGCTATAAAGTTTGCTTTAATACCTAAAATCTTCCTAAGGAGGATCCCGATATAAAAATCATGCCAACTGGTATGTGGAACCGCGATTAATACAGCCTTTTTAATATCATGCTTAGACATATTGGTGTTGCCAACAATTTTCCATCCTAAAAGCCGGAAGTAAATAAATTTAGCTAACCACCGCATCTTACATTTTTTCGTAAAGTTCTCTTAACTTTTCTCGGGTAATCGTTTTATTCCATGATTTCCCTAAAGCATTTTCCCATAACGGAACCATACCAAGCGATACATCAATCATGATATCAAATTCTTTATCTGTTAAGTTTTTACATAAACCTTGAGGTAAATCAACACCATGAAAGTCTTTCATTTCTTTGAAGAGTTTGACGCCTTCTGGGTAAAATTCTTCCAAATGGTCAAATACAATACAATTACCTACTCCATGTTTTGTTCCTAGAAGAAACCCTAACCCATAACTCATGGCATGAGCCACCCCTACTTGTGAATAGGCTATACTCATACCTCCGTGCCAGGAGGCCATCATCAATTTGTCTTGAATGTCCTCTTCGGATAATGAATTTTCCAAGAATATTTCTTTACAAAGATCAAATGCTTTTTCACCATAACTTTGACTAAAAGCGTTTAAATAAGTACCATTTAAGGATTCGATACAATGGATGTAACAATCCATTCCTGTGTAAAACCATTGATTTTTTGGAACATCTTTAGTAAGCTCAGGATCTAAAACGACTTGATCAAACGGTGTATAATCACTATTTATTCCTAGTTTTTTATCAGGTCCTGTTAATACCGTTGTTCTCGAAACCTCTGCTCCAGTTCCTGAAATAGTTGGGATACCAACGTGATAAAGCGCCGGATTTTTAACCAAATCCCAGCCTTGATAATCCTTAGACTCACCATCATTAGTTAACATGATAGCTACAGCCTTGGCCAGATCCATAATGGTTCCTCCTCCTATTCCTATAATTCCCGAAGGTCTTTCTTTGAATTGGAGAATGATTTCTTCTACCAATTCATCTACTTGAGATGTCTTAGGTTCTTCGTCAGAAGATATGTAGTAAATTTTATCTTCGTATGCCAAAGGAATTCTCCCCGTTATCCAGGAGTTTCCTTGAAATACGTCATCGATTAAATAAATAAAAGGTGCATGGGCATTGAGTCTTTTTGGCATTAACACATCTTGCAATTGATTAAAGCTGCCACGACCAAAAACCACTTTGGACACCATTGGGAAATTTTTAAAATTCATTTATTGAATCATCAATTTGTTTGGTTCTTTAATAAAGGTAGCAAATCCAATAAACTTCCTATTGTTAAATAAGACTTGCCATTTGTTTCACTTTCATGGACTTCCTCGTGCGCCCAAGTTGTATGAAAAGGCACGTGAACTGCCTTTGCTTTAATATTGATTAACGGTAAAACATCTGATTTTAGTGAATTGCCTACCATTAAAAATTCGGAAGGGTCAATATCCAAATGCCCCAAAAGTTTTGAGTAATTAGACTCTTGTTTATCACTAACCACTTCAATATGATGAAAATAATTGGTCAAACCTGATTTTTCTAACTTCCTCTCTTGATCTAGCAAATCTCCTTTGGTGACCAGTATCAGTCGGTATTGCTTAGATAAACTTTTTAAAACCTCTTCTACACCAGGTAACAGTTCAACCGGTTTATTAAGCATATCTTTCCCAATATCTAAAATTTTAGAAATAGTCTGATTTGAAACTTGGTTGTTAGACAACTCCAAAGCCATTTCAACCATAGAAAGCACAAAACCTTTTATGCCATACCCATATAACGGAAGATTTTTCATCTCCATCATAAAAAGCTCCTGATCGATCTTATTCATGGTTTCATACGGAGAAAGCAATTGGGCAAAGGCTTCTTCTGCCTCCCTAAAATAAGTTTCGTTTACCCATAAGGTATCATCGGCGTCAAATCCAATAACTTTTATGTTACTGTAATCTATTTCCAAAGTTTCTTCGCTTTTTCAAGATCCTCAGGGGTATCAATTTCAACTCCCAAAACATCTGTTTCTACCATTTTTATTTTCTTACCATACTCCAAATATCTGATACATTCTATCTTTTCGGAGGCTTCCAAAGGCAACATGGGCAGTCTGTAAAAATCCATCAATGCCTCTTTTCTAAAAGCATAGACGCCTTTGTGTTTAAAATACTTAACAGCAACCTCTTTATCTCTAGGATATGGAATAGGACTCCTTGAAAAGTACAAAGCAAACCCACTTTGATCGGTAATGACTTTAACGGTATTAGGATTATTGATTTCTTCCCAATCGGTGATATGAACTTTTAAAGAAGCCAAATCAACCTCCCGATTGGCATCATTTTTAAAGACTTCTATCAATTTACTTAAAGAGGCTACTTCAGTAAAAGGTTCATCTCCTTGAACATTAACCACAATATCTACATCCATATTTTCAACAGCCTCAGCAATGCGGTCACTTCCACATTCATGTTCCTTTTGGCTCATAATGGCTTTTCCTCCTTGTTTAACAATGTCATTGTAAATGATGTCACTATCGGTAACCACATAAACATCATCAAACAATTGAGTATTAACGGTAGCCTCATAAGTTCTGAAAATAACAGACTTACCACCTAAATCTTGCATTAATTTACCAGGAAATCTGGAAGCACTGTATCGTGCTGGTATCATTGAGATTATCTTCATAAAGGAGGAAAATTCAGATTCAAAAATACTATTTTTTACGACAATTGTATGGTCACCCTTTCTTAATCTTTCGATAAAATCGAATGATAATGAAAAGAACAAATATGGTTAGTAATATGCCTATGATAGGTATAAAAACTGACACAATAGATAATGTCGCGGCAGCGCCTGTTTCAACCGTCGAAACAATAGGATTTCCTATACCAACCGTTGTTGCCGTGGAAACTGCTCTCGTAGCAGAAGTACTGCTGGATATTGCCGCGGCAGTTCCCCCACCCGCTATAATAGCCAAAGACCAAGTAAAAAGGGGATCTAAGTCAACTAAAGTAGAAACCATGACAGCTGTTCCTGCTATGGCAGCTAATGGAACGGCAATGGTATCTAAAAGGTTATCGATAAAAGGGATATAATAGGCAAAGACTTCAAATAACATGGCTACGCCAAAGGTGATCAACGCTGGTATGCTTGCTAACCATTGCCATTTTTCATTGACATCTAAAACATCAAAATAGGCTGCTAAACTTAATACAAACAGTGGTAAAAACACCCTAAATCCCACGGACGCGGCCAAACCTATTCCTAGAAAAATACTTATGAGCGTTTCAGAATTTATCATACTTTAAAAAAGTCATCTTTGAAACCAATAAGATACAACTTTTCTTTGGCTCGAGTGACTGCTGTATACAACCAACGTAAATAATCTTTAGAAATACCATCGGGTAAATAAGGTTGCTCTACAAACACCGTATGCCATTGCCCTCCCTGGGATTTATGGCACGTCATAGCATATGAAAACTTAACTTGAAGCGCATTGAAATGCTTATTGTTCTTGATTTTTAGAAACTTCCGGTAATTACTTGTTTCATTTTGGTAATCTTTCATGACTTCTTGATAAAGCCTGTTATTATCATCATAGGATAACGATGGGGTTTCAGAAGTGATGGTATCCAATAAAAGAACCGTTTCAAATGGTTTCATTTTAGGATAATCGACCATTTTAATTTTTACCTCTGCGAAACGAAATCCATAAAGTTCTTCGATTTTAAAAATCTCCAAAACCTCAATAATGTCACCATTGGCAATAAATCCTGCTTCGGTTGTGGGTTTAATCCAAAAGTAGTTGTTCTTGACTACCATCAAATAATCACCGGCAGTCAACTCATTTTCATTAAATAGAATCCTATTTCTAATTTGTTGATTATATAAATTAGCACGCTTGTTACTACGCACTACTATAGCCGTTTCCTCATATCCCAAATTACTGTAGGATTCATTTATGGCATCCATAATTTCATAACCATCAACCAACCGTACAATATCCTTAAAACCATTTAAATCAAACTTAAAGTCGTCAGTAGCTCCATCATTCAATTGCTCTCTAAGATTTGTTGCATTAAAGAGTATTCCTGAGTCGCTTTCTTGCCTTACGACTTCATCCAACTCAATATTTTTTACCTCCTTATTGTAATTTAGATTTAGGACGTTTGGATTCAATGCCGGACTCATATCTAATTTAACTGGAGGCAATTGGGCAGTGTCTCCAACCAACATCAGTTTGCAATTAAAACCCGAATAAACATATTGCATCAAATCATCGAGAAGTGAGCCATTTTCAAAAAATTTTGATTCTCCAGGAGTATCAGGAATCATTGATGCCTCATCTACAATAAAAATGGTGTTTTTATGCTTATTAGGTTGTAACACAAACTTAACCCCGCCACCTTTTTCTTTTTTGGGGAAATAAATCTTTTTATGAATTGTAAAGGCCTCCTTTCCTGAGTAATTGGAAATCACTTTGGCCGCTCTACCTGTTGGAGCCAAAAGGACGGCACTTTTTTTAGCCTTCCATAAATTGGAGACCAGAGTTCCAATAATAGTTGTTTTACCGGTTCCCGCATATCCCTTCATTAAGTACAGACTTTTAGCATCTGTAGAAAAAATAAATTCTGATAATTGCAATAAAACGACCTCTTGTTTTTTTGTAGGAGTAAATGGAAATTGCTGTTTTATAAGTGTATAGAATTCTGAGGCGTTCATAGAGTCCGTTATCATTTTAATTCTCTCCAAATATAGAAAGGATTTTTAGCCCCTTGGGTTTTCACCATTAAAAAAAAATTGTAGATTTGCCTAAGACCTAATTTAATTTTAATATACACACTATGCTTACCATTATCATTGTGATTGTTGCTGTTATCTTACTGACCATAGGTTTAGTATGGCTTATAGACAAATTTATACCAGCAAAAGTAAAACCTATTTTAACGTTGGTTTTATGGGTGTTAATTATCTATCTAGGATATTTGACATTCAATTCTGTTTATGAACCTATTAAATTCAATCAAGAAAAGAACAAGCGTTATGCTAAAGTGATTGAAAAATTAATCGATATTAGAGACGCTCAGCTAGCTCACCGTGAGATTACTGGTAAATTTGCAGGTGATTTTAACGAATTAATTAGTTTTATTGATACTTCTAAGTTTGTGATCACTCAAAGAAGAGATACAACTGTTGTTGATGAAGAGTTGACAAGAAGATATGGTGGTGTTGAGACATTAAAGGAAATTACTTTAATCGATACTTTAGGATACGTACCAGTAAAAGATTCGTTATTTAAAGATTCTGATCGTTACAAAAGAATGATGAACGTTCCTGGAACAGATGCTAAATTTGAAATGCAAGCTGGCTTGTTAGAGCAAGGAACTTCTAAAATCCCTGTATTTGAAGCAAGCGTTAAGAAAAGCGTCATATTAGCTGATCAAAATAAAGACTTAGTGGCACAAGAAAATGAAGTTGTGTCTGTAGATGGTGTTAACGGAAATGCCTTAAAAGTAGGATCTATGGATGAGGTCAAAACCATTGGAAACTGGCCAAAAAACTATGGGGCTAACGAATAAGACCAAACATAACTTAACTAATCAAGATTTGTCCATTCAAATAAGTTTGAATGGACTTTCTTTTTGTATTCTAAACAATGTTTCAAATACCATTACCTATTTAAAACATTTTGAATATGAGAAACGCTTTTCCCCTTTTCAAATATTAGAGAAACTGGAACAAATCTTTGATTCTGAAGAAGTTTTAAAAATGGACTTCATGAATATCAAAGCTATTTTTGTAAATGATCTTTCCACTTTAGTTCCTGCCTCTTTATTTGATGAAAATAACCTAGCGGACTATTTAAAGTTTAATTCAAAAATTTTAAAGTCAGATTATATTGCTTATGACCATTTAAGTGTCAATGATAGCTACAATGTTTATGTACCCTATGTAAATATCACCAATTTTCTATTTGAAAAATTTGGGGATTTCTCATACACTCATTTTTCAACTATTCTTCTAGAACATGTTTTAAAAAAGGAGAAGAATACCATGGAACCTAAGGTCTATATTCATGTGGGGAGGTCTCATTTTGAAATTATAGCTATGGACCATCAAGGTTTAAAATTGTATAATTCCTATGACTATCACTCCAAGGAAGATTTCATTTATTACATTCTATTTGCTTTAGAACAATTAGACCTCAATCCCGAAAAGATTCAATTATACGTCATTGGAAGGATTAAAAAAGATGATGACCTATACCAGATGGTTTTTAAATATGTAAGGCATGTAGATTTTCCAGACCCTCCAATAAATCATCGGTTTGGAGAAGGTGTAACTGCTTCCAACCATTCCAATTTTGTTTTAACAAATAGTTTTTAATGCGCATTATATCTGGACAATTCAAAGGAAGAAAAATTGTAGCTCCCAAAAAGCTCCCTGTAAGACCAACTACTGATATGGCCAAGGAGTCCTTATTCAACATCTTAAATAATTATTATTATTTTGATGAGATTTCTGTTTTGGATTTGTTTTCAGGAACAGGAAATATCAGCTATGAATTCGCTTCTAGAGGCACGGAAAACATCACAGCAATAGATGGAGACTTTGGATGTGTAAGATTCATTAAACAAACAGCAGAACAATTTAAAATGCCCATTGAAGCCATTAAAGCTGATGTCTTCAAATATTTAGAAAATGCAAGAGGCCAATATACCGTCATATTTGCAGATCCACCTTATAATTTACCCATTGAAGAGTTTTCAAAAATTCCTACTTACATATTTGAAAAGGACTTATTAGAAAAAGAGGGGCTTTTGATTGTAGAACATTCCAAACATACTAGCCTGGATGATATAGACTATTTTTCATTTAAAAAATCTTATGGGGGCAACACTTTTAGCTTTTTTGAATGGCCAAAAGCCGAATAGATAAATTATAACATTTTTTTATCGATTCTTAATAGGACTTCTCACCTACTTTTTTTGTATTTTTAGATTTAATAAGCTAAATATCAATCATTATGAAAAGAATTAAAAGTATTTTGGTAGTCCTATCCGTGTGCTTTTTCACGCTATCTGGGTATACCCAATCAGAAAAAGACAAAAAAGTAATTAAAGATGCCGATGAGGCGGTTTCAGAATTATTGAAATACAACCCAAGTCTTAGGACCTATTTTGACAAGGCTGCCGGTTGCGTTATTTTTCCAAATGTTGGGAAAGGAGGTTTAATTATTGGCGGCGCCTCTGGAAATGGTGTGGTTTATTCCTACGGACAAAAAATAGGTATGGCCAGTTTAAAGGAACTTAATGTTGGTTTCCAAGCAGGTGGACAGGCATTAATAGAAGTTATCTTTTTTGAAAAAAAGGAAGATTTAGAGAAATTTAAAGAAGGTAATTTTGAATTTGATGCTGGTATCTCTGCCACGGCTCTAAAATCAAGTGTTTCTCTTGATGCCAAATATACTGATGGTGTGGCTGTATTTACCCACACTAAAGGTGGTCTGATGGCGGAAGTCTCTGTAGGAGGTCAAAAATTTAAATATGAACCCTTTTAAAAGGTAACTGAATAAAATATAAAACGAGCGTTGATACAACGCTCGTTTTTAGTTTCAAGCAAATCTGTAAGCCGAATTCTGTCACATATCATAAGAAATCTTATGAAAGTGCCTTATCATTTATCTGAATCTATTGTTACCAATAAACTTTAGCTGCCTACCCTCCAACATTGAACGTGCCGCCCTCAAACGATGGTATACATGGCATTGCACCACATAGAGTTTACCTGATTTCACTACAGCATGACCTGTACATTCTTTCTGTTGCACTTTTCCTAACCTCTCGGCCGGTGGCTATTAACCACTATGTTTGCACTACGGTGTTCGGACTTTCCTCCCAGAAAACTGAGCGATAAGGCGATTTACTTGCGGCAAAAGTACATAAATTGTTAATAACTAAAAGTAAATTTAAAAGACACATTGAGGAAATTTAAACCGTTTGTGTAAATTTGTTTATCTAAGATTTTTCAATGGAACATTTTGTTGTATCGGCTAGAAAATATAGGCCTCAAACCTTTAAGGATGTTGTGGGGCAACAAGCTATTACCAATACATTATTGAATGCCATTGAAAACCACCATTTGGCTCAAGCTCTTTTGTTCTGTGGTCCACGAGGTGTAGGAAAGACTAGTTGTGCTCGTATTCTAGCCAAAATGATTAACAGTGATGGGACAGAACAAGAAGGTGAAGATTTTTCATTTAATATTTTTGAGCTGGATGCTGCTTCCAATAACTCGGTAGATGATATTAGAAATCTTACTGACCAAGTACGAATACCACCGCAAGTTGGAAAGTATAAAGTCTATATCATTGATGAGGTCCATATGTTGTCTCAAGCTGCATTTAATGCTTTTTTGAAAACTTTGGAAGAACCTCCAAAGCATTGCATCTTTATTTTAGCAACCACAGAAAAGCATAAAATTATACCTACCATCCTATCCAGATGTCAGATTTTTGACTTTAAACGAATTACTGTAAAGGATGCTAAAGAATACCTGAAGTATATTGCCGAAGAACAAGGAATAGAAGCTGAAGATGACGCTTTACATATCATTGCTCAAAAAGCAGATGGGGCCATGAGAGATGCGCTTTCTATTTTTGATCGTGTGGTTAGTTTTTCTGGAAAACGCTTAACACGTCAAGCGGTAACAGAGAATTTAAATGTCCTAGATTATGAGACTTACTTTAAAAGTACAGACCTAATCCTAGAAAACAATATACCTGAATTGTTGATTCATTTTAATCAAATTCTATCGAAAGGATTTGAAGGACAACATTTCATTACCGGATTGGCTAGCCACTTTAGGGATTTAATGGTTTGTAAAAATCAATCAACTGTTGAGCTTTTGGAAGTTGGGGACGAAACTAAGGAAAAATATCTCTTACAGGCTCAAAAGGCCTCCATGGACTTCCTCATCAAGGCCATTGATTTGGCCAATGACTGTGATCTCAAATACAAGAACAGTAAAAATCAAAGACTGCTTGTAGAATTATGTTTAATGCAACTTGCCTCCATCACTTTTGATGGAGAAAAAAAAAATAGCAAAAACTACATAATTCCGGCCAGCTATTTTAAAGCTAAGGGAATTGAACCTATCAAAGTTCAGAGACCTTCTTCCATTTCCAGTCCCAAAACAGTTCCTGCTTCATCTCCTCAACAAGTGGAAGAAACAGAACAAGAGGAATTACAAAATCTTTCTACCTCTTCTTTAGGTAAAGAGGAAGAACCGAAAACACCTTTACCTAAAGTCAATATAAACATCCCGAAAAAAGAAACATCCGGACTATCCTTAAAGAGTATAAGAGCTCAAAAGGAACATAGTCTTAAACAAATTGAAGTTGAACCAAGTATCGATGACCAGCCAAAGGATGATTTCACCGAGGAACAATTATTAACGGTTTGGAATGAATTTGTCGAAGACTTACAAAAGAAGGGGAAATTTAATTTGGCGTCCATCTTGTCTATAGACACTCCTAAATTGAAAGATCAAACCATTCATTTGGCTTATCCTAATGAAACCAATAAAGTAGAAGTTGAAAGAAGCCAATATCCACTTATGAGCTTCATTAGAAAACGATTAAATAATTTTTCTATTAACTTAGCCATTGAGGTAAATGAGGAAATAGAAAAACAGTATGCGTTTACCACAAGGGAAAAGTTTGAAAAATTAAATGAGAAAAACCCCATGTTGGATGTATTGAGAAAAACCTTTGATTTAGATATCTAGATTATGAAATATGTGTTTCAATTAGCCATTCTCTGTCTTGCCATTCTTTTTTTTAATTGTGATGGAAGGGAGCGCATGAAAAAAACTCCCAAAGAAGTATTACAAGAACACAAACTACTTGACTCTTTTTCAGAAAACATTAAATACTTTCCTGAAAGTTATAACCAAGTTGAAACAGATACAACTATGGCTTCTGGATTTCGAGTTCATATTTTAAATTACACAGATATGAATTCTGCAGTTTTAAACGAATTTGAAACAGATTCAATTGTAAACAAACACTACTATAGAGATCAAATCACCCACATAGAAGTTGCTAAAAATGATGAGCTAATTTTTGAAAAAGCTTTGGATAAATTAGAACTTATAGCACTTTTTCCTGATAACAAACCCGAAATATTAGCCAGTCAATTATCAGGATCATGGCTCAATCAAGAACATTCTACCGATCAAAAGGTCATTTTGGAATTGAATTTATGTCGACCAGAATCTGATATTTGTTTGTTCTATAATTTGATTGTTGAAGAAAATGGATCCTATCAAATTATTGAAGTAGAACCAGAAGAAATTATTTAAAATGTTAGGCCTTAAACTTCCCACAGACCCTCGCTGGGTCAATATCGTAGAAAAGAATATTGAAGAGATCTTGACAGATCACGCTTACTGCGAGCAAAAAGCAACAAGTACAGCCATTTCGCTTATTGTTAGTTTTCCTGAATACACTGAATTGGTTCAAGAAATGACTGCTTTGGTCAAAGAGGAAATAAGCCATTTTAAAATGGTTCATGATAAAATCATTGATAGAGGTTGGAAACTGGGTCGCGACCGTAAAGATGATTACGTGATTGCCTTACTTAAGTTTTTCCCTAAAGGCGGCAGCAGAACCGATCAATTGGTACACAGACTGCTTTATGCCGCATTAATTGAGGCAAGAAGTTGTGAGCGCTTCAGACTTTTGTCCGAAGAATTAAAAGACAAGGAATTGGCAGAGTTTTATAGAAGACTTATGGTTAGCGAAGCAAATCATTACACCATGTTTTTAGGATTTGCTAGACAATATGGTGACCGAGAAGCGGTTGATAAAAAATGGCAGGACCTCTTAGATTATGAAGCCAATATCATGAAAGATCTCGGAAAAAAGGAAACGATTCATGGATAAGTAGAGATTTTTAGTATATTCACTTTGAACCAAATTCTAAACCTATGAAATCAAGCTACTTATTCCTTCTTCTTATACCCTTTAATATGTTCTCCCAAAACTTGGTTGGAGATTGGTATCTAGATCATATAATTTTTGAAGGCGAAACTCGCTATAGTACCATACCTAATGCTATTAACACCATACAGTTCTTTGAGAATGGAACTTTTCAGGGCGAAACTTGTGATAATGGGTTCAATGGAAGTTATAATATTAGTAGTGATTATTTTATTTCCGAGTTTAGTGCTTTAGCAGGAATTTGCAATTTCACCTTGGAAACTGATTTTTTTTTACATCCCTTATTTTGGAATTGTCTCAGCCCCAATAACCTCGAAACTGGCACACTTTTAAGCAGCTCGTTTGATATTTCAGGCCTAGGGGAAGAAAGCATTTTATACCTTATCAGAGAAGATGGTAATCAAGCCGTTTATACAAAAACACTACCTGAAACCAATGAGCTACCAGGAGTTTGGTATATTAATCAAATCACCTATAACAATGAAGTCTATACGAATTCTTATAATTCATCCTCATTCATAGAATTTACACTAGATGGTGAATCTGAATACGGAATAAATTTTATTGGTGAAGGAGTTTGTAATACGTTTGGAGGTGTTTACAGAATGACAAATAACACAAATTTTTTAGATTTAGATAGTTATTATAATAATTCGGGAGAGCTAAATTCTTGTGAAACTGTTGAACAAAATTTATTTGAGGACTATTTATTCGACATTCTTTCTTTAGATAATGATGGTATTGCTTATGAAAGTTATCAATTTCAAGTTTCAGGAGAAGGTGATTCTCAAGAATTGATTATAACTAAAACATCAGGAGACTCTACAGGAGGTAAATCTACAACACCCACTGATGTATTTAGTATTGTTTTGTCGAGGCAACCATTGTCAATTAGTGATGAAAATAAGGATGTTAGTGTTTCCTTAATTCAAAATCCAGTAAGCGATTTACTTTTTGTAAAGGGTGTTTCTTTAAAAAAATTAGGTTATGAAATCTTTAATATAAATGGTCAAAAACTACTCTCATCAAATGAGCTTAAAAGTAACACAATAGAGCTACAAGCCATTTCTTCTGGCATGTATTTTATAAGGTTTTATAATAATACTGGGGTTCAAAAAGTCATAAAGTTCATAAAGAAATAAAAAACCTCCTTTAAAATATAAAGGAGGCCTAATCGTAAATATTTGTGTTGTTAGTTAAGTTAAATTTTAATTCCTACACCAAATTGAAAGCTGGCATTTTTGGCTTCCATAGGTAAATCGTCATCTAAAACATTTAAAATACCATAATGGTAGCGGGCATCAATAAAGAACATTTCTGTTACTTTAAATTCAAGACCACCTGCTGCTGAAAACGCCATATTTTTGAATCCATCTTCATATTCATGTACCTTAAGGCCGACCATAGGACCAGCACTAATTGCAAATCTGTCTGCTAAAAAGAATTTAAATAAAATAGGTGCTTGAATGTAATCAATTCTTAAATCTCTGGATTTAGCTCCTTCTGCTGAAAATTGAATTTCAGGTGCTAATGCTATAGCATCTCCTAATAGGTATTCACCAAAAAATCCAATAGCAAAACCATTTCTATGTTGATTGGAAAAGGTAGCATCTGGTTCAAAATCCATATTAGACACATTAATACCTGCTCTAACACCATACATTCCTATTTGGGAAAAGGACAAAGTCACACAAAAAATGAAACCTAAAAAAAGTAGTTGTTTCTTCATAATCATTTATTTTTCAAAGTAGTTGGGTTTATCTACACGAATATATATGAATTCCTGAAAGCGAAAATAATTAAAAAGATGAATGGTATTATTTTAACTGTGTATGGCTTGAAACCGTATCAAAATAGATACTTTTCACGATACCATCAGCCAAACCAATCTTTGGAACATAGATATCTTTAGCCCCACTCCATTTCATTGCCGATAGGTAAATTCTTGTAGCGGGAATAATCACATCGGCCCGGTCTTGATTTAAGTCCAACTCTGTTATACGCTGCTCATAAGAATAAGTGTGAAGCATATTATAGAAAGATGTCAAATAGAAATAGGTCAATGGTTTACCCATTCGCTTTCCAGAAAGTTTGAATATTTTATTGATGTTCCCTCCAGAACCTACCAAATCCACCTTTTCATATTCCTTGGTGTTTTCTTTAATCCAAAGTTGAAGTTCATCCCAGGTTTCCTTGTTGACAATATCATTTAAAAGTCTCACAGTTCCTACCTTAAAAGATCTTGATGCCACATTTTTACCCAGGTGAATAACTGTGAATTCCGTACTTCCTCCACCAACATCTACATAAAGGTAAGTTTTAGTGTCATCCAAAAAGGAATGTAAGTCAGTTGCCGCAATAATTGCCGCCTCTTCTTCCCCATCTATGATATCAATTTGAACACCTGAATTCTTAAGGACTAAATCGACCACTTCCTCGCCATTATTGGCTTCCCTCATAGCAGAAGTAGCACAGGCTTTATACTTGACCACATTATGGGACTTCATAATAAGATTAAAAGCCAACATCGTATCGGCCATCCGATTCTTGTTATACTCTGAAATCTCCTGATTTAGAAATACATCAGCTCCCAAACGAATAGGCACCCTTACCAAAGAACTCTTTCTAAACCTAGGTTCTTTATCCTTTTCTTCAATGATATTGGCAATGAGCAGCCGTACGGCATTTGATCCGATATCAATAGCTGCATATTTTTTGATCGATAACATCCTAACCGTTTAATTTGTTATAGTAGTATTCATAAGTTGCAAACTGGGCCCTTACTTTTGGCAGATTATTTCTCTTGTATTCATTTTTCTGCTCTATATTAAGTAATCTGGCCTTCACATTATCGCTCCAACAGATATCAAAAGTTTCAATCAATTCTTTTTTAATTGATTCATCATAAATAGGACAAGTAACTTCTACCCTATTTTCAATATTTCTAGTCATCCAATCTGCAGAGGAAATATAAACTTTCGGTTCATTATTATTGCAAAACATATACAATCTGGAGTGCTCCAAAAATTTGTCTACAATACTAATAACTTCAATATTTTCACTCATTCCTTCAATTCCAGGAATCAAACAACAAATGCCTCTTACTATCATTTGTATTTTTACTCCAGCCCTACTTGCGTCATAAAGTTTATCAACCATTTTATAGCTTGACAAACTGTTGATTTTGACTCGTATGTATGCTGGTTTCCCTTCTTTTACATTCTTAATTTCATTATCAATGAGTTTGTAAAATGCTTTCTCGGTATAATGTGGTGAGGTTATAATATGCTTATATCTGTAGATTTTATAATTAATCTCAAAAAAGTTAAACACCTTATTAATATCCTTTAAAACCTTTTGATTGGCTGTAAACAAAGTAAAATCTGTATAAATCTTAGCAGTAGATTCATTAAAGTTTCCTGTACTTATAAAACCGTAACGCACCAATTTTTCATTTTCTTCGCGCTCTATAACACACATTTTACTGTGAACTTTCAATCCTTGAACACCAAAAATAAGATTCACACCTTCATTTTCCATTTGTTCGGCATAATCAATGTTGTTCTGTTCATCAAAACGGGCTTGAATTTCAATAGAAACAGTCACCTTCTTTCCATTTTTAGCAGCATTGATTAAAGAACTGGCAACGTGAGATATTTGGGCTAATCTATATATAGTGATTTTAATAGTCTTTACAGTGGGATCTAAAGCAGCTTCCCGTAAAAATTTCACCACATAAGAAAAGGTGTGATAAGGAGTGTAAACCAAATAATCTTTTTGAGCGATACTTTTAAAAATACTTTCCTCCAAGCTTAATTTTTTTACTCTTAAAGGTTCAATTTTATTGTATAAAAGATCATTTCTTCCCAAACTAGGAAATCCCATGTAATCCCTCCTGTTATGATATCGTCCACCAGGAATAATACTATCGTGATTATCAATACCCATTTTATTTAATAAAAACTGAAGCGTATCCTGCTCTATGGTCTTATCATAAACAAATCTTACAGGATCGCCAATGGAGCGATGTTTAACACTATCGGAAATTTTCTCAATGAAGCTTTTACTCAAATCACTATCCAAATCCAACTCTCCATCCCTCGTGATTTTAATCATATGAGCTGTTATTTCCTCATAACTAAAAATATTGAATATATCATCTAGGAAAAATCGCAATAGGTCATCGACCATGATAATGAAATTTTTTCCTTCCTTCTTGGGAAGGACCACAAAACGATCCATTTGTTTTGAAATTTCAATAAGACCAAATCGGTTACTTTTATCTTTATAGGTCATTTTAACTGCTAAATAAGCAGCACTATCCTTTAAATTTGGTAAGCCCACGTCCTCACTTAAAATAATGGTTACAAGTGCCGGACTCACTTTTTCTAAAAAATAGTTTCTTAAAAACTCTATTTGATCTGGAAGAATTTGAGTTTCATTAATCAGAAAAATATTTTCCTTTTCCAGGTCTAATCTTATTTTACTTAAAATTTCAAGACTTTCACTCTGCTGATCTATAACTACTTGAGTTATTTCTTCTAATAGTTGGGTAGCTCTAATTCCTCCCAACTCACTTTTACCAGTCTTTCCAGCTTCTACGATACGCTTAACCGTTGCATATCTAACTTTAAAAAATTCATCCAAATTATTGGAGAATATTCCTAAAAAACGAAGGCGTTCTATTAATGGAACAGATTCATCATTTGCTTCTTGAAGGACTCTGGCATTAAACTGCAGCCAACTTATTTCTCGATTTATGTATTGGTTTTGTTTTTCGTTCTTAGTCATGAAGTTTTCCTTGTCCTACAAATATATTTTATTAAGATTAAATGGCATCACCGCAATTAAAGATTTAAAAATTTATTAAATAATAGTCAATTAAACCATAATCTATTACACTTCAACGAAACTAATTCCTGTTATCAACTAAAAATCAATACATTAAAAACCTCTTTAAGAATAAGTAGTCATGAATAAAGAACTTTATATCTATAAATCTCTAGGAAATAGCTTGCCTAATATTCCCTCAGTAACCGGAATTGTAAACCGAGGTTTTAAAAAAATGTATTTTAGAACTAGCAATAGAAAAAAAGAAAAATATCTTCAAAAAGTAAATGGTTTTAAAATGCTATTGGAGCCTTACGAGAATGTTGATGGTGCTTTGTTTTTTTATCCTCAATTATATGAAAGGAAAGAATTCAATTTCCTAAAAGAAATACTTCAAACCGGAGACTGCTTTATTGATATAGGAGCCAATATTGGAGCTTACTCCTTGATAGCCTCTAATTTAATTGGTAATGAAGGTAAGGTCGTTGCCATTGAAGCAGAACCTTACAATTTCAAAAAACTGAAGAAAAACATTTCATTAAATGAAATAAACAATATTGATGCTATTAATTTAGGCGTTAGCGATAA
This sequence comes from Mangrovimonas futianensis, assembly GCF_021245805.1. Taxonomy (NCBI): domain Bacteria; kingdom Pseudomonadati; phylum Bacteroidota; class Flavobacteriia; order Flavobacteriales; family Flavobacteriaceae; genus Mangrovimonas; species Mangrovimonas futianensis. The sequence goes on from NZ_JAJJNF010000005.1 coordinate 378,563, forward strand.
AAGTGAAACATTATCATTAAGTATTAATACTACAGGTAATAGATCTGGTTGCTCATTTGCTTATGAAGGAGAAAATACCGTTAAAATAAAATGTAAGAGTTTGATAGATATTCTTGATCAATCAAAAATCACCAAAATTTCATGCATGAAAATAGACATCGAAGGCTTTGAGTATAAAGTTTTAAAGCACTTTTATGATTCCGCTGATAGAAACCTATTTCCAAAATACATCATTATGGAGCATCTTCATTCTTCAGACAATTTAAGTCCGATAGAATTGCTTTTAAAAAATGATTATGAAATAATCGATAAAAATTACTACAATCTTTTTTTACGACTAAAACCAAACAAGAATTGATATTTTGTAATATTAAACCTACTTATATAAATTTTCATGCATTTTATCGGATTATTTTGTTGTTTCTTCGAATTATTTATTTAGATTTGCTTCATAAGTATGAATCTGAAATTAAGGATATGAAAACAAAACTGACCCTAATCTGCGTTTTATTAATCTTAACCACGACCGTTGGATTTGCCCAAAAGGACAAAGATCAAACGATTATCAATCAAAATGTTTCCATTGCGAAATATCATGATAAAGAAGAATTGCAACAATTTAATAAAGGAAAATTGTTGGAACTGTACATTGAACGTATAGAAGTCATTGTAAAAGTATTACCTAATATCGCTTTTACAAATAAGCCAGGAGTAACTATTGAGGCTTTGGGAATCCCAAATACCAAGGATCATAGAAAAGCACTTGAAGACAATATCAAAGCGGCCAATGATTATTTTGAAAACACGATTGAATTTCAAACTAAAATTTTGCCATATTCAGATAAGAGTAATTTAATTGCTGCAATTTTATATTATGAGCAAACATTAAAATCATTACATACCTACAGTGAATTTAACAGATTTTAGAATAATATTATTACATCAATAGATATCTAAAAAATCCCTAATTCTAGGGATTTTTTAGTTTACCACTAATAAGCTTTTTGCAGTTCGAATAAAAAAATCAAATTTCTATCCAGTAATTTCTCTTCCTTAACCGAATATTTTAGAAGTACTTTTCTTACATTTAATTATTTTTATTACATTTCATCGATTTTTTTTTGCATTTCAAGGATTAAATTAATAAGTTTGACTTGTTTTTAACATGCCCTATTAATCTATAAATTATGCAACTATGAAAAACTTTACTTTAGTGTTATGCATATTCCTCACAACACTTCCTAAAGTATTTGCACAACAGGAGAAAGGAATAACCGGATTTAACAACTGGTTAAATTCATGGACAGAGTTCCAACCGAGCAACGTTTCCTACAGGGAACCAAACCAAATTTTAAGTGGTAATATTTCAGAAGACACAAAACTTCTTAAAAAAAATACCTATTTGTTATTAGGTAGTGTATTTGTAACTGACAGCACTACACTGACAATTGAACCAGGTACAGTTATTTTAGGAGACTTTAAAACCAACGGATCTTTAATAATCAGCAATGGTTCAAAGATTGTTGCCGAAGGATCAGAAACTGACCCCATTATTTTCACTTCCAATCGCAGCGTTAAAAAGCAAGGTGATTGGGGAGGTATCTTCTTATTAGGTGATGCTTCAATCAATCAATTTGGAAATGTAGCAGCCATTGAATACGGCTTAAAACCTACTGACTATAAGAATATAGCCTACGGTGGAGGAAATCAAGAAAGTAATTCTGGAATTCTTCGATACGTTAGAATTGAATTTGCTGGTAAAAGAACAGTAGATTATGGTTACTACAATGCTTTAACATTGGCAGGTGTAGGTAATCAAACAGTGATTGAAAATGTCATGGTCAGTAATTCAAATGGTAATGCATTTAGTATTATTGGTGGAGATTTAAAACTTACCAAACTTGTTTCTTATAAATCAAGTGGAACTGATTATGTATTCAATAATGGTACACAGTGTAAGATTTCTAACTCCTTAGCAATAAGAGATCCTTTTGTCTCTGGTGCTAATAGACCTAAATGTCTTCATGTTGCATCTTATGATGATGAAACCAAAGTTAACTTCTCAAAGCCTGGAACTTTGGTAGAAGGTGAGAATTTAAGTTTGATCAATATAAGTAATGACTTGGATTCTCATGTCAAAATGGGACTTGTGAAAGAAGGTATCTATATTGAACCTAATGCCTCTTTATCTTTGAACCAATCTGTGATTTCTGGATTTAATCCTGCTGTGATACTTGATGGTAAAATTAAGATCAACGGTGAGAATTTAGCAAACATCCAATTCAGAAAAATGTATTTCAACAATTGTAATGGTAATATTTTCACTAAAGGAAATCCAAATAATGATGACCTAGAAGATTGGTATGGAAATAGCAGTTTCTTCAATGTATATTCAAAAGGTGACGATGACGAAACCTTTATTGATGCCAAAAATCCAAGACTTCCAGATTTTAGACTGAAGATCAATAAAATTTTAGCCTCTAAATATGAAGATGATTAGACTTTAGGTATTCACTCCTTATAAGAGTCCCCTATTTGTCATATTTAGCAAATTGAAACAATTTAACCCTAAAGGGATTTGGGACATGAAACAAATCCCTTGGGTTTTAAGCCCCAAAATCTTAACCAACAACTAACCTAAGCGTCATGCTAAAAATTACCAAACTAACCACTATCCTTGTAGCTTTTGGTATGCTGTCTTTTCTTTCTTTAGAGAAGGCAAACGCCCAAATTGTTATTGGTTCCCCAAACTTAGGTTTCAGTCAGGCTTGCGCAAGTGCTTCTTTTAACACTTATAACACGACTTTTGTTTTCTCACCTGAAAACGGATTAGGAGCCAGCAACCAATTCATCATTGAATTATCTGATTCAGAAGGTAGTTTCTCAGACCCAACCGTGGTCTATACTTCAAATGCAGGTGAAGTTACTACATCACCCGCTACTTTAAGTTTTTCTTTACCAACTACTACGTCTGGTGAAAATTATAGAATTAGAATCAAAAGCACTGCTCCAGCAGCAACCAGCTCTGGTTCTAGCTATTTTGCAGCTTATTACAAATTACAGGATAGCCCATTTACCATTAATAATCTGGTTTCTACCGGTGCATACTGTTCTGGTGGAAGTTACCTGTTAACTATTGATAATCCGGGTACTGGGTTAAACGATTCTCCTTTAAATTATCCTTCTTTAACTTTTAATTGGTATAGAGAAACAAGTCCTACAACTTCTGTCTTTGTTGCCGAAGGGAACACTTTGGAAGTATCCCAAGAAGGAACCTATTTTGTCGAAACCAACTATGGAACTTGTACTTCCAATTCCTATTCAAATAGGGTAACTATTAGTGCAGTGGCATCTGGTGAGGCAAGTGCTACTATTGTTTCCAGTTTAGGAAACCCATTTTGTCCAGATCAAGGACCAACCACTCTTAGCACCATTAATGGTGAGAGTTACCAATGGTATAAAGACGGCTCCATAATTTCTGGAGCTACAGGTCAAATGTATACTACTGAAGAATCTGGAATTTATTCAGTACAAGTAGACCTAGGAAGTTGTCAAGCTTCTGGTTCTATCAATTTGGAAAGTGAATTATTTTCTGCTTCCATCAATATTCCAGAAGAAAATACAATGGAACCAGGTGAATCAATTGATGTTTGGGTAGATGCTACAGCCTCAAACCCTACCTATACCTGGTACTACAATAACAATATTATCTCAGGGGAAACTACTGATTCCTTTGAAGCAACAGAATTTGGAAATTATAAGGTAGTTATTACCGAAAATTCGGGTTGTACAGGAAGTATCGAGTTTTTGTTCACGATTTCTGAACCTATCGATCCTTTTCCAGAAGTAGAAAATATACCGAACATAGTGAGTCCTAATGGAGATGGCATTAACGATACATGGACCATTCCTCAAGCCTTTGTTATGGGCACCAATACGGAGGTCACTATTTTAGACAACCAAGGTAAAGTTGTCCTTAAAACGAATGATTATCAAAACAATTGGCCAGATACTAATTATGATTTAGGCAGCGTCAATCAAGTTTTTTATTACATAATTAAATCACAAAACAACGGAACAAAAAAGGGATCTATTACCCTTATTAAATGATATGAAAACGCATTGGGTAGTCATAATGTTATTGATACTAAGTACTCTTTCAACTTTTGCACAAGAAGATGATGGGGTGGTGTCACTTGCATTTCCAGTGCGAAATTCTTTAACCTTTAATCAATACACGGTAAACCCTACTTTTAGTTTTGTAAGACAACAATACAAATACATTAGCTTTTATAACAAACGTCAATGGGTGTCTTTTGAGGATGCTCCTCTCACCTATCTTGGTAGCTATTCCGGTAGATTCAGAGAAAATATCGGACTTGGAGTTGGCGTGTTTCAACAAAATTATGGAGTCCTAACAACTTTTGGAGGCGTTCTAAACTTTGCTTACAATGCTAGAATGAGTGCAGACAACAATTTAACATTTGGTTTAAATGTTGGTGCCTACCAAAGTGGACTTAACAGCGGAAAAGTTGTTAGTAACTTTCCAGACCCTTCTTTAGATAATATTCCTTCAAACTTTTTAGTAAGTGTTACGCCAGGGATTAATTATGGTACTGCCTTTTTAGATTTTGGAGTCGCTCTAAACAACCTTGTTCTTTATAATGTGAATACATCTGAAATGATTAAAAACAATCCAGATCAAAGTATTTTAGCACATATAATGTATACAGGTTATATGGATACCAGAGGATTTTTTGACCAAACAAAATTCTCGGGAATTATTAAATCAGAATTTAGAGAAGATCAAACCATTCTATCGGGAACTGCCATGTTAACAGTTCCAGCGGGTATATGGGGACAAATAGGTTACAATACATTATATGGTGTTCACGGTGGTTTAGGTTTAAACATAACTAATAATATCCTAATAGAATATAACTACGAAAAATCAATGGGAGATTATTCCGAATTTGGTTCCTCCCATGCCATCACCTTAGCTTATAAATTTGAAAATAAGGAACGCTACGATTACAGTCGTGAAGACCGTGTAAGCGCTCTTATCTCTACCGATAAGAAAAGAAAACCAGCTACCAAATCAAACAAACCTAGAAAAAAACCAACAACAGCAGTTGTTACTACGGGTGCTGAAGCCAAAGCTAAAGCCGATGAAGAAGCCAAGTTAGCTGCAGAGGCACTAGCAAAAGCTGAAGCCGAAGAACAAGCCAGATTAGCTGCAGAGGCACTGGCAAAAGCTGAAGCCGAAGAACAAGCCAGATTGGCTGCAGAAGCTCAAGCCGAAGAACAAGCCAGATTGGCTGCAGAAGCCCAAGCTCAAGCTGAAGCTGAAGAACAAGCCAGATTGGCTGCAGAAGCCCAAGCTCAAGCTGAAGCCGAAGAACAAGCCAGATTAGCGGCAGAAGCCCAAGCTCAAGCTCAAGCTGAAGAACAAGCCAGATTAGCGGCAGAAGCCCAAGCTCAAGCTCAAGCTGAAGAACAAGCCAGATTAGCCGCAGAGGCTCAAGCCCAGGCTGAAGCTGAAGAACAAGCGAGATTAGCAGCAGAAGCCCAAGCTCAAGCTCAAGCTGAAGAACAAGCTAGATTAGCTGCAGAAGCCCTAGCTCAAGCTCAAGCCGAAGAACAAGCGAGATTAGCTGCAGAGGCTCAAGCCCAAGCTGAAGCTGAAGAACAAGCCAGATTAGCTGCAGAAGCCCTAGCTCAAGCTGAAGCTGAAGAACAAGCCAGATTAGCTGCAGAAGCTCAAAATGAGAAGGAATTAACTCCTCCAGCTATTAATCATCAGTTAGGTGATGCCATGGAAGCAGCAAGGAAAAACACAGAAGCTTCTAAGAAAGAACAGGACGAATTATTGAATAAACTACGTGAGGCAGTAGCAGTTAAAGATCAAGATCTTAAAGACTTAAAGCGTGAGAATGATTTAAGTGAGCAAGGAATTTATCAAGATCCTAAACCATTTAAGAGTGCTACTGAGGAAAACAGAAAAATTGAAGGAATTAAAGCTGATTTGAATAGACAAATAACAGCCAGAAATGAGGAAATTAGAAGATTAGAAACCTTATACGATCAAATTCAAGAAACGGATACAATTCAACTTGATGAAATGGTCTTATTTTATAAAAAAGAAATCAAAAAATTAAAATCTGAGCAAATGGTTGCTGTACAAGCCAAAGCAGATCTAGAATCCCAATTGGAAACCATTAAAATTGCTACAGACTATGAGAAAAAACGACGAATTAAAAGAGCTGTTTATAATAATGATGAAGATAGATACCAACAAGACAGAGCAGCCTTGAAGAGAATAAGAGAAAATACAGCAATGAGTGATTCTGAGTTAAAACCTGAAGATTTGGATTTTGGTGAGGAAAGAAGCTCAAACATTCAAATACTCAAAAATATTAAAGGAGTTGATAATGGATACTACGCTATTCTAGCAGTTCATGACGATGTAGCAAAACGTGATGAGTTCTTAAGAAAAGTGGTAGCCTACGGAAGAGATGATATTGATTTCTTCTTTGATGTCAACACTAATAAATATTATATCTATTATCAAAAGTTTGATGATATTCAATCTGCAAATAAAGCAGTAAGTTCAAAAGGTAGCCAACCCTATAATAATAAAATATCGCTAGTGAAAATAGAAAATTAATGTAACCCCCATTTCTCACTTTTCAACGCCCCTTGAAAAGTCAGAAACAAACAACGTTAACCATGAAAAAGCCTACTTATTACAAACAGGTGCTATTCCCTCTCTTTGTGCTTTTCCTTTTCGCGAAAGGAATGGCCCAAACATATGAGCCTTTTACAATAAGGGAACAAATTGAAACCAAAGGTAGCATGCTGGTTATTGGAAATAACATTCTGGGTGTTGATAACCAACCCGGAAATAACAATTCCATAGATAACCAAGATGTCGATATGCAATATATAGATATCGATTCTGATGCTTCAACCTTCAGTTCCAGTAGTGCAGATATCGTTTTACCCGTACATGAAGATGGCTCAGCTACAGAGTGTTACTCGGTTGCTTATGCCGGTTTATACTGGGGAGCTATGCTCCAAGCTGGAGATAGATCAAATATTCATACAGTTAAATTTAAAACACCGGGAAGCTCTACATATACAGACATAACAGGAGAACTCATCTACGATGCCATAGTGGAACCTATTATTTCCGAAGATGATGAACCAGGAAACACACCCTATGCTTGTTATGCTGATGTAACAGATCTTTTGAATTCGTTGACAGACATTGAAGGATCTTATACAGTTGCTAATGTCATTTCAAGTGAAGGATTTAATAATTCTACAGGATTATCGGCTGGTTGGACTTTGTTTGTAATTTATGAAGATCAAGCTTTACATATGAAATCCTTCACCACTTTTGATGGATTTAGCCATATCTATGATGACCACTATGAAGAAATTCCTGTGTCAGGTTTTACAACACCTCCTGCAGGACATATCGATTTACAATTTGCCTATGCCGTTTTAGATGGCGACAAAACAAAAAGAGCTACAAAACTGGAAATCAACAATAAAGAGGTTACAACTCCTTTAAGATCAGCTAATAAGTTTTTTGGAGCGGTAATTGAAAATGATAATGGTGTAGTTCTTCCTCGAAATCCTTCTGGGACTAATACCCTAGGTTACGATACAGGATATTTAACTGTATTGAACTCTGAGCCAGAATACATTAACCATAGTGATACGTCTGCTTCTTTTACTTTACAAGTTGCACAAGGACAAGCCGATCCATTATTTTCATTTTTTAGTGCCTTTGCCGTAGATATTATTTCACCAGAAATCACTTTAATTAAAACAGTCGAAGATGAATTTGGTACTGAAATCAACGGAGATAATGTGATTCTAGGTCAAAATTTATTTTACGAAATAACATACCAGAATACGGGTAATGAAGATGTAACAAACTTTACTATTACAGATGTTTTACCTGATAACATCATTTTTGATCCAGCTACAGATCTAGATTTAAGTAATGCAGGGGGTGCAACACTTCAATCTTATGATCCTGTGACAAATACCATTGTTTTCTCCATCCCAGATGAATCAGTAGAATTCGGTGACCCTGTATTTGTTATTCGTATTGCAGTTCAAGTAGTACCTAATTGTTATGATTTAAGTCAGGCATGCTCCAATGAAATTTCTAATCAAGCATTTGGAGATTATACAGGTGCTATAAGTGGTATTTCTGTAAGTGATGAAGGAAGTTATACAGAAGAAGAATGTTTTGGCGTTCCTCAGCCAACCAACTTTTTAGTGGACATTTCAAACTGTAACTTCGAAAGACAAGAAGTCCTTTGTGGGGACAGTGTCAATCTAGTTGCTGCTGATGGTTATGACACCTATTCTTGGTCTACAAGTCCTTCTGGCTCCCCAGTTATTGGTACGGGTCAAACATATACAGCCACTGAAACAGGAACTTATTATGTAACCAATACAACTGATGCTACTTGTTTATCAATTGAAGAAGTGATAACAGTGGTATTATACGGTGAAACCCAAACAAATCCCGTTATTCCTTATGCAGACGAAGTAGTCACCTGTCCAAACGATGGAAAACTTTTGCCAAATATTTTCTTATGTGGTGCCAATGATACCAGAGAAATTTTAACTGGAATTAGTGATGCCGCCTCAATTATTTGGGAACAGTTAGATGAGTCTAGTTGTGCTGCTGTAGAAAATGAAGATTGCGCCAATGAAAATGACGCTTGTACCTGGAACCAAGTAGGAACAGGACCAAACTATACAGCAAATACGGCTGGTCAATTTAGACTTATTATTAACTATCCTGGAGGTTGTTATAGTATCTTCTACTTTAATGTTTACCAAAACTTATTAAATCCAACAGCTGTTGCTCAAGATATAATATGTGAAACTCCAGGGTCCATTACTGTTAATGGTGTTCCAAGTGGATATGAATACAGTATTGATGGCGTAAACTATCAATCAAGTAATATGTTCACCGTGACATCACCAGGTTATTATACAATCTACATTCAACAGGTAGGTGTGGAAACAAACCCTTGTATTTTTGAAACGCCAAGTGTTCACATTCAAGAAAGAGATTTTAATGTCACTTCCCAAATAACGCAACCAGATTGTTATGGAGAATTTGGAAGTATTCATTTAGCAGTTAATAATGCCCTTCCTCAATATTATTTCAATGTTTATCAAGGAAGTACATTAATAGATAACGTTGGACCAACCAATAATAGTGATTATAATTTCACATCATTAAATGCTGGTACATATACCGTAACTGCAAGTACAGATGATGGATGTTTTTATACAGAAGATATTGAAATCATTCAGCCTCCTCTATTAACCGCTACAGTTGCTTTAACACAACCTTTAACTTGTACTGAAGGAGAATTAACAGTTTATCCTGAAGGAGGAACGCCTCCATATTATTACTATGTAAATAGTACAACAGATTTTCAAACCTATCCAGAAATTACGGTAACGAGCCCTGGAACATATAACATTTTGGTTATCGATTCTAACAATTGTGAGGCAGAAACATCTATAGTGGTTGATGCTATTGAGGCTCCAGAATTCACAATCAATTCTACCGATATTGCTTGTGCTGGTAATGATACGGGTAGTATTACCATAGAAGTAACCAATGCTAATGGCAATACACTTCAATATAGCATCGATGGAGGCGACACATTCTTTGATGCACCTGTATTCAATAACCTTCCTGAAGGAAATTATGAAGTCGTAGTTCAATATTCCATAGAAGATTCTGTGTGTCTTACAGAGCCTCAAACTGTTATTATCTCAGCTAGTGAACCACTTACAGGTAGTTTAGAACTCACCTCTCCTTACACATGTAACGGTAGTGGGACCATTACAGTGACGGGTGTAACGGGTGGTACGCCTCCCTATTCATACAGTATCGACGGGACCAACTTCCAGTCCGGCAATACCTTTACGGGCCTTACGGCCGGAACCTACACCATCACCGTACAGGATGCCAGTGGATGTTCCCTGGCCGTGGGAAGCATCACCATCGATGCCCTGGACCCTCCTACCGATATGGAGTTTGATATGACGGCCATTACCTGTCCTGCAAATTCATCCGATGTGACCATTACAAGTGTCACCGGAGGAAGCGGCGAGCTGCAGTACCAGATCATAGCTCCTGCTTCGGCAGCTACCCCGTACCAGACATCCAATACGTTCCCAGACCTGGCTCCGGGAACCTACACCTTCCAGGTGATGGATGCCAATGAGTGTACATACAGCGAGACCATGACCATCGATCCCCTACCTACCATTTCCTTGAGCACCGTGCTTACCAAGGACCTGGACTGTACGGCCAACCCAGATGCCATCATTACGGGTACCATAACAGGTAGCTCAGCGCCCTACACCTATGCCGTGTCCATTAACGGTGGTGCCTTTACGGATCTTGGCGCAACGGGAACGACCTTTACCTATAGTGCATCTACAGCAGGGACCTACCAGTTCCAGATCACCGATGCCAACGGTTGTACCGCTACCTCGCCAGAACATACCATCAACCCCATTACGCCTCCGGCCATCAGCCTGATAGCACAGACAGCCCCAATACTTTGTAACGGGGATACCAATGGCGCCATGGAGATCACCATTGATGATACCGTGGGAACCCCGCCATTTACAATCAACGTATTCAACGATACCACCGGAACCGATTACGGAACACAAACCTCCAGCTTGCCAGCCGGATCCTATACCGTGACCGTGACCGATGCCAACTCATGTACCGGTACCGATACATTTGTGATCGATCAGCCGGACCCTATTGACGTGACCTATCATGCCGTGGACATTACATGTACAAGTACCGGAGTATCACAGGGATCTATTATTGTAGATGGTGTTACCGGTGGAACCGCTCCCTACAACTATTTCGTAACTGGTACCAACGGTTATGAAAACTCCGAGCTTAATGCCACGGGATCCACTTCCGTGAGCTTTGATGTGGTGGACTTCGGACTTTACCAGATCAACGTCATCGATGCCAACGGATGTTCCGTTCTGGTCCAGGACGTATTGGTAGCATCACCTCCTACCGATCTTGACATTACCGTAGCATCTACCGTGGACTGTTCCACTGGTGGGACTGCCGTGGTAAGTGTGGGATCTACCCTAAGTAGTGCCGGACCTTTTTACTTCAGTATCTACCAGGGACCTATATCAGAATATCCAAACCCTGCCGGGTCATGGATACCTGAAGATGCGCCCGGTAGCCAGTCGGCAACCTTTACGGGATTGACCCCAGGGGTAAGCTATACCTTTATTGTCTATGACGAATCGACCAACTGTAGCTACTTCGAGCCTGCTACGACTCCCATACCTACCAACTCATCCTTAACGGCCACGGCTGTTACGGCAAACAACATTACGTGTTCCGGTAGTGACGATGGGAACGTAACCTTTACCATCAACAGTGTCTATGGTACTGGTATCGATATATCCTATGAGGTGTTCGATACCCTGTCACTGGAATCTACCGGTGTGACCGGTTCTGGATCTGTTCCTTCAAACGGGTCTACCACCATCACCGATCTGGGACCACTGCCTTTTGGCAACTACTATGTCCTGATCACCGAGAATACCGGACCAAACGCAGGATGTAGCATTGTTACCATTCCTTTCAATATCACACAATCAGAGATCCCGTTGACCCTAACGGCCTCTGTGGACCAAAATGCCAACTGTAACCCCAATTCGGGGGTGATCAGTGCCATTGCACATGATGGAACGGCACCATACCTATACCAGATAACCACCACCCCTGCGGCCCCTGATGCTTCGGACAGTGCTTGGGCTTCCACCAGTACCTTTAACGTGGATGCCGGAACATATTACGTGCACACCATGGATGCCTATGGATGTATCGTTACCGTTCCTGTTGATATGATCTCTGATCCAGCCCCGATAGTCGATGCCGTGGCCACCAATCCGTGTACCGCTGCCGAAGGTGGGTTTGAAATTGAGGTCACCATGCCTACTGCGGGCGTAGCGCCATACAGTTTCAGTATCAACGGTGGGGCCTTCCAGACACAAAGTACGCCGTTTACCATTTCCAACCTATATTCTGGAACCCATACCGTGGAGGTACAGGATGCCAACGGCTGTGGAAACTTAGTGTCCGTGACCATCGAGGCGCCTCTAGGTATCACTCCTGAGGCTACTGCCCTACCATCATGTAACGACGATGACGGTGTGATTACCGTAACCGGTACTGGAGGTTCTGGCAACTATACCTATACCATGAACCCCAACCCTGCTTCGGTCAATTTATCTGGAAATGTGTTTTCTGGAGTTCCTGCAGGAATGTATACCATCACCATTACCGATACCGATACAGGATGTTCTGAGGAAGTGGGCATCTCATTACCGGCCGCTACGCCTCCGTCATTTACGACCGTACCTACTGCCGTGACCTGTTACGGGGACAGTTCAGGTGCATTTGACATCAATGTAAGCGGATACTCGGGAAGCTATACCTATGAGGTATTCGATAACAACGGTGTCTCTGTGACCGGTGCAGTGGCAGCCAACACATCCACCAACCCGATAACGGTTACCGGAATGGCAGCAGGAACCTTTACCGTGGAGATCATCGAGACCGAAAGTCCGTTCTGTAGTACCACATCAACCGTGGTCATCAGCTCGCCTACCGAGGCCCTGGACCTTGTGGCAGATATCACTTCGGATGTGACCTGTGACAATACAAACGGAACCATTAACGTAATGGCCAATGGCGGTTGGGGAGATTACCAATATGAACTTACCGGGGATGCAACTGTTGCATACTCGACCAACAATAACTTTACGGAACTATCTGCGGGAAGCTACACCGTGAACGTCATGGATGCCGGAGGGTGTATCGCATCGGTGGATGTGGTGCTATCTGAACCAGAGCCCATTGCAGCTACCATGACCCCAAGTGCCACCATGCTGGATTGTTTTGGTGACCAAAATGCTTCCATAACAGTGGAGAACGTAACGGGAGGACAGGGATCAAACTATACCTATACCTTGAACATGACCGCTCCAACGGCAAGTTCTTCGGGACCGCAGACTTCCAATGTGTTTGCAAACCTAGGGGCAGGTACCTACACCGTGACCGTAACCGATGGATACAACTGTGAGTTCGTATCCGGGCAGATCGTCATTGACCAACCAGAGATCCTGGATGCTGCCCTGGTAACGGAAAGTACGGCAACTTGTTTGAATGATGCGCAGCTGACCTTGAGTGCTACCGGTGGAACGCCGCCATACACTTATAGCTCGACTCCGAACGGGACCTCCATGGGAACCTTTAACACATCGGTAACCTTCTCTGTGTCTCCTGGAACACACCAGTTCTATGTACAGGATGCCAACGGGTGTACCACTGGGGTGACCAATGAGATTACCATTGAAGAACTACCAGATCTAGTTGTCAACCTGGAATCAACAAACCCGACCATCAACTGTGCCGGTGACAATACCGGAGCCATCGTGGCAAGTGCACAGGGCGGTCTGGGCGACTATGTGTACACCTTACAGGATACCTCTGGGAACACCATCAACGCGGTACAGAACACCCCGGGAGTATTTACCGAACTTTTGGCTGGCACTTATGTGGTACAGGTAGAAAGTGGTGACTGTCTGGCAACCACTGCCAATATCACGATTACGGAACCCCAGAATCCGTTGGAGGCCACTTTTGAGGTCAACGATGTCACATGTTTTGGAAGCAGTGACGGTTCCATTGTCATCAATGCCACGGGTGGTACGGGCATCATCATGTATGCCATATCACCACAGATGAACCAGTTCTTCCAGACCAATGTCTTTGAAGACTTGGCCCCTGGGGATTACGAAGTGATCGTTCAGGATGAATTGGGATGTTATTTGACATTTGAGTTCTCCATAGCAGAACCAGAACCAGTGATTATTGGTATCGTACCGGATTCCATGTACCCTGAGGTATGTGCCGGAGACCAGGACGGTGAGTTCAGCATTGAGGTTTCTGGTGGTACCGCGCCATACAGCGTGAGCTTGGACAGCTATGACGGTCCTTATACTCAAGGTGCCCCTGGACAAACCCAATTTGAGTTTACCGGATTGGGTGGTGGAGACCATATCGTATATGTGCGAGACAGCGAGGGATGTGAATCTGAGTGGAACATCACCTTCCCTGAGGCGGCCAACATACAGGCTGTGGTAACGGTTGAGTACCTATGTGTAAACAACTTATCCAGCAATACGGTAACCGTGACCGTGGACGAGACACTGACCGATATCTCACAACTGGACTATTCACTTGACGGTGGACCATACCAGATGAGCAACGTATTCAACGACGTGCCTCCGGGAGTGGGACACTATATCGAGGTAAGACATACCAATGGATGTATCGTGGTTACCGACCTGTTCGACATTGAAGGATACGACCCGCTGGCACTTGTGCTGGTCGAGGGGGACATGAACGAGATCATCGCACAGGCCACAGGTGGAAACGGTGAGTATGAATTTACTTTTAACGGTGAAGACTATGGCCAGGAAAATTCCTTTATGATCACCCAGACCGGTACACATACCGTAACGGTGACAGACAGTGCGGGATGTACCGCCATGGCAACCATCTACCTCGAGTTCATAGACCCATGTATACCGAACTACTTTACACCCAACGGGGACGGAGTTGCCGATACCTGGGGACCTGACTGTGTGGACAACTACCCGGACCTCGAGTTCTCGATTTTCGACAGGTACGGAAGAAAGATCGTCACACTTAAGGTCGGACAGAAATGGGACGGTAAGTACGACGGAAAGGAACTCCCTACCGGGGATTACTGGTACGTGGTTAACCTGAACAGCGCACAGGTGGACAAGGATTTTGTCGGACACTTTACTCTATATAGATAATGATAAACATGTAGCCCCACTACCCTAACAAAAACTGATGATTATGAAAAACCTACTTATATTCCTCATGCTAGCCTGTACCACGGGGAGCTTTGCCCAAGAGCTCAACCTGCCGGTATGGACACAGTACCTGGCAGATAATGACTTTGTCCTATCCCCAACATATGCGGGGATAGGTGACAACCTAAGGGTCAGACTCAACGGGCTCACACAGTGGGTCGGGATCAAGGACGCACCGGACAACCAGTCCCTGTACGTCGATGCAAGGGTCACAAACAAAAACGGAGTGGGGCTCTCACTCTACAACGACAGCAACGGGAACACAAGACAGAAAGGACTCAAGGTCTCTTTCTCTCACCACCTGACACTGGACTACCCGTCAAGGCAGTTCCTATCATTCGGGATTTCATACAACCTGAACCATTTCAGGATCAACATTGAAGACTTTCAGACAACATACAACGATCCGGTAATTGACCCCTACGTCACAGATGATAGGGCCACTTCAAACAATAATTTCGACGTGGGGGCTCTGTACCGTTGGGGAGGATATTACTTCAGCTTCAACGTAA
>NZ_JAJJNF010000058.1:0-291 GCF_021245805.1 Mangrovimonas futianensis
TCCTGTTCTCAAATTTCTGATTCTTCATCACAATCAGTTTGTTGGTTCAATTCCATCCAGTTTATGGCACTGTAAAGAGCTTGTACGTATATCTCTAGATAACAATAGATTCACAGGAACCATACCAAGAAGTATAGGAAAGCTGAACCTGCTGAAGGAGCTCTACCTTGACAACAACAATTTGGAAGGTAATACTACATCTTTTTGGTTCAAATATGACTGTTATTAGATCTAAATATTAACTTTTGGTCTTTGTCTAATTATTTAACATATTAATATAATTAAAACTCT
>NZ_JAJJNF010000059.1:0-290 GCF_021245805.1 Mangrovimonas futianensis
TTCTACCGTCTCTATTTGTTAGCCAACAGATACAATAAAGAAAGCAAAAGGCTTCTATTCTTCTCTCTTATAAAATGTCCATTATTTTTATATCCTATCACATTTGGCTAAAACACAAACAAATCTTACCCATTTCAAACTTTGTTCAAATTTGTTCTAAATCTTTCCTGAAAATTAGTAATAGGAAATAAGCTATGCTGACAGGGATGGCAGAAAACCCGCCGGGGTTGGATACTTGGAAAAACCTAATCCTTTTAGATGAAGAATCCTTGGAAAAGTCCGTGGTCGGT
>NZ_JAJJNF010000060.1:0-290 GCF_021245805.1 Mangrovimonas futianensis
ACCTTAATTGCACTATCATGCAACTTTATTCTTTCTTTGAACTTTTATATACAAAGTGTGTTGTTATTTCGTTAATATAATTAATGCAAACCAGTCAGGGCACAAAACTAAGAATAGAGACATTTTATTTTTAGGACAGCTACTGAGTGTTCCTGCAACCATTCCTTATCATTTACGTGGTACACCACAATGCAGTGGAGAATTGTGCCTGGAAGTTAGAGAATCCCCAATTATGGAAAATAAGAAGAGTCATTTTCAAGTCTACAATGTGCTGTTAGCAGAGTGGGTAT
>NZ_JAJJNF010000061.1:0-289 GCF_021245805.1 Mangrovimonas futianensis
ATTTTAAAAATAATTATATTAAGAGAAATATATAGTAAGTCAAAATCTATGTCTTAGTTATTATATATTGTAAACTCGAATTCAAACCCATAACAAATCCATTTTCTTCATATCAAGCTCGTCTCATTGCAGTTTAGCATCATTCAATCTATGAACATTATTATTTCCATTGACCTTGCTTAAAGTTTTTTAATTATAGTTCATTATTGCTCCCCTCAAAGATGTTCATGATAACTAAGCAAAGTCTAAAAGGAACCCTACGATACTTATAGGACAGGCTAATAACAAT
>NZ_JAJJNF010000062.1:0-289 GCF_021245805.1 Mangrovimonas futianensis
TCGCGATGAAGGCCATTTCGCGCGCGTAGTCGATCTGGGTGAAACGCGCCAGCTGCTGTGGCGACAGGTCGCGCATCATGCCGAACATGCGCATGTGCACGTCCTGCGGGCTGAGGGCGCGGAAGAATGCCAGGTGGGCCGGCGCGTCCTCGGGGCGGATCGGGCGGATCGTCAGGGGACCGAGGCTGCTGTCGACCTGGCGTTCGAGCGCATCGGGGTAAGGCAGGATCGCCAGCCGCGCGCTGCCGTCATTCCCCGCGGGCAGGGGTTCGAGCCGCATGCGCGCGTC
>NZ_JAJJNF010000063.1:0-288 GCF_021245805.1 Mangrovimonas futianensis
TCTCTTTTCGCCCTTCCTTTGGTTTGGCAACGCAATGTCCGAATCGGGAGAAAGGAGAGCTGTTGGTTAGGAAGTTCTTAATGGGATTGATTACCTTCCCCGCCCACCGCCCTGCCTCATTTCGGCATAGCTGTACACAAACTGAACAACATTAAGGAAGGGTACAGTCGCAGGCTCGCTTAAGGCGGATCTTCCGTGCTGAATATCAACCAAATTGGAACCCGGATCTAGACCCGTCCGAGAAAGGACAGCAGGAGATAGAGCGGATCCCTTCTACTTCTATCAGTG
>NZ_JAJJNF010000064.1:0-288 GCF_021245805.1 Mangrovimonas futianensis
CGAACTTCTTGATCCAAACCGCCTCTTTGGCCGCATCAGATAATGCTATGTACTCAGCCTCTGTTGTAGAATCAGCTACAGTACTTTGCTTTGAGCTTTTCCAACTCACTGCAGCTCCATTAAGGCAAAACACATAGCCCGACTGCGATCGGAAATCATCATGATCTGTCTGAAAACTAGCATCACTGTATCCTCTTACAGTGAGCTCATCTTCTCCTCCATAAACCAAGAACATATCCTTAGTCCTTTTCAGGTACTTTAGGATATTCTTGACAGCGGTCCAATGTT
>NZ_JAJJNF010000065.1:0-287 GCF_021245805.1 Mangrovimonas futianensis
AGTGGTATGTGTTCTACAACTTCAGCATTCCGATATAAACTTGTGTTCTCACTTATCCTTGAGAGTAACTTTTGTAATCTTAGTGGCATGCTTTCAGAAAGCATCTGAAATGAAGAAAACATAAAGATTGATTTTGATATTCTACAAGAGACTGCATGTCAGGTTAAATTATTTGATGGAAGCTTGTGCACAATGTCTTTAATCTTACAGTAAAATAATGGATCCAATGTATGCAAGTATTGACTGACAGTGGAGGGGATCTAACCTGCATATGTTTGAACGCGTAG
>NZ_JAJJNF010000066.1:0-287 GCF_021245805.1 Mangrovimonas futianensis
AAGTACTAAGACCAAAGCTGATGAAAAGAACCTGTGAAGAAACCAAGTAATTTGAAGTTAATATCGGTTACAAATGACATTGCTTTTTTAAGATAAATTATGTTGTTAGTAACAAGGAATTGGGATGTTGAGACTCGGAACAAAATGGAGAATATCATAGACTAACATTTTATTAATGGACCCTCAAAGTTTGAAAACTATATTATTGATACCCCTTGTCCTATTAATAGACTCTCAAAGTTTGAAAATTTTGTCACTGATACTCCTTTACCCTAACTCCATTACCC
>NZ_JAJJNF010000006.1:0-307243 GCF_021245805.1 Mangrovimonas futianensis
TCCCACGGTGTTTACCTCGATATCTGGGGTTGTTTCCCCAGTAGACCATTCAAAGGTATTATTGGTGCTTCCATCAAAAATGCCGGCATTCAGTGTAATGGACTCCGGTGAATCATTTAGGCAATAGTAAACCTCACCGTCGCTTTGCAGGTTAGGAAGTTCGTGCACCCGTAAGGTCACTTCGGCAATCCCATAGCATGCATTATTGTTTTCTGCGCGTGCATAAATAATCTGAAAATAGGGAATTGAATTGGTGTATGAGGCTTCCAAGGCATTTTCTTCTAGAAGGGCATCATCATATGAGCTGTAGAAAGAAATAGGGAAACTGATGTTGTTGTTATTCTGTATTTGTAATGCCACCTCGTTTAAATCAAACGTATTGATACCGTCTTCAGAGTTGGGCTCATCACAAACACCGGGGACTTCATAGTCTGAAATTTGGGTGGTGCTAACTTCAAGGCTTACCTGTGAAATGCTGTAACATCCTGTCGAGGGGTCAAATACCCTGGCAAAAATAATTTGAGGGTTAGTTGTATTCAAATAGTTGTAATCTAAAGGTTGCAGATTGTCTTGAGCTTCCTCAAAAGATTCAAAATAGGCAATGGAAACTTGGTCAGGTGTGTTTGAAACTAGGCTGTTAGCTTCATTCAAATTGAACAGGGTAATTCCGTCAGGGCTAAAGTCTTGGTCACACTGCAATAGAGTAGCATCAAAGGCTTCGGGTGTTGGATTTATTTGCACTGTAAAAAAGTCAATATCAAAGCAATCCTCATTGTTAACATTTTTCATTTTTACATAAATATCCTGTAAAAAAGGTGTGCTATTATAATAGTTTAATGGAAGGCTATTTTCATTATTAATGGCATCGTTTTCAGATTCATAGAATGTTATGGAAAACAAATCGGGATCTTGTCCATTATATATTAAATCAATAAGAGAGGATAAATCTATTTCAGCCTGGCCATTAGTTTGGTTTCCATCGTTCAATCCTTCATCACAGAAAACGATATTTTGTAGCTCGGGGATGATGGGGGTGTCAAAAACAGTGATAGAAAATGAGGACAGATCATAGCAATTAGGGCTTCCGGTTAAATCAACCCTAACAAATATTTCTTGCGGATTGGTTGAATTGATAAAAGGGGAGTCTATTTCATTTTCTTTATTTTGTGCGTCTTCTGAAGATGGATAAAAGTGAACGCTGTATACCTCTGGATCTTGTCCGTTAAGAGCTTGATCTCCCAAAGTGGAAAAGTCAAATTGTATAATACCATCATTGTTATCGTCGCACTCTAAAATATCTTCTACTTCATGGGAAATAGGATTAGGGAAGTATTCAATTAAGGCCTCTCCTTCCAAATAATCACAATCTCCATCAATAAATTCAATTATAACATTATAGAATCCTGCCTGATTAATAACAAGATTATAACTAGTTTCTGGAATGATGTCGCCGTTAAACCTCCATGTATAGATAGCATTATCTAGTTGTGGAGCCGTAAGCGTAAAAGAGGAGCCTTCACATAATGGAAGGTAGGTGGATGTTACTTCTTGATTTCCTATAATGTCGACCTTTTCAGTGAAAAAGGATGTTATAAAAGGTGGTAGACCTTGGGTTGCCAAATTGCTGCCGAGATTTATAGCATTGTTTTCGTAATCGCAATTTATGCCCGCAATATTGGGGTCATTTATAACACTTAAAAACGGAAGACCTAATTCATAAGTGGCACTCATGGTTCTATATATTTTTCCATTAGGACCTAGCTGTAAGGCACTTCTATATAAATTTTGTTGGTCAAGAAGTACTTGAGAATCGTTAATGTTTGTAGCTGTTAAATCAAATTGGACAAGTTTAGAGTGATGGTTGTTGGGATTCTGATCACCTTCGCCAAATAGATCATTTGAAGAAGAAGCATAAAGAAGTTCGCTGCTAGGAGAAAATTCAATCCCATAAGGCGTATTGTTGTTCCCGTTAATTAGTAGTTTAAGAGAATTTGATACCACCCCAGTTGCCTTATCAAAATCAAAAATATAGAGTCCATCTTGTCCATTGGCAGCAGCCATTTTAGTGCCATCGGGTGAGAACTTTAAATATCCTCTCAAATCATTAACGTTCAAATTTCCAAAACTTGAAGTAATAGCCGTCGAAGAAACCCCATTTTCATCTACACCAAATACATGAAATGTATTCATTGAGCTTGCTGAATTACCCGTTGGATTGGATAAGGTAACAACCCAAACCTTACCTGTTTCACAGCTTTGTAAAACTGCAGAAATTTTTTCTGAACATTGGTTAAGCAGATTGATATTCTTTTGAACGACATCACCGTTCCCGCCATCCAATGTCAAATCTACAATTGAATATTTCAACCCAGTCAAGGATTGATTACTACCTACAGTAAATATATAATAAATGTTAGGGTCATCAGGTTTGGGGACAATAATGGCCGACTGACTACTAGAAGAATCCCCTAAAAGACCAAAACCATTTGGCATGAGGGTATGTAGATTATTGTAAACAAGTGTTCCATCGGTATACAATAAAAGATTCCCATCATTATCTGAAATCGAAGCACAACCCTCCAAAGTGGTCAGTTGCCCATCATTTACAGATGTAACAGTTCCATCATCATTAAATGTTATTCCAGCATTTTGACCAAAATACCAATTAGAAGCTTCTTGTTGGGCATGGATTTTACTGAAAAAAAGGAGTATGAATATACAGAGGGTAATCGATCTCATTTTTGATAGCAATAGCTACCAAAT
Source organism: Mangrovimonas futianensis (assembly GCF_021245805.1). NCBI lineage: Bacteria > Pseudomonadati > Bacteroidota > Flavobacteriia > Flavobacteriales > Flavobacteriaceae > Mangrovimonas > Mangrovimonas futianensis. Next base: position 2,764 of record NZ_JAJJNF010000006.1, read on the forward strand.
ATATTATAAATCTCGCTTTTTTAATAATCTAAAAGATAAAAATACAAATATACCCGTCCAAGCCATTACGGTCAATATTTCATGCCAATGGACTGCATAATCATAGGTAAGGTCTATCTTGTCAGGATACTTGGTCATGATGATTCTTTGAAAAGGTTGGTCTATCAATTTATACATAGAGCCTAAAGGCAATCTATTCCATACTTGCCAAGCTGCATTGGTGCTTTCGGTGATTTCATAAACTCCCCAATAGATCAACCATTCTAGAATATAAAGGATAAATAGGAACCCTAGTGCAAACGCAGATTTTCTTAAAAGCATGCCTAAAAGAAGACATAGGCTGAAGAACCCAGTCAGTTTCATAAAATAGGCCAATAAAAAGTCCATTTCTCTAAAGATGATTGAGGCTTCAGTATAACTTGAATAATAGAGGCCAATAAAGAATGTTGCTAGTCCAATTAACAAGGTCGCGACTAGAGAAAAGAATACAATGGTATAAAATTTTGATAGTATGAATTCTTTCTTGCTCAAACCGTCAATAAGGTTTTGTTTCAAGGTTTTATTGCTATATTCATTACTTATCATGCTTACCACAACGATGGCAAAGAACAGTTTAAAATAAGAAGCAAAGAAAGTTGTTATGTGCCAAATTATTGGGAAATTGAAAATTCCCAACTCTCCCAATTCCAACGTGAAAAAGCCAAAGAAATTAATTTTGATGGAGGATAGTATCAAAACAGTAAATGGTAAAATGAATGATATAAATATCAAAATTTTACTCGTTCTGTTAAGAAGCAATTTTTGTAATTCTAAATTAATTAGACGTAACATATGATCTGATGGTTTTAGTTGGGTTGGAATTAATTGTCGGTTAGTTGAAGGAATTGTTCTTCTAGGCTTTCTTTTCGTTTAACCAAATGGGAAAGTGTAATGCCATTTTCAAACATCAATTTATTAATGTCTTGGGCCTCCATTGGTTGGTCTAGGAAGGCCACTATCAGCCCTTCTTCAATTTTGATCTTTCCAAACATTTTTTTCTCTTCTAAGAACTGAATCAATTTATCTGTATCGTTTGATCGAAGTTCCAAATAGCCATGACTACTGATCATTTCGTCTACAGGGCCTGAATAAAGTTTTTCGCCTTTTCTTAAAACAACCACATGAGAACATACTTTTTCAACTTCATCTAATAGGTGGGATGCAAGCAAAATAGTCGTGCCGTCTGACGCAATCTTTTTAATTAGGGATCTAATCTTATGAATTCCTTGTGGATCTAAACCATTGGTGGGTTCGTCCAAAATCAAAATTTCAGGATCATTTAAAAGAGCAGAGGCGATAGCTAGCCTTTGTTTCATCCCCAGAGAATAAGTTCTGAATTTATGGTCCTTTCTATCCCATAAATCTACAAGCTCCAATTTTTCTTGAATTTTGCTGTAATCCACTTCTTTTATTTTACAAACCAGCTTTAAATTTTCGTAAGCTGTCATATAAGGATAAAAGTTAGGTCTTTCAATAATGGCGCCTACTTTTTTCAAAGCTTCATGTGTTGACAAATTGCCATTAAACCATTGAAATTCGCCAGTGGTTTTGTTAACAACATTTAAAACAATGCCTAAAGTAGTTGATTTACCACTTCCGTTAGGACCTAAAATACCATAAACATTTCCTTTATTTATAGTAAATGATAAATCCTTAACAGCAGTGAGGTAGCCAAATTTCTTGGTAAGATGATTGATGGTGAGTATTGGTTCCAAATTGTTTTTGATTGTTTAGTTAAAAATATGACGAACTTGTCTTCAGAATGTTACAATTTATTTGAAAAACCTAAATTTAGTTTAAATTTAAGCTATGGATGATTTAAAGATATCAAAAAAGAAACCGACTTACCCAGTAAGTAGTAAATTACATGATTATCTGCAGGAATATAACAGAAATATACGCCTGCCCATATTCTATGATGACCTGTTAAGGTTTCAAGGATCCATAGTGGTTTATGATAAAAATGATGAGGACACTATGTGGATTCGAGTTTATTATAATGAATTTGACAGGGAAGAGATAGATTTAAGCTTGAAAAGGGTCTATTCTATCTTAATTTCAGATGGAAACGAAACGATCTTTAAATATCTGAATGTAGACTCTATAGACTACTGCACTTTTGGTAATTCTAAACCTTTTAGGGTTAAAGTTAGAAACATTCTCAATGACAACTATACTTATTTCTATGTGAAAAAGGCCGATGCGTCTAGGGTATATGGTTTGGAGTTGGAGCATATGTTATCACCCTATAATTTGAATTTTTTGGTTTACAAAGATACTTTGATAGAGGAGCACATAGCTGGAATACCAGGGGATGAATTTATCAAGCATATGTTGCCTGAATGTAGTCACGCTGAGAAATCTCAAATAGCGAAGGAATTTGTAAAGTTCAATGAACGCTGTATGATAAGGTTGCTAGGTGATATGCGTTCTTATAATTATGTCATAGTTCCCATTCATGATTTTGACCATGTGGTCTATAAAATTAGAGCCATTGATTTTGATCAACAATGTTATGAGGGCAAGTTAAAAATATACCGACCGCAATTTTTCAAGGAAAACTTTAAAATGGTGGAGTTGGTCAAGGAGAAAATTCAAAAGGAGTCCATTGAACAGTATAAAATAGAAGAGCGCTCCATCGTTGCCAAAAGAATGATCAGTTATCATGAAAGAATAGAAGAACTTTTGGATTGCATGCAAAATGATACTTTGTCAACCCCTGAGCACATAGCTATCTTAAAAGAGGAAATATATAATTATACGATGGATGTCGAATTTAGGAGAAGTAAGGGAATGGGGCAGATAATGAAAAATGCCTTGGATTTCGTCAAGCGAAATTACCAAGGCATGAATATGCAAAACTTTTTTTAATTCCAGTTTTCGTCAAAATCTAGACTTTCATAATCATCAATGTCGTAATCGTCATCAAACTCATCATTGAACTCGTCTAAATCATCGGCTTCAAAACTCCTTTCTGGTGCTTCGTCTGGAATTTGTCCATGGACAAACATTAAATTCGGATAATCGGTCCCTTCAGCCTCCTCAACAATTTCAGCCAATTCAACTAAAAATGTCCACATACTGAAAAAATCGTAAATATAGATAAGCCTAGTTTGAGCCTCATGAACCACATCGTTAAGGGTCGTTTCATTCATTAACCGGGCATTGGCTTCGTCGCTAATGTCGAACAATGAAATTTCTTCACCTTGTTCCCACTCATCATTACTCACATAAAACGAGGCCATTTCACTACCATCAAACCCAAAAGATTGGGTAATAGTATTATGGAAATCTTCTAACGTATCATTTTCACGAATCTCGATATCTCTAAAAATATCGTCTTCTGTATCGTTATCCAAAATGACTCTAAATCTGTAAATCATAGCTTTCTTTATTAATGCAAAGTTAGTAGTTTCCTTTTATTTGCTGAAACGATGCAGTGTAAAAGTCATACCCGTTAACAAGAAAAATGCACCAACTTGGTGTGCTACACCAAGCCAAACAGGAACTTGAAGCAAAATGGTGAAAACGCCAAGTAAAAATTGCAGTCCTACCAGGATAATTAAATAGTTGATAGATTTTTTTTGTAAATCTGTTAAGGTCAATTTTTTAGATTGGTTCCATATGATCAAAATCATAAGAACTACGATATAAGCTAGTGTTCTGTGTACAAATTGAACGCCACTTTTTCCTTCAAAGAAATTAAGCCATACTGGAGATTGTTCCATCAAAACCGTTTCATGCATAAATTGACCCTCGCTCATCATGGGCCAATGGTTATGAATAAATCCAGCATCTAAACCAGCTACGAAGGCACCATATATAATTTGAATTAACAAAATGACCATGCTCCATCTTACTAAATTTCTAAAAGAAAGATTTACAGTTTTTCTGTTGGGATAAATTAAATCCAAAGCCACCCAGAAGGTATATGCAAAGGTCACAAAAGCGGTTGTTAAATGAGCTGCCAACCTAAAATGACTAACGTCTGGCCGATCAACCAATCCGCTTTTTACCATGTACCAACCTAAGAACCCTTGGAACGCTCCCATTCCCAAAAGGATGATTGATTTTTTAATGGTTTTTGAGGTTAACTGCTTAGTCATTAAAAAATAGATGAAAGGAATTAGGAAGACAACACCTATTAACCTTCCTATTAATCTATGAAACCACTCCCAAAAATAGATGTCTTTAAAATCTTCTAAAGAAAAATGGGTATTGAGCTTTTGGTATTCTGGATATTGTTTGTACAGGTCAAAAGCTTCATGCCATTCCTGCTCTGTGATAGGTGGGATAGCTCCTGAAATCAATTTGTAATTTGAAATGGATAATCCCGAGTGTGTCAATCTGGTAATGCCACCTACAATAACCATTATAAATATGAGAAAACAGCCCGTAAAGAGCCAGTAAATCACTTTTTTGTTGTCTTTCTTCATGATTTATTTAATTGTTTTTCAAAACAAATACTATTTTCAATTCCTTGATAGGGACCATAGTTTTCGATAATCTGATACCCATTTTTCTTGTAAAGTTGAATGGCTTCAGGTTGTTTTTTTCCGGTCTCCAATACGGCTTTTTTGAAACCTATTTCATTGGCCCAATTTTCTAGACCTAATAAAATGGTTGAGGCAAATCCTTTTCCTCTGTAATCAGGAACTACATACATTCTTTTAATTTCGACGGAAGTAGAATCCATTTTTTTAAAGGCACCACAGCCTATAGCCATACCTCCCTGATAAAAAATTAAACAATGGTGTAGGGTGTCAATACCGTTAAATTGCGCATAAAATGAATGCTCTTCGCCATCTCTTAAAGCCAAATCCAAATCCAAAGCTTTCACTAATTCAATGAAGTCTGGATGAGAGGAATCGGTTCTAAGAAGGTCAATCATTGCTTATTTCTTGATTTATGGTAAGTCCTAGTCTTTTTCCTTCTTCTAGCATCAATTGGAAAGCAGCGTCATGTTCATTAGGGATGTCACCTTCCAGAATGGCTTCCTTAATCGCTTCCTTAATGATGCCAATTTCTTTGGATGGCTTAATATTGAAGGTGTTCATAATATCTTCGCCGCTAATAGGTGGTTGAAAGTTCCTTACGTGATCCCGTTCTTCGACTTCAATAATTTTGTCTCGTACTACTTTGAAGTTGTTATGGTATTTTCTGAATTTCTTTGGGTTTTTTGTGGTAATATCGGCTTCACAAAGTGTCATTAAATCATCCACAAAGTCACCAGCATCAAAGACGAGTCTTCTTACGGCCGAGTCCGTTACTTCTTCATTGGCTAGTACGATAGGACGCGAACTCATCATGACCATTTTTTGAACGAATTTCATTTTTTCGTTTAATGGCATTTTAAGTCTTTTGAATAATCTGTAGACCATTTTTGATCCTTCAAATTCATGACCGTGGAAGGTCCATCCAATTTTCTTATGGAATTTTTTGGTAGGGGCTTTACCTATATCATGTAAAAGAGCAGCCCAACGTAACCAAACGTCATCTGTATTTTCTGATATATTGTCAACGACCTCCAAAGTATGATAAAAATTATCCTTGTGACGTTGGCCTTCAACTTCGTCGATACCTTTTAAAGCTGTTAGTTCGGGTAATATTTTATCTAAAAGACCAGTTTTCTCCAGTAATAAAAACCCTTTGGATGGTTTGGGGCTTTCCAAAATTTTATGAAGTTCGGTAACTATGCGTTCTTTGGTGATTATTTTGATGCGCTCGTTGTTCTTCTCAATCGCCTTTAAAGATTCTTCTTCAATCCAAAAATCCAATTGGGTAGCAAATCTAATAGCTCTCATCATTCGCAAAGGATCGTCACTGTAGGTGATATCTGGATCTAAAGGAGTTTTTATTGTTTTGTCTTCTAAATCCTGGATTCCATTAAACGGATCCAGCAATTCTCCAAAAGCATTTTTATCTAGGTTTAAAGCCAAGGCATTGATGGTGAAGTCTCTTCGATTTTGATCATCTTCCAAAGTACCGTCTTCAACTACCGGATTTCGGCTATCTTCATTATAACTTTCCTTTCGAGCACCTACAAATTCAATTTCCAAATCTTCATAACGCAGCATGGCTGTTCCGTAGGTTTTAAAGACCTGGACCTTTGGTTTGTTTGGTAAATTTTTTGAAACCTGTTTCGCTAAGGCAATGCCGCTTCCAACGGCTACAATATCAATGTCTTTTTTGGAGTCTCTACCTAATAGAAAATCCCTAACAAACCCTCCAATAACATAGCTATCTACTCCTAGTGTTTGAGCAGATTCAGAAATGATTTGAAAAATGGGGTGTTGTATGGCTTCTTTGTAATTCATGAGAATGAAACACTTTTACCTCGTCTTTGGTTGTAAAAGGTTGTTATTTTCTAATCACTTGAACTTTACCATCATTGCTTAATTTGATTATTGCTGATGGCTTGGTTCCAGATTTTACATTCGGCAAATTTACCACATAATCTACACCTTTTAAAATCTCCTCATTAATTTCTTTGAAGGATTTTGGAGTACTTTCACCACTGATATTTGCGGAAGTAGAAACAAGAGGTTTTCTTAACTTTTTTATGAGTTGGTGAGCAAAACCTTCGCGCACAACTCTAATGGCAAGTGTGTCATCGGCTGCTACCAAATTTTCAGCTACTCTTATGGGCCTATCATAAATAATAGTTGTTGGTTTTACGGCATATTTTAAAATGTCATAGGCAACTTCAGGAACATCCTCAACATACTGATTTAACATCTTAAAGTCGCTTACAAGACAAATCATAGATTTACTTTCAGAACGGCGCTTAAGTTCATAAATTTTATTGATGGCGTCAAAATTGGTAGCGTCGCAGCCAATTCCCCAAACAGTATCTGTTGGATAGAGAAGGGTACCACCTTGTTTAAGGGTTTCCAGAGAATTTACTAGTTCTTTTTGAAATGCAGTATTCAACTTATTTATATCTTTGAAATTCATGCAAAATTAAATGAATCTAATTTATTATACGTCCAATAAAGGAAATTTTGGAGACGATTTAAATAAATGGCTTTGGCCAAAGGTGTTTGGGGATCAATTTCTTGATGTAAATAGTGATACTGCCTTTTTAGGCATCGGGTCTATTTTAATGAGGGATTCAAACTATCTTCATAAGGCATCAGAATTTTCGAAGAAGGTTGTTTTTGGAACTGGTTTGAGATCAATTGATGAAGATTTGGTTTTTGACGAATCTTGGGATTTGATGTTCTTAAGAGGGCCTTTTAGTTCTTTAAGATTGCAAAGGCAAGCCGATAATTATATTACAGACGGAGCTTATTTTATTGCGCTCCTTGAACAATATGAAAAATATATAAATATGCCTAAGCGGCATGAAGTGAGTGTTGTTCCTTATTATCAATCTGTGGATAAGGTTGATTGGAATGCAATCTGTAAGGCTAATTCCTGGAATCTTATTTTACCAACAGGTGATGATGTAGAAGGGTTCATTGAGGAGATTGCTGCAAGTAAGTATGTTATTTCTGAAGCAATGCATGGTGCGATTATTGCCGATGCACTAAGAGTTCCTTGGAAACGATTTAAATTCTACTCTCATAAAATGGAAGGTGATAAGGTAGCCGAATGGAAATGGAATGATTGGATGTTTTCTGTAGGAATTTATGAGAGCCAATATATCGATGCTGAAATAAAGAGAGAGAAATTAAAATATAAGTTGGTCCCTTCCTGGTACCAGGCACGAAATCAAAAGAAAATTTTGGAGAAATTCCAAAACCATGAATTGGTACCTTTTACGTTATCATCTGATGATCGATTTAAGGAAATCGTAAGCCAATTGGAAAGTAAAAAACAGGAATTCATTAAAAAATACCTGTCATAGATGAATAAGGATCCCAAGAAAATTCTTTTTTTTTATCCTGAGAACCCACTTCAGCTTCATCAAGGTAACAATGCTCGGGCGCTTGCTTTATTGAAATACTTTAGGGAGCGGGAATTTGAAGTTGATTTTGTAGGTGAACAAAAGGAAGGAATTTCTTTATCAGAACTGGAAAGTCTGAAAAATCTTGGATTTGTAAACAATTGTTGGCTGTTACCTGATACTAAAAGCGGAGGCCTCAAATACCTTTTTCAAGTATCACTACCTAAAAAAATGTCTAAAATTCCTAAAGCCTTTGATAGAAGAAAATTAGGACATCAACAAGCATTTAATGATATTCTGAAAGGAAACAATTATGATTTTGTTATTATTTCCTATTCATGCTGGATTCCTTTAGTATTAAATAATCCTCATTTAAAAGATTCCCAAATCATAGTGGATACTCATGATTTGCTAACCTCACAATTTAAATCTTACAAATCTTTTGAATTAGGTAGTTTTTTTAGCGCTGAGATGCAATTATTGGATGCAATGGATCGGGTTTGGGCGATTTCAATTGAGGAAAAGTACTTATTTGAACAATTTCTGAGTAGTAAGGTAGATTTAGTACCTCATATTCAGCAAAAACATGAGTTTCACGTAGAAAAGAGTATTGATATCCTTTATGTGGCAAGTGATAATGAACATAATCGTATTGGAGCCCGTTGGTTTTTTGATCATGTTTATCCAATGTTGTCAAACGATTTGAAAATTACGGTAGTAGGTAAAGTTGGAGATTTCATTCCAGATGGTGACCAAATTAAGAAGATTAGGTATGTAGAGGATTTGACAGAGGTTTATGCGCAAGCAAGGGTTGTTATTTGTCCTATGTTTAGTGGAACCGGATTAAAGATTAAGGTCGTTGAAGCCTTGTCACATGGACTGCCAGTAGTGTGTAACGAGAGGGGAGTGGATGGTTTAATAAATAAAACAAGGAACGGTTGTTTAGTGACAAACTCTCCAACAAAGTTCTCTGGTTTCATAGATAAACTTCTGAATGATATAGATTTTTATAAGGAGCATAGTAGTTTAGCTCATTCTTTTTTTGATGAGCAATTCTCCAAAGAGCAGGTTTACTCTAAATTAGATAGTATTTTTGAAATTGAATAAGATTGGGATCAATGAAAAAGATTAAAAAGACATGGTATAAGCTTGTTGATAGGGACAAGTATTTGGAAATTAAACAAGAGATCAGACAGGATAAAGTAAGGGATAAATTTTCTCCAAGCTTAATGAATGAGTTAAGCAGAATTAATAATCAGATCGCAACAAAAACATCCTTGAATTTTGTGCATTCCGGTCATATGGGAGATTTACTATATGCCCTACCTGTCATCAAGGAACTTTCCAAAACAAAAGAGTGCCATTTGTATGTCAAGTTAGATGAACAGTATAATGAGACCTATTACAAACACCCTTCTGGTAATACTTTAATTTCTAAAAGGTCATATAATATGTTGGAGCCCCTATTGCAGGCTCAAACTTATTTAAAGTCGGTAAAACCTTACCAAGGGGAATCCATTGATGTTGATTTAGATTTGTTTAGGGCGTTACCTATCTCAAATCAATTTCATTCTTTTAGATGGTATTTTCATGTAACGGGTATTCATGCGGATATGGCAGAACCCTATTTGGAAGTAACGCCACATGAACAAGTAAAGGATAAGGTTGTTATCGTAAGAACTTTTAGGGCAAGGAATAGTTTTGTGGATTATGGATTTTTAAAGAATTATAATGATTTACTTTTTTTGGGGACTAAGGAGGAGTATGAGGAGCTTCATAAGAGTATCCCAAATTTGGAGTTTTATGATGTTAAGGATTTCTTGGAAATGGCTCAAATAATTAAAGCTTCAAGGTTTTACATCAGTAATCAAACTATGGCTTATGCCATTGCAGAAGGCTTAAAGGTGCCAAGATTATTGGAGGCCTTTCCAGATTTTCCCGTTATGTTTCCGACGACAACCAATGGTAGGGATTTCTATTTTCAAGATCAATTTGAAAATTATGTGAAAGACATGTTTGACCGATATTAAAGACTAAAGATATTTGTCACCCATGATTTTAAGGTGTATTCTTGATATATTTCTTCTGGTAAACTTTCATAATTAGTCGATATAAATGCTTTTGAGGGTACTTTTGAATCTTCCAAAACAAAAATGTTTTCTGGTTTATAAAAGTTATAGGCCTTAACAGATTGGTTGTTAGTAATGATTTTCTTTCTTAAACCCATAGCTTCAAAAAACCGAAAGCTTAAGCCTGTTTGATTTTTTCTGATCAAATCAATAATGCAATGGCATTGTTCATAAAATGCTAGCATCTCACTTTGTGAAAGTGGTTGAAATTGGAAATCAATAAGATCACCGTAAGATTCAATGAGTTTTGAAAGTTTTCTTTCTTTTCCAACCACAATGCATCTATGCTTAATATTGTATGGTTTTAATTGTTTCAATAGAGAAATTAATTCATCAAAGCGGTCGTCATAGGAACCGACAAAACCTATATCGTAAACCTCTTTAGTTTCAATAGTGTTGTCAATGTAATTATAGTTTGAAGTTGGAAGGAAACCGTATTTCGCTATATCCTCTAGGTCAAAGGAATAAATTTTATCAAAAACCCCGTTCAATAAATGGTCAACGGAATATCTGGACATACTATCATAGAGGTAGGCCATATAGTTTTTTGTGAATTCTTTGATCTTGAGATGGTATTTCAACTCAATAATCTCGGGGTTGATAACCAAAATCTGGTCTTGTTGACCAAGTTCCTTTAATCTTTGGATAATATACTCCTGTCTTCTTATTTTTTTTAGGTTTTTTTTGGCGAAAGTTTTACTTAATACATTCGTTATTTTGTCTTTAAGGCTTTGGTGCTGGTAGTCTCCAATTTTGATATGATGTGCTTCATGCCCAAGGTTATTTAGGCAATTGACGATGTGATAATCATAATTCCAATGATCAAAACTTATGATGCAAATTTTTTGAGGCATTTATCAGGAATTTGAGTTAAAAATAAAGGAAATTAATTTATTGATGACCTAGCCTAATGTTTTTTATATTTTTGTTTGAAACATTCAAGTTCTATGAAAAAGATCCAAGTGGGATTTCTATTGTCCTATGATTATGAGAAACTCAAAAAATCTATTCCAGCGGTGTATGATGAAGCAGATTCTATTTTCTTGGCTTTGGATCAAGAAATGCGAACATGGTCTGGAAAATCATTTACTATAGAGGATTCTTTTTTTAAGTGGCTTGAAGCATTTGATCAAAAGGGGAAAATTCAAGTTTACAAGGATAATTTTTATGTACCTGAACTATCTCCACTTCAAAACGATACAAGAGAAAGGCATATGCTATCCATGAAAATGGGCATTGGAAATTGGTTGGTGCAAATCGATGCAGATGAGGTCTTTACAGATTTTAAAACATTTGTTGCCAAATTAAGAACATTAAATCATTATTTAGATCGACCAGAAACCCATCCCATTCAACTAGGGGGATGGCATTTAAATCTTTATAAGAATCTGGAAACGGGGGTTCTATATGTGGAAAATCCTACTAAGATGGTAATAGCTACCAATTACCCCAATTATAAAGTAGCGAGAAAGACTAAGGAACGTATTATTTACACAGATGCGTTGTTAATACATGAATGTTTAGCAAGAACAGAAAAGGACCTTGCTTTTAAATTGGAAAATTGGGGTCACAGTCATCAAATCAATGAGGAATTCTTTGATAAATGGAAAAAGGCTAACGATACAAACTATGAGCAGTTTTCTGATTTGTTTTATTTAAGTAACAAAGACCTTTGGAAATCCTTAGGGTATTTCAAATCAAAGGACTTAATTGATGTTAAAAGGGAAGTTGAAAATGCACCTCATTTAAAGCCTTCTAAATTCTTTTTAGCTAAAAAGAATTTTGGTCAATGGTTTAAACATTTAAAGATTTTCAAATTGGGTAAAAAGCCTGAATTTGAATCCTATTTCTAATGACAAGCACATTAATCATAAGTTCCTATAATTGGCCTCAAGCTTTGGAGTTGGTTTTGAAAAGTATTCAAAATCAATCGAAGATGCCAAGTGAAATTATTGTTGCTGAAGATGGGGAGGATGAGGAAACTAAATCATTATTGACCACTTATTCGGAAAAGTTTGAGATTCCTTTAATTCATGTTCGACATGAGGATAAAGGGTTTAGAAAGGCGGTCATTCTAAACAAGGCAATTGCTAAAGCTAGTGGTGACTATATTATTCAAGCGGATGGAGATTGTATTCTACATAGGCATTTTGTGAATGACCATTTGAGTTTTGCTTCAAACAATATGTATTTATATGGTAGCAGGGTAAATATTCAAAAAAATTATTTAGAAACCTTGTTTGAAAATAAACAGATAAAGTTTTCTCCATTTTCTCGGGGAATAAAGAAAAGAACGAGAGCTCTGTACTTACCACTATTAAGCTCATTATATAAAGAGCACTCTGAATTTTCAAGCAAATATAGAGGATGTAATACATCTTACTTTAGAGAAGATGCCATAAGGGTAAATGGTTATAATGAGTCCATTCAAGGATGGGGTAGAGAAGATTCAGAATTTGCAATTCGCTTACTTAATTCTGGTGTCAATGGAAGGCGATTGAGGTATAGGGGCATTGTATTTCATATATTTCACCCAGAAAAATCAAGAGATCAATTAGATCGAAATGATAAAATTGAAAAGGAGACCATTAAAAACAATATCACTTGGTGTAAATTGGGAATAGACCAATATTTATAATCTTTAATTCAGGTGCCTGTACATTAACCATAGTTTAATGTATCTTTTAAAAACGGCAAAAGCATTAACATAACAGAGAATAAACCCTTCTTTACCATCCAAAAAACCTAATCTGAAAACATAATTTTGAACAAATTTGTACCACGGTTTAAATAGAAAGTGGTACAAATTGGGCCTGACATTCTTTTGATATAAATCTTTAGCTTGTAGGTCGCTGTATTGCGTTAACTTGTTGTTGTAATGGTCAAACCCTTGATAGCCATAATGCTCTAAAGGTTGTTTTAAAACGCCTGTGGAACCCTCACAAATTAAAGTTTCATGAACCAAGTTGGAATTGTAATGACAATAATTTTTGTTAAACAGACGGGCAACCTTATCGGTTTGAAAACCAGAATGTTTAATGCGTTTTCCCATAAAGTGAAAGTTCCTTTTCACCTCATACGCTTGGAATTTAGGTTCGTTTTTAACCGTAGAAATTATTTCATCAGCTAAACTTGAGTTGATTAATTCATCCAAATCAAAAAAGGTAACCCAGTCATGTTTGGCCAATGAAAGCGCAAAGTTTTTTTGATCTGAAAAATTTTCAAACGTTCTTTGAATCACTTTGGCTCCCAAGGATTCTGCTAGTGAAACCGTATTGTCTGTACTATGGGAATCTACAATAATTATTTCGTCGGCAAATGATAAGCTTTTAATGTATCGCTCAATATTCTGGCTTTCGTTGTAAGTGATGGCAACCGCGCTTATCATGTTGGTTTCTGGAATGGGCTTATTATCTTTGTGTCAAAAGTAAGAAATAAGCTTAAATTTATTTGAATTAAAACCTAAACCATGGCAAAATTACCTGTTTTGATGTATCATAATGTCGTAGATAGCACTAATGAAAGTGAGGGATTGACGGTTAGTGTTTCAAAACTAGAGGAGCAATTTGCTTATTTGAAAAGTCATGGGTACACTTCCTTGCATTTTAAAGATTTGTCCGCTTTTAAATCTGAGGCTGATTTTCCTGAAAAAGCTGTCATTATTACATTTGATGATGTCTATGAAAATCAATTAATTCATGCTTATCCCTTATTGGAGAAATATGGCCTAAAGGCCTGTTTTTATATTCCCTTTGCTTATGTTGGGGACTTGGATGATTGGAATACGGGCAAAGAAAAAATCATGACGATTGACCAACTAAAATCCTTAAATGAAGAAATAGTTGAGTTGGGGCTTCATAGTTTTAATCATGGGAAATATGACCAAATGAGCGTTGAAGCCATTCAAGAGGATTTTGATCTCTGTAAGGAATTTATTCAGAATAATAGCTTAGTTGTTCATAATACATTGGCCTATCCATATGGAAAATATCCTAAAAAAGGAGAAGAGCAAACAACTTTTTTTAAGCTCCTTCATGAAAACAAAATAGGATATGGATTAAGAATCGGAAATCGCGTCAATCAATATCCGTTTAAAAATTTGTATGAGATACAGCGTATTGACGTGAAGGGAGAGTATGATTTGAAAACTTTTATTAAACGGCTTAAAAAAGGAAAAAGTTGGTTTTAGTTAACTCATGTTTTTCTTCAGTAACATCAATTTGGCATATCTGGAAAAAACACCATAAGCATTGATGCTCGCAATGGCTAATCCTGGAATGCCATCCAAGAATCCACCCCTTAAAATATAACTACTGAAAAAGCGGTAAAACGGTTTAAAAGCCAAATGAAAATAAGTAACCTTTTTATTTTTCTTCAATAATTGTTCAGCCTGAAACCACGCATAGCTATCTTTTTTACCGATATAATGTCCTAAGCCTTTATAGGTGAAATGTAGTACTGGAGTTTTAAGTTTTCCGATACTGCCATCTACAATCAATTTTTCATGCACCAATCCCTCAAAATGACATTTTTCTCTTAAAACCAGACGTGTTACATCATTGTCGTGATGATATAAAAACCGATTCATAAAAAAATGGGGGAAATTAAGTTTGTAGGCAGTATGTGTACCTTTTTCCATCGCATCATAAATTTCCTTTTTTAAAGGAAAGGTGATCCTTTCATCAGCATCAACAAACAAAATCCAATCCCCAGTAGCATAGGATAAAGCATGGTTTTTTTGATTGGAAAAGTTGTCAAATTTTCTAGGTAAAACTCGGGCTCCAAAGGATTTGGCTATTTGCACTGTTTTATCGGTACTCATGGAGTCTACGACTAATATCTCATCAGCAAATTGGACCGAATGCAACGCATCAGCAATATAGTGTTCCTCATTAAAGGTAGGAATGATGACCGATAAGGTAGGCATAGGCTGTTTTAAGGCAAAGTTATTAAAATAACTTTATCTTTGTGGTATCAAATAAAAGGCCTTTTAACAGCAGTATTTTCATGAAAATTGACACATCAATAGTAATAAGCACATATAATTCTCCTGAATGGTTAGAAAAGGTTCTTATTGGATATAATAACCAGACTTATAGACAATTTGAAATAGTAATTGCCGATGATGGGTCGGGTAAAGAAACCTTTGATTTGATAGAGGAATTGTCAAATAAGGTATTTTATAAAATTCAGCATATTTGGCATGAAGACAACGGTTTTCAGAAATCACAAATTTTGAATAAAGCCATTGTTGCATGTACCACAGATTATATTTTGATGTCTGATGGCGATTGCATTCCAAGGCAAGATTTTGTTGAACAACACGTTAAATATAGAGAGGAAGGGTTCTTTATTTCTGGAGGTTATTTTATGTTGCCCATGAATATTTCAAAACTTATTACTGAAGAAGATATTAATGAAGGGAAGTGTTTTGATGTCGCTTGGTTAAAGCATCATGGATTAAAATCGTCTTTCAAGAATAATAAGTTAACTGCTTCAGGATTTAAAGCTGCTTTTTTAAATTATGTAACACCTACTAATGCCAGTTGGAATGGTCATAACGCCTCGGGCTGGAAAAAGGATATTATTGCTATTAATGGGTTTGATGAACGAATGCAATATGGAGGCCAAGATAGAGAGTTGGGAGAGCGATTATTTAATTACGGTGTTAAAAGCAAACAAATAAGATATAGTGCAGTTTGTGTGCATTTGGATCATAAACGAGGCTATAAAAATCAAGATTCCATAGATAAAAACCTGCAGATAAGAAAGGAAACTAAAGAAGAGAAAAAAGTCTGGACCGACTTTGGAATCATCAAAAAGTAGTTTGATGTATGAAATATGATGCATCAATAATAATCAGTACTTATAACCAACCAGATTGGTTGTACAAGGTTTTATTGGGGTATGCGCAACAGACACATCAAAACTTCGAGATTATTGTAGCCGATGATGGTTCAAAAATGGATACTTATCAAATCATTCAAAACTTCAAAAAGCAAACCTCCTATGCCATAAAGCATATTTGGCAAGAAGACGAAGGGTTTCAAAAGAACCGAATTTTAAATAAGGCTATAAGGGCGTCCAAGTCGCCTTATCTAATCTTTACTGATGGTGATTGCATCCCAAGGAAGGATTTTGTAGAAAAACATTTGACTTTAAGAAAGCCCAAAGCGTTCTTGTCTGGGGGCTATTTTAAATTACCTAAAATGATTTCCGAAAAGATTTCAAAAGAGGATATATGTAATCAATATTGTTTTGATAAGTTTTGGTTGATCAAGCAAGGATTAAAGAAAAATTTTAAATTGAACAAATTGACATCTAGGGGATTAAAGGAAAATCTACTTAATCAATGGACTCCTACCAAAGCCACATGGGATGGGATGAATGCATCAGGCTGGAAAAAGGACATTCTAGCGGTAAATGGATTTGATGAGCGCATGAAATATGGTGGGGAAGATAGAGAACTGGGTGAACGCTTAATGAATCTAGGTATTAAACCTATTCAGGCCAGATACAGTTTGATTTGTGTTCATTTGCATCATGAAAGAGGGTATAAAAATACTGTAGATTTCGATCGGAACAAACAAATAAGAAAGGAAACCAAATCAAAGAAAAAGACCTGGACAGATTATGGTATCAATCAGTCCTGAAGCCTTTTAGAAAACACGCCGATTTTCCAATATTTATCTGAAACTTCACTTTCTACAGTTTTAAAATCAACCGTGTGAAGGTCTTTTCGTTGAAAAAAGTCCCAACATTCAGGGCGCTCTCTAAACATGGAAACTATTATAATACCGTTGGGATTCAGATAAGATTTCATCAATTCTAGAACTGGTTTTTTCTTGGAATCCATGATGTAATAAAAAATTTCATTGAAAATGATGATGTCAAACTTTTGTTTTGGTTCAAACAATTGAACATCGTTGGTTTCAAATTGAGCTTTAAAATGTTGCTTTTTAATAGCTTTTTCAATCGAAATCGCTGAAAAATCTACGCCATAAAAAAGATTGTAATCTTCAGGAAGTAAATAATCCAATAAAATAGCCTCTCCACAACCTAGAGCCAAAATATCAGGGTTTGAAATACCATAGGTTCTAATGTGCTCTGAAATGGTGAGGTATCTCACACTTTCAGACTCATCCTTGAGTAAATCCCAACGGCCTGATTTATACTGCTTATCCCAGCGGAGTTTTCTTCTCCAAGAATGAAATCTATCTATTGTGTTCATAAATTCATCTCTAAAAATGATTTCAATTTGGGGATAATCATATCGGGGGTTAATTTTTTATAAAGCTCGTGGGGATCTTTTTCTATTTTTCGTCTTTCTTCAACAGTAAAAGAATCATACAGGTTGGGTTTCTCTTCTAAAAGATGAATCGATTGATGTATTTTGCCATCCTCAAAAGTGGCCCAATGATCTTTATTGACATAAGGAGAAAAAATGGTGAAAGTTGGTCTATTCAATGCCTTGGCAATATGAACCACACCTCCTTCGTTTCCTACTAGTAATTGGCATTGGTTTAACAGCTTAATTAATCCCCTTACGCTGTCTTCATAAATGTCTATAATAATCTTGTCTTTATTTTCACACTGGTTATAAATTATTAAGGCTTCATCCTTTTGGTGTGGGGCATAATTAAATATGATATTCAGGTTGTAGGTGTTAGTTATAAAGTTAATAATTTCTACAATAAAATCATAAGGCATGGTTTTTTGGGGGGTACTACCCAAAACTCCAAGCATAATGCAAGGTTTGTATAAATCTACTTTATTGTAATTTTTTTCCTTTTCTGTTAAAACAATTTTGGGTTCGTAGTCAATTTGGTCTTCCATAAGGTCAAAGACCGATTTAACCATATTCACACGATCTTCAATCGCTTTTCCACAACTTTTAGATTTCTTTTTTAGTAAGGGAATGTTATGAGTGTAAAAGTTTAAAGGTGGTTTTTTTTCTCGTTTTTTAAAACCAATTCTGGTAGGGGTTTTAGATAATAGGCAAATAACTCGGCTTTGCAATTTGGCATAAGGATCAAAAATAATATCATACTTATCCTTCCTTATTTTTAAGGCTAACTGTATAAGATTGTCGGCTTTTTTAAGTTCTTTTTCATTGATTTCAATGATGTTGTCAATGGCCGGATTATGTCTTATGACATCTGCTGTATAATCATATACCAGATAATCAACCTGAGATTTTGGAAAAACCTTTTTGATGTTTTGAGCGATAACAGATGCGATTAAAACATCTCCAATTCGCTTGTTTTGTATGACCAGTATTTTCTTCATTGATGTGTAAACATACATGCAAATTATTGCTTTTTCTCCTTTTATTAAAAAATCAATTCATATATCTTTGATCGCGTATGAGTGATTCTAAAAGACATGTGGTTGTTCATCCTGATTATAAGGAATTTGAATCTGAAATTTTGGATTGTATTGAATCATTCAAAAAGGAAGGGGATCTGGTTTTAGATGGAGGAAGAAATATTATTAAATCCTTTTCATTAGGTAGTGAGATTATTAACATCAAATCGTTTAAAAAACCACAATTTTTTCAAGCATTTGTTTATAAGTATCTTAGAGAATCGAAGGCCAAAAGGTCATTTGAATATGCGAGAAAACTTATAAATCTGGGAATTTCTACGCCGTTTCCAATTGCTTATGTAGAAGATTTTTCATCAATAGGTTTGGATTCCAGTTTCTATGTAAGCAAACATATAGACTATGATTTTGACTTTAGGGATTTGATTCATCAACCTCGGTTTCCTGATCGCCAAAATATCTTAGAGCAATTTACCGAGTTTACTTTTCAATTACATGAGAATGGTATTAATTTTTTAGATCATTCACCTGGAAATACGTTGATTTTGAATCAAGGCCAAGGAACATATCAATTCTTCTTAATCGATTTGAATCGTATGGTATTTGAACCGATGGGTTTTGAAAAACGGATGCACAATTTTAGGCGGTTGTGGCTTTCCAAGACCATGGTAGATATCATGTCAAAAAAATATGCCAAGCTATGTAATAGACCTGAGAGTGAAGTTTATGAAGCTATGTTAAAGCATAGTAGGACCTTCCAAAAGAAAATAGATAGTAAAAAGCTTAGAAGAAGCGGAAGGAAAATGAATTTTAAAAAATAAAACCCAAAAGCGTTACACCTTTGGGTTTTCAAATTCAGTTAAATTTATTTTAAACCGCAACGTCATATTCACGAAGCGCGTTGTTTAAAGAAGTCTTTTTATCAGTGCTTTCTTTTCTTTTCCCAATGATTAAAGCACATGGAACATTAAAGGTTCCCGCTGCAAACTCTTTAGAATAACTTCCTGGAATAACCACCGATCTAGCAGGAACAATACCTTTCATTTCCACAGGTTCATCACCTGTAACATCTATTATTTTTGTAGAAGCAGTCAAAACTACATTGGCACCCAATACAGCCTCTTTTTCTACCTTCACGCCTTCCACAACGATACATCTACTACCTATAAAAGCATTGTCCTCAATAATAACAGGAGCTGCTTGCAATGGCTCTAAAACGCCACCAATACCAACGCCTCCTGAAAGGTGTACATTTTTGCCGATTTGTGCACAACTACCAACGGTAGCCCAAGTATCAACCATAGTTCCTTCATCTACAAAGGCGCCAATGTTAACGTAACTTGGCATCATAATAACTCCTTTAGAAATGTAAGCACCATGACGTGCTACTGCATGAGGAACAACCCTAATTCCTTTTTCTGCATATCCGGTTTTTAATGGAATTTTATCATGGTATTCGAAAATTCCAACTTCAAAGGTTTCCATTTTTTGAATAGGGAAATATAAAACTACTGCTTTTTTAATCCATTCATTTACTTGCCAGCCATCCTCGGTAGGATTAGCAACTCTTAAAACACCTGCATCTAAAAGTGATATTACTTCTCTTATAGCATTAATAGTGGTTTCTTCTGTTAGCAAGGAACGATCATCCCAAGCTTTTTCTATAATGTTTTTTAAATCGGTCATCTCAAAAAATTTATTTGTGCAAAGATACAGTTTAGATCAAATATCAATAGTGCAAACAGTATAATTTGGAAAAATAGCTTCATAATGGATACTTATTATAAATTTGCAGAATGGGAAGATTATTGGCCATAGATTATGGAAAGGTACGCACGGGAATTGCAATAACTGATGAACTTCAAATCATTGCCTCTGGTTTGACTACCGTTGAAACCAAAGAGTTGTTGCCTTTTCTTAAAGATTATTGTGAGAAGGAGCAAGTGGAAAAGTTCATTGTTGGGGAACCTAAACAGATGAACAATCAAGAGTCTGAAAGTGAAGTCTTGATTAAACCTTTTTTGGAGAAACTTCAAAACCAATTTCCTAAAATACCCATAGAGAGAGTAGACGAGAGGTTTACTTCAAAAATGGCTTTTCAAACCATGATTGATAGTGGATTGTCCAAAAAAAAGCGGAGAGACAAATCGTTAATTGATGAAATTAGCGCGACCCTAATTCTTCAAAGTTACCTGTATAATCAATAGAGATGTTTAAAGCTTTCTTAAATCCCATAATTATTATGTGATTAAGCTTTAAGAATTGTATTTTTGTGCCCAATTATAAATGAATTAAAATGGTATTACCAATTGTTGCATACGGAGATCCGGTTTTAAAAAAGGTAGGGGAGGAAATAAGTAAAGATTATCCCAAGCTTAATGAACTGATTGATAATATGTATGAGACCATGGATCAAGCGTTCGGAGTTGGTTTGGCAGCACCTCAAATTGGTTTGGCCATCAGATTGTTTGTTGTGGATGCTTCTCCATTTGCAGAAGACGAATCTCTTTCAGATGATGAGCAAGCTTATTTAAAAACATTTAAAAAAACCTTCATCAATGCGAAAATTTTAATGGAAGAAGGTGATGAATGGGCGTTTAATGAGGGCTGTTTGAGCATTCCAGATGTGAGAGAAGATGTGTTTAGAAAACCGCGAATTACGATGGAATATCAAGATGAAAATTTTGAATCCCACACCGAAGTTTTTGATGGATTGGCGGCTAGAATTATCCAACATGAATACGACCATATTGACGGCATTCTTTTTACTGATAAACTTTCCAGTTTGAAGAAACGTTTAATAAAAGGGAAACTATCCAATATTTCCAAAGGAAATATCAAAGTGGACTACAGAATGAAGTTTCCTAATATGAAAAAAAGAAGATAACACCCTTATTGAAGATTAATTAATTAGACTTTACAAATTTATGAGTTTAGAAAAAGTATTATCTATTGCTGGTAAACCAGGATTATACAAATTATTAACACAAACCCGCACGGGTTTTATTGCTGAATCTTTAATTGACAAGAAAAAAATATCAGTGAGTATTCATCAAAATGTTAGCCTATTAAGTGAAATTGCAGTTTATACGCTAACAGAAGAGGTGCCACTTAGGGAGGTTTTCAAAAAGATTAAGGAAAAGGAAGATGGAGGGGCAACGTCTGTTTCTCATAAGGATTCTAAAGACCAATTGGAGGAATACTTTTTTGAAGTATTACCGGATTATGATGAAGATAGAGTGTATGTGAGTGATATCAAAAAAGTAATCCAATGGTATAACTTATTACAAAAACACGATATGATGGACTTTGAAGCTAGTGAAAAAGTTAAGGCTTCAGACGAGGAAGAATAGTCCTATCATATGTTTAAAAAATTTTTATAAAATCTGGTTCTTTCAACCAGATTTTTTTCATTTATAACCTATCTTGAAAATAAAAATATGAATACAAGAACAGACCAATTAAAGGCATTTAATAGATTGTTGGATATCATGGATGATTTGAGGGAAAAATGCCCTTGGGATAAAAAACAAACCATGGAATCTCTAAGGCACTTGACTATTGAGGAAACCTATGAGTTGGGAGATGCTATTTTAGACAATGATTTGCAAGAGGTTAAGAAGGAGCTAGGTGATGTGTTGTTACATATTGTTTTTTATGCCAAAATAGGAAGTGAAACCAATGATTTTGATATCGCCGATGTCTGTCACAGTATTTGTGATAAATTGGTAGACAGGCATCCCCATATTTATGGAGATGTACAGGTTAAAGATGAAGAGGATGTGAAGCGCAATTGGGAAAATCTTAAATTAAAGGAAGGTAAGAAGAGTGTTTTGGAGGGAGTTCCTAAAAGCCTTCCTGCTTTGGTTAAGGCAAATCGCATACAAGACAAGGTTTCTGGGGTTGGATTTGATTGGGAAGAACCACATCAAGTCTGGGAAAAATTAAAGGAAGAGATTGAAGAATTGCAGCATGAGATAGTTGAGGATAATAAAGATGCCATAGAAAGTGAGTTTGGTGACGTGTTGTTTTCTATGGTGAATTATGCAAGATTTTTAAAAGTCAACCCTGAAAATGCTCTTGAACGAACGAATAAAAAATTCTCTAAAAGATTTCAATATTTAGAAGGTAAGGCTAAGGAATTGAACAAAGAATTAAAGGACATGACCCTCGCAGAAATGGACGTTTTTTGGGAGGAAGCAAAAAAAATATAATTTTTTTTAATCTTCGAAATCCAAAACAGTTTTATCCCCGTATATAATACCAAATGACACGTTCATATTCATAAGTAGATTAATAGCAGAATCATTTCTTACCTTAATTGTGTCATTTAACGTAAGTAGGTTATTTTTTAGTTGGGAAAAAAATAACTGTTTAGTTAGTTTAGTTAGAAGCTAAAACCCTATTTGGAAACTCCAGATAGGGTTTAGTTGTTTTTAGAGGTGTGGTAAAATTAAGAGTTGATTAATACAACTCTTTAATTTTAACCAATTTTGTTTTCCAAATCTCAAGAGAATCTTTGTGTTTCTGAATATTATCAAGGACTTCTTTTACCATTGGATTTGTTTCGTCAACATTAGAGAAAAACTGAAGGTTGTTTTCCAATTGATTGATTTCACTCTTGACTTCCTGAATTTTCTTTCTAATAAAGGCTCGTTCGTTATCCAGTCTTCGGCTATCATCTTCATTGTTTAGGACTTCCAATTTATTATCGAACTTAATTAATTCGGCCTCACTTCGGTCCATTTTTAATTCCTTAAAGATATGGTCGAGGGCATTGTTAAGTTTTCCTTCAATGTATCTTTTGTTAGAAGGGACATTTCCAGCTTCCTGCCACTTACTGATATATTCTTTGATAACCTCAATGATTTCTTCTTTATTTCCTGTTAGTTCAAGCCCTTTAATTTCTTTTAATAGATCATTCTTTTTGTTGTAAGCCTCCATACCTTCTTTATTGGCTTCATCTTTGGCTTCATGGAGTCTGTCAAAATAGTGATTACAGGCTTTTTTAAATTGCTTCCAGATTTTGTCACTGCTTTTTCTTGGTACATGACCAATTTTTTTCCAATCATTTTGGATTTTCTTCATGATTGGAGTAGTGGCCTCAAAATCTTCATTTTCTTGGTTGTCTTCAGCAATTTGAATTAACTCAAGCTTTTTCTGTAGGTTATCATATTGTTCCTTTTTAAGATTCTTATAAAAGGCATTTTTATTTCTATTAAAGGTCCTTACGGCTTGTTTGAATTTGGCCCAAGTAGCTTCATTCACTTTAATAGGGACTTTTCCGGCACTAAAAAATTCTTCTCTTAGAGCTTCAATTTCCTTAATTTTCTTTTGCCACTCATTATGAGATTTGGCTCCTCCAGAAGTTACAGCCTCTATTTTTTCTATGATTTCCTGCTTTTTTTCTAGATTCTTCTCGTAATCTTTTTCCAATTCTGAGAAAAAGGCTTGCCTTTTTTGATGGATGGCTTTAGTTGCCGCTTTGAATCGATTCCAAACTTCTTCACGATGTTCTTTACCAACCGGCCCTAACTCTTCCTTCCACATTTTATGTAAAACCTGTAATTCTCTGAACGAATGATTGACATCATTTTCTTTAGCCAATTCCTCGGCGCGTTCAATGATTTTTAATTTCTGTTCGTAATTGTGTTTGAAATCAAGATCCCTTAGATCTCTATTTAAATGTAAAAAGTCATAAAAGCGTTCAACGTGATGGTGGTAATTGTTCCAGGTATTGTTGTATCTATCTCGAGGTATGGGACCAGCGTGCTTCCATCTTTCTTGTAATTCCTTGAAGTGTTTATAGGTTGAATTGATGTTTTCTTCAACATTTAATAAGCCTTTAATCTCTTCAATGATTTCTTCCCTTTCAACCAAATTATCCTTTAAGCTTCGTTCAATACTTTTATAATGGGTATTTAGTTTATTACGGTATTCCCTATAAGTATCCTTAAATCTTTTTTGAAGTGGACTTGAGTAATAAAAATCAATCTCATTGCCTCCATCATTTACAAACTCTTCTTTTTTCTCATCCAGAAAAGTATCAAACTTAGATTTGAACTCATTTTTTATGTCTTCTACATGAGATTTTATGGCTTGAACCTTTTCATTTTGTACCAGCTTGCTCAATTCATCGACGAGATCATCCATAGACATTTTGTCATAATCTTTTTTGACTATAACGTGTCTATCTTGGTTGCCCTCGTCCTCTGCGTCCTCTGCATTGGAATCATCTATTTCTGAAATACCATCATCTTCCTCTTCTGTGGCATGCTCATTATTTTCTGAAGCACTGACTTCATCCTTTTTGGTTTCTTCAACGATGGGTTGTTTGCTTTCTTCTATTCCATCTGCTTCTGGCAGGTTATCTTTCTCTGACATTTCTGAAAATGTTTAGGTTCATAAAAAATGTGTAGCGTTAAAGATAATAACAAGTTCAATATTTACAAAGACTTCAAGTCTATTTAGAGGTATTAAGATTTCCTATTCCAGATTTTCCAAGCCTTTTCGGCTTGTAACTTCAACATTTGAAGTCCGTTGATGGTTATTGCTTTTTTTTCTCTTCCGAATCTTAAAAATGTTGTTTCCTCTGGATTGTAGATAAGATCGTACAAAATATGATTAGAAGTTATACCTACGTATGGAATGTTGGGGTAGTCTTCGATTTTTGGGACGGTTCCTAGTGGGGTGCAATTGATAATTATTTGATGAGAGGAGATGATATCCGAAGTCAACCCTTTATATGTGAAGTCCACTTTTTTGCTCGCGGTTCTGGAAACAAATCGGTATTCTAAGTCCAACTTTTTTAATGCATAGGCAATGGCTTTACTAGCACCTCCAGTGCCTAAAATAAGGGCTCTTTTGTGTTTTGGTTTTAAAAGGGGGGTTAGAGAGTTTTTGAAACCATAATAATCCGTATTGTGCCCAATAAGCTTACCGTCTTCATTAATTTTGATCGTATTGACAGCTCCAATTTTTTTAGCTTTTTTATCCAAACCATCCAAAAAGGGAATGATGGATTCTTTATAAGGAATGGTGACGTTTAGCCCCTTTAGATCCCGATTATTTTTTATTATTTCTGGGAATTTTTCAATTTCGGATATATCGAAATTTTCATAAACGGCATCTATGTTTTGTCGTTCAAACTTGGTATTAAAGTAATTTCTAGAAAAGGAATAAGAAATGTTTTTTCCTAAAAGACCGTATTTATTCATATGACTTTCTGGTTTTGTCTCCGTAGACACCCAATCCCCAAACTATGGCAATGCCTATTACGATGAATGCAAAAGCGATGTATGTTTCTCCGGTCAATTCCGGAAGAAAACGTCTGTAATTTTGAATAACTTTGGCTCCTCCAGAATCATGAATGAATTCACCAGAAGCATTTATTTTATAAACCGTTTCTTTCCAAGGCCAAACGACTCCTAGCGAACCGATGATAAACCCTATAATGGATGCTGTTGTTATGCTTTTGTAATGCTTTAAAATATAATTCAAGATGTGTGAAAAAGTAACCAATCCAGCCAAGGATCCAATGGTGAAGACGGCCAGTATTTTTAACATTCGCATTCTTTCTTCATTATCAAGGAAACTGAAATCCCATTGGATGACATTCTTTATGGTATCATAAAGCGCGTTAACAGAATCGACCAAAAGCAGGACGTAATTTCCTAACAAAATTAGAATAAAGGACCCAGAGAATCCCGGTAAAGTCATCCCTGTAACACTAATCATACCGCAGAAAAAAACAAATAGAAGATGATCATTTTCGGTCGCTGGGGGAAGAAAACTAATACTCAATCCTACAATTACACCAATGAGAACTGCGGCTCGTGTCTTCTTATTCCAGTCATTAAAGTCTTTATTAATATAATGTATAGAACCCACGATCATACCAAAAAAGGCACTCCAAACATATAACTCATAATTTCTGATAAGAAAATCCAATAGTTTGGAAACACTAAAATAGCTGACAACCATTCCAAAAATCAGAAGGCTAAGAAATCGGCCATTGGTATATAAATAGAAACTCTTAAAGCGTCTATTGATTAATAACTTAAGGGCTTTTCCGTTTATCCTTTGTAAGGAAAAAATAAACTCCTCGTAAAAACCAGCAACAAAAGCGACCACTCCTCCCGAAACTCCAGGAACCTTATTGGCAGCTCCCATTGCTAGTCCTTTAAGAACCAGAAAGAATTTGTCTTGGAATGTCCTTATTTTGTGTTGCATTTATTCTTGTTTGTTACCTATTCTTTCCAATAGGAAAATAGTTAAAAACCCTAAAATGGTTAAAACAATAGCCCATCCCAATTGACTTTCGACCAATTGATTATTTATAGTACTATAATGAAATGGCGAAACGCTCTGTTCAGTTACCGTTTTCAGGGTTTCAAAATTTTGCATGTCTTTTTGATAAACGGCTAATGTTCCAAAATCGGATATGGATTGAAAAGGAACTACTTCTCCAGTCTCATTTTTTAATACGGTTAAAGTCTCTTTCCATGGCCAAATTTTATTCAGAGACCCAATAATGAATCCTGTTAATAAAGCCAAAGTCGTATTATAGTAATTTTTGAAGAGCCATTTTAATATCCTGCTGAATGTAAGCAATCCTACAACTGCCCCGGCTATAAACAACAAAATCCTTTTGAAATCAAAATTATGAAGAGCATCGCTTAAAGTTTTATACGCACCTAAAATGACTAATATAAAGGAGCCTGAAATACCAGGTAAAATCATGGCACAAATAGCTAAAGCACCAGCTAAACTCAAAAACAAAGGATGGTCATTTCCTCCCAAAGAAGGCAATGTTGTTACGTAAAAGGCGATTAAAGAGCCAATAATGATTGAAATAAAGGTGAGCGGGTTCCACTTTTTTATTTGCTTTCCAACAAAATAGATGCTGGCCAATATCAAACCAAAGAAAAAAGACCAGATAAGAACTGGGTGATATTCAATAAGGTATTTAGCCAGTTGCATGAAGGTTACAAAACTGGTGACAATTCCTAATAGAAGTGCTATAAGAAATCCGCCGTTTAGTTGATTCCAAAAGGCTTTAAACCCATGTTTTCTAAAGGTTGTGAATAAACTAAAATTAACATTGCCAATAGTATTGATGAGTTCCTCATAAATACCAGCAATAAAAGCAATGGTTCCCCCAGAAACACCTGGTACGGCGTCAGCGGCTCCCATTGCAACGCCCTTTAGGGATATGATAAAATAGTCCTTGAGATGTCTTTGCATTCTTTGGAATTAAAAAAACGAATTCCAAAGGTATACAATTTTGGATACACCAATTTGTTTAACTTGCCTTTTTCAGTAAGTTTTTAACTTGGGTTGTTTCATAAATATTAGGGAACAATTCTTCCAAAATAAACGCGTATTCCGAATTTGATTTCATGGCGTTTTTCAGATGGTATCTTCCTTTATCATTTTCATGGATAAAGTAGTAAAGTCCGCCTAATCTAAATTCTATTTCCGGATTTTCAGGGTAGAATTCAATGGCTTGTAAAAAGTTGTAAATGGCAGCTTCAGGTTCTCCTAGTTTCAATAAAATATCGCCTCGAGTCAACCAAGTGTTGAGCTCATAGTTTCCCAATTCCAAGGCTTTCTTATAACCATTTTCAGCTTCTTCAAGAAAATTTAAACGATGGTTCAGTTGGGCATATTGCTTCCAGTACAAAACATTTTCTGAATCAATATTGATAGCCTTATTGATATAATACAGGGCTTTCTTGTAATTATGTTTTTTAGTATAAAACTTTGTAATGGCAAGCCAACCTTTATCTAAAAGGGGATCTTCATGGACTGTACGTGTAAAATATTGAATGGCTAAATCATCTTGATTAAGCTTTTCATAGCAATGTCCAATTCTTAATAGGGCAAAAGAGGTGGGTTCTTCTAATTTTAATGTTAAAGAGTAATATTCCAAAGCTTCTTCAAAGCGGCCTAGTTTTTCTAAAACTTTACCTTTTTCTAGGTAGGCTCCTACAAAAGTATCATCCGAAAAAATGGCAAATTCGTAGGCGGCCAATGCTTTTTTATACTCCTTTAATGAAAAGTATTGTTTTCCTAATTGATGCCAAGCTACCTCACAATAGGGATTTTGATCCAAAAAGGTATTTAGATATTCAATAGCTTCTTCATGTTGCTCTAGGAAATCAAAACAATAAATCATGTTGTAAAGTGCTGAAAAATCATTTTGATCACACTCCATGCACTTCATGAAATAAAATTTGGCTTCTTCAAAATTGTCCAAGAAAAGATATTCCATACCGATAAGAGAATAAATATCTTCCACGTCATCGGTCAATTCTAAAGAATACTTTAGAACTTCAATAGCTTTTTCGTGCTCATCCTTTTTGGATAAAATATTGGCTTTTTGAATGTAAACCTCCTCATTGGTAGGTTCAAGGTCGTGTAACTCATCCAGTAGAACTTCTGCTTCTTCAAACTTGTTTTCAAACACATAAAGTTCAACTTTATAAAGTTTCAAGTTTGATGAGGTTGGATGCTGTTGCAACCCAAGTTTAAGCGCTTTTTTGGCTAAAGCAATTTTTCCTAAAGAAAGATAGTGATGGATGATGTCTTCAAATTCCTCTGAATCAAAAAATAAAACATTGTTAGTCTTAAGCATTGACTCGAACTTTGTCAAGGGTACATTGTTCTCGTTGGGACTAAACTCCATAGGCACATTTATAAGATTTATGCTATTAAATGTAGCATTCAAATTAGGTCATTCGTTAAAATTTTGTAAATGTTTTTAACAAAATAATCAACACGATGACATTTTAAAATTGTTATAGCTTGATAGTCAGTTGGTTGTTGGTTTTATCCGTTTTGGATTTCATCAAGTACTTCTTTGATGATTTGACACCCTTTTATAATTTCTTCATTTGAAATGGTAAGGGGAGGGGTTATTCTTATTGCTTTAGGTTCAAATAATAACCAAAATAAAATCAATCCCTTTTCTTGACAACGCAAAACAACTTCATTTGTTATATCGGCTGACGGAGTCATGGCTGCAAGCATCAAACCTTTTCCTCTGATACCGGTTATTAATGGGTGAGACAGTTCTTTTCTAAAAAGGGCTTCCTTTTCAAGAGCTTGGGTCATCAAATTATGTTGGGTAACCTCCTTTAGTGTTGCAAGAGCAGCGGCGGCAATAACAGGATGCCCACCAAAAGTGGTAATATGTCCAAATTTAGGCTCACTCATTAAAAGGTCCATTAATTTTGTAGAGGCGGTGAAGGCACCTACAGGCATGCCTCCTGCGAGTCCTTTTCCCATAACCAAAATATCAGGAACACAGTTGTAGTGTTCAAACCCAAAAAGCTTTCCTGTTCTTCCAATACCTGGTTGAATTTCATCAAGTATCAGCAAAGCACCAACTTTTTCGCAACGCTCTTTTACTTTTTTTAAGTAATCATTATTGGGAGTAATGAAGCCGGCACCTCCTTGAATGGTTTCTAAAATAACACCTGCAGTTTGCTTGGTAATTAGTTTTAAGTGTTCCTCATTATTAAATTCAATAAATCGAATATCAGGGAGCAATGGGCGGAATGCTCTTTTGCGTTCTTCATAGCCCATAACACTCATGGAGCCCATGGTATTTCCATGGTAGGCATTTTTGGCAGAAATAATCTCGCTTCTGCAGGTTGCGCGTTTAGCAAGTTTTAAAGCGCCTTCAATTGCTTCCGTGCCAGAGTTTGTTAAATAGGTTTTTTCTAAGGGACTTGGAAGGTTTTTTCCTAAAAATTTGGCTAGCTCAACAGCTGGTTTTTGAATGTATTCTCCATATACCATAACATGAAGATACTCTTCAACCTGATGTTTAATAGCCTCAACTACACGAGGATGGCAATGACCTAAAGTACAGGCAGATACTCCTGCAACAAAATCTAAATAAGCCTTTCCTTGACTATCATATATATAGGATCCCTTCGCATGGGAAATTTCCATGGCCAAAGGATTAGGCGAGGTTTGGGCTTGATATTTAAAGAAATCGTTAGATGTCACGTTAATTGTCATCATTATTTTTCAAGGGTTGGGACAATTGATCTTTAGGGTCTTTTTTTAATTCTATCAATTCCTTTTTTGGAATTTGTCTTGATGCTTTTGTAGGATCTTCTTCCTTGATGTTAGAATTAGATTTCCTTTCCTCTTCCTCTGCTTTTTTTACTCGTTCCATCATCTCTTCATCAAAAAACTCTTTCTGAGGCACATAGTCATCAATACCTTTGATTTTTGGTAATTCCAAAGGAGGGTCGTCAGAGAATAAATCTTCAACACTCTTAGGTCTTTCGTCGCCTCTCCAATCAAAATCTTTCAGTTTACGGGCATTTTTTGGAAATTGCGATTCTGGGTATGTGATAGCATCTGGTTGTTGCGCCCTGTAATAGCTTTCTAATTCACCATTGTTAAACTCAATAGTAATACTACCAGATTTAGCTTTGTCAATGCCAATTAATTCCTGCTTGTCATCACGAGCGTAAAAAATAGACTCAGCATTTTTGTTGATATAAACTGTTTTAAGTTTATTCGTCTCATCAAAAAAACCAGTAAGGGTTTTTCCTTTTACTTGATTAAAGCCATCTTCACTTATGGTGTCTTGACTCACCAAAAAGGCATCATAAAAAACATATAAGGAATCAATTGTTTCTGTTTTAGGATTGGAATATATGTGAATGGTATCCCCGGTCATTTGATTTTCCTCATTCCATAGAACAGGACGTCGCTTTACGGCAAACGCATCTTTGGACGATAATCTCGCCAAATTAATCATTTGGGTCAATCCTTTTTCGTGGTCAACATGTATCGAATCTGCTTTTCCACTCATGTCCGATTTATACATCTTCACATTTCTAAATGCCCTAGTAATCCGTTTTTCTGGCTTTCCCGTTACCATTAAGGTATCCGCATGCATGTAAATGGAATCCTTTTCCTGAACGGAAATAGCAAGGGCTCTTTTGGTGATGAACACGGAATCTTTGTCTTTGTAAACTTCGGCATAATGGCCTTTAATAACGCTATTGTTGATGGTGTCAGTTACTTTAATGTTGTTAGTGGCAGAAGCAAAGCTCCGGTTGTTATCAAAGTACATACTATCACCTTCAAAAATTCGGTTGTCATAATCAATTCGGGTATTCTTGACTCCATGACCTATTTTCCGTTCCGTATCATAAAACCCTTTTTCACAATAAGTTTTACTATCGGCAGTCGTAATGGTTGAAGGGCCATACAAATAGGCATAACCCGATTCTGAATAGAAATCAAGTTGGTTGGTGTTGATGGTGTATTCTGGATGAACAAGAATGACATCCTTGACAAATTGATATTTTTTACTGTCCATGTAGTAACGACCGATTCTACTAGTAATTGTTCCTGAAGAATCTCTTACTACACGTCCTCCCGTTCTATAAAAGGATTGTTGTTTTAACCGGTCAAAGTAAAGGGTGTCCGTGGTCAATGTAGAATTAGGTTCGGTTAGAACTACATCACCACTGGCAAATGCTAATTTGGTTTGGCCACTATATTCTGCATATTTAGCAGTCATATTAATGGTGTCTCCCTGCTTCATGCTTACATTCCCGTAAGCTTCCAAAAAATTCTCATTGCTGTAAAGAAGCGCTTGATCACAGTACATGTCAACTCCTTCGTGAACCACATGAACTTGACCAGAATCGTCCCTTGTCATCACTTTTAAGCCAGGTGTTTCCTCTTCTTTGATTTCCAAAAAACCACCGTACTTTATTTCAATTTTCTTAGGCTCTTGAGAATAAATTTGGGTAGCAAATAGAAAAAAGGAAAAAATTAATAACGACTTCAATATCTTCAAACTAGCTAAAATTTGGTGTCAAAAATAGTGATAAATATGATGTTTTATCGTGTGTTGTGATTTTTTTAATAATAAAAAAACCTGCCAAAAAACATTTAGCAGGTTTGAATTTCTTTATAAAAGATAATTATCTGAAAATCGTTTGTTTTCTATCTGGACCTACCGAAACAATGGTGATTGGGATTTCCAATTCTTTTTCTAGGAAGGCAATATAGTCATTAAGTTCTGCTGGTAATTGAGATGCTTCAGACATTTCTGTTAAATCTGCTTTCCAACCTTTAAAGTCGGTGTAAACGGGAGTGACATTTTCCTCTTCTATATTATAAGGTAAATGAGTAATTGTATCTCCTTGATAGTTATAAGCGGTACAAACTTTTAAGGTCTCAAAGCCCGAAAGTACATCAGCTTTCATCATCATTAACTGGGTGACACCATTTACCTGACAAGCATATTTAAGAGCTACTAAATCTAACCAACCACACCTTCTAGGTCTTCCTGTAGTTGCACCAAATTCATGACCTACACGTGCCATGGTTTCGCCATTCTCATCAAATAATTCAGTAGGAAATGGTCCGGATCCAACTCTTGTGGTGTATGCCTTGAAAATTCCAAAAACATCTTTAATTTGGTTTGGGGCAACACCTAAACCTGTACAAGCACCAGCTGCTGTTGTGTTACTTGAGGTTACAAATGGATAAGTTCCAAAATCGATATCCAATAAAGATCCTTGGGCACCTTCAGCTAAAATAGTTTTATTCTCCTTTTGAGCTTGGAAGATGTATTCTTCGGAATCAATAAGCTTTAAAGATTTTAAAACGCTCACAGCTTCAAAGAATTCGGTTTCCAACTCTTTAAGGTTATACTCGAGTTCAACGTTGTAGAACTCAATCATGGCTTCATGCTTATCTGCTAGAGCTCTATATTTATCTTTCCAATCTGCTAGTTCTAAATCACCAACACGAATTCCATTTCGTCCCGTTTTATCCATGTAAGTAGGGCCTATTCCTTTTAAGGTAGAGCCGATTTTGGCCTTCCCTTTTGAGGCTTCACTCGCAGCATCCAGCAAACGATGGGTTGGTAGGATGATATGAGCTTTTCTGGAAATAAATAATGTTTTCTTGTAATCGACGTTTTGTTCGTCTAATTTATCAAGTTCTTTTTTAAAAATGACAGGGTCAATTACAACTCCATTTCCAACTAGGTTAATGGCATCTTCATGGAAAATTCCCGATGGGATGGTGTGTAACACATGCTTTTTTCCATTGAAAACTAGAGTGTGTCCCGCATTTGGGCCTCCTTGAAATCTTGCAATAATATTGTATTTAGAGGTTAGAACGTCAACAATTTTTCCTTTGCCTTCGTCACCCCATTGTAAACCTAGTAGTAAATCTACTGCCATTTTAATAATAAGTTATTAGTTGTTTTTTCTATTCCCGTAAAAGTAAAGTGAGTGGTTTTTTATTTCAATATCAAACACTTCTTCAATGGTTTTTTTTATGCTTTGAATCCTTGGATCACAAAACTCAATAACCTCTCCAGTATCGGTAAGGATGACGTGGTCGTGTTGTTTATCAAAATAAGATTTTTCATAGTGGGCTTGGTTTTGGCCAAATTGATGCTTTCTTACCAATCCACATTCTAGAAGTAACTCAATGGTGTTATAAAGTGTTGCCCTACTAACACGATACTTTTTGTTTTTCATGTTAAGGTAGAGCGATTCTATATCAAAATGTTCTTCACTATCATAAATCTCTTGAAGGATGGCATATCTTTCAGGTGTTTTACGGTGCCCTTTTTCTTCTAAATAGGCCGTGAAGACATTTTTTACAATTTCTTGATTTTTACTATCTGTTTTTACACTCATAATTCCAACTGCAAATTTACACTAATTTTTAAACTCTAGACACTTTCTCGATACCATTAATTTTTTTCAAATGATCCATAAGTTTATTGAGCATGTTATTGTTCTTGACTACCACATTTATTTTTCCGTGAAATACACCGTCGTCACTTTCAAAACTGATGCTCTTCATATTAACATGCATGTTTGAGGATATTACCTGAGTGATATTGTTGACGAGCCCCAAATTGTCAATTCCTGAAAGTTTGATTTGAGTGGTAAACTCCTGTTGGGATGAATCTACCCACTTAGCAGACATGATTCGGTATGCATAATTTGATTGCAAACTCAATGCATTTGGACAATTTTTCTTATGCACCTTTAAACCATCATTAATGGTTAAGAAGCCAAAAACAGGGTCTCCTGGTATCGGATTGCAGCAACTGGCCAATTTGTACTCCAGTCTTTGTTCATCTTTACCAAACACAAGCAAATCGTAATTGGTTGTAATTTCATCCCTTTCTAATTCTTCCTTGGGAATAGAGTGGGTTTTACGTCCAATTTTTCCTTTGATATAACTCATCAAGGCATTACTTCTTGAAGAAGCATATTCCTTGATCATTTTGCTGTCTATCGTTCCTATTCCTACCCGATAAAATAAATCTAAACTTGTGCTCAATTTAAAGTAATTGACCATTTCATTAATAGACCTCTCATTGAGTTCTATTTTGAGCTGTTTTAATTTCCTTCGTAGTATTTCCTTGCCATCCTCGGCAATTCGCTTTTTATCGGCTTTAAGAACAGATTTTATTTTACTTCTGGCTCTGGCTGTTGTGGCGTAATCTAACCAATTGGTACTAGGCTTGACTGACTCTGAAGTTAATATTTCTACACGGTCACCACTTTTTAATTCGTAACTCAAAGGAACCAACTTGCTATTCACTTTGGCACCACGAGTTTTCATTCCTACTTCCGTATGTATGCTGAAAGCAAAATCAAGTGGAGTAGCACCCTTTGGCAGAGATTTTAATTCACCCTTAGGTGTGAACACGAATATTTCTTTGGAGTATAAGTTTAGCTTAAACTGTTCAACAAAATCCACGGCACTGCCTTCCGGATTTTCTAAGGCATCCTGTAGTTTTGAAATCCAGCCGTCCAAAGAATCATCATTATCATCTCCTTCTTTATACTTGTAATGAGCAGCATAACCTTTTTCAGCTATTTCATTCATTCGCTCACTTCTTATTTGAACTTCTACCCAACGGCTTTTTGGACCAATAACTGTGATATGAAGTGCCTCATAACCTGTTGATTTTGGTGAAGAAATCCAATCTCGCAGTCGAATTGGGTTGGGTCTGAAGTGGTCTGTTACAATCGAATAAATCTTCCAGGCCAGAAATTTTTCATTCTGCCTATCACTTCTATAAATGATTCTAACGGCGAACTTGTCATAAACTTCGTCAAAGGAAACCCCTTGATTCAACATTTTTCTCCTTATCGAGAAGATGGATTTAGGACGTCCCTTAATCACATAGTTCAAACCTTCCTTATCCAGTGATCTTTTCAAGACATCACTGAATTCAGCAATGTACTCATCCTGCTCTTCCTTACTTTCTTTCATTTTGGTAAGGATATCATTATAAGTTTCAGGTTCGGTATATTTCAAACCTAGGTCTTCTAGCTCAGTCTTGATGTTATAAAGACCAATTCTATGAGCCAAAGGTGCATAGATGTAAAGCGTTTCAGAAGCTATTTTTTCCTGTTTGTCAGACCTCATGGAATCCATGGTTTGCATGTTGTGAAGTCTGTCAGCTATTTTAATTATTATTACTCTCACATCATCATTAAGAGTGAGAAGCATTTTTCTGAAATTCTCAGCTTGAAGCGAAATATCCCCAGATTGCTTTAAGGAAGAAATTTTAGTTAGCCCATCAACAATTCTGGCCACTATGGGTCCGAACATGTTATGGATATCTTCAACAGAATAATTTTCATTGTCTTCAACTACATCGTGAAGAAGAGCAGCTGCAATAGAGGTAGCATCAAGACCAATTTCTTGAGCCACGATTTTAGCAACCGCAATTGGATGAAATATATATGCCTCACCAGACTTTCTGCGTTGATCTTTATGGGCTTCTAAAGCTACTTCAAAAGCCTTTCTTATCAATTTTTTATCCGTGGAAGAAAGGGTTCTGTAACTTACCTTAAGTAATTCCCTGTAGGCCTTGGCAATGGCAGCATTTTCCTTCTCTATGTCTACATCAGTCATCATATATCTAAAATAGCAATAAGAAAATTAATGAACAATATTTTGGTCAGAATTTAAGATGAAGTCTGGGATTGAATAGATAAATGGTTAACTACTTTTTTAAATTCTTAATACGTTGCAACAAGGTAGGGTGTGAATAATGTACAAACACATAGCTTGAATGTGGTGTGAGATTGCTCAAGCTGTTTTTGGATAACTTTTTTAGTGACGTAATAAGAGGTGCTGCTCGAAAAGTATTTTTGGCATAATCATCGGCTTGATATTCAAATTTTCTAGAGAACCAATTCATAATAAGTCCCGTGATTTCCGAAATAGGAGAGTAAAGCAATCCGAAGGCTACAAGGGCAATATGAAAGCTGTGTTTTTCAACGCCTAATGCTTCAGAAAGTAAAGGGTTGGAAATAAAAAGGGATAAAATATAAAAGGTGAATCCCGTTAATAAAATGGACGTTATTAAGTTGAAAATAATGTGCTTCTTTTTGTAGTGACCCACCTCATGAGCCAAAACGGAAACAATTTCATCTTCATCCAAATCGTTGATTAAAGTGTCATAAAGCGTGACACGCTTTTCGCTGCCAAAACCCGAAAAATAGGCATTGGCTTTAGTGCTCCTTTTCGAGCCATCAATAACAAAAATTTTGTTTAGGTGAAACCCAACGGATTCAGCGTATTCTGAGATTTTATTTCTTAAAGATCCTTCTTCTAAAGGTGTCTGTTTGTTGAAAAGTGGTACTATTAATCTGGAGTAAAACATATTCATAAAAACAGTGAATACGGTTACTATTCCCCAAGCGTAAAACCAAAAATAATTTCCTGTCGATTTATAAAACCAAATGATAAGAGCTAAGATGCCTCCACCCAAAACAGCCGACATAAGCCATCCTTTTATTATATCTAAAAAGAAGGTTTTTTTGGTGGTTTTGTTAAATCCAAAGGCTTCTTCAATTACAAAAGTTTTATAATATGAAAAGGGTATAGTGATAATACTACTTGCCAGCATGATGATTCCGAAGAAAATCAAGGCTACGAAAATATCATTATCAGTTAAGGTTCTGGCTAAATTATCTACAATTTCAAATCCATCCAAAAGGATAAAGCCAACTGTTAAAATCAATGAAAAAGTTGAGGACAATAATCCGAATTTGTAATTGGTAGCTTTGTAATGTTGTGATTTCTTATACTCTTCTGGATCATAAACATCCTTTAACTCATCAGGAAGATGGTCATTAAAATGTTTGGCATTAAGGCCATCTAGAATTTTATCGATGATAAAATCAATGATAATAATAGCTAAAATGATGTATAAAAGGGAGGAGGCAGTCATTGGGTTATAAAAAATTGCGTTGTCTTTTGGCTTCAAAAATAAGAATTCCTGCTGCAACCGATACGTTCATGGAATCAATTTCTCCTTGCATCGGGATCACTATATTTTGGGAGCTGTTATTTAACCATAAATTACTAAGTCCGGTCGCTTCGGTACCAACTACAATAGCCGATGGCTTGGTGAAATTTTGTGTCTGATAGGGGATGGAGGCCTGTAAAGCGGCACAAAAAATAGCGACTTGATTTGACTTAAGAAAGTCAATGATTTCTTGTGTGGATCCCGTAGCTATGGGCTTAGTAAAAACACATCCCACACTTGAACGAATGATGTTGGGGTTGTATAAATCTGTTTTTGGGTTGGCAATAATTACGGCATCTAAGTTGGCTGCATCTGCGGTTCTTAATAAAGCACCAATATTTCCAGGTTTTTCAGGAGCTTCAGCAACCAAAATTAAGGGGGCTTCATTTTTAAATATCAAATCACTTAAATGATGTGATTTTGATTTGGCAACAGCAATCACACCTTCAGTGGTGCTGCGGTGAGCCAATTTTTGAAAGACTTCCAGTGAAATTTCTATGATGGAAGTCCCTTTTTTTTCATATTCTAAAGCATCAGATTCTGAAAAAAGCTCTCCATAGAAAAGCAACATGTCCAATTGATAACCTCCTTTAATGGCTAGCGCCAATTCTCGTTGTCCCTCAATTAAAAATAGCCCCGATTTTTTACGATCGCGGGATTTGTCCTTAAGTTGAACCAGTTGTTTAATTAAAGGGTTTTGCGGACTAGAAATGTGTTTCATCAGAGTGCTTTATTTTCAAAATAATTTACAACCAAAGCTACAACATAACTATAGCTTTTCATACCATCTTGTTGATTGTTGACCTTCAAAAAATGGTTGTAACTGCTTTGGAACAATGGTTCCAACGGATTTTGGTATTCCATCCAAAAATTTTGAACCTCTTGATAATTTTTCAAAATACCAATATGGATTTTTTCCTTGAAAGTTTCATAAGCTTCAGGGTCTCTTCTGTAAACCTCTAGCAAGCAGTGTTTTAAAGCAAAAGTGTAGCCACAATAATTAAAATAAACATTTGGATGGTTGATAGCCGCTAAACTACCAATAAAGTTAGCCTCATTTTCTGCAGCATACCCCAGTTGATGAGCTACCTCATGAGAAGATACAACAGGAAATCTATAAATAGGAATGTACCCATCCACATGGGCTTCATTGGTTAGCGGATTTAAATAGCCGCTAAATCCCATGTAGGTCAGCGGCAAGCTAAATAATGATTTTTTGATGCTTTTAGGTTTATAGTCTAAATCTGGGAATTCTTCCCTTAGACGATGGTAGCCCTCTGGAACCATTTTAAAAACTTCCATTTCTTTGAATGGTACTTGCACTTTTACAGAATCTTTTTTGGCAAGTTGAAGTTGTAAAGCATTGGATTTTTCAATCAGTTTTTCCGTAACAGCCATAAGTTGTTCTGTGGAATAATCAGCTTCCAAATTCAATTTTTGATGAAGTGGAAGTCGGTAATAGTTCATTCCCCATAGCAGGTGAAATGCAAAATAGATCACAGAAAAAGCCGAAAAAACATCCAGAAACCAACCTTTGGTGTCTTGCGTAATTCTTTTGGCATTGAGTATGAGCCATCTTAAGATATAAATGATGGCAATGGCGTAGAAAAGATCTCCAAAAGAAAAAGGTAACCATCCTAAGGTGAATCTGAAAATTTTTGAAACTATGGGATAAAATCCCAAACTATAATAGGTTTCCACGGTTTCAGGGTAAACGGAAATCCACTTAATAAAAAGGATTTGTGGAATAATGGCAAGTGCTAGGAATAATTTTGGGCTTTTCCTCATAAACCCAAAAATAGGGAATTGTTTGTTATACTTTTATGCTTATCCATACCTTTGTGAAACATTTAATACACAACTATGAATTCAGATATAAAATCTTTAGAACCGCAAGAATTGTGGCAAAACTTTGCAAAGCTTAATGCTGTACCTCGAGCCTCTAAAAAAGAAGAAAAGGTCATTGCTTTTATGAAAGCATTTGGTGAAAAGCTGGGACTTGAGACCTTTGAGGATGAGGTTGGTAATGTCATTATAAAAAAGCCTGCAACTTCTGGCATGGAAGACAGAAAAACCATCGTTATGCAATCGCATTTAGATATGGTCCACCAAAAAAATAATGATACCCAATTTAATTTTGATACCCAAGGTATTGAAATGTTTGTTGATGGCGATTGGGTAAGGGCAAAAGGAACTACATTAGGAGCTGATAATGGATTAGGAGTGGCAACAATTATGGCTATTTTAGAAAGCAAAGATATACCGCACCCAGCGATAGAAGCACTTTTTACCATAGATGAAGAAACGGGTATGACTGGTGCTATGGGTCTAAAAGGGGGTTTGCTTAATGGTGAGATTTTATTGAATTTGGATACGGAAGAGGATGATGAAATTGGTGTGGGATGTGCAGGAGGAGTTGATGTTACGGCTACTAGAACTTATCAAGTTGAAGAAACTACTCAAGATCAGATTGGGTTTGAAATTAATGTGAAAGGTCTTCAAGGGGGGCACTCGGGAATGGACATCCATAAAGGGCTAGGAAATGCGAATAAGATTATGAATCGCTTGTTGTTTGATGGATTTGAGAATTTCGGATTGCGAATTTCTGAAATTGAAGGAGGGAGTCTGAGAAATGCGATTCCTAGAGAAAGCAAAGCTTTAGTTGCTATTGATAGCATTCATGAGGACGCTTTTATAATGGAAATGGCCCAATTGTCACAAACTATAAAAACGGAATTAAGAACCATGGAGCCCCAGTTGGATATTTTGGTATCTAAAACCGAAGTACCCAAATTGGTTATGGACTTGGGTGTTCAGGAAGGTTTCACAAAAGCTGTGTATGCTGCTTGTAATGGCGTATATAGAATGAGTGCAGATATTCCAGGATTGGTTGAAACCTCAAATAATATGGCTAAAGTTTTAGTTAAAGACGGTGAATTAAAAATTGAATGTTTAACTCGTTCGTCAGTGGAGAGTTCCAAATGGGATTTGGCCAATTCCCTTAGGTCATCATTTGAAATGACCGGGTGTGATGTTGCTTTTTCAGGAGATTATCCAGGTTGGACTCCTAATATGGATTCTCCTATTCTAAAGGTTTTAGAATCTCTATATATTGAAATGAACGGAGAAAAGCCACATGTGGCAGCTTGTCATGCTGGTTTGGAATGTGGTATACTTGGACAAAATTATCCAGAGATGGATATGATTAGTTTCGGCCCCAATATTAGAGGAGCTCACTCTCCCGATGAAAGAGCTCAAATATCCTCAACTCAGAAATTTTGGGAGTTTGTAAAAGAAATTTTAAAGAATATTCCAAAGAAGTAGGTTGGAGCAAATAAAAAAAGGAGCTTGATTTCAAGCTCCTTTTTTTATTTAACGGTATTTCGTTTATTCATCAATCGCCGTTAATTTGATATCAAAAATTAAATTGGAGTTAGGCGGTATTGGACCATATTGTCTATCTCCATAACCTAAATAAGAGGGGATAAATGCTTTTACTTCCTCTCCAATTTTCATTTGCAACATACTTTCCCTAAAACCAGCTACAAGAGAAGCTGTTTCATTATAAGGCATCGAGAAGGGT
Source organism: Mangrovimonas futianensis (assembly GCF_021245805.1). Classification (NCBI taxonomy): domain Bacteria; kingdom Pseudomonadati; phylum Bacteroidota; class Flavobacteriia; order Flavobacteriales; family Flavobacteriaceae; genus Mangrovimonas; species Mangrovimonas futianensis. The sequence goes on from NZ_JAJJNF010000006.1 coordinate 44,082, forward strand.
TTGTAGGCCCCCTTATTGTCCGCTACCTCTTGATACATATTGTTTTCTTGAGCCACCTCTTTCCAAGTTGTCCAAAACAGTTTTCCATTTTCAAAATATCCCGCACAATCAATTAAAACGCGTTGACTAGGATCAGGCTTAATACCATCGGTTTCTTTGGTAAAGATCATGACTAAACCGGTAGGTGATTTTATCACTCGGGAATCTTCGGTTGCATATTTTTCAAGAAATTTCTCAGCAGAAACAGCAGCATCTTCCTTTAATTTCTGTTTCTTTTCTTCCTTAATTTGTTGTTGTCTTTCCTCAACTTTTGGAAGTTCTTCAGTATATACTTTAGCCGCATTAAAAGCTTCGGCTTCACTACCTTTTCTGATGATGTTTAGTTGAGGGATTATTACATCCTCAACTGGTTTGTTTGATCCTGGTGTTACTTTAACATTCGAAATGGAATCCAATACTTCTAGACCTATCACCAATTCTCCAAAGACAGCATGTTTGTTGTCTAGGTGACCCGTTGGAACCTCGGTAATAAAAAATTGACTTCCGTTTGTATTTGGACCTGAGTTGGCCATAGATAAAATACCCGGTTTATCATGCTTAAGATCAGGATAGAATTCATCAATGAATTTATATCCAGGGTCTCCCATTCCTGTTGCTGTTGGATCACCTCCTTGAATCATAAATTTGTCTATGACTCTATGAAAAGTAGTACCATTGTAATATTTCTTGTTTTTCAATGAATCTGTAACATTTGGGTGCGTTCCTTCTGCAAGAGCAACAAAGTTGGCAACGGTTACAGGCACTTCTTTGTAAAATAATTTAGCAACCATAGTCCCTTTATTCGTTACGAACTCAGCATATAGTCCGTCTCCTAAATCGGGATATTTCTGACTGCAAGATGTGAAACTTGCCAATAGGGCTAGCATTAAAATTCTAAATGAATGATTTAAAAATTTCATAAATATAAATTGTAAATAAGTATAATTTTAAGGTGTGTTATTATCAATAATGGAGTGTATGGTTACTTCACAAACCAAGGGAACATTCATCCCGATACGGTTCTCGTCACCATAGTACCCATATGCTTTTTGTGAAGGAAACAAGAATGTCACTGTTTCTCCAGATTTCATTAATTTGAGACCTTCTCTCAAACCTGAAAACAGTTCTTGCTTATCCATAATGTAGTTTTGGGTTTTCAAATCCTTCTTTGAGTAAATAAGGTCGCCATTGATGGTTTTGATGTTATAATCAAATTTAACCAGGTCCCCAAAATTTGGTTTTATCAAAGAGTCTTCAATTTTGGTGTTGTAAAAATACCAAAAACCATTCTGGGAAGAGAAATAGTTGATTTCAGGATTGTCTTGCATCATTTTTTCAAATACGGCTGTTTCCCTAGCATTCAATTCGATATTTCTAGCAACTGATTTATCGATAAATGAACCGCTTTTGGCAGATACTGGTCTTCTGGCTTCTGGAGATTTGCATCCCAACAGCAACAGGCCAAATATGAAACAAGTGATGAGACTACGCATTGTTTAGGGCTTTTAAATAGTTTGGTAATATACTAATAAATTTTTCAACTGTAGCCTCTAAGCTCAATTCGCTTCTTCCACCGGCAGCATTGATGTGTCCTCCACCCTTGAAATGTTCCCTTGCAAAGGCGTTTACAGAAAACGTACCTTTTGATCTCAAGGATATTTTAATGATGTCATTTCCTTTATCTTCTATAAATATGGCAGCAAAGGCAATGTTTTCTATAGATAAAGCATAGTTGACAAAACCTTCGGTGTCTCCTTTTTTGTAATTATATTGATTTAATTCTTCTTGAGAAAGTGTAATAAAAGCGGTTCTGTACTCTGGTTTGACCTTTAGGTTGTTTAAAGCTCTTCCTAAAAGTTGCATGCGGTCAAAGCTGTTGGTATCAAAAACGTTGTTGTAGATTTCAGAATGATTGGCTCCTTGTTCTATCAAATAAGCCACCACGCGATGGGTTTCACTGGTGGTGGAAGGAAATCTAAACGAACCGGTATCAGTCATCATCCCTGTATAGAGACAAGTAGCAATATTTTCGTCTATTAATGATTGGTCTCCCATACAAGTTATAAAATTGTAGACCATCTCACAGGTGGAACTCATTTGCACATCAGAATACATGTAAGTAGCGTAATCTGCAGGTTCTTGGTGGTGGTCAATCATGATTTTAATTGCTGAGCTTTCAGTAAGAATTTGCTCCATATCACCAACACGGTTTAACGCATTGAAATCTAAGGTGAATATGATATCAGCTTCCTTTATAAGTTGGTCAGAATGATCTTTTTCCAGCTCATACTTTAAAGAAAGATCATCAGCTGGCATCCACTTTAAGAATTCTGGATAATCGTTAGGGGCAATAACTGTTACTTCTTGTCCATGTTTTTTTAAATAGTGATATAGTCCTAAACAAGATCCCATGGCATCTCCATCAGGATTCTTGTGGGGTACAACAACTATTTTTTTTGGAGAGCTTATCAGGCTTCTTATTGCAATTATATCGTCTTCAGTCATAGGGGACGAATATACAATTTTTTAAAATGGTGCATTCTTGTTTTTTTAGATAAATCCATTACTTTTGCAGCGAATTTAAAACAAGAAAATGGCAACAAATAGAACATTTACAATGCTTAAGCCAGATGCTGTTGAAAAAGGGCATGTTGGTGCAATTTTGGAAAAAATCAACGCTTCTGGGTTTAGAATTGTAGCAATGAAGTTAACCCAAATGACAAAAAATGATGCTGAAACTTTTTATGCGATCCATAAGGAGCGTCCATTTTTTGGAGAGTTGGTTGAGTATATGACAAGAGGTCCAATAGTTGCAGCAATCTTAGAAAAAGATAATGCTGTTGAAGACTTTAGAACATTGATTGGTGCTACAAATCCTGCTGAAGCAGCAGAAGGAACTATCAGAAAATTATATGCAGCTTCAATTGGTGAAAATGCTGTTCACGGAAGTGATAGTGATGATAATGCTTTAATTGAAAGTACCTTCCATTTTTCTGGTAGAGAAATGTTTTAACTAGAGGTAATACCAAGAATAAAATGAAAGCTCGAAATAAAATTATTTCGAGCTTTTTTTTTTTAAATAATAACCTATCTTGCCGACCCAAAAAGAAGATACATGAAAAAGACAATTAGTTTTTTTATGCTCCTTGGAGTGTTCATTCAATTAGCTATAGCTCAAGATAAGAGTTTCTCTTTAGCAGATTTTAAAGCACAAACAGGAGGCGAAGTTTCTGTAAACAGGCAAACCGGGACTCCAGAGTTCATACGTTTTTCCAACAATCATTTTCTACAACTTTCTGGTAGTACGTTGATTCAAAAGGTTAATGCTTTTTTTCAGTTTTATCCCATTTTTAAACATGCCGATTTCACCCAGGACTTTGATGTTCAACAAGTGAAAGAGGATAGGAATGGATTCAAAACAGTTATCTTGTTACAAAAGCATAATGAGGTGCCTATTTTTGACGGTGTCCTAAAATTTCACTTTAATAATGAAAATGAACTAACAGCTATTAACGGGAACTATCTAGAGCAAATAAAAATAAGTTCGGAACAAGAATTAAGTGTTAATCAAGCTAATGCCATTGCAATTAATGAGGTACAGAATCAAGGTTTGAATGGTTCGGGAATTGACCTAGAAGCATTTCAAAGTGATTTGATGTATTTTCAAAAGGGATTGGTTCAAAATAATATAGAAGGTGTTTTCCTTGTGTATAAAGTGGAAGTAACCAATAAACAGGATGTACGTGAATTTGTTTTCGTTGATGCACATACTGGACAAATTGTTGAGCAATTTACGGGAATGGCACATACTCTTAATAGAGAATTATATGAGGCCAATACATTTAATTTGATTTGGGAAGAAGGAGATCCATTTCCTGGTACTTTAGATATCTGGCAACAAAATGAAGTGGAAGCGACAGGACATATTTACCATTTAATGAACAATGCATTTGGTTATGATTCATTTGATGATGCAGGAGCCACAATGATTACTATTAATAACAATCCGAATATCAATTGCCCAAATGCTAATTGGAATGGATTCACTACCAATTATTGTGATGGTACAGCTTCTGATGATGCTATTGCACATGAATGGGGACATGCCTATACCCAATATACGAGTGGGTTGATTTATGCCTATCAATCAGGAGCTATTAATGAGTCGTTTTCTGATGTCTGGGGAGAAACGGTTGATCTTATTAATGAATATGAAGATGAAGATGAAGATTTGTCTCTCCGTACTATTTGTGGAAGTTCAGATCGTTGGATTATAGGTGAGGATGCATCTTCTTTAGGTGGTGGTAACGGTATAAGAGATATGTGGTTACCTACGTGCTATGGAAATGCGGGAAAGGTGACTGATATTCAATATTATTGTGGGTCAGGTGATTCTGGTGGTGTCCATTTAAATTCAGGCGTTCCTAATCATGCCTATGCCCTTTTGGTTGATGGTGGTAGTTATAATGGGTATGCTTTTTCTGGTTTGGGATTAACCAAGTCGGCTCATATTTTTTGGAGAGCTCAAAGTGAATATTTAACGGCAACAAGTGATTTCTATAACCTTGCTGATGCCTTGGAAGCTGCTTGTACTGATTTGATAGGTGTGAATTTAGAAGGTTTATCAACTACAAGCACACCTGCTGGTCTTTCGGGCGAAATACTTTCTGAAGAAGATTTAACGACACTTCAAGAGGTTTTATTAGCCGTTGAGTTACGTTTGGATACCAACTGTGGTTATGAAACCCTTTTGGCTGAAACGGAGGATCCATGTGAGGCTGCGGGGTCTAATCCAATATTCTTTGAAGATTGGGAAAATGGATTGGGAGATTGGACTGCGACTGAATTGCCAGAAAATCCTTCTACTTGGGAATCAAGAAATTGGATTATAGAAAGCAATCTTCCTGATGGAAGAGATGGGCAAGGAATATTTGCTTCAGATCCTGTTAATGGCGATTGTAACACAGATTTGCAGAACGGAATCTTAAGATTGGAAAGCCCGGTGATTACCATTCCAGATTATCCTACTGGGACCTTTGAAATGATGTTTGCCCATAATATGGCTACGGAGTTTGAGTGGGATGGTGGTAATATAAAATATAGCTTGAATGGAGGAGAGTGGACTTTATTACCCCTAGAAGCCTTTACGGCTAATGGTTACAATGATGAAATAAATGGCATTTTTGCCGGTAATGATAACCCGATGTCTGGACAGGTCGCTTTTACTGGAACAGATGAAGGTTCGGCTTCTGGAAGTTGGGGTAGGAGTTATGTGGATTTATCAAGTATCGGAGTTTTACCTAATGATACGCTTCAATTAAGATGGGAATTAGGAACTGATGGATGTAATGGTAGAGTCGGTTGGTATTTAGACGAAATAGCTATTTACAATTGTGAGTATCTTTTATCTATAAATGACAATCAATTATCAAGTCTTTCGGTTTACCCTAATCCATCAAACGGCAGTTTTTACTTAACGAATCCACAAGGTCAATTGTTAGAAAAGGCAGATATTTTTGATATAAATGGACGATTAATTCAAACGGTTAAACTTGGAGCGGAACCAAAACACGAGATTCGTCTAGAGGGTATTGCTTCGGGAATATATTTTATGAATATTCAATCCAATTCTGCCAATGAAGTCATCAAACTAATTGTAGAGTAGAATAGGATTAGAGAATTACCATTAAAAAAAAGCTTGTATTTAATACAAGCTTTTTTTTTTACCTCAAAATCAATTCATCGATAAGTTCCTTTTCAAGGTGCTCATTGAGCATGCTAATAATTTTGGATTTTCCGTAGCTGAGTTCTTCCCTAAGCGTACTCGAACTCAGTTGAACATACAGGGTTTTTCCCTTAACGGTAATGTTTGTTGTGTAGTTATTTACCCCATTACCCATCATTTCTTTCCAAGCATCCCTAATATTAACCTGGTCTAGGCCTTTATCTAGATGGTTTACCTCTACAAATTCCTTAAGAACGTCCGATAGTTTGAGATGTTCGGTGTGCCTTTTGCTCATTAATCTAAAATTAAAGGTTGGTAATGTTTGTATGTATAGATTATTTGGTTTTGGTTGATGACTTTTAAGTGCTCCTCATTTAGCATCAATATGGTTTCTTTCCATTGACTATAAGGTGTTTTGTAATAGAGGTTTAAACTATCATTTTCTTTTCTTACTTCAAAGGATTCTTTTAGGTTGGATCCTTCAAAATCTCCATCAATTTTTGGCTTGAGTTTTTCTCTTATACCGTTGACGGAATCTGTTAATTCTATATAATCAATGGTATTGTTGTACGTGTAGTCCCTTAGAGATCCATCAGGTAATTGAACTTCTTCAATTTCCCAATATCCGTTTAATTGCATTAAATCAACATTGTTTTCCTTACAGTTAAAGAAAACAATGAGAAGTAAAAGAGAAGCTATTTTTTTCATGAGCCTAATTTGAATATTTCATAAGATTGGTGAACTTGTTTAACAACTTGTTCAGTTCGATCTGCATGGGTATCACTAATAAAAAGTTGTCCAAAATTTTCATCATCTACCAGTTTAATTATTTGAGATACACGTTGCTCATCCAATTTATCAAAAATGTCATCGAGTAAGAGAATTGGTATTTCTCCACTTTGCTTTTTGATGAAATCAAATTGAGCTAATTTTAAAGCTATCAAAAGGGATTTTTGTTGGCCTTGACTTCCAAATTTCTTAATGGGATGTCCTTCAATTTCAAAAATGAGGTCATCTTTGTGAATCCCAACACTCGTATATTGTAGTGCTTTATCTTTATTTAAATTTTCTTGTAATAAATGGTCTAAGGTTTTTTCCTGTAAGTCACTAGAATAAACAATCTCCACCTCTTCATTTCCATTGCTGATAGCTTGGTATCTAGATTTAAAAATAGGAATGAAAACTTTGATGAATTCCTTTCGCTTTTCAAAAACAGCATGTCCCAATTCGTTGAGTTGAAAATTATATACTTCAAGCGTGTCTTTGTTGAACGTATTGTTTAGTGCAAAATACTTCAGCAAGGAATTTCTTTGAGATAAAACCTTGTTGTATTTAATAAGGTTTGTAAGATAGGCTTTGTCGCTTTGTGAAATAACACTGTCTAAAAAGCTTCTTCGTGTGGCACTTCCCTCAATAATTAAATCCCTGTCCGCTGGAGAGATAATGACCAATGGCAAAAAACCGATGTGGTCACTAAACTTGTCATAAGGTTTGCCGTTTCTTTTGATTACTTTTTTCTGTCCCTTTTTTAAGCTTACAATGATTTTTTCTGCTTCATCATTTTTATTGTAATCTCCCGAAATTGCAAAAAACGATTCGTCATGTTTAATGTTTTGTGAGGATACTGGGTTGAAATAACTTTTTCCGAAGGATAAATGATATATGGCATCTAGGACATTTGTTTTGCCAACACCATTATTTCCCACAAAGCAGTTAATCTTATCATTAAAATCAAATGTTTGACTGTCGAAATTCTTGTAATTGGTTAATGTCAATGACTTTAAAACCATAGAGTTGAAAAAATAAAAGGTATATGCTGAATATTATATCAAAAAGATGTGCAAATTATTGAAAATAATCAAATAATAAGGCTTTTATTTTTTAAGAAAAATTATATTTTTGCGGCGCATTAATAATGAACATATGGCGACGTACAAAAAAAGAGGCTATAAACCTAAAACAAAGAAAGAGAAGGAAGAAGTAGAGGAAGTAATTGATGGTCACTCAACTACTGAGGAGGTATTTAATACCTTAGATGAGTCTGCATCAAAAACGGAAGATTGGGTTATAGCTAACCAAAAGTATATTTTTGGAATCATTGGCGTTGTAGCTGTGGTTGTTTTAGGGTATTTAGGTTACAATGAATTTTTAGCCAAACCCCAACAAACAGAAGCTATGAATGAAATGTTTCAAGCAAAAAAATATTTCAATGAGGCGGTAACTGGCACCGAAAAAGATTCACTTTACACTTTAGCACTTAACGGTGGTAATGGTAAAATGGGAATGGTGGACATCGCTTCTGAATATAGCGGTACCTCTGCAGGAAACTTAGCAAACTATTATGCTGGTATGGCTTACTTAAATTTGAAGGACTACAAAAATGCCGTTTCTTATTTGAGTGATTTTAGTAGTGATGATCAAGTTTTATCCGCTATGGCTAAAGGTGGAATTGGAGATGCTTTTATTCAATTAAACCAAGCTAAAGATGCCTTAGGTTATTATGAGCAGGCTGCAAAAATTAAAACCAATGAGTTTACAACTCCTATGTTTTTGTTAAAAGCAGGAACTACTGCCATGGAACTTGGAGAAATGGATAAGGCTTTGACTTATTTCAATCAAATAAAAGAAAACTACCCATCTTCATCACAAGCTGCTAATGTAGATGTGTTGATAGGGAAAGCCACAGTATTGGCTAAAAAATAATATGGCAACAGCTAATAAAAATTTATCAGTTTACGATAAAGAAACAATCCCAGACGCGAAGCAATTTCGGTTTGGGATTGTTGTTTCAGAATGGAACGATTCTATAACGATTCCGCTTTGTGAAGGTGCTATCGAGGCCTTAAAAGAAAACGGAGTCTTGGAAGAAAACATTATTAAATGGGATGTTCCAGGAAGTTTTGAATTGATTTATGGCTGTAAAAAAATGCAACCTTATGTAGATGCTGTCATCGCTATAGGTAGTGTGATTCAAGGTGAAACTAAACATTTTGATTTTGTATGTGAAGCAGTTTCGCAAGGAATCAAGGATTTAAATGTACTGCATGAAACTCCGGTCATTTTCTGTGTTTTAACCGACAATACCATGCAACAAGCCATTGATCGTTCTGGAGGAAAACATGGTAATAAAGGAACTGAAGCTGCCATTGCAGCCATAAAAATGGCACAACTAAGGAAGGAAGCATAAAATCCTTTCCCCGTACTGTTAACAATTTTTGGCACAACCCACTCTTTATTTCTTCGTATTTTAAGTAACTTTGAGGTTAAACAAAGGAAGCTTTGGTATGCTTTTTGGACAACGAAAGAACAAACAGTTCAATTATAAATCAAGATTTAATACTGACAAAGAATCTGCTTCGGAAGATAAACCCAAATTTGAATTTCATTGGGCCGAAGAGAGCAAACTGAGACAGCAAAAGGCGAGTAAAATTTTTTCACTCCCTATACTAGTCTTGTTTTTGGCTATGATTTTGATTCTTTGGTTTGTTCTAAGTCGTTATGAATAATCAGCGTTATGGGTATTTTCAAGCAAAGAAAGAATAAGAAATTTAGTTACACACCTCGACATTATCAAGGGGAAGGTAATCCCTTTGAGATTAAGCATAAGTTTGATGAATATAGAAAGACTGTTGGTAATGCAGGTGGTATTAAAGGTAAATTCAACGATGCCTTGGATGATTACAAAAACAACGTTGATGAAAAAGCGAACAAACGCGTTTTAATTATAATCGGTATCCTTATTTTACTCTTCCTTATTTTCATAGAGTTTGATTTGTCAATTTTCTTTAAAAGCTAATGGCAGATATCATTCAGTTATTACCAGATCATGTTGCCAATCAAATAGCAGCAGGTGAAGTTGTTCAAAGACCTTCATCCGTTGTTAAGGAATTGATGGAAAATGCTATAGATGCTGGTGCTTCTACAATAAAACTGGTCATAAAAGACGCAGGTAAAACTTTGATTCAGGTCATTGATGATGGCTCCGGTATGAGTGCTACCGATGCTAGGTTGAGTTTTGAGCGTCATGCTACTTCTAAAATTCGCTCTGCTGAAGATTTATTTCAATTACACACCAAAGGATTTCGAGGAGAGGCCCTGGCCAGTATTGCGGCTATCGCTCATGTAGAAATGAAAACAAAGCAGGATTCCAATGATTTGGGAATCCATTTAATTATAGAAGGAAGTGAAGTAGTTTCCCAAGAGGTTATTGTTACTCCTGATGGAACGTCCATTGCTGTTAAAAACCTTTTTTATAACATTCCTGCCAGACGAAATTTTTTAAAATCCAATCAGGTGGAGTTACGTCATGTAATTGATGAATTCCATCGGGTGGCATTGCCTCATCCGCAAATAAAATTTGTTCTTATTCATAATGGTAGTGAGGTCTTCAATTTGCCTTCCAGTAATTTTAGGCAGCGGGTAGTCAATATCTTTGGAAGTAAGACCAATGAGAAATTGGTGCCTGTAAATGAAGAAACCGAAGTCTTAAAAATTGATGGTTTTGTTGGGAAACCGGAGTTTTCAAAAAAAACCAGAGGTGAGCAATTCTTTTTTGTGAATGATCGCTTTATTAAAAGCAATTACTTAAATCATGCTATTTCCTCGGCTTTTGAAGGATTGTTAAAAGACGGGCATCATGCCAGTTACTTTTTATTTCTTCAAGTTGACCCCAAATCGATAGATATTAATATTCATCCCACCAAAACGGAGATCAAGTTTGATGATGAGCACACATTATATGCCATTTTAAGAGCCTCGGTAAAACATAGCTTGGGACAATTTAATGTAGCTCCTATTTTAGATTTTGAAAGGGATTCCAATTTGGATACCCCTTATAACTATCAGAACAAGGAAGTGAATACACCTCGTATTGAAGTGGATAGTAATTTTAACCCCTTTGCTTCCAGCTCCAGTAAAATTAGCAGCAAGCAAACCCAAACTGCTTTTTCACGAAAGCAGACTCCAAATGATTGGGAAAGTTTGTACGTAGGTTTAAAAGATGAAGATGCAGATGAAGAGCCTTCCAAAGAGTTTACTGAAATACGATTTGAAAGTGAAGAGCAAACCCTTTCAGTTTTTGATGAGGTGTCTCATGTAGATAAGGTGTATGCTACCTATCAATTGCATAATAAGTACATAGTCAGTCCTATCAAATCGGGAATGTTATTGATAGATCAAAATAAGGCACACCAAAGGGTTTTATATGAAGATTTTCTTCAGAATATTACCGTTAAAGAGAGTGTTAGCCAGCAATTATTGTTTCCAGTAGAATTGCATTTTACACCTCAGGAAATTGAGATTATTAAGCAAGTTCGTGAAGATTTGGAATATGCTGGTTTTATCTTTTCTAATTTTGAAGTAGATAGAATAGAAATTTCAGGGGTTCCTGTGAATGTGCCATCTAGTGAGGTGACTCTTATTTTGGAGCAGATAATAAGTGATATTGAAAATGATATTCCAGACAGTTGCTTTAGTGCAGCCGATTTGTTGGCCAAATCCATGGCTAAAAGTTTATCGGTCAAAACAGGACAATCTTTATCAATAGAAGAACAGGAACATTTGGTAAATAGGTTGTTTGGGTGTAAAGAACCTAATATGACCCCTAATAATAGGCCAACTTTCGTGACCATGAGTATGGAAGAGTTGGACAAAAAGTTTATTTAGAATACAAACAAATGAATTTAAGAATTTCAGAAACCGTCAAGCATTTACTGATCATTAATGTGGTCATGTTTATAGGAACCATGACGGTAGCCAATGGTGCTTTTTACGATTGGTTTGCTTTATATTTTCCCATTAACGATGCTTTTAGACCATGGCAAATCATTACTCACATGTTTATGCATGGAGGTTTGACCCATATTTTGTTTAATATGTTTGCTTTATGGATGTTTGGTACACCTGTAGAACAACGTTTAGGGTCCAAAAAGTTTTTATTTATTTACTTTTCAGCCGGATTGGGAGCAGCATTGTTTCAATTAGGATATTATTATTGGGATTATTTTCAAATGTTACAGCCGTTATTGGATGCTGGTCTTTCCAAAGAAGCTATCACCGATATTGTAAATTTTAATATCGTTAGTGGTAATCAATATAGTGGTGCATTATTAAAGGATCAATTGATACCTTATTTGAATGAGCATAGCTATTCGACAAGCATGGTTACACAAGAGACGTTTACCAATTTGTTTGAAGCCAATGTCATGATTAATAATGGGTCCATGGTGGGAGCTTCGGGATGTATCATGGGGATTTTAGCAGCCTTTGGAGTTTTATATCCAGAAGCTAAGTTGATGATGATCTTTTTGCCAATCCCAATTAAAGCCAAATATTTTATTCCAGGGATCATCTTATTGGACCTAATTTCAGCACTAACTGGACATTCGTTCTTTAGCCCAAGTAATACGGCTTATATGGCTCACGTGGGTGGAGCGTTGGTTGGCTTTTTCATTATGTGGTATTGGAGAAAGAATCAGTTTAATAATAATAGATGGGATCTATGACATCCTTAAATCAAGACATATCCAGTAAGTTAAAAAACCTTAACGGCCTAGAAAAATTGATTGCTGTTAATGTGGTCGTTTTTTTAATTGTAACCATTATAAGGGCACTAGTTGGTCGTTTTATGATTTTGGATTGGTTGGAATTGCCAAGTGATTTCTACAGTTTCCTTATCAAACCATGGACTTTAGTTACCTACTCTTTTTTACATTATGATTTCTTTCATATCCTATTCAACATGCTCTGGCTGTATTTTGTGGGTAAAATGTTCTTGACTCTTTTCAATGTCAAACTGGGAATGAACGTCTATTTTTTGGGGGCCATATCTGGAGGGTTGCTTTATCTGTTAGGATATAATGTGATACCTTCTTTTTTCTCTGGACCAAGCCGATTAGTTGGTGCTTCTGCAGCAGTAAGAGCCTTGCTGATTTTTATCTGTGCCTATTCGCCATTTATGGATGTTCGTATGTTTACCTTTAAAATCAAACTATGGCATATTGGAGTGGCCGTGGTTGCTATAGATATTCTTGGGCTTTTCGGAGTCAATTCAGGAGGGAATTTAGCTCATTTGGGAGGTGCGATTTTAGGGTATGGTTATGCCGTACAACTTCGTAAAGGCAATGATATAGGGAAGGGGTTTGAAAAAATGATGGACTCTCTGTCTAGTTTATTTTCAAAAAAGGAAAAGTCTCCCTTGCGAACCGTTCATAAAACCAGAGGAAGAAAGGAAAAAATGGCAGGATATTCAAAGGAGGAATTCAGTGAATTCAATACCCAAAAGAAAATCGATGTCATTTTGGATAAGATTAGTAAAAGTGGTTATGATAGTTTAACGAAGGAGGAAAAAGATTTTTTGTTTAGAGCAGGTAAATAATTAACTTTCCCCTTATGAAAGGACTCAAGTGGTTTGATAAACTTATCTATTTCTTAAATGCGCTTTTGGCCTTTGCTCTCTTACTATCTTACATACTTCCGTACCTGCCACCCAAAACATTCGCCATATTATCTGTATTGAGCCTAGGAGTTCCCTTATTGATAATGGTTAATGTGATTTTTTTATTTTATTGGTTGGTCAAGCTTAAAAAGCAGTTGCTTTTATCCCTCTTGGTCTTATTGGTTGGCTATTTCTTTTTGGGAGGTCTGTATAAAATATCTTCTGAAGAGGAAGTGACATCATCCGACTTGTCGGTCATGAATTATAATGTACGACTTTTCAATGTATATGAATGGATTCCCAGAAAAGGAGTGGAAAATGATATTGTCTCATTTATCAAGGATAAAAGCCCTGATATTTTGAGTATTCAGGAATACCATCCACACAAAAGTATCGATTTGTCTTTTTATAAATATAAGTTTGAAAATGTATCTGGACAACGTGTCAAATACGGCCAGGTTATTTTTTCGAAACATCCCATTATTAATTCGGGGTCTATTGAATTTCCAAACACCTTTAACAATGCAATTTATGCTGATGTGGTAAAGGGTAAAGATACCGTCAGGATATATAATTTACACTTACAATCCTTGGGGATAGATCCAAATATCGATCACCTTAAAAAGGAGGATTCTGAAAAATTATTTGGGCATGTAGGGAATACGTTCAAGATGCAACAGTCTCAAGCTGAATTATTTTTAAAGCACAAGGCTAGTTGTCCGTATAAAATGATTGTATGTGGCGATTTCAATAATACAGCTTTCTCCTATGTTTATAGAAATATTAAGGGAGATTTAAAGGATGCTTTTACAGAAGAAGGAAATGGTTTTGGACGAACCTATAATTTTAAATTTTTTCCCATTCGGATTGATTTTATCCTAAATGATCAATCCATTGAAGTAGAATCCTTTAAAACCTTTGATGAAAACTACTCAGACCATTACCCTATCATGGCTAGATTAAAATTGGGAGAGTAAACAATCCACGCCATCTGATAGCATATGGATGATTAAACCCAGCGCCACCAGTCTTGCTTTTTTGGGGATAAGCATAAGGAAATAAACAGCTATGGCCCAATACGTATGTAGGGGATGAAAATTAATACTACATCTATTGGGATCAAATATGGGAGTCGCCAATAGGTGATCCAAGTCAACCAAAAATGCAGCAATCATTATGAAATAGGCTTTGATCCAATGAGCTCTAAAACCAAAAAAAGCGACGAATAAAGGAATCAGAAAATGGCAACCGTAGTGAATGAAACCCTGCATTTAGAATGATATTCTTTGGGATTCCAAATAATTTAAACTGTTCGGACCTTCATTAAAAAGTAAATCTAAAATACTCAGGTTTTCAATAAATCCGTGTTTGCTTTCAAAGACTTGGGTGTAATGCTCCAAGGCATTTGAAAACTTGTGTTTGACATTTACCAGCAATCGAAAATCCAAAACGTCTATAGGAGATTTATCATAGGATTCTGTTTTCTGGAAGTCCAAATCCAATTGCAAACAATCACAAACAGTATCAATGCATTTAAAATTAAAATCCATTAGATTGTCTACTTTCTCAAAAAAAAGAGGTTTCAACTCATCCTCATAAAACTCAAAAAATGGAGATGTTTGATAGGCTGATTGCAAGGATTTCCAGTGGTTGAGCTGCCAGTTTTCTTGATCCATGACCATTTGAACTGACTTGTATTTTTTCCGTTCTTTTTGAGAATGCCAGACTGGAATGTTTAATAGCAAAGGCCCATTAGCAGCATAAATATATGTTCGGCTTCTTAAAGTTTGTTTTTCAAAATTATCCTCCATTTCCCAAAGAACCTTATCGGCTTGAACCATAGCTGCAAAATGCGCTATGGTTGGAAAATAGGTTGGATGTAAGAGAACCTTCATGTCTTAATAAAGGAATTAGTAGTACCTATGCCTGTTCCTTTTTTCTTTTTCTGAATTTGTTATATCCGTAACCTATAGCCATCAAAATTAGGAATGGAATGAAGTAGGAGGTTGGTTTGCCACTTCCATTTACGGTTGTAAACAAACGATCCCATCTTATTTTTTCTCCAATACCTTTACCATGTTGGTTATAACTCATCCAAATAAAGACGGGTTTACCAACTATATGATCCATGGGAACGTAACCCCAAGAACGAGCGTCTTGTGAATTATGACGGTTATCACCCATCATCCAGTAATAGTCTTGTTTAAATGTATAGGTCGAAGTTTGTTGTCCGTTTATAAAGATTTGATTGCCTTTAACCTGCAATTCATTGTTTTCATACTCAGTAATCAATCTTTTGTAAAGAGGCAAAACATCCGTGTTTAACTCAATAGTGGCACCAGCCTTAGGGATGTATAAAGGACCAAAGAAGTCATTATTCCAATTATAGGCTGGATCATGTGGGAACACACTGCCTTCACGCTCCCCTTTTTCACGCATCAAAGGTTCTATTTTGGCAACATTAGGGTGGTTCTTAAATTTCTCGACGGTTTCATTAGTGATACCAGGGAAATAACACACCGTGTAATTTTGATTGTAATGAGGGAAATCAGTGATGCCATATCGTTTAGACAGTTCGTAATTATCAAACGGGCCATTTTTAGTTTCTACTTTATAGGAGAATTGTAATTTGGCTCGGTCTGGTAATTCGTTCTTTTGTCCATTAATATATACATAACCGTTACGTACTTCTAAAGAATCTCCAGGAATACCTACACAGCGTTTTACGTAATTGGTTTCTTTGTCTATTGGTTTTTTATAGGCTCTGTTGGCAGGTTTGTACATGTTGTACAAAGTATCTACAGGCCAATTGAAAACAACTATATCATTGCGTTCTACGTTTTGAAATCCAGGTAATCGCAGATAAGGCAATTGAAACTTATTGATAAAGGATGTCTTTTCTTCTTTTGAATTATCGTTGTATAGATATGATTTTGTTCCTAAAACAGGTATGGTATCATGAACCATTGGAGCTGCAAGAGTAGTCATGGGAATACGAGCGCCATAGTGAAATTTGCTCACAAATAAGAAATCACCAACCAATAATGACTTCTCCAGAGAAGAAGTTGGAATGGTATAAGGTTGAATGAAATAGGTGTGAACAATGGTTGCGGCCACAATGGCAAATAAAATGGAGCTTACCCAATCTCCAGTTGCTGTTTTAGGATGTAAATCCCTATTTTCAATATAAGTTAGGTTGTCACCGGAATAATTGAGATAGTAATTATAAAAACCGAGACTTAAAATGGCTAGCCATGTATCTGTAGTAGAGCTTTTTCCAAAACTTCTGGCAGTTTCTACCCAAATTACAGGGAACATGATCAAGTTTACTATGGGAAGAAATAGAAGAATGGTCCACCACCAAGGTCTGTTGATGATTTTCATTAAAATGACAGCGTTGTACACAGGGATAAATGCTTCCCAAGCTTCCCTACCTGCTTTTTGATATAATTTCCAGGTTCCTAATCCATGAATTACTTGAATGATTAGGATAAAAATAAACCACTGTACAAGAGTCATAATTATTTTCTTTTATTTTTTGGTTAGTGCAAGAACTGTTAAAATTGTTACTTTTCCAAGAGAAGTTAACCAATATTTAACACATCTTTCATGGTGAAAACACCTTTTTTGCCAACCAACCATTCAGCCGCAATAACTGCTCCTAGAGCAAAGCCATCTCTGCTATGTGCTGTGTGGGTCATTTCGATGGTGTCTGTTTTACTGCTATATGTAACCGTATGTGTACCGGGCACATTTTCGATTCTTTTGGCTGTAATTGGAACAGCATTTGGTGCTTCTTGATCCAATACCCACTCTGAGTAATTTTGGTGTTCCTTGATGATGCCTTCGGCAAGAGAAATTGCTGTTCCACTAGGGGCATCCAATTTTTGAGTGTGATGAATTTCTTCCATGGATACTTTATACTCATCAAGAGGTCCCATCAATCTGGCTAATGTTCTATTAAGTTCAAAGAAGATGTTCACGCCCAAGCTAAAATTGGAAGCATAAATAAATCCGCCATTTTCTTCTTCGCAAAGTGCCACGGCTTTATCATAGTTATGAAGCCACCCTGTAGTTCCCGAAACCACGGGTACACCGTGCTTTAAACAATTGGCGATATTAAAAAAGGCTGCATTAGGAACGCTAAAATCTATGGCGACATCTGCTTGAGTGATATCATACCCACCTTCTTCCGAAGTGGCTATAACTATCGAGTGTCCTCTTTGTTTGGCAATGGCTTCAATTGCTTTTCCCATTCTGCCATATCCTAGAAGCGCTATTTTCATAATCTAAAATTTAAAATTTAAAGTGAGGCCCACGTCTCCTTTGTTGTTCAAATCATTAATCTTATAGTGGGGCCTTACAGTCAATGCATCATCCACATTAAACTGCATAAGGTGAGCATTTACATTGGCTTCTATGATATTTAAAACATAGAAACCTAAAGTAACCAGCAAGGAAATTTCCTTATTTCGTCTTAGTGTTTTTTGGGCTCTTACCAGGCCATCATCGGTTACTACTCCATAAAATTCATCGGTAGTATAACCTGCTAGTCTGCTTTTATAGGCATCCCTATAACGGTCATATTCTCTATCGTTATCAAAATAGAAATAAAGACCACCGCCAATGAAAGCATACACAATAGGGATTTTCCAATATTTTTTATTGTAAGCTTGTCCTAAACCAGGTAAGATGGCTGAATAGAATGCTGCTTTGGAAGGCGCTAAAGGGTCAATAGGCTTTTTGTCCATTGCCGCTTGCTCCACCACTAAATCATCCGTGTCAATATAAGATTTGGATTTTCGTACGTTTTGCTGTTCTTCTGTTTTTTCCTCATCGTTTTCTTGAGAAAAACAAACTGGAATAACAGAGAAACAAAACAGAATTGTTATTATAAATAGCCTACTTGTCACGTTTTACAAGTTTCATGATACGGTTAAAGTCTTCTTCGGAATGAAAGGGGATGGTAATATTTCCTTTTCCTTTATTAGATACCTTAACGCTAATTTTATGACCAAAGTATTCTGAGAATTCCTTAATTCCTTTCTTAATATATTTCGGAATTTCTTTTTCAATAGGTTCCTTCTCGGGAGTATCTGAATGAAAGTTTCTTACCAAAGCTTCAGTTTCTCTAACCGATAGTTTTTTGGTAATAATTTTCTCATATAAATCCAATTGATCTGTCTGATCTTCAATGTTGATTAAAGCTCTCCCGTGTCCCATACTGATGAAACCATCGCGCATCCCAGTTTGGATGATTGGGTCCAATTTCAACAATCTGAGGTAATTGGCTATGGTAGAACGTTTTTTTCCCACACGATCACTCATTTGTTCTTGGGTCAAATTGATTTCGTCAATCAATCTTTGGTAAGAAAGAGCTATCTCTATAGGATCTAAATCTTGACGTTGAATGTTTTCAACAAGCGCCATTTCCAATGATTCTTGGTCATTGGCAATTCGGATGTAAGCTGGAATAGATTCCAGACCTAATAATTTAGAAGCGCGAAAACGGCGCTCTCCAGATACCAACTGGTATTTGTTGAAGTCTAGTTTTCTTACTGTTATGGGTTGAATAACACCTAATTCTCTAATGGAAGATGCAAGTTCTTTTAGAGATTCTTCGTTAAAATTTGTTCTAGGTTGAAAAGGATTGAGGTCTATGGCATTCATATCCAATTCCACAATATTTCCTATAACCTGATCAGCATTTTTATCTTTTGCAGAAGAAATGTCGTTATCAGGATCTTTTAATAAGGCTGATAACCCTCTACCTAAAGCTTGTTTCTTCGTTGCCTTCGCCATAAATTAGGAGTTTTTGGTAATGATTTCTTTCGCCAAACTTAAGTAATTTGAAGCACCTTTACTGGCTGCATCATAATTTATAATGCTTTCACCATAACTTGGGGCCTCACTCAAGCGTACATTTCGTTGAATAATGGTTTGAAAAACCATGTCGTTAAAATGCTTTTGTACTTCCTCAACTACTTGGTTTGAAAGTCTTAACCTGGCATCGTACATGGTCAATAGTAAACCTTCAATATCCAACTTTTGGTTGTGGATTTTTTGAACGCTTTTAATTGTGTTTAATAGCTTACCTAAACCTTCCAATGCAAAATATTCACATTGAATTGGAATAATTACAGAGTCGGCCGCAGTTAAAGCGTTCAACGTTAAAAGCCCTAAAGAAGGTGCGCAATCAATTAATATAAAATCATAATCATTTTTGATGTCTGCCAAAGCCTTTTTTAGCATGTATTCTCTTTCATCCTTATCAATTAACTCGATCTCTATAGCCACAAGATCGATATGTGCTGGAACGACATCTAAATTGGGAGTGTCTGTATTAATAATAGCTTCCTTTACATGGTTGGTATGCTCTAAAAGTTGATAGGTTCCAATTTCTACGGATTCAACATCAATACCTAAACCTGAAGTGGCATTGGCTTGAGGGTCTGCATCGATAAGAAGCACTTTCTTTTCTAAAACTCCTAGTGAAGCAGCTAAATTAACTGAGGTAGTGGTCTTTCCAACACCTCCCTTTTGGTTAGCAATAGCTATAATTTTGCCCATTAAACGATTTGGTTTTAATAGCGTAAAAATACAATTATTTATCAGTTTAGAAAACGTAAGTTGTTAACAGTATCTTAATTGATAAGGGCCTTATTTTAAGGCAATATTAACAGTGCTTTGTGGGAACTTTTGTATTAAGTTGTATCTTTAGTCCACTATTTAAATCACAATTTATGAATCAATTTTATCATCAATCTAAAATGATGCTGGCCAGTTTATTGTTTTTGGCCGTCTCATTTACTACACAGGCCCAATTAAAGCAAACGGCGAGCGTAGAAGGTATCACAGAGTATCAACTTGACAACGGACTTAAAGTCTTATTATTTCCCGATAACTCTTCACAAACCATTACGGTTAACATTACCTACAAAGTAGGTTCAAGACATGAGGGTTATGGAGAAAAAGGAATGGCTCACCTTTTGGAGCATATGTTATTTAAAGGATCTACAAATCATACTGATATACCTCAGGAATTAACAACTAGAGGATCTCGTCCTAATGGTACCACATGGTATGATAGAACCAATTATTATGAAACTTTTAATGCTACTGAAGATAATTTAGAATGGGCTTTAGATTTAGAATCTGACAGAATGGTCAATTCTTTTATTGCACAAAAAGATTTGGAATCAGAATTTAGTGTGGTAAGAAATGAGTTTGAAAGTGGGGAGAATTCGCCTTCAGGTGTATTGATGGACAAGGTAATCGATGCTGCTTATTTATGGCATAACTACGGTAGTTCAACAATTGGAAACAAATCTGATATTGAGCGTGTACCTATTGAAAACTTACAAGCATTTTATAAAAAGTATTACAGACCAGATAACGCCATCTTAATGGTTACTGGTAAATTTGACAAGGATAAAACTTTAAAACTGATTGAAGATAAGTTTGCTGGAATAAAAAATCCGGCAGAACCAGTAAGAAAATCTTATACAGTAGAACCAGCTCAAGATGGTGAGAAATATGTGACCCTAAGTAGAGTAGGGGATTTACAGATTGTTTCTGCGCTTTATCACACCCCAGCAGGTTCTCATGAAGATTATGCTGCTATTGCCATAGCAGAACAGATTTTATCTGATAATCCATCTGGGCGTTTGTATAAGGCTTTAGTAGATGGAAAAAAAGCATCAGGAATTTGGTCTTTTAGTCCGTTTACCCATGACCCAGGTTTTATTTATTTTAATGTTAATGTACCATCAGATAAGTCTTTGGATGAAGCTGAAAGTACATTATTGACTGTTTTGGATGATTTCTCCCAAAAACCTGTGAGTCAGGAAGAATTAAATAGAGCTAAGGCCAATCTTTTAAAGCAAATTGACCAAATAAGCAGAAACTCTTCTTATTTAGGAACTTATATGAGTGAATTTATTGGTGCAGGAGATTGGAGGTTAGCGTTTATTCACAGAGATCGTATTGAAACGATGACTGTTGAAAAAGTAAATGCAGCAATTCAAAGATATTTTATTAAAACCAATAGAACGGTAGGGAAGTTTATCCCAACAAAAACACCGGTAAGAGTAGAGATAGAACATACCGAAGGTTTGGAAGACCTAGTTGCTACTTACAAAGGAAGGGAAGGATTTGATGCTGGAGAGGCTTTTGACCCTTCTTATGACAATATCAACCAACGTTTGGTACAAGGTACTTTGAGTAACGGTATTGAGTATGGATTCATTAAAAAGAACAACCGCGGGAATACCGTTAATCTTTCTTTTGTTTTGAGAACAGGAAACCTTGATCAACTTATGAATACAGGTGTTGTTGATGGCTATACTGCCAGAATGTTAGACAAAGGAACCACGTCTAAATCAAGACAACAAATTGAAGATAAGTTAAGTGAGTTGAAATCCTCAATTAGATTTCAAGGATCTAATGGCAGACTTTATGCCCGAATAAGTTCTACTGAAGAAAACCTAAAACCAACTTTGGATTTAATGGTGGATATGTTGAAGAACCCTGCTTTTAACCAAGAAGAATTGGATAAGCTTAAAACTCAGGATTTGGCTAGTATAGAATCTAGTAAGACTGAGCCAACATTCTTGGCAGGGATGAAATTAAGACAGATTAATCAGCAGTATCCAAAAGGACATCCAATGTATGCTATGTCTCTTGAGGAGAATATCGAGGCTATTAATGATGTCACCATTGAAAAGATTAAGAAGTATTACAACACCTTCTACGGATTATCAGATTGGTCTAGTGTAGTAGCAATAGGTAATTTGGATGAAGCATTCTTGAAGACTTATTTTGTAGAGCAATTCAAAGATTTTAAATCGGGATTGAAATACAAAAGAGTTGCCGACAAATATTTCGAAAACAAAGCGGTAACTGACGAAATCTTAACGCCAGATAAGAAAAATGCCTTTACTGTTGGAGCCTTAACTTTTGAGGCGAGTCAATATGACGAGGACTTTGCGGCATTGGAAATGGCTGGAGCTATTTTTGGTGGTGGTTTCTTAAACTCTAGAATCGCTACGAGATTGCGTCAACAAGACGGTGTAAGTTATGGAGCAGGAGGTAGTGTTAATGTAGATGGCAATAAGGATGATAAATCGTCTTCTATATTTGTTTATGCTATTTATGCACCTGAGAATGAAGCTAAGGTAAAACTTGGATTTGAAGAGGAAGTTGCCAGATTTATCAATGAAGGTATTACCGAAGAGGAATTGAAGAATGCCAAAGAAGGTTGGATTCAAAATGAGAGTGTCTCTAGAGCGAAAGATAATGAGTTACTAAACACCATCAGTAACAATATGTATTATGACAGAGACATGAATTTCCAAAAAGACATTGAAGAGAAGGTTAAAAAATTAACCGTGAAGGATGTTAATAAGGCGATCAAGAAATACTTCAAGACATTTGATCAGTGGACTGTAGTTTATGCTGGAGATTTCGAAAAAGCCGATATCAAAAAGGAAGAAGAAAAAGTGGATTAATATATTTTGATACCATTTGAAATAAAAAAGCCCATCTCTTGAGATGGGCTTTTTTATTTAAGTCGTTCAAGACTTATTTTTCTGATTGGGAAGATTGAATCCTTTCCGCATTTTTAAGTTGTGTAGGGTTTACTTTGGGTTCGTTTTCATTAACCGGTTTTTCAGTTACCTGAGTAGGATCTACATCAAATAATTTGGAGTAATACCAATCTAAAGCAACAAAGGTGGCTAAATATCTATCTTTTGGAGCTCTTCTGATTTTTGTTCTTAATGGAGCGGCAATTAGTGGCGCTCTCATACTGTTCGTTGCAACCAGGGCTTTAAAAGTAGTTTGGAAATCTTTATCTGAAAAATTGTTGCTTACGCATTCAAAGATAGGTGCTTGGTAATTCACCGAGTGGTCTTCGTTAAATAATCCAGCTTCGGCTTTAAGGGCTTCAAACACTTCCATAGAATGTGGTGAAACAGCAGCTTGATAATCCATTCTTCTATTGTTTACATTAGCAAGAAAGGAGCTGTATGCTTTGGGTAAATTATTGGTTGACTGATTGAAATATTTTTTAATGTCTTCCTCAAAACTCAATACAGCCTCTTCAAATAACTTGGTGTTTGTATTAGGACAGTTTATGCTGGAACCATCTTGGGCAAATTTATAATCAAGCGTTGGTTTGGTTTCCGTTTTACAACCAAACAGGCTTATTCCTAAGGCGATAACAAATACTTTAATCATCGTTTGTTTCATAATGTAATTTTTATTCGGTTTTTAATCTATTTTGTTCTTGGGGGTCAGAAATTCTTTTTTCAATAATGGGTTCTAAAAGGGTTTTTCGAGGAGCCATTTTTAAGAAGGGATATAGCTCCAGTTGGTCGGTCATTTGGTCCTGAGGGTTGATGTATTTATTGGTTCCCACCAACACCAATTCCTTATTGTCAAACTGTTCCAGTTCCTTTTGGGAACTTTCCTTAATTTTTTTCTGGATAACGCCATCTTTAAGCTGCGTTAAAAAGCCGCCTCCGGCCTCAATATCCTTAAAAATGTCCAAGGCTTTTTGAGCCAATTGGTTGGTGAGGGTCTCTATGTAGTAGGCTCCTTCTGTAGGATTGACGACTTTATCGAGATAGCTTTCATGTTTAAGCACTAACAATTGGTTTAAGGATATGCGTTCTCCAAAATCATTTACCCTTTTAAATACAGTATCATAAGCCAAGTTGTTGATGGTATTGGCACCGCCTAAAATAGCACTCATGCATTCTGTTGTGGTGCGCAGCATGTTGGCATTATAATCAAATAGCGTTTTGTTTCTTTTTGTGGGTTGTGCAAAAATATGGCAAGAGCTGTTTGCTTGATATTCTTTTGATAGACATTCCCAGAGCAGCCTCATGGCCTTCAGTTTGGCAATCTCAAAAAAGTAATTGGAACTAATGGTCATTTTAAAGGAGAATTCCAGTTCCTTCATTTCTTTTTCCGTGCTGTTTGAAGTCAAATGGTCTAAATAGGCATTGGCATGTGATAAGGCGTAAGCCAATTGCTGGGTTATATTGGCTCCAGCATTTTGATACAAAGCAGCATCAATACTTATTTGTTTGGTGTTTTTGATAATTGCTTCAAACTTTTGGTGGTCATCCTTTAAGTTTGTGAACCAATTACCGCTCCTGGCCAAATTCCCAATGATGTCGGTTTCTAAGTTTGAATTGGGATGGGTTTTTTTGACCTCTGCTACCAATTCAGGATTAAGAAATTGAAATTCAAAATAAAGAAGCGTTTCCTTAGGAATACCTTCAAGCAGTCCCTTAATGTCGATATCCTTTTGAGGAAGGATAAATTTGATCGTATCTGCTCCCTGTCTAAGAAGCGCTATGGCATGCTGGTTAGATTTTTCAACGTCTGCTACAAAGATGGTTTCACATATTTGCCATCGTGTGCAATCCACTGATTTTTCGATGGGCAGATTTTCAATATCCTCTGAAACATAAAAAGGTTTGACGTCAATACCTTCATTGGAATGCCATATTAAAAGGTCATTATAGTCGGCACCTTTTAAGTCAAACTGTAACTTTTGCTTCCATTGTTTTGAAGAAATATTGGGGAATTCGTCAAAAAGTGATTTACTCATCATGTTTTGTTTTTACAAGGCTGTCCTGGTATTCAATGATGTAAATTTCTTCGTTTTCCCGTTTCATATAGTAGGTTTCCCTAGCCAGTTTTTCAACACCTTCTTCAGTGCTTAGCTCCTTAATAGCCTTTTTGTCTTTATTGATTTCATTTTGATAGTATTCCTTTTCGTTTTCAAGTTCATTAATATCTGAATTCAGCTCGTAGTGAATCAAAAACGAATTGGCATCGAAGAAAATCATCCAAACCGCAAAGACAACAAGTATCAAAACAAAAATGTTTCTAAAGGGTTTCAGGTATTTGTTATTTTTAATGCCCATATCAAATAAGACGTTCGTTAATGATAGTTTTCACAATATCAACGGCTACTGTATTGTATTTGTTATTAGGAATAATAATGTCTGCATATTCTTTTGAGGGCTCTATAAATTGCTGATGCATGGGCTTCAGGGTACGTTGATACCTAGTGAGCACTTCGTCAATGTCTCTGCCTCTTTCTGAAATATCCCTTTTTAACCTCCTTATCAAGCGTTCATCACTATCGGCATGAACAAATATTTTGATGTCAAACATGCTCCTTAATTCAGGATTGGTTAGTATCAAAATGCCCTCTACAATCATCACCTTTCTTGGGTGGGTCACTATGGTATCTCCTGTTCTGTTATGTTTGACAAAAGAATAGACGGGTTGCTCTATGGTCTCTCCTTTTTTTAATTCTTTTAAATGCTCTTCCAGCAATTCAAAGTCTATAGACCTTGGGTGGTCAAAATTGATGGCGGTTCGTTCTTCAAAAGTCAAGTGGGAGGTCTCCTTGTAATAAGAATCTTGAGTGATGATTCCAACCTCACCTTCTGGCAGTTCTTCTAGAATTTGGTTGACTACAGTGGTTTTACCACAGCCTGTTCCTCCAGCAATACCTATAATTAACATGAATGGTGCATTTAAATAAGTAACACAAATTTAAATATTTGGAACAAATGTCACCGTTCAATTTTGGAAACTTGTTTAGGAGTTATTAACGTCTCATTGGTATTGCCCCAAGAATTGGTTACATAATTAAGGATATCTGCCACTTCTTCATCCGAAAGGCCAAGAGGTGTCATGACGCTGTTATAGGTTTGTCCGTTGACGGTGATTTCTCCTTGCTGGCCATATTTAACCACATGTATGGCTCGGTGAATGTCTTCCATCAGGAAATCAGATTTTGCTAGGGGAGGAAACACGTTTTTTACACCCTGTCCTTCCTGCATGTGGCAACTGATGCAATAGACGCCATAAAGTTGCTTTCCCTTTTCCATGCTGGCCTTTAAGTTTTTCTCTGATTTACTTCCTTGATTTGAATTGTTGCAACCAACCATGAAGATGGAGGTCAATAGAATTGCTTTAAAAAAATGTCGCATAGGTTAACGCTGGAGCTTAATAATTCCTAATCCTTCTATGCCAGCATAGATGTAGCCATCTGGGTCTTGTTCTAGAGAACGAACTCGTCCTATGCCTTCTAGAAGTTTCTTTTCTTTTACCACGGAATTTCCGTCTAAAAAGCAAAGTGCAAGATACTGAAATTTCAGGGAACCGACTAACAGATTTCCTTTCCAATTGCCATATTTATCACTGGTTATAAAAACCATACCGCTAGGGGCAATGGAGGGGTCCCAATAATGAATGGGCGGTTCTATGTCGGGCAGGGTGGTGTACGGCGTTAATTGAGAGCCGTTGTAGTTTTTTCCGAAACTTGCTTTAGGCCAGCCGTAGTTCTTTCCGGGTTTGATGATGTTTATTTCATCACCTCCCATGGGGCCATGTTCATGGATCCAGATGTCTTGGGTGACCGGATTGCGTTTCATTCCCTGCGGATTTCTATGGCCGTAGGTGTAGATGGCTTTTTTGGCATTTGATTGGTTGCTAAAGGGGTTGTCATCAGGGATGATGCCATCGTCTTTGAGACGGTATGTTTTACCACCATCCCTAGTGATATCTTGCGGGTTTACGTCTCTATTGCCACGTTCGCCTATACTGAAATAGACATAGCCTTGGTCGTCAAATTCTATCCTGGAACCAAAATGCCTGCCGTCTGTGGAATTGGGTTGTGCCTTATATAGTAATTGTTTGTCTACCAATTGGTCGTTTTTTATACGGGCCCTCATGAGGGCTGTATGACCTCCTTTTTTATCTCCTGCTGGGGAGGCGTAAGTAAAATAGAGCCAACCGTTTTGGGCATAATTGGGATGAAGTTGCAGGTCTAGTAAGCCCCCTTGACCTTTTACGTAGATTTCTGGAAGGCCTGTGATTTCGGTTTTTTTACCGTTGATGAAATGAACGAGTTTGCCTTCTTTTTCGGTGTAAAGGATGGAATTGTCTGGGAGAAATTGAAAGCCCCAGGGGATGTGGAGATCTGGAACGATGAGCTCATAGGACAACTCTTGGCTGCTTTGATTAGCTGCTAAGGTTTTCTCTTTTTTCTGTTGGCAAGAACCTGTAAGTAAGGCGCCTAACAACAGTGGGATAACCATTTTTTTTATCATAGTTCTGGGATTTCTATAAAATTAAAAATAATATTGTTTGAAATTCGAGAAATAACAATATCTTTGCAGTCCAAAATTCGGGGTGTAGCGTAGCCCGGTTATCGCGCCACGTTTGGGACGTGGAGGCCGCAGGTTCGAATCCTGCCACCCCGACAGAAAGCTGAACAGAAATGTTCGGCTTTTTTTGTGCTTTTTATTTGGTTTATGGAAGTTCCTAGTTTGTGTAGGAAATTTATTTATTTTTGAAGGCGTATACATAAACTAATTAAACACCTTAGAGCGTTTAACGCCTGTTGTAACACATTATGAGAAGAGCCCTAATACTATTAATTATTGTACTGACATCAAATTTAACTGAAGCACAATTTATTAAAGAAAAATCGATAAATGCGCAAATTGGATATGGCTTAAGTGCCCCAAATAATAGTGTTGATAATATCGTGAACGATGGATTTTTTGCCCAAGGGGAACTAGTGTTGAAAGTAACTTCTTGGTTCCAATTAAGACCTTATGCAGGTTTTATTTTTACAAACTCTGATGGAAAAGATCTAGATGATAATCCAACCGACGAAAAAGCGGAAACAAAGGCATTTTTGCTTGGTGGAAAAGCAAGAGTACGGGCGCCAATTCCATGGGTAGCACCTTACTTTGAAATTGGGATAGGTTCCTCGATTGGAAAATTTGAAACATTTACGGCTTTCGACAATATTGACAAGGGCGGCATTATTTATCACATACCGATTGCAATCGGTTTGGCATTAGGAAAAAATAATAATGTTGATGTAGCAATTTCCTACAATATTCAGCCGTCTGTAGAGCAGTACGTTGGTGCATTCGCGGTTGGACTAACATTTCCGCTGAATAAAAAATAATCTGGTACAATACAGTATTTGAAAAATTACTTTTGATTTTTATAGTGAAAGTTTGCACTTCGTGCTTGAGTTATAAAAGAAAATACTTGGAGACAAAAGCGCCTACTTTTTCATTTATTAACTGTTGTGGCTCAATTAATAAAAACATTTTGAATTTAAACAAAGCCCTTTTTTTGCCGATTTTATTTTTGCTGTTAAACTGCAATCAGAAACAGCAACGAACTGAAAAAAACTCAATTCTGAATCTGAATTGAAAACTTGGTCGGAATCGGAAACTCCAAATTATAAGAAGGATGTTTCTGAATTTGCTATGAATTTTTTACCGAAAGGAGCAACTTCTTTGGACTCAATTCCCGGAAACATCATTAAAGGATTTAGAGAATTAAGAACTATTGACAAAAGTGCTTACAAAAAATATGTGACTTTGGTTTTTACCAAACTTTATGCTGAGCATTTACTATGTTGTCATCAATCCTATGTCATTGAACATTTCCCCAAGGACAAATCGGAATATGATTTTCACAAGCTAACTATGGTAAATGAGTTTGCTTTTATGGCAAATTATCTGGACAATGAAAAATTACCTGAAATTTGGACTTCAGGAATTATTGAAAAATGGTTGGCTGAAAATCCAGAGTTGTTGGAATTTGAACCAATTAAAAAATATAATCAATCTATCAAAACAATTTCTTAAAAGATTAAGAATGGTGATTATTGGGACAATTAAAAAGAACATACTATGCGACCACAAAGACCATAGTTCATTGAATCTAATTTTTCTCACAAGAACTTCTTACAATTTTGCTACCTTAGTTTTTTACTATTAGCGATACAATATGAGATTAACATTGATTTTTATTCTGTTTGCTTATTGGGGTTTCGCCCAAGAAAAACCAATTGTTTTTTACAATGAAAGTGGGGAGAAAGTAAATAGACAGAAATTCATAGAGGCTAAAGATTATAGTAAAAATTTAGACTTATATTTTGAAAATGATACAACTCAAATAGGTTTGTTGGTAACAAGAGAAAAATTCGGTCAGCTCGATGAAAGTACATTTGAGAATCTCAAATCATACTTGACAGAATTGACGGACAAACCAATTGACTCAACTCAAAATATTGTTATAAATTATTTAACTGCATTTCCGAAAAAAGCTGATAACACCAAATCAAGTTCCACCTGGAATGTTTTAGATAAGGACTATTTAAAAAAACTTCATAAAATTGGTGATATAAATCAATTTTGGATAAATTCACCTGAATCTGACAATCTTGAATATTACCATCAAAATAAAATTAATTGGATAGCAGATAAAGAGAGTTTATTTGAAAAATTATTTTTTCCTTACGAAATAAGATATGGAAATTTTATTCTGATTAAACCAGACGGAAAGTTTTATTATTATCTAGGAGAGCATAGTAAATATGAAATTTGGGAAAAATCGAAAAAGTATTTTAATTAAAAAACGATTTGCCAAAACCGTATAAAATTAATTGCTTCTTATTTTGGTTTGCCCGTTCAATGCACTCGTGCCACACATCGAAAACGATAATATAACTATTGGCAATATTGTGAAAGCACCTCACTAAAATTTACAAGATGAACATTATACTGAATATATTTTGTAACATTAAATAAAAATACCACACTAATTTATTTAATGATTAAGGACATTATATTTCAGATAAAATCCTCTTTTTATCAAATAAAATTCAACCGAAAAAAAGAGTTAAATAAAAGGCTTAAGGATTCATTCGGAAAACTGAAAGATGATTCCTTTGACTTTGACAGTATTCAAAAATACTTTAGAAGGAATGACAACTCAAAAGCTTATCAGGTATTATCAGACAAAACCTGTAGCGATTTGGATTTTGATGATTTGTTTATTTTTCTTGATCGAACCAATTCTAAAGTTGGGCAACAATACTTTTACAATAATCTACGGACAATAAAAGTAAATAAAAGGCAGACTAAGCTAAACGAAGAAATAATTACTGAATTTTCAGAAAATCGTGAATTAAGAATTTCAGTTCAAAAAAAGCTTGAAACACTAAAACATAAAGATGCGTATTATATATCCTCCTTATTTCAAGAAGAGCAACTTAATCCACCAAAATGGTTTATTGTTATAAAACTATTGTCCTTTGCTAGTTTAGTCTCACTTGTTTTAGCTTTTTTTAATCCAATATTTTTCATAGTTCTATTATGTGTTTTTTGCGTGAATTTTGTAGTTCATTATTGGAATAAAAATAATTTAGCCCAATACGTAGGTTCAATTCCACAGCTTTTAAGACTTAACAGCGTTGCATCTCATTTATTTGCCCACTCATTATTTAAGAAATTAAATCCTGACTTACCAAAGTCAATTAAACTGATCAATGGAGTTAAAAATAGAATGTCTTTTTTCTCACTCGAAGCTAAACTACAGGGAGAATTTGAAATCATAGCTTGGTTTATATTTGAGATTTTTAAAACAATGTTTTTGATTGAGCCTTTATTGTTATTTGGTTTCTTAAAAAGGTTGGATTCAAAAAGAGGTGAAATAGAAAGCATTTTTAAATTTGTTGGACATATTGATATGTTAATTTCCTTAGCTTCTTTAAGAAACGGAATTGAAACATTTTGCTTGCCAATTATTAATGATGAGGATAAAATTCTTGCTAAGGATATAAGTCATCCATTAATTTTTAATTGCACTACAAACAGTATTGACATAACTGAAAAATCCATATTACTTACAGGTTCAAATATGTCTGGAAAAACTTCTTTTATACGTGGCATTGGGCTGAATGTAATAACCGGACTTACCATTAATACCTGTTTTGCAAAATCAATGACTTTTCCTTTGCTAAAAGTGTTTTCGGCTATTCGAATAAGTGATGATTTGATGAACGACAAAAGTTATTATTTTGAAGAAGTATTAACCATCAAGGAGATGCTTAAAGAGAGTGAAAATGGAAATAAAAACCTCTTTCTTTTGGATGAAATATTTAAGGGGACAAATACCGTAGAGCGAATTTCTGCAGGGAAATCTGTTTTGTCTGCTTTAATAAAGAATAGCAATAAGGTTTTGGTTTCAACCCATGATATAGAATTAACCGATATGCTATCCGATGAATACGAATTATTTCATTTTAGTGAAACAGTAAATGATAACAACATAGGTTTTGATTACAAATTAAAGGAAGGGAAACTGAAGAAAAGAAATGCCATTAGAATACTTGAAATTAATGGATATCCCAAAGAGGTAGTGAAAGGAGCAATGGAGATAGCCAAAGAATTAGACAAAACATATTTAGCAAAATACACTACTGAGCATAAGGTAGATAAAGAATAACAATTTTGTGCTTAACCTATATGAGTTGCTTGTTTTGCTCACTTTGATTATTTTGCTCACGGAAAATTCTTGGACACAAAACCACGCCTTCTTTTTACAAACCATTGTAGCCAATTCATGATCGACAGTTACGAGATAGAAAAACCTGCTTCTGATTTAAACTTTTTAACAATCGGAATTAAATATATTGTATTGTTCCTGGTTTTCTTTTTAGCAGGTTGGATCGCCATTCCATTATTTGTTTCTAAAGGAAGACCAACTAGAGTGAATTCTACTTTTGAACTTTTATTTGAAAATCCATTGTTGTCGAGTCTCTTAATTTCTGTTGGAGTTATAACTTCGTTTATCTATCGGACTAGAAAAAAATACAAATTCGGAGAAGTTTTTAAAATGGAATTTAATGACTTTGATCGTAAACTGGAAATTAAAACTGTTAACCTAGCAAATGGTCAGGAAAAAGATAATTCATATGATTATAAAAATTTAAGTTACGATTTACAAAAGACGGAAGATTCTCTTTTTGGAAAACAAAGGATTTTAAAAATAAAAAATCATGGCAAAACTGTTCACGAAATAAATTTAGACCGAACAGCTTGGTGCAGAAATGAAAGGATCGACAAACTGATTGAAAGAATAAAAACTGGGCATAACACGGAATCATAAACAGCACTTTGGCAACCTCTGGGTTATTTCTATTTACAAATTGTCTTTTTTATTTCTAAAAAAATCCAATATCATATTCATGACACAACTTCAAGATCATTTAGGGGTTGTTAAGGTTTTAGGATTTCGTTTGAAATATTCCTAATTCTCTGGGATAGTTGTGTATTCTTATTGGGGTTCCACTTATATGTGGTAATTTTGTATAAATCATTGAAAAATAATTTATTATGAGTCGAGTAAAGGAAGACGATACGGTAAAAGTACATTACACTGGAAAGCTAAAGAACGGTCAAGTTTTTGATACGTCTCTTCAAAGAGAGCCTCTAGAGTTTACTTTGGGCCAAGGAATGTTGATTCCTGGGTTTGAAAATGCCGTGGTAGGAATGGAAGTGAATGAAAAGAAAACTAC
This sequence comes from Mangrovimonas futianensis, assembly GCF_021245805.1. Lineage (NCBI taxonomy): Bacteria > Pseudomonadati > Bacteroidota > Flavobacteriia > Flavobacteriales > Flavobacteriaceae > Mangrovimonas > Mangrovimonas futianensis. The sequence continues at coordinate 76,707 of NZ_JAJJNF010000006.1, forward strand.
AGAAATCCCGATGGAACAAGCCTACGGAGATATTAATAAAGAATTGTTCCACAGAGTAGAAAGGAATCAATTGCCTCAAGACATAACACCAGAATTAGGGATGGGATTAACTTCTCGTTCTGAGGATGGGAGAGAGCACCAATTTAAAATCGTTGATGTAAAAGATGATCACATCATAGTTGATGGGAACCACCCATTGGCTGGACAAGATCTTACTTTTGAGTTAGAGCTTGTAGAAATTTTATAAGTTACAAAGAGCCCGTAATTCACGGCAAAAAATATAGAAAACCACAGTCTAAACTGTGGTTTTTTGTTTTAATTCCATCGTGTACTTTCAATAATCCCTTTAGGACCTAGCTAACTTAAAAAATCACTAATTTTATAAATACTAAGTGACAACCCTTTAAATCATATTTAAGGTTAAGGCTATAACATACGGAATAAAAGTAATGACACTAGAAGAATTAGGATATACTTTAGAATTTGAAAATTATAGAAAGGAACAAAATCTTGATTCTTTTGGAGTGGGACGTGTTATCTCAGAGCACAAGGAAAGATACGTTGTAAAAACCAGTGACAAAGAATATGATGGTGAAATAATTGGGAACTTGCGTTTTACAGCCCAAAGCAGGTCTGATTTTCCTGCTGTGGGTGATTGGGTTGCGATTTCTGAATATGATGAAAATAAGGTCCTTATTCATTCTGTTTTCCCAAGGAAAACGATTATTGAACGGCAAGCCGTAGGAAAACAAGGGGAGAAACAAATTATAGCGACTAATATCGATTATGCCTTTATTGTTCAGGCTGTTGATAGGGATTTTAATATCAACCGAATTGAAAGGTATTTGACCATTTGCAATACATCTAACGTAAAGCCAATTATTATTCTCAATAAAATTGATTTGATAAATGAAGGCGCTTTATTAAAGCTGATAACAACTGTTCAAGAAAGGATAAAACAAGTATCCGTATTCCCCATAAGCAATACGTCACGGCAAGGATTTGAAAAACTGATAAAGCGTATAGAAAGGGGAAGTACCTATTGTTTGTTAGGCTCATCGGGAGTAGGGAAATCAACCCTTTTGAATAGCCTTTTGGGGAAGCAATTGATGAAAACCAATACCATTAGTGCAAGCACAAGCAAAGGACGACACATTACAACGCACCGTGAATTATTGGTGCTCGAAAATGGCGGCATTCTTATTGACAATCCGGGAATGAGAGAAGTAGGAATTGCAGATGCTACCGATGGATTAGAATTGACATTTGAAGCTATAATTGAATTGTCCAAAGATTGTAAATTTAAAGATTGTACCCATACGTCTGAAGTGGGTTGTGCCGTTTTGAAAGCAGTTGAAAGTCATGGTATAGATAAATCGTCCTACGAAAACTTCTTGAAAATGGAACGTGAAAAGGAGCACTTTGAGTCAACAGTTGCTGAAAAACGCAAGAAGGACAAGGATTTTGGGAAAATGATAAAGAATTATAAAAAGCGAAATAAGCACAACAATATTTAAAAGTAATTGTTTATCCTCGTCTAATTCTGAAAACCCGTGGTATTTTTGATGTTCATCAATTTTTGAAATTGAAGCTTGAAAATGACATAGAAACCGTTACCGCACCTAAAAAAACTTAATGGATCATTATATTTTCAAATCGGATAGACTGGGATTTAGAAATTGGACTGAGGAGGACAAATCTAAAATGGGAATGATTAACTCAGACCCAAAAGTGATGGAGCATTTTCCGTCAATACCAACTCAAAAACAGACGTATGAATTTATTGACAGAATGAGAGATCAATTTTCTAAAAATGGATTCTGCTATTTTGCTGTTGACAAACTTGAAAATAATGAATTCATAGGCTTTATTGGAATTGCAGAACAAACTTTTGAGTCAGATTTTACCCCCTGTGTAGATATAGGGTGGAGATTGGCTCAAGCTGAATGGGGAAAAGGATTTGCAACAGAAGGCGCAAAAAAATGCTTAGAATTTGGATTTAATGAGATGGGACTGGAGAAAATAAAATCAATCTGTCCTGAGATTAATACCCGATCAGAAAAAGTAATGAAAAAAATAGGAATGAAAAAATCTAAAAGTTTTAATCACCCTTTACTTTTTGAATATAAAGAATTAGAAAAGTGTGTGCTTTATGAAATTGAAAGATAACGTTTGGAAATATAAAACTGAGCTAAAAATTGTGATTTCTAGCAACAAATCTGTAGTAACAAAGCAAAAATGAAAAACTATTTAGCAACCTTTGGTATACTGACGGAAGAGGAAATAGATCTATTTGAGAGAAAGGTTGTCCGTAAAAAATTAAAAAAGGGAGATTTTTTTATCAAAGAGGGGCAAACCTGTCAAGAGGTAGCCTTTGTAACCTCTGGATTGTTCAGGTCATTTTATTATTCATCGTTAGAAGAGGAGGTAACTTATTGTTTTACCTTTTCCAACTCGTTTGTTAATGCCTATTCTTCATTTCTTTCCCAATCTAAAACTGTTGAGAATATTCAAGCTTTAACTGATATTGAACTTTTATCCATACCACGTCATGAAATTTTACAATTGGAGCAATCTAGTGTGAATTGGTTGAAATTTTTTAAACATATAGCAGAACAAGAATACATCCAGATGGAAAAAAGAATTTTCTTGTTGCAAAAGGAATCCGCAGAAAAACGGTATCTCGACTTACTCCATAACCATCCTAAATTTTTACAATTAATTCCTCTTAATTTTCTGGCATCTTATTTAGGGATATCACAAAGACATTTAAGCCGGATAAGAAAGTCGATATCGAATTAGACAAATGTCCTTTCAAAGGTTTTTGATTGTGTAGTTCTTTGTGTAAAACATAGAACAATCATGAAACAAGTATTAATAATCAATGGACACCCTGATAAAGAAAGTTTTAATTATGCTTTATCAGAGGCCTATAAAAAGGGAGTAAATACATCTAACGCTATGGTCACTCAGATTAACATTTCAGAATTGGAATTTAATCCGAATTTAAAGTTTGGTTACCGTAAAAGAATGGACTTGGAACCTGATTTAGTGGCGGCCATTGACAAAATCAAAAAGGCAGACCATATGGTATGGCTATTCCCTATGTGGTGGTATGGTTATCCAGCAATTATGAAAGGTTTTATTGATAGAACCTTTCTTCCTGGAATCGCTTATCAACCTATTGAAGGAAAACCGCTCCCAGAAAAACTTTTGAAAGGAAAGTCCGCCCGTTTAATCATCACGGCTGATACACCAAAATGGTATGATTTCTTAATTATGAAGCGACCTGCCATAAATCAATTCAAGAAAGGCACTTTGCAATTTTGCGGTATCAAACCTGTTAAAGTGACTTACATAGCGACCATGAAGAACTCGAGTTCCGATTTTAGAGAAAAATGGTTAAGAAAAATATCGGTATTAGGAGAACAACTCAAATGACTTTACTCATAATAGGGTGTTTTTATAAAGTGCTCATTATTAGTTTCTTTTTCTATCTTTAAGCGTGAATAAATAACAAAGATGGGATTGTTGAAATGTAGATTTTATTTCAACGAACTAAAAATAAACTATAAATGAACAAAACCTATTTCTCGCTTTTTTTGACCCTTTTTTTTAGTCAGATGCTTCTAGCACAGGATTATCAAGTGTATAAGTCAAAAAAGGACACCACTTTTGTGTCATCCCATTTGGGCTACGAGAAGAAAATCTCAATCATATTGCCAGATGACTGGCAAAATAACAATCAAAAAAAATACCCGTTGGTTATAATTTTTGATAGGCAAAATAAAAGAAGTTACGGTCAGATTGTAAACACCATAGACTATTTAACGGCTGCAGAACAAATGCCACGTTCTATTATTGTAGGCATTGAGTCTGATAATTCTAAACGGATAAGTGAGGCGAAAAGCCCCAAGTCTTCTAAAGACGGTAAAGCGCATCTCAATGAAAAATTTCTCTTTGATGAAATTATAAAATTGGCCGAAACAAAATACAAAGCAAGTTCGTTTAGAGTCTTAATTGGTCATTCCTGGTATGGTCATTTTAGCACCTCCATGTTTGTTAAGAATATTGAGGGTTTATCTGCGGTGATAGCCTTAGATCCATTTTTTAAGCAAGAAAGCATTTCTCTAACTGATTCCCTTTCGGATTTAAACAAACGCAAATTAGAGCACAACAAATACTTCCTTTATGCCATAGGCAAAGATTATCCTCAAGATTATAAAACTATTGAAAAGGTTAAAGTTGAAAATACCAATTCAAAACTTGATATTCGAGGAACTTATTTTCCCAAAGCATTTCATCATGCTGTACCGGGGTTGGGAATTGGGGAGGCCTTATATGATTTATTTGAATATTGGTCCGTTCAGCAATATACTTTTTTTGAACCCTCAAATAAGAATGTTGACGTATTTGATGAATTAAAAGGCAATTTGATCAATCATTATGGCTCTAACTTGGATTTTTCGTTGGGTGTCTTGAATGGGAAAGGTTGGGGTTTTTACAATGACGAAGATTACCTGAAGGCTATCAAGGTTTGGGAAGAACTCATTAATCAATATCCAAGCTTTTCTGAAGCTTACCTTTATATCCTAGATGCCCAACAACAATTGAATCAGGATACTTCAGAAACCATAAGCAAATTCAAAGAGAGCTTGAAACAATCTCAATTTTATTCAAAAGAAGAAAAGGAAGAACTACTTTCTGAATTAAAATAATGACATATCTACCTCATTTATAGCGACATGAGAATCTAATTTTTATAACTTTAACAAAATTCAATTCCTGTTCCTAGAAAATAGCAAATCCTATTATTGAATCACCTAGTCCTTTTAGATGTTACTAAATTGGTTGGTTTTTATTGTTGGAGAGCGTGGAATTTAAAGTTAAATGAACTGGAATCAATAACATTTTGAAAATGGAAATACAGACAAAACCTGAATTAAGAATGGGAGGCCTCCTTTTAAGTTTAGGAGCCTTAATAACCATAATCTGTATATTTCTTGAGGTCAATGCGGGATGGGCATCACTGGTTGTTGAAATGAAAAGGACAGATTTGGAAGCTGGGAAATTTCTCTACGAAAATTGGGATGAAATGAATTCTATTTGGAATTGGGCCCTATATGGGAACGTATTTTTGGCTTTGTCATCTATGATTCTTTTTAAGGTCAACCAGAAAATAGGTTGGTTTCCATTAAGCCTTTTTTGGGCAGTGTATTTTTTAGGAAGTTTAATACTCATTATTTCATTTGCACTTAGTTTAGGTAGCTATCCTCATGCTTTCAAGGTCTTAGATGATGAATTGTATCTATTTGAGGCTTTACGTGGGGCCCCTCTTTTTCTTTTTAATTTGGGAGCTTTATTTCAAACAAGTGTCTTTATCATATATTTTTTTGAAGGATTCAGCAAAAAGGGTAGGGTACCTCAATGGATAGCAGGTATAACACTTTTACTTATGGTCGGTTCTTTTGTTGCAGTCATTCTTGGAGCAGTGTCCTTTGCTGTTTTTGCTATAACATGTTTTGTTCCGCCATTAGTTTTAGGTCTCTTCTACATGAAGGAAACTCGGAAGACCAAATAGTTAAGCCATATAAATTTATTAACTTATAAGACATTATTCAAAATCATTGGATATGTTACTGATGGTTTTGAATTTGAAATCAATAAAAATGAAAAGAATATCCATTTTACTTCTCATAGGGTTAGCTTTTAGTTGCTCCCAACCTGTCCGTTACGATATGGTCATTGAAAATATTCATTTTTTTGATGGTCACAAAGATCATGGTGTTGTGAACATTGCTATTAATGGAGATACCATTGCTGCCATTTCATCCACAAAGCTCGAAAGTGATTCATTGGTTAATGGGAATGGAAAATTTCTAATCCCTGGTTTGGTGAATGCCCATGTACATGCTTCCAAATTAGAAGATTTAAAAGCTGGATTTCCTTTGGGAGTCATGTATTTGTTGAACATGCATACAGGATTGGAGGACAGAGAAAGTAAATGGAAGCATATGTCAAGCGATTCTATAGGCTATTCAATCCTCTATGGATCTGGTCATGCAGCAACCGTTCCTGGAGGACATCCCACTCAATTTAGTCCTGATATGGAAACCATCAATGATTCCCTTTCAATTCAAGAATGGGTAGATCATCGCATTGTGAATGGTGTCGATTATATTAAAATAATTCATGTGAATCACGGATTTATGGGAGATCCTGCTCCACCTAGTTTAAGTTATGGGCAAATCAAAGACATTATTGCATATGCTCATGACAATGGGTTTAAAGTGGTAGTTCATGCAACCACAGCAAAAGAAATGATAGAAATAGCCAAATTCAAACCCGATGGATTTGTTCATATGATTGATTTTAAAGATGAATTGCCTTTAGACGATCACTATTATAAGATTATTAAAGAAAGCGGTGTATTTATTGTGCCAACAGGGGGCATCTCCTTAAAATCTTTGGATGGTCTGCCACCTTTTATGGTCGAATGGGTACAGGATAATCTGTTAAATGCAGAAGAACGAGCAGCAATAATAAAAATGTATCATGAAAATAATATTTTACTTGTCGCGGGAACTGATGCTCAGGAAGGACAAATGGATTTTGCTGAAGATTATTTTCTGGAATTAGAGTTATACCAAATGGCTGGATTGTCAAATCTAGAAATTTTAAAGGCTGCTACAGGAAATGCAGCCAAAGCTTTTGAATTGCCGATTGGAGAATTACGTACAGGAAGTAAGGCGACCTTTTTAGTCCTAAATAAAAATCCATTGGAAAACATAATGAATATCACAACAATTAATCAAATTTGGAAGAACGGTAAAACCAAATGATTCATTGATGGAGTCAATAATTGACTGTTTATAAAAATCATTAACTAAACCAAGCTAAAATTTAATGAATTATGAAACGATTGAAAAAACGACTATTTCTATTTTTCGTTTGTATAAATTTTGTGGGTTTTGCTCAGCAAAAAAAAGATACGCTTAGAGTACACTTTGTAGGTAATAGTTATACTTATAAATCGAATATTCCGCACCTAGTGTCTTTAATTTCTGATCATACCAATACAAAATTAATTACTTCAAAGAGTGTGGCAGGAGGTGCGTGGTTGTTTCAGCATTATAAAGGAGAAAGAAACCTTCAAACCCTAGATAAAATAAAAAGTGGGGGTTACGATATCGTAGTGCTTCAGGATCACAGTATGGGAGCGATAGCAAGACCTGATAGCCTATTGCTTTATGCAGGGAAGTTTTCAAAGTATATCAAAGAATATGGTGCTGAACCTTATTTTTATGCCACTTGGACCAAGGAAAAAGTACCGCAGTACCATGACACTATAAGAAAGGTCTATACTCAGGCTGCTAAAGAAAATGATGCAGGGATTGTATACGTTGGAGATGTTTGGGAGAAGGCTAAAACGCTTCGTCCTAATATTGAATTATATGAGGATGATGGAAGTCACCAATCTGATTTGGGAGCTTTTTTAACAGCTTGTAAATTTGTAAAGGAATTAACAGGAGAATTACCAAACGATTTACCTGAGTATTACGATTGGAAAGATAAGAATGGAGAGTGGATTTCACTCATTGAACTCGACCGGTTTGATGTGGTCTTTTGTGTTAAGGTTGTCAATGAGTAAATTTAAAAGATTAAATTTAGCCATTAAAATAGAAACATCAACATGAAAGTTACGGCTGAAAAAAATGATAAGGTTGCCCAGATGACCTTCGCATCCATTTATCCCCATTATGTGAGAAAAGTTGAAAAAAAGGGGAGGACCAAAGAAGAACTTCACCAAGTAATCTCTTGGCTGACTGGATTTGATGAGGGTCAATTGCAAGACCTGATACAGGAGAAGGCCACTTTTGAAACCTTTTTTCAAAAAGCGACTTTACATCCTAATGCGCATCTTATTAAGGGAGTCATTTGTGGGTATCGCATTGAAGATATTGAATTTGATTTGTATCGAAATGTAAGATACTTGGATAAGTTGGTTGATGAATTGGCAAAAGGTCGAGCCATGGAAAAAATTTTAAGAGAAGAAAAGAAATAGTTTCTCTAAAATAAGTCCATTCAAGATTGCTTCAACTTTCACAAGTTTTATAGCCCTAGATCTCAAAATTTAACTTAAAAAAGTTGATAATTTTTTGATTGCCGTTGAGGTAAGTTTTATTTTTGCACCGTGAAAATTTTGACACATCAACTCACCGCTTTAATCTTGGTGGGTATCTTACTTTTTAATAACCTCAATACGGTAGTGATTGTGGTCAATTTTTTGGCCAACCAAGAACTTATTTCCAAAACTTTATGTGTTCAAAAGGATAACCAGCAAGGGTGTAATGGGAAATGTCATCTAAAAAAACAGCTGGCCCAAAATGAAACTGGAGCAGAGAAACAAACACCGCTTCCAGAACTAAAAAGGTTAAGTTTGGATGCTTTTTTTATCTCAGAAATTCATGTGGTTGAGCCCCAACAATGTTTATGTTTAAGCACAAAACATGCTTCTGTATATAAAATCCCTTTTTTATATGAGAGTTTTATTTCTATAGAGACACCACCTCCCAATTTCGGTTAATTCATATTTACAAATAGAAAGGAATCACACTTGCTTAAAAAAGTTGTGGTGATTTCGTGTATTATCAATTTAAGTTAAGGGCTGTTTGGGCTAAGGACCTGAGCAAGCACTTAACCTACCATAAATTTGAATTAAAATGAAATTACAATTTATATACCCAATTATTTTATTGGTGTTATTTTCTGTGGCCTGCTCAGAAGATGATACTGAATTTTTTCCAACCAACGAACTTGAGGGACTAACCAAGATTCAAGAACTTTCCAATGACTCACATGTCGTTGAACTTTATAGTAAATCGGGAACGCTTTCGACAGGATATAATGTGGTAAGTGTTAGAATCAAGAATCTATCCAATAACACGTATGTAGAAAACGCGGAGATCACTTGGTTACCAGTCATGCAAATGCCAACTATGAATCACTCCTGTCCTAAATCTGATCCAGTGCAAGTGGCAAATATGAATGCCCTATATCAAGGTTTTATGATTTATCAAATGACCAATAGCGATGGATCTGGATGGTCGCTTACCATAGATTATACTATCGATGATGTCTCTTATTCCGTTAGTTCTGAACTTATGGTTTTTCAAAGCAATTTACAAAACGTCAGTAGTTTTATGGGTAGTGATGATTCTCGCTATGTTGTAGCTCTAATAGAACCAGAAGCGCCAATCATTGGAATTAATGAGATGGTTGTTGGTGTCTACAAAATGGAGACCATGATGTCATTTCCGGTAGTTGAAAATTATTTGTTGACTTTAGATCCTAGAATGCCAGGAATGGGAAATCACAGTTCGCCCAATAATACCGATTTGACATATCAAGTTGAGGATGAGTTGTACCGAGGGAACTTGTCACTAACCATGACCGGTTATTGGGTGCTTAATCTGAAATTGTTGAATGAATTAGGAGATGTTTTAAAAGGAGAAGATGTTACCGAAGACAACACACAAAGCAGTTTGTATTTTGAGTTGGAATTCTAGGTTTACCACCGTTCTTTTCATGTTTTTTGGTTTTTATTCTTGGTCACAAGAAGTTGAGCCAAGGGTATCACCTGATACGCTTAATTTACAGGAAGTTATTGTTCTAGCTCCGCATAAATTAAATCATTACAAGCAAGATAAACCCTTGTCAAGTATTGATGATTATTTGGAAAAGGCCCAACGAGTGGGCATGATCAAACGAGGTCGATATGCTTGGGAGCCAAGTTTGAATAACATGACAAGCGAGCGTCTCAATGTTACCATTGATGGCATGTATGTTTTTGGAGCCTGTACCGATAAAATGGATCCCATCACCTCCTATGTGGATGTGTCCAATATTGAACAGGTGACCATTTCCTCTGGACAGGAGGGTACAGAACATGGACATAATATTGGAGGCGCTATCGATTTGAAATTTCCAGAAGCGAAATACGGCCCTAAAAAGTTTAAATCGAGTCTGGATTTGGGTTATGAAACCAACGGAAACTATAAAACTACGGGGATGGACTTAGCTTATACCAATACCTCGTTTTATTTGAATTTAGATGGTATTTACAGGCACGCAGATAATTATGAGGCCGGTGGCCAAGAAGAAGTGCTTTATTCTCAATTTGAGAAATACAATGTATCGGGTCAAATGGGGTATCTGTTTAATGCACATCATGCATTAGAAGCTCATTTTATCTATGATAAAGCCACAGATGTTGGATATCCTGCGCTACCCATGGATGTTTCTTTGGCAGAAGCTCTGATTGGTTCAATTGGCCATAACTACCAAAGTGATTCCACTTTAGTCAAGCAATGGGAAACCAAACTCTATGCAAACACCGTTACCCATATAATGGATGATTCCCAACGTGTAGATGTACCTATTAGGATGGATATGCCAGGTTGGAGCGATACATATGGTTTTTATAGTAAACTTCAAGCTGAGCGATTTCATCACGATTTAAGCTTGAATCTAAATGGGTATTATAACCGGTCCTTGGCAGAAATGACCATGTACCCCAATGATTCTTCTCAACCTAGTATGTTTATGTATACCTGGCCCGATGTAAGAACATGGTACACGGGATTGTATGTGGAAGATCGTTACCGTTTTACTCCTTCAAAAATTTTGTCGGCATCTATGAGGCTGGGATATCAAAACAACCGAGTTGCTAATGACGAAGGATTAGAAAGTTTGAAAATCTTTTATCCCAATATGGGAGTTGATAAAAATAGGATGCTATTTGCTTTTTCTTCTAATTACCATTTTGTTAAGAAGGACTTTGAAGCCATTTTTGGTTTGGGTTACGGCGAAAGAGCGCCATCGGTTAGTGAGGGATATGGGTTTTACTTGTTCAATAGTTTTGATCGATTTGATTATATAGGGAATCCAAACTTGGCGAATGAAAAATCCCTCGAGGCTCAGTTCAAAACCAATTACCGTTTGGATCACTTTCAGATTGGGTTGGAGGCTTCCTATTTCCATATTATGGATTATGTGATAGGTGAGATAGACCCTAGCTTGAGCGTTATGACCATAGGAGCTAATGGTGTCAAGCTGTATACGGCTTTGGATTATGCAACTATTTTTGATGTATATCTTCATGCCAATTTCCATTTCTTTAAACGATTTTTAGTACATAGTGCTCTGGGGTATAATTATGGAAAAGGCAGTCATGGAGGGAATCTGCCTTTAATTAAGCCCTTTTCTTATTTAGCTGAAGTATCTTATACAGCTCCTTATTTCAACGTGGCTTTGCAGTTGCAAGGAAATGGTAACCAAAGCAGGTATGGTTACAATTATGGGGAAGATGAAACTCCAGCCTATGGCATCCTGAATATGAATTTGGGACATGTTGTCCCTTTCCATTCTAATAAACTGGTATTCAAATATGGTATTGAAAACGTTTTAGATACCTATTATTCAACCTATGCCGATTGGAATAACATTCCTCGGGAAGGAAGAAACTTCTATATTAATTTGTCTGTGGTTATGAATTGATATTTAGAAATTAGAGCGAGTGTTCTTCTTTTGATAGAATTTTGGTTCCAGGTTTAAACCTTTCATGTGACCTATTGTTTCATGAAAAGCTAATGATAAAGACTGTATTTTAAGATTATTTTAAAATACAGTCTTCTTTTATAAGCGTGAATAATCCTAAATTTGTTAGAATCACACCCTTAAGGTGATTTTATATGAAGATAGCAAAGATTCTTATATTAGTTGGAGGCCTTATTATTTCAGGGCTATTTATTTCCTTGATAGCCGAACCAAATTTTTACAGTCAGATTGAGCCCAAAGAAAAATATCATTACACCACTATTAAAACATGGGATGTACCAGGAGTTCTGGAGGAGATATCTGGTATTTTTTGGTTAGGGGATCAAAAAATGGCAACCATCCAAGATGAGGATGGTGTTATTTTTATCTATGATTTGAAAGCTAAAAAGATAAGTGAAGAAATACCATTTGATAAAGGAGGTGATTATGAGGCTTTGGCCATTGTGGATGATGTGGCTTATGTGATGAGAAGTGACGGAAAGTTGATCGAGATATCAAATTATATGGATGAGGATAGGGAGTTAAAAGTCTATGATTCATTCTTTGATGAAGAAAATGATATGGAATCCCTTACTTATGATAAAAAGCATCATAGATTACTGATGATTGCTAAAGATGAAGACCCCAATTTTAAAAAGACAAAAGGGATTTATGCCTTTGATTTGAAAAGTAAAAAGTTCTTGTCAAAACCCGTTGTTTCTATTGATTTTAAGGATGATGGTTTTAAAGATTATAGACATAAGGACGCCTATAAAACGTTTCGACCATCTGATATGGCCATCGACCCTAAGTCAGGAGATTATTATCTTTTAGAAGGTGTTGATCCGAAAGTCTTGATTTTAAATTCGCAGGGTGATTTTAAATCTATCTACAAATTGGATAATGATGATTTTGAGCAACCTGAAGGTATCACCTTTGATAATTATGGTGAATTATATATTTCCAATGAAGCTGTAAATCATTCCGCGAATATTATACAGCTTCGATTGGATAAGTAAGATTGTTTTGATTTATTTTTTTTGAGCATTATTTATTAATGTAAACAGCTTTTTTATTTACAAATTCCATAATGCCTTCTATCGAGAGTTCCCGGCCATAACCAGAAGCTTTTGTACCGCCAAATGGCAATCTTGGGTCTGATTTAACCATTTCGTTAATGAAGAAAGAGCCATCTTCTATGCTGCCAATTCTTTCATAGGCATCATCAATATCTTCAGTAAATACCATAGTTCCTAATCCAAATCTTGTGTTGGAGGCCAGTTTATAGGCTTCGTCCTTGTCTTTAACCTTCATAATGGCTGCTACCGGGCCAAAAGTTTCTTCAGTAAAAACGGGCATGTCCTCAGTGACATCAGTAATCACTGTAGGTTGATAATAGGCTTTATCTCGATGGTTACCATAGGCAACCACGGCCCCTTTATCTACAGACTTTTCTACTTGTTTAAAGAGTTCTTCAGCCAAGTCCTCCCTGGCAAGCACCCCAACTTCTGTTTTCTCTTTTTCTGGGTCGCCAGATTTCAGGTTTGAAACTTTTTCTAAGAAACGGGCTAGGAATTCATCATATATTTTTTCCTCAACTATAAATCGTTTGGCGGCTATGCAACTTTGTCCTGAGTTTTGCATTCTGGCATTTACCATAGTGTCTAAATAGGCGTCCAAATTGGCATCATTTAAAACGATACAAGCGTTATTCCCACCAAGTTCTAGAACCAATTTTTTTAAGTTTTTACCAGCAATTTCGGCAATTTTCCTGCCTGCTCCTTCACTTCCCGTTAAGGATATGGCTTTAATGCGGTCATCAGAAATTAACTGTTCGATGGCATCATGTTTTGCCAATACGGTTTGGAAACATCCTTCGGGGTATCCAGCATCTTCAAAAAGGTTTTGAATTAATAAAGCGCAACCCGAAACATTGGAGGCATGTTTTAGGATAGCTGTGTTACCCGCTGTAAGAGTTGGTACGGCAAATCTCATAACTTGCCAAAAGGGGAAGTTCCAAGGCATAATGGCTAGGATGGTTCCCATGGGGTCATAACTGATAAAACTCTCCTTGGCTTCTGTTTCAATCAAGGCATCGGCTAAAAACTGATCGGCATTTTTGGCATAGAAGTCACATAACCACGCGCATTTTTCTACTTCGGCTTTGCTTTGGGAAATGGGTTTGCCTACTTCTTGGGTCATAAGCAACCCGTAGGAATCCTTATTTTTTCTTAAAAGCTTAGCAAACTTCTTTAGCAGTTTGGTTCGCTTGGATATATCAGTTTCTTTCCAAACCTTAAAGGTACTATCGGCCTGTGCTAATATATGTTCTATGTCTTGTTTGGTATGTAGGTTATAGGATTGTAAAGTTTTACCTGAGTAAGGATTTATAGTGGTGATTGTGGATGTTTCCATGGGATTGAATTTTAATAGTAAGTTAGGATTAATCTTCTAAAATGAAGAATGCTTTGACTTAATATTAACGTTTGAAAAGGAGAAAAGTTAAATAGTATTAAAATGTACTTTGAATGGGGTTTAAATACTTATTTTATAAAGGGTTAAGTGTGAAATTTTATAAATTATTTAACGACATTGAGTAGGTAATTTCTTAACTTAGAATCGTAAAACTTATTGTCTAATTTAAAACGAACGAAAATTATGGGAAAAGATAGCAGCACGATATTAGGTCTTTTGGCTGGAACAGCAATTGGAGCCACTCTTGGTATTTTATTTGCACCGGATAAAGGTGAAAAAACAAGAAAGAAAATTGCAGATGAAGCCAATATAGCCAAAGAGCGTCTTACGGAAAATGCAATGCATTTAAAAGATGCTGTTGTAAGTGGTGTTTCTACAAAAAAGCAAACTTTGGATGAGCAAGTTGAACATATTGTTTCTGATGCCAGTCATAAGGCAGAAGATGTAATTACAACTTTGGAAAGAAAACTTGCAGATTTAAAAGCTAAGAATAAAAAATATCAAAAACCAGTCGTTTAATGAGTAACGTTTTTGAGTCGATTAGTGAAAATTCTTCCAAAGCAACTGACCTTGGGGAGAAATATATAAAGAATACTCAGGACTACATTAAACTTAAAGTTTTTCAACAACTTACTATATCAATTAGTATGGTTGTGAAAATGTTTATAGTGGGGAGCCTATGTTTTGTAGGCTCTCTATTTCTAGCTGCGGCAGCAGCTTGGTCCATTGGAAAACTTTTAGGCAGTTTAGCCTTAGGTTGTCTTGTAGTGGCTTTTTTATTCTTCATTTTGGGCTTGATAGCCTATCAATTCAGGCAAAAAATCAATTCAGTGGTTATCACCAAAATGTCTGAAAAATTCTTCAATTAACATTATGAATAAAAATTACCAATCTTTTGAAGACATAGAATATGATTTAAAACGTCTTAAGTTAGAGCGCCAAATCATACAGGAAGAACTGAAGGGTGTCCGTAACGATTTACAGGACGATTTGACACCGGCCAATTGGGTTCAAACCGTATTTAGTGCGTTTAGCAAGTTTGGACTTTTTATGCTGATGAAAAAATTCTTGACAAAAAGCAAGTAAATCCTTTTTGCTTGCTAATATTATTAAAATTCAAAATCTATATTACCTATGAACATATTTGAAGCCATCCGAAAAGATCACGACATTCAAAGAGATTTACTCGATAAATTGGTTGATACTTCCGGAGATAGCAAAAAAAAGGATGAACTCTTCAAAAAAATAAAAAAAGAACTCCAGGTGCATGCTAATGCTGAAGAAAGGCATTATTACAAGCCTTTAATAGATGTGGATGTCATGCAGGAAAAAGCCAGACATGGTATAGCCGAACATCATGAAATAGATGAACTTATTGAGGAACTTGAAGAAACTGAATATGATTCTTCGGCATGGTTAAAAATAGCAAAGGATTTAAAGCATAAAGTAGAGCATCATTTGGAAGACGAAGAGCATAAATTCTTTCAACTTTCCGGTAAGGTTCTTTCAGAAAACCAGAAAACCGCTTTAGCCAAGGAGTATATGGATTATATGGAGGAAAATAGGTAGTTATAACAACCTTATACTTTATCCATTTCAGTGAAAACAGTTTCTATGTGAATTGTGTTAGTCATTGCCTTTAAGATTGGAACCATTTAAATTCCAATTTAAAGGTATTTTTTTTCGTCTATGGCTTTGCTGTCGAAACTTAATTGTTCCAAGATATCAGAAGGATTTTTAATCTGTAAATATTTCTCTCCAAAAATTAAGATTGGGTAAGCTAATACTTCAGGGTGTTTATTCAAGATCTTGATCCAATCATTTTCATCCAAATCTAAATCTTCATCATAGTTTTCAGTAAATGTGGGATGTTGCTTGTCAACTAATTCACCTATGGATTTATGTAAACCATCGGCCAATTCCTTCCATTGGGTTCCTGTAACCTTTGTTTGAAGTATATCAATCGGCAATAATTCATGGTCTGAAGCTTGTAGGTAGCCAAGTACTTGCTTCCCTAAACTGGATTGCGAATTGAAGAATAGTTTATTGGTGCTTTTGTTGGTAGAAATCACAGACATCATTTTTGTTGTTAGACATTACCCTTAAAATTAAGCTATTATCTTGGAAGTTTCTGTTAAAGTAATTTTAATTCCTCTTTAATAAGAAAATCAAATAGTTCTATTAGAACTGTTAATAACTTATAAGTAAGGTTTTCATCAAAAAACCTACTTTTGTTTAGTGTAATTAACGATAAGAGATTATGTCAGATTCAATAGAAAGAGTGAAATGTTTAATTATTGGTTCAGGTCCTGCGGGTTATACGGCGGCAATATATGCATCAAGAGCCAATATGAATCCTATTTTGTATCAAGGAGCCCAACCTGGTGGTCAATTGACAACCACAAATGAAGTAGAAAATTTTCCTGGTTATCCTGATGGAATTACTGGTCCTGAAATGATGATGGAATTACAAAAACAAGCAGAGCGTTTTGGAACCGATGTAAGAAATGGATGGATTACCAAGGTGGATTTTTCTGGCGAGGTTCATAAAGTTTGGGTTAACGATGAGAAGGAAATCTACTGTGATACCGTTATTATTTCTACAGGTGCTTCTGCCAAATATTTGGGATTGGAATCTGAACAAAAATATTTAAAGTTAGGTGGTGGTGTTTCTGCATGTGCCGTTTGTGATGGTTTCTTTTATAGAAATCAAGAAGTGGTTATTGTTGGAGCTGGAGATTCTGCTTGTGAAGAAGCACATTATTTATCAAACCTTTGTAAGAAGGTAACCATGTTGGTTAGACGAGATGAATTTAGAGCCTCTAAAATCATGGAAGCCAGAGTTAGAAATACACCTAATATTGAAATATTGATGAATACCGAAACTGAGGAAGTGATTGGTGATGGTCAATTAGTAACGGCAGTAAAAGCAAGAAACAAAGAAACGGGAGAAGTTATTGAAATTCCTGCAACTGGATTTTTCGTAGCCATTGGTCATAAGCCTAATACTGATATCTTTAAAGGCTTTTTGGAATTGGATGAAACCGGTTACATTATTAATAAGCCAGGTTCTTCGCGTACCAATATTGAGGGTGTGTTTGTAAGTGGTGATGCAGCAGACCATGTATACAGACAGGCCATTACGGCTGCTGGAACAGGCTGTATGGCAGCTTTGGATGCAGAAAGATATTTAGCTTCAAAAGATGCTACATTTGAAGTAAGTACTTCAACCTACAACTAGAAATACAAACCAGATACTTTGTAAGTTATTGAAACCGAAGCATATGCTTCGGTTTTTTTTGTATATTAGAAGGAGATTCCCTGTAGTGGTCTATTAATAGCATATTAGAAACACTCTAAAACCTCTCACATGAAACGAGTATTATATGCTTGGTGTCTTTTTGCAAGCACCATGGTTTGGTCTCAAAAATTGGCTCAACCAGAAGTCCTTCCCCAAAACATTGTAAAGAATACCTACCATGGTGTTACCATTGAAGATCCATACCAGTATCTGGAAAACTTAGATGACCCTGCGGTTATCAATTGGATGAAGGGTAATGCCCAATATGCCAATTCTGTTTTAGATAATATTTCTGGCAAACAAGAAATGCTGGACAAGATGATGGAATTGATGAACAGAACATCTGCGGCCATAGGCAGTTTAAGGATTACAGATAATAATACTTACTTTTATTTAAAGCGCGTTCCTGGAGAAGAGATTTTTAAAATGTATAAACGTGATGGTTATGAGGGCAAGGAAACGCTCTTTTTTGACCCTAACAAATACAAAAAAGATTCAGGAAAGACATACACCATTAATGGGATTACCCTCAATGATCAAGGAGATAAAGTTGCGGTAACATTGGCAGCAAATGGATCTGAAAATCCAGAAGTCCTTATTTTTACTAGTGAAGGAGAGAAATTTAAAGAAACCATAGAATTGGGACGTGGGATTTCTTGGCTGCCTACAGGAGATGCTTTCTACTACAACAAATTCCATTCTGCCGATGTGACTGACATGAACCGAAAAATGTTTACGAATGTCTATGTGCATCAATTGGGAACCGAACAAGAAGCGGATACCATATACTTTTCTAAAAAAGAATATGAGACTTTAGGTGTCAATGGGATGGAGATTCCTATGGTAGTTTATGACAAAAACGCAGGACTGAATGTTTTGATTATAGGATCCGTAGATAAAAATACAAGAGCTTATTTTCAACCGCCATCTGGTAATTCAAAAGTGTGGAAGTCCTTATCTCAAAGGTCAGACCTGATTGTTGATTATGAAGTCAATGATAAGCATCTTTATTTCATGACGTATTTGGACAGCCCCAATTATCAGATTAAAAAAGTATCTCTTCAAGATTTGGATGTATCTAAAGCAACAACTGTAGTTCCCGAGTCTAAGAACGAAATTATTACAGGGATGAAATTAACAAAAGATGGCTTGTACTATACTACCATGAAAAATGGGGTAGAGGCTCAGGTTTATTTTTTAGCATACAATTCATCTACTCCTAAACAATTAAAACTACCTTTTACGGCGGGTGATGCTTCTTTATCGAATAAGGGCTCAGAATTTAGTGATATTTGGATTTCCATCTCAGGATGGACTTCTCCGGACAAGAGATATCTTTATGATCCTAAGGACGATGTATTTGAATATCAACCGCTTTCTACTCCAGCGGAATACCCAGAACTTAAAGACTTAATAGCTAAAGAAGTGATGGTTGCTTCTCATGACGGGGTTATGGTTCCTGTATCTATTATTTATAATAAGAATATCAAATTGGATGGCTCCAATCCTGGGGTTATCTATAGTTATGGCTCTTATGGAAATTCAACGAGTCCGTTTTTTAGCCCTATTACATTGGCTTATACTCTTTATGATGGGGTTTTGATAGTTCCTCATGTAAGAGGCGGCGGAGAGTTAGGAGATTCCTGGCATAAAGCGGGTCAAAAGTTGAATAAGCCTAATACGTGGAAGGATGCCATAGCGGCAGCAGAATATGTTATTAAAGAAGGATACACATCTTCTGACAAATTAGCCATTTTTGGAGGTAGTGCAGGAGGGATCTTGGTGGGACGCTCTATAACGGAACGTCCAGATCTTTTTGTGGCTGCCGCACCCATGGTCGGAGCTATGAATACGGTAAGAATGGAAGAAACACCTAACGGACCTGTAAATACTCCAGAGTTTGGAACGGTTCAAGATCCAGAAGAGTTCAAGGGTTTATTGGAAATGGATTCTTATTTAAATCTCAAGCCGGGAACAGACTATCCAGCAACCCTTATTACTGCTGGGATTAATGACCCTCGAGTTATAGCCTGGCAGCCAGCAAAATTTGCGGCCAAGTTACAACATGATAATGTAGGTGACTCACCGGTTCTTTTCTTGACAGATTTTGAAGGCGGACATGGAGGCGGTGTCGCCTTAACGAAGGCATTAAATAATTTTTCGAATGTATTTTCATTTTTTTATTGGCAATCGGGACACCCGAAATTTAAGATGAAAGAGCCTATTAAAGACTAAAAATATAACCCAAAACCTAGATTGTTTAGTCTAGGTTTTTTATTTTTTAAAAGAAGTTTTAGAACTATAACGGTTTAGTAAAGGTTGTGTGATAAAAGTTACACATAGTATGATTTATGTCATGTTTTTGAATTGCATTCCGTATTACATTTGTATCAAACAATTAATCAGATATGAGACATTTTATCCAATTAGCCATTGTGGCTTTGTTGCTGTGTCCAATTTCTTCAATCGGGCAAAGCTTTAAGATCCAAAAAACAGGATCATCGATCATTATTTCCGGAACATCCAGTCTACATGATTGGGATATTGAAGCCGAAGATTATTCAGGAACTATTGAGTTTAGTGATTTGGCTGCTGGTCAAATTTCTAACCTTAACATGTCAGTTGTTTCAGAAAGTTTAAAAAGTGGAAAAAGCGGTATGGATAGCAATACCTATAAAGCTTTGAACACTAAAAAGTACAAAAACGTAACTTTTAAATTTTCTAAAGTCAACAAACTGGAAAAGGTAGATGACTCCACCTTTAAATTGAATGTGGCAGGAACATTAACGATTGCGGGGGCATCTAAGAAGGTCAACTTTGAAATGCTTTTAACTAAGCTTCCAAGTGGCGTTAACTTAACAGGTAGTGAATCCATAAAAATGACGGATTTTGGTATCGACCCGCCTAAAGCTTTAATGGGAACCATTAAAACTGGAGACAAGGTTACCATCAAATTTAATACAACTTTTAAATAAATACTTAACAAAAACGAAACTAGAAATGAAAAATTTTAAAAAACTATCGGTTTTATTTCTATTGGTGCTTTCTTTTAGCGCCGTACAAGCACAGAAAAGACATTTGGATAATTATAGAGATCCAGATCAAAGAGGTATCAATGTATTTGAAGCGCCTAAAGATACTGTCTCCACATTTGATGGAGTAAGGGTTAGAATAGGTGGATCATCTACTCTTCAATTCCAAGCTATTGATCACGAAAATGGTGTGCCTCAAAACTTAATTGATGACGGAACAGTTCTTCCATTAAAAGAAATAGGGTATAACTTTAACCTAGCTACTGCCAACCTAGATTTAGATGTAGCTTTGGCAAAAGGTGTAAGAATGCACTTAAGAACTTATTTGTCTTCTCGTCACCACCCAGAACCTTACGTAAAAGGTGGATATTTTCAAATTGATAACCTAGACTTTATTAGTGAAGGTACTTTAGGTGAACTAATGAAATACACCACTATTAAAGTAGGTCACATGGAGAATAACTATGGTGATGCCCACTTTAGAAGAACTGACAATGCACAAGCCATGTTCAACCCATTTGTTGGAAACTTAATTATGGATTCGTTTACTACAGAAGTAGGTGCTGAGGTTTACTATCAAAGAAATGGTTTTATCGGTATGGTAGGTTTCTCTAATGGTAAGTTAAACCAATCTGTAACAACAGGATCTAATGGAAAAACTGGTGGAGCTTCATTTTTGGCAAAATTAGGTTACGACAGTCAACTTAGTGATGACCTAAGAGTGCGTTTAACAGGATCTTTGTATAACACAGGTTACGTGCCTTCTAACTACTTATATACTGCAGACCGTGCTGGTTCTAGATACTATTTTGTTATGGAAAATGAGGAAGCATCTGCTTCTAGCCCATTCAGATCAGGACGTTATGATCCAGGTTTCAGAAACAGTATAACAGCTATTATGTTCAATCCATTTGTGAAATTCGGAGGTTTGGAATTCTTCGGAACTGCAGAATTTGTTAGTGGTAGAGCTTCATCTGAAGTTGATGACCGTAAAACAACTCAATTTGCTGGAGAACTTATCTACAGATTTGGAAGCACTGAAAACTTCTATGTAGGTGGACGTTACAACACTGTTAAAGGGGAATTAGCTGATGGAACTGAACCAGATATCAACAGAACACAGCTTAGTGCCGGTTGGTTTATGACCAAAAACATTTTAGCAAAAGTTGAGTATGTGAATCAAAAATATGATGGATACGACAATACTAGTATTTTATATGATGGTCAATTTAATGGAGTAGTAGTAGAAGCTGTAATTAGTTTCTAATTTCCAGAAAATTTGGTTAAATTTATCAAGTGAAGCCTATAATTTTAATTCTGGTCAGTGTGTTATGTTTTAAATCTCTAGTAGATGATAAGGGATTTAATGAAGCAACATACCTGATATCCGAAAGGAGTGAATTAAAAATTATAGGCTCCACTAATGTTAACAAGTTCACTTGTGCTTATGATATGAGCCGAGTGGAAACCAAACAAAAAGTAAATTTTAGACAGGAAAACGATAAGCTTGTTTTTACAAACACCGATTTAATTCTAAAGAGTACAGCTTTTGACTGCGGTAGTAAAATGATCAACAAGGACTTCAATAAGTTGATGCAAACTGATGTCTTTCCTGATATTTCCCTAAAGCTTATAGAAATTACCAAAGAAAATATTGAACATCATGTGGTTTACACCACAATGGATGTCACTATTTGTAATCGAACCAAGCGCTATAAAGTACCTGTTAATATTTCTGATAGCGTTAAGTTAGGAGTTAAAGGTAATTTAAGAATCAATATCACAGACTACGAGCTCGAAGCCCCTAAAAAGGCGATGGGTATGATTAAAGTTTGTAATGATATTGATATCGATTTCAATCTCTTCTTTCAAAAATTATAGTTCCTTTTTCTTTAATTGTGAGGTACCATCAAATTTGTGAATGGTAATTTGAGGCGCTCCATAAAGATCCACATCTCCATTACCTATAGATTCTAATTCAAAGGAATTATTGACATGAATGGAAATTTCGCCATTATCCTGAATAAAAACTTTAGCTGTATTTGTAGTTAAATTATTTCCTCTTAAATCTGAATTTCCAGAACATTTCAAGTCCAGTTTTTGCAAATTTCCTTCTAAAGTTGCATAGGCGTTATCAAAAAGATCCAGTTTTAGGGATTGGCTATTTATTAATGCTTCTATTTTACTGTTTTCATTAAGGTCCAAGTTTGTAGAGTCGCTTTTTATATTAAATTTCATGTCACCTTTACCATGCCCATTCAACTGAAAATAGCTTGTTTCTACATTCAAGGAAATTTCAGCATTATCTCTGGCTTCTATTTTAAGGTTATCAGTAACCATCGTGCTTATCGCTGCTATTTCAGAATCTCCTTTCCCAATAATATAATTTAGGTCACTGTTATAGTTAACCGTGATGTTTAATCGTTTGCTTGAAACAATTCGTTTTGTAGTTTCTATTACCAAGGCACCTTCTGAAACTGTAATATGAATGATATCGTGAAGGTTTTCATCAGCTTCTATTTCAACCGACGTGTCAAAAGATTTTTTTAGGATAACTTCAAAATCATCGCCAACCACCAATTTGTGGAAGGGGTCAACTTTTGTTTCTACGGTAGTAACTTGTTTGTTACCTTTTATTTTTTCTTGACATAGAGCAGACTGAATGATAGAGAAACCAATCAAACAGGTAAGTAAAATGTTCTTCATATAAATGGTTTGGTGCAAATATAGAAAACCATCCTGATATGTTTTAAACACAACAGGATGGCATTTTTTGGTGGTCAGATGATATTTATTCTTGTCTTACAGAACCAGAAACTCCATCGGTTTTATCTAAAATTTCTGGATTCCCAATATATTTCACATCAGCACCACTACTGGCCTTTGCAGTTAATTTTTTCTGCGTATTCACAGTAATGCCTGAGCCGCTACTAGCTTTAACCTGCGAATTTATTGCAATTAGTTTTTCAGCATCAATGCTACTTCCACTACTGGCCGTAGCCGAAAAGTTATTGACGCTTCCTTCAAGATCCAGTTCACTACCACTTGAAGATCTGGCGGAGATGGAATTGGCCTGAACCTTAAGATTTAGATCGCTTCCGCTAGAGGTTCCTAATTCCAAATGGTCTGTCTGTATCTGGTTGGTGGCAGTCACATCGCTTCCACTAGACGCTGAAATAGACTGGATGGTTTTAGCTGTTACAAAGATCTTTCTGGATGCTGCATGAGAAATATTTTGACTGGCAGTTACTTTTAAAACACCATTATTTATTGAAGTTTCTATGATGTTTAAAAGGTTTTCATCTGCTTCTACAGTAACACTTTCTGAGGAGCCCTGGGTGATGAACACATCTAGACCTCGACTTACTTCAATAGCATTAAAGGACTCAGAAACCGGTCGGTTTTCCGTAGCAACGTTTCCATTTCCACGAACCCCCATATCAAACATACAAGAGTTTAACAGTAGTGATAAAATGGCTGTTACGATTAATTTGGCAATTGTTCCCATGATAATAGATTTTTGATTGATTTTAGATTGTAAATATGTGATGATTAATTGATTCTTAAAATTATAGTTCCTTCAGTTGTTAAATTTGATGGCTTAATTGTTATTCGTTGGTAATGTGGATGCCATCTTCTGTAATATCCATTTTCACATCATCAGAAGATCCCTTGATACCATCGCTATTTATTTCGAGACTATCACCATTGTCTTTGATCTTGATGCCTTGACTGTTGATGATTAATCCGTTTTCCTCTTTTTGGATATTGATATTTACATCAAATTCGTCTTCAACATCACAATCAATGCAGATGACTTCGTCTTCCATGACCATTAATAAATGTGAGGCGTCGCTAAAGGAAACCAATCCACCCTCATAGCTTCTGTGGTCTAAAAATGAAGCTGTGTTTTGGTCTAACTTAAATACAGTTCCCACAGGTAATTGTAATACCAAGTTGACATTCTGGTCTAGAAACTTGTTCTCGAAATCAGTATGTAAATAGTTATTCAATGACAAGGTCTTTCCATTGAAGCTGTAATTATAGTCAATATTCTCTGCTGTGTTTCTGGCTTCAATAAAATCACTTCCTTTAGCTTCTTTCATAATAATAAGGTTAGCTACAGAATCTTGTGTCGATTTAATGGTAAGCCTTACATTTCTTGAAAAGATTACTTTTTCATCCTCGGTATTGTACTTTACCTCAAAACCGTTGCTTCTGTGCATACCATATTTATACTTGTCATAATCACTAGCCACCATCTTAATTTGTAAGGTGTCTAGTGGGTTGATGGTCAGTTTTTCTGTTTGCGATACAGAATTTTCAAGTGCAAAGTGTGATGCTTCTTTGATGCTAATTACAACCAATCCTACTATGGATAATAACCAAAGACCTAACAGTGTGAATTTGGCAACCCTACCTATAGACTTCAGGTTGGTAATCAAAATTCTTAAGCCTAAATAAAGGATGAAGAATAATGGAATTCCGAATAGGAAGAACAATAAAACCGATCCCAACCATAATGGTAATCCTGTGGTGTTTAGTGCATCTGGGTAATCAAGCCACCATGGATGAAAATAGGTGGAACTACCAAATGACAATAAGCTTACTATGAGTCCGAAGAGCAGCGAAACGCCAATGATAATTAAGATGACCCCTATGAATTTAGCAAAGAGCTTTAAGAGAAATAAAAGGACATCGCCTATGGTGTCAAAAAAATTTTTAGAACCACTTTTTACACGTTGCCCGTATTTCTCATAATCAACGTTTTTTACCGTTTCGGAGACATTATCAATCCCGTCTCGAATTTTTTTTTCAATGTTGCTGATATTCACAGGCTCTCCGGTCATGGTCAATTTCTCAGCGGTAGTTACGGCCTCAGGGACCAAAATCCAGAAAAGAATGTAAATAAATATAAACGTACCGCCAGAACCTATGGTAAGCAAGATCCAAAGTAAACGTACCCAAATGGCATCGATACCCAAGTAGTGACCCAAACCAGAAGATACCCCAGCAATATAGGAGTTGTCGCGATCTCGGAATAGCTTTTTGGTTGATGATGATCTGGTTGACTTGCTGTAAGAGGAAGACATAGGTTCGTCCTCAAAAATCTCGTCGTCTACCAAATAATCTTCAGGCTGTCCCATAATGCCAATGACTTCTTCAACTTCCTTGGTGCCTATCACTTGTTTGTCGTGTTTTACACGCTCGCTAAACAATTCGGCAATACGGGCCTCGATATCAGAAATTATTTCTGCTCGACCTTGAGAGTCTGTAAATGAACGTTTAATAGCCTCAAGATAGCGTTGTAATTTTAAGTATGCATCTTCATCTATGTGAAAAAATATACCTGCTAAATTTATGTTGACTGTCTTATTCATCTCGTTTTATTTTTTGGCTTGTTACTAGGTTTACAGCGTTTTGTAATTCGCTCCATGTGGTGTTTAATTCTTTAAGAAAGAGCTTACCAGTTTCGGTAAGTCCGTAATATTTTCTCGGTGGACCTGAAGTAGATTCTTCCCAACGGTAGTTAAGAAGTCCAGCGTTTTTAAGACGGGTCAATAAAGGGTAGATGGTACCTTCCACTACCAGCATTTTGGCGTCTTTTAAGGTATCTAGAATTTCTGCTACATAAGCATCTTCATCCCTGAGGATGGATAAGATGCAGTATTCCAAAACACCTTTACGCATTTGAGCTTTTGTGTTTTCTATCTTCATGTTTTAATTCGATTTAAATGTGAAACTGTTCATTTTTTGATTGATATGATGATTATTTGATGAAATTGATGGTGAAAGGATAGTGATATGGCTTCCCTTCTCTAGCCGTTAAGCTTGCTCTAATAATTAATATAAGTTCTATGATGAAACCAATAAAAGCGATAACTCCTAACCCTCCTGTGATGAAAAGAAGAGGGGACGGTTTGCTAATACTGATATGAAAATGATCAAAATTGTTGAAATTGATAAAATCAAATCCGCTAAATAGATTGAAGGCAAACAACGGTATGGCAATGCTACCTAATATTAAGGCATACAATAAAATGCTTATCTGAAAATTGATAGCTTGTTTCCCGTGGCTATCCACAAATTCTGACTTATCCTTATTCAATGCCCATAAAACAATAGGCGCGATGAAATTTCCCAAAGGGAAAAAGAACCTGGTGAAAGTAGATAGATGTATTAAAGTGGCGATATTTTTTTGGTGGTTGTCTAACATGATTTCAATTCATATAGTAATTTCTTATACAAATATATATCTAAAAGAAGGTATTATGCAAAACATAGTACTTAAAATTAACAAATTATTAACAATTAAAGTCTTGAGTATTTTCAGTAATTTGGTGTTCTATTTTAAATATATATGAAAATTTCACCCAGTAAACTCAATACATTTTTAATGTTTAAACTTCCTTCTGCTTATCTAACGGGGGTACGTGTTAAGGAAATTAGTGATTCAAGTTGTGTTGTTACAGTAAAGCATAAATGGCTTAATCAAAATCCCTTTAATTCTATGTTTTGGGCAGTTCAAGGAATGGCCGCTGAATTGACAACAGGGGCCTTGATGATGATGAAGATTAAAGAAAGTGGAAAGAAAATTTCCATGCTTGTAGCCAATAACAAAGGTAACTTCACCAAAAAGGCAACTGGACGTATTACTTTTAGTTGTCATGATGGGAATCAATTGGATGAGACCATAGCCAAGGCTATTGAAACGGGGGAGGGACAAACCATTTGGATGCAGTCAACGGGATTTAATGAAGAAGGGGTAGAGGTTTCTAATTTTCAGTTTGAATGGACTATAAAGGTTAAAAGTTGAGGATGATGTAACGAATAGAACATTTTCTTCACTAATAGTGTATAATCAATAAAAAACGAAATAAAATGACATCACACGAAATAGATTACAGGATTTATGGTGAAGAAATGCAATATGTAGAAATTGAATTAGATCCTCAAGAGGCCGTTGTCGCTGAGGCTGGAGGCATGATGATGATGGATGAAGGCATTCAAATGGAGACCATTTTTGGGGATGGTTCTGAAAAGAATAAAGGTTTTTTAGGTTCTATTTTAGGAGCAGGAAAACGTGTACTAACAGGGGAAAGCTTATTTATGACCGCTTTTTATAATACACAAGTGGGTAAAAAATGTGTCAGTTTTGCGTCCCCTTACCCAGGGAAAATAATTCCTATTGATTTAACGGAATACAGAGGTAAGTTTATTTGCCAGAAGGATGCCTTTTTATGTGCAGCAAAAGGTGTGAGCGTGGGCATTGAGTTTAGTAAACGTTTAGGCCGGGGGTTCTTTGGAGGAGAAGGATTTATTATGCAAAAATTAGAAGGAGACGGACTGGCTTTTGTGCATGCTGGAGGTACCTTGGCCAAAAAGACCTTGCAAGCAGGTGAGGTTCTAAAGGTGGATACGGGTTGTATTGTTGGGTTTACGCAGGACGTTGATTATGATATAGAGTTTGTAGGAGGTATCAAAAACTCCATATTTGGTGGAGAAGGTTTGTTTTTTGCCAAACTACAGGGACCAGGAACCGTTTATATCCAATCGTTACCTTTTAGCAGATTGGCCGGAAGAGTTTTGGCAAGTGCACCTCAAGGAGGAGGAAAGGATAAAGGAGAAGGTAGTATTTTAGGAGGTTTAGGTGATTTACTAGATGGCGATAATCGGTTTTAGTTAATAACTTAGTTGATATTTTTTGTTAAAAATTTAAATTATTTCTCACACTCAAACGTTTTTTTATTACATTTAATGAAACTAAATAACTGAGTGCTTATAAACACTACTACCAAAAACTAAACCCTAAAATTATGGCTAGAGCAATGTTTGAGTACACCAAAACGGTACTTAGAAAAGTGAGTTTTGATGTTTCATTATTTTGCAAGGAAGTTCAAAAGGCCCTTCAAAGATTACTACCGTATGAAATTGAAGAATTAAAAGTCTTTATTGATTCCTTGATTACACAAAACCCAGAATTGAATCAATGTTTAATTTATTTAAAACCATAATTAAATAAAAAGAGCGACTGAAAAGTCGCTCTTTTTATTTTGAAGTTGTTTGTTGTCATTTCACAGGAAGTGGACTAACAATTTTTACATTTTGGAAGGCAATAGCTCCTCTTACAATGCCTGTAATAACTTTATGAAGCGCCTCAATAATTTGAAGCTTAAGTTCACTTTTATGATAAATCAAGCTCACTTCCCTTGCTGGACTCGGTTCGTAAAAGTAATGTAGGTTTTTCTTGTAATTTTCGTTAAGATCAAAGGTGTGTAGGTAAGGAAGTAAAGTCATTCCCAAACCTTCGTTTGATAATTTGATCAAGGTTTCAATACTACCACTCTCTAATTGGAATTGATCTGATTCTTGATTTTTAAACGTTTTACACAAATTGATGATGCCCTCCCTAAAACAATGGCCATCTTCTAGAAGTAGCATATCATCTAACGATAACTCTTCTATTTTGATTTTATCTTGAGAATGGAGTTTGTGATTCTCTGGAATATAACCAACAAATGGTTCGTAATATAAAACGCGTTCTTTAATATGTTCATTCTCTAGAGGAGTTGCAGCGATAGCCGCATCTAAATGACCTTCGGTAATTCTAGAGATGATCTCCTCCGTTGTTAATTCCTCAATCTTAAGATTGATTTTTGGGTATTTTTTGATAAAAGTTTTCAAAAACATGGGTAATAAGGTCGGCATGACTGTTGGGATGATACCCAATCTAAATTCTCCCCCAATAAAGCCTTTCTGTTGGTCGACTATATCTTGAATTCGGTAGGATTCATTTACAATGTTTTTGGCTTGAATAACTATTTTTCTTCCAACCTCAGTTAATTCAATGGGTTTTTTACCTCTGTCAAAAATTAAAACGTCTAATTCATCTTCTAATTTTTGAATTTGCATACTCAAAGTTGGCTGGGTTACAAAGCACTTTTCTGCAGCTTTAGTAAAGTTTTTATGTTCGGCTACAGCCAAGACATAATATAATTGAGTTATTGTCATAAGTTATATTGATTGCGGCTATAAAATTATAAAAACTATCAATAAAACTTATCGAATAGATTGTTAATTATAGATTAAATTTGTAGTAGAAATAAGATAATAAAACACGTAGATATGACATTGAATAGTATAGGATTAGATGAAAAAAATACCAAAGCATTAGCAAAAGACCTGAATGTGCTTTTGGCAAATTTTCAAGTGTATTACCAAAATTTAAGAGGTATTCACTGGAATATTAAAGGAAAACGATTTTTTGATCTTCACGCAAAATTTGAGGAATTATATACCGATGCCAATTTAAAAGTAGATGAAATTGCAGAGCGTATTTTAACCTTAGGATCAACGCCGCTACATACTTTTGAGGATTATACGAATTCGGCTAAAGTGCCAGTAGGTAAAAACATTTCGGAAGATGAAAAAGCAGTGAGATTGATTGTTG
Organism: Mangrovimonas futianensis; assembly: GCF_021245805.1. Lineage (NCBI taxonomy): Bacteria > Pseudomonadati > Bacteroidota > Flavobacteriia > Flavobacteriales > Flavobacteriaceae > Mangrovimonas > Mangrovimonas futianensis. The sequence continues at coordinate 106,564 of NZ_JAJJNF010000006.1, forward strand.
ATTCGTTAACAGAATTACTTAAAATTGAAAGAGATATTTTAGGAAAGTCAGATGAGTTTGATGATGAAGGTACCAATTCCATGATGAGTGATTTTATCACCGAGCAAGAAAAGACCGTTTGGATGATGAAAGCTTTCCTTGGTGAAACTGTATAATGAATAATAGAAAGATTGAAAAAAGCGCCCTAGGGTAAGGGCGCTTTTTTTTTTAAAACCTGACAGTCATTTCGATATCCTGATCGGTAACTTCAAATTTGGCGTCATTAAAGGATGGAGGTCCAAATAACATCGGATTGTTGCTCATTCCATAAGACTCAGCGGGCATTCCTGAACCGTCAAAATCCATGCGGTTATTGTCATTTTCATCATGTAACACCATGATGGCATAGGTTCCCGGCTTCACATTATCAAAGGTGACCTGCACCTTTCCATCGGTTATTTCTTTCTTGTATCCTTCAATGCCCTTTCCTTTCATAAAAGTCTCCTGATTGTGAAGCCCTATTAAAGCATGTCCCTTTTCATTTAAAAAATTGTTGACATGAATGGTTACTGTGTAAGTTGATTTTTCTTCTTGAGCTTGTGTTACAAATTGCGTCAAAAGACAAACGATAAAAATAGCTAGAGTTCTCATAATTGTAATGTGTTTCTTGATTAATACACTTCAAAGATTGGTCAATTATGTTGGTTTAGAAATAATTGTTTGCTGAGTTGTTGAGAAATGGGAGTGAATTGTAAAAAGGGTTAAAGAAGCCCTTTGGCTTTTACTTCTAGGTATTTATTAATAGCATTGACAGTCAGGTTTTCTGGTTTGGTAAGTATGGTTTGTATCCCGTGTTTTTGCAATTCCCTTACCATCGTATACTTTTCAAGGCTGAATTTTTCGGCGATGGTCTTATGGTAAATACTGTTTAAGTCTTGGGTTGGTGAAGAAATTAATTCTTCTAGTTCCGTATTTTCAAAAATGATAACGACGAGTAAATGCTTTTTTGCTATTGCTTGAAGGGACGGCAATTGTCTTTTAAGAGCACTAATATGTTCAGAATTAGTATAAAGCATGAGCATACTCCTATGACTTATTTGTCTTTTTACTTGGGCATAAAGTCTTCCAAAATCAGAATCCTGAAACTGAGTATCGATATGGTATAACTGATCCATGATTTTATTTAAATGGGTCAGTTTATCTTGAGCAGGTAAAAAAGCTTCTATGTTTTTGGAAAAAGTAAGCAAGCCTACTTTATCGTGTTTCTTTAAAGCAACATTACTAAAAGCGAGGGAAGCATTAATGGCATAATCCAATAGTTTTAATCCTTCAAAAGGCATTTTCATGACGCGTCCTGTATCAATGATGGAATAAATAGGTTGGGACCTTTCATCTTGATATTGATTGACCATCAGTTGGCCTGTTTTTGCTGTAGCCTTCCAGTTAATGGTTCTGAAATCATTTCCTGGCACATATTCCTTAATCTGTTCAAATTCTTGGGTATGCCCAATACGTCTTATTTTTTTAAAGCCAAATTCGGTTAAATGATTGCTGATAGCTAGAAAATCATATTTCTGCATTTGTACAAACGAAGGATAAACTGCTACGGTATCATGTTCTTGAAATGTAAATTTTCGCTTGATTATTTTGAGTCCGGTGGAAACAAAAACATTGAGGTTTCCAAAGATGTATTCTCCACGATCTACAGGTCTTACAGTATAAGAGAAATCCTTTGTTTCATTTGGTTTTAGAGCTGTCCGATACTCAAAATCACGCTTTTGAAATTGAGCAGGAAGTTCATCAATTACTTGAAGCCAAGTTTTGATGGGATATCGGTTATGTAAACTGATATGGACTAGATTGTCATCACTGTTGGAAAATTTTTTTGGGAGCCACCTTTTTGCTTCAAATGCATTTTTAAATCGGTAAAGCAAGATCAAATCAATACAGGCAACTAGAGAAATGATTAAAACCATTACCCAAGCCAGAGGATATAACCAATGAATCCAAAATGATAGGAGGAAACAGGCTGACCCAAGGGCTAGAACCTTGAAAAAATTTGGATGAATGTAAAGTGATTTTAAAAATTTCAAGAACTCAAATTTTATCGTGGTACTTCAATAGATTGGATTATCATATCTAAAACGCGTTCGGTACTTAGGCCTTCCATTTCTCTCTCCGGAGTTAGAATAATACGATGATTCAAGACTGGTTTGACTGCTCTTTTTACATCTTCTGGAGTTACAAAATCTCTTCCAGACATGGCGGCAAAGGCCTTAGCGGCATTTAAAATGGCAATAGAGGCTCTAGGGGATCCACCCAAATATAAATGGGAATGGTTTCTAGTTTTAGTCACCAATTCTGCTATATATCTAATGATTTTTTCTTCAACAAGGATTTGTTGGGTTTTTTCTTTAAAATCTGCTAATTGTTTGGTGTCAATGATAGATTCTATTAAAGTATGTGGTTTTTCACCTTTTCTTTGGTGATGGGTTTCAATGATTTTTATTTCATCTTCCAGTTGAGGATAATCCACCTTCACCTTAAAAATAAATCGGTCTAATTGCGCTTCTGGTAATGCATATGTACCTTCTTGTTCTATAGGGTTTTGGGTAGCCAGAACCATAAACGGATCTTCAAATTTATAAGTGTGCCCATCAATGGTTGCTTGTCTTTCCTCCATGGTTTCAAACAATGCAGCCTGTGTTTTTGCAGGTGCTCGATTGATTTCATCAATAAGAATGACATTAGAGAAAATAGGACCGGATTTAAATTCAAAATCTGATGTTTTCATGTTGAGAATCGAAGTTCCCAATACGTCACTTGGCATTAAATCTGGAGTGAATTGAATACGGCTAAAATCGGTTTTCAATACCTTGGCAAATAATTTGGCAGTTACCGTTTTGGCAATACCAGGAACACCTTCTATTAAAACATGGCCATCAGCCAACAAAGCGGCTATCAAAAGGTCAATAAATTCTTCTTGGCCTACAATCACTTTTCCCAACTCATTTTTAATGGACTCAACGGCCATTTTTAATTCTTCTAGCGGGACGCGGTTATTAAATTCTAAGTTGTCGCTTTCCATGTATTTTTTGATTTAAAGGTGTCTATTTTGGTTTCCAATAACTCCAATTCTTTTACACTCACATTTAAGGCTTTATTTAACGATGCAATCCATTCAAATAGAGCTTTGGTATCGTCTAGGGAATTGTTACTTCTAGCCGATAGTTGAGATAAAAATTGATTGTCTATTGCTTGTGTATCTAAGTAGTAATGGGTTCTAATAAAATTTAAAAAATATTGAATTTTATGATGTGCCATTTCCTTGTGTTTTCCTTGTTCCAAATACATATTTGAAATGGTTCTGGTAAAATCCAAGGTTTGGTTTTTTAATGGAGGAATAACCGGTATCGGTCTTTGCTTGCGTTTTCCTTCAAATATAACATACAGCAAAACGCCTAAAAGCATGAGGTAATAAGCCCATTTCAATTCTTTGTTATTTAAAAATACATACAAGGGAGAGATGTAAAATGTTTTTCCCGTTTTGTAGTGATTATCAAATAAAATGGGTTCTTCAGGAGGAAAGTAAGACATCAGTCCTGCTGTAAAGTCTTTATTGGTGTCCTTTAAGATGAAATAATTGGTAAAGACTTGAGGTGTTGTACATAATATAATATGTCCTTCACCAAAGGATTGATATGCGGTTGTAATATGCTCTTCCTTTAATTGCTGTGTATTTTCGTTTATAGCACCAATAACTGCCACCCCGGTTACATCAGATGAATCTACTTTTTTGAGGTAGTTTATATAATCCATACGATCTAATGGAAATAGATCGGAGGAAAGTTGTGGATTTTTTAGCCCTAATGAAAACGCATTTTCTATATTGTCAAAATTGCTCAATAAAGACGTTTTTAATTGCAATGTATCCTGAAGCCTTTTTGGTATTTCCTCTGAGGCAAATAATAGGGTGTTACCTTTGTCTACCCAATTAAGCAACGTTTCCAATTCGTCTTCACCCAATTCAATATTGTTGTTCAGCAAAACATAAGTTCCCGAAATAGAATCGTTATAGGTCAAATACTCATAAGGAGATTGGTTGATATCAATCAGTTGTTCATTTCCAAAATGAGACTCCAACAAATCGTGGAAAACATAAGTTCCAAATGGAATTTTGTGTTGTTTGGCATAGGATGGAAACCAATTCACCTTTTCTGGCTTGGTGTATTCGGCTAAAACCATCAGAACAATAATCAAGATGGCCAAACCTAAATATATTTTCCCCTTTTTATTCATGCCGCTTGGATGGTTTGGTTGAAATCTTGAAATACGGTTTGGTACTTGAAGTATTTTTCCTCATTAATAAGAAACGACCCATACCACACATAATCGTAAATTCGGGTAAGGTTGGTAAACGAGGTTTTTAGGTCAGAATTGTGAAGTTCCCAAATATAATCTGTATTTGTTTTATCTGGTTGCCAGTTAATCAAATCCTTTTCTGTTAAACGTTTTAAGGTCAACAAATATTGATACCTCAGTGCGAGTCTAAATTGTTTTTCTTTTAATGCGTCTAGTATCAGGTTTTCAAGGTCTGCCTTTTTTATCAATTCTTCCTCGAGAGTCAAAGAAATACTGCCCTCAGGTTTCTTCCCGGTAACAAGTGTTTTGGTATTGAATTTCAAGAAGAGTTTAATAAGCAAATAGACCAAAACTACTAACAGAAGATATGGTAGTGCCTTTAAAATCATGCTAAAAATACCGCTCGCTTTTTCTACCCCAAAAATGGCTTCCAAGATTTTTAAAAGGAGATTTCTTAACCAAATCATAAGGTCATCCCAAAAGGGAATTTCGGTTGGTGTTTCCGTATAATCAAAATCGGAGTCCTCAAGGTAGGGCTCCAATTCTGATTCTGAAATTTCTTGAACCTGAAGAGGCGTGTGATCGGCAGCAACCACCAACGAATCTACTTGAGCAAATTCATGCCAAGTAGTAAATAGGAATATGATGCCGATTAATAATTTCATTTAAGAATCAGATCCGATAGATTCGATTTGCTCAAAGGTACCTGTTAGATGTTTTTTCTCATTAAGGTTGAAGTACACCAAAACAGCGCTAATTACCAATACAAGGTTTAACACGTACTGAAAAAAGTACGCTATTATATTTAGGAGAATCATAATAGGGTCAAAAAAACTGCTCATATCTGATGGGTCCAATTCAATTGAGAAAGTGCCCATTTTTATCATGCCATATAGGGAAGCTGGAAGACTGAATGCATAACCTGCAATCGTAATAATAATGTACATGATGATTAGGGTAAAGAAAGTCATCCAGAACTCATCTTTGATTAAGGTAAAACTGTAACTATAGGAATCAGACACATCTTTATCTTCAAAGACATAAATGGAAAATACTATAAACATGGGGACCATTAAATACAGAACGGGTAGAAAGCAAAGCATAGCACCTATTATTAGTGTAATCCATTTCAAAATTCCTAAGCCCAAAAAGCCCGTGATTTGTTGGTAAACCGCTTGTTTAATTTCACTTTCATTGATAACACCATTATTATGAATGTAATTTTTGATGTAATGCAGTGCAGAGGCACTTGCAAAAACATAGGCTAGAATGGCAGATACTACAAATAATCCGACAGATAGGAGCATGATGCCACCACTAAACAAACCATTTCTTGAAGAGCTGTTGAAGTCAAACATGTCTACAGCCGCATATAGATAGAAAACCATGCAACCCAAATAGATTAAAATAAATGGGGCGCAAATTTTTAGTATGGTACTGAAAAAGGGCTTGTATTCATGTCTTATAAAACCAAAGCTATCACTTATGATTTCACCGAGTTCACGTTGCTTTTTAAATTGAAAGAATGTTTTCATGTTGGTTACTAGTAGATTTTTTATTGAGATAAATTGGATAATAGACGTAATAAAATAGAATAAGACCTAATGAAAGGGTGATTATAAAAATGGCCAACCAATCGGGCATTTCTGTATGTCTTGTGACAAACCCTTCCAAAAATCCAGCGACGATAAAAAAAGGAATGGTGCTCATTAAAATTTTTAAACCACTTTTTATACCTCTTTTAAAAGCTTCTAGTCTGGTGTATGTTTCTGGAAAAAGCATGCCTGCTCCTAAAGTCAGTCCAGCACATCCAGCCACAATGATAACAGATATTTCGATGGTTCCATGAATCCAAATGGTTCTAGCTGATTCCCAAAGCAGTCCTTTTTCATAAAAAAAGTATTGAAAACTACCTAACATCAATCCGTTTTGTAGCATAATATATAAAGAGCCAATACCAACCAAAAGTCCATAAACAAAGGCCATAAGAGCAACCTTTATATTGTTCAACGTAATGCCCAGAAACATATTGAACTCCCCTTGTTGTTTATACACAGCCATGGGGTCTCCTTTTTCAATGTTTTCAAGGGTCATGTTGACATAACCATCACCCAAAAAAGAACGAACAAAGTCCCCTTCACTAGCTGCAGAAAAGGCTCCTATGATAACGAATAGTGCAAAAACTAAAAAAGCAATGAGTAACTTTCTTTGATGGTGGTAGAATTCCATGGGGAATTCTTTGGTGAAAAAGGTGATGATCCTGTTTTTAGATTCTTTTTTGGTCTTGTAAATTTTTTGATGAGCGCTGGAAGCCAGTTGATTGAGATAAAATTCGGTATTGCTTTTGGGGTAGAAGGTTTTGGCATAGCTCAAATGATCTGTTATTTCTATGTATAGGTCTGAAAGATCATCGGGATTCATGGAGATTTTATTTGAAAGAAGGTTTTCAAAAGTGGACCATTTATCCTTATTTTGCTTCACAAAAGCAGCTTCACGCATTTATAGGGCTTTTGCTTTCAAAGAAAAGAAAATATGGAAGAATTTCAAATTGAAACCGCGCAAAATATAGGGATAAACCAAAACGTTGCCCACTTAGGAGATAGAATGTTGGGTTACTTGATTGATTCTTTGGTGATTTTTCTATACATATTTTCGGTATACATGTTATTGATTACTTTGGAATTGGACATGATGGACTCATGGTCAATTTATCTTTTAGTTAGTTTACCTGCTTTTATGTATTATGTATTGTTGGAAACTTTTTGGGATGGTAGAACCATTGGTAAATATGCTGCCAAAACCAGAGTGGTAAAGTTAGATGGTTCGAAGCCTGCTTTTTCCAATTTCTTAATAAGGTGGTTGTTGCGTATTGTAGATGTTACCTTAACAAGTGGTGGTCTGGCTGTTTTAACCATTTTACTTAAAGGGAATGGGCAACGTGTAGGAGATATAGCTGCCGGAACGACTGTGATTAGTGAAAAGCAAAGAGTTCGCTTAAGGGATACAATTATGGTTCAATTGCCCGATGATTATCAACCTAAATACAGTCAGGTGACTGTATTTTCTGATCAAGAGATGCAGACTATTAAAAGTTTATATGAAACGGCCGTATCTAAGGGGCAACACAATGTGATATTGTCGCTATTTAATAAAACCAAAGACGTTATGCAAGTGCAGCCCGAGGAGTTGCCCATGGATTTTATCAAGCGAATTATCAAGGATTATAATTACTTTACACAGCAAATGTAATTGATGGTTGAAGGTGTTTTCACAGAGGAGAATTTCATTTATCTGATTGAGATTTTTGGTACCATAGCTTTTGCTATTTCAGGTGTATTGGTAGCCCTAAACAAGCGAATGGATTTTTTTGGCATCATCATCATTGCTTTTGTGACTTCGGTTGGGGGTGGGACATTACGTGATGTTTTAATGGGGTATACACCTGTTACCTGGATGACCCACTTGATCTATGTTCACCTTATTTTAGGTGCTTCTGTTTTTGCTATTATTTTTAGACACAAATTGGATCGGTTGAGACGATCGCTTTTTTTATTTGATACCATAGGTATTGGTCTGTATACGGTAATTGGAGTAGAGAAGGGCCTTTCGGCAAATTTAGATCCCTTGATTTGTGTTGCCATAGGAACCATGTCTGCCTGTTTTGGAGGTGTGATAAGAGACATTTTGTGCAATGACATCCCAGTAATATTCAGGAAGGAAATTTATGCAACGGCTTGTATCGTTGGAGGAACCACCTATTTTTTATTAAGTCAATTGCCGATAGAGCGTAATTGGGTTTTTGTGATTTCAGGCCTAGTGGTTATAACGATTCGTTTGGTGGCGGTAATTTTTAAAATCAGTTTACCAGATATTTATAAAAGATCTAATCGATAACCCTGACACTTTTGATATAAATGTTGTGAACGGGCCAATCAGAATCATCTGTTTTCTGTTTGGCAATTTCATCAACGACATCCATACCATTTAGGACCTTTCCAAAAATGGTATAGGAGCCATCCAAATGATGTGCGCCTCCTTCCTGTTGAACAATAAAGAACTCATAGGGAGATGCTAACTTATAAGCATTTTCAATTTCACTACTAGGCATACTAATGACGCCACGATCGTGTTTAAAACCACGTTTGGTGTCTGGTGGCAAAAGATATTTTCCTATTCCAGCTCGTTTGTTCATGATATCTGGGTCATCGGTACTACCTCCTTGAACAATAAAGTTGTTGATGACTCGATAAAATTGGGTGTTGTCAAAATACTTCCTTTTGGTTAGGTAAATGAAATTAGCTCTATGGAATTTGGTTTCATTAAAAAGCTCGATATCGATATCTCCAAAATCTGTCTTTATTCTTACCTTATTTTCTTTGTTGTGTTTTTCATATTCCAAAAAAAACTCCATCGCTGTTTTATCTGTGAGAAATGGAAATTCTGGCTCTTTTTCTTCGACAGTATCTTTTTTAACGACTTCTTTTTTTTCGGTTTTTGTTTGATTAATAGGGGTTCCCTTTTTAATTTTGGTATTGTTGTTACAGTTTAAGAGAAGTAGGGAAAGAAAAATGACGGAAAAATATTTCATATAAGGATTTCTTCTTGTAAGCTGCAAAATTCAAAGAGAGGTCAATGAATTTCGATAGGTTTATAAATATAGTGCCAAAATTAAAAAATATACCTCTTCCAGCCGAATCATCTCAATTTAAAATGTCTCCACCATTCCGACAGGAACTTATAAAAAGGGAGCAAAAAAAGATGAAATTCGCAAGGAAGGCAGGTGTTATGGCCCTGTTTTATCCAGATGTGACCAATACCACCAAACTCATTTTAATTTTGAGAAAAACTTACAGAGGTGTTCATTCGGCTCAAGTGGCATTTCCCGGAGGGAAAGAGGAGGAGCACGATGATTCCTTGATGGCTACAGCTTTAAGGGAAACCGCAGAGGAGGTTGGTGTGCCAGAGCATCAAATTGAAGTTTTGAGAGAAATGACGCAAGTTTATATTCCGCCCAGTAATTATTATGTCTACCCTTTTATTGGGATTTCCAAAGAAACGCCACGTTTTATCAAACAAGAAACCGAAGTTGAAGAATTATTGGAAATTACTTTTCAGGATATGATAAGCGATTCCAATGTGGTGACAGAAATTGTAAACACGAGTTATCAAAAAGCCATTAGTGTTCCCGCCTTCAAATTAAACGGTAAAATTGTTTGGGGAGCTACTGCTATGATGCTCAGTGAGATTAAAGACTTGTTAAAGCAAGCCCTGTAAATTTCTTACTTTTATTACCTTTGTACCCTTAATTAAGCATGAAACAAACATGGGGTTGATAAAAAAGAATCCTTTCGGACATATCCTTTTTTTGAAAAAGTGGCTCATTAGAAGCATGGGAGCAATAACCCACAGGAGGTTTAGAGGGTTCAATGAATTACAGATTGAAGGATCGGAAATTATCAGAAACCTCCCTGAAACCAATGTGCTATTTATTTCAAACCATCAAACATACTTTGCCGATGTGGTGGCTATGTTTCATGTATTTAATGCGAGCTTGAGTAATAGGGATGATTCTATCAAGAATATAGGATATCTATGGAACCCAAAGTTGAATATCTATTATGTGGCGGCTAAGGAAACCATGAGATCTGGATTTTTGCCTAAGGTTTTGTCTTATGCAGGAGCTATTCCTATTGAAAGAACCTGGAGGGCAGATGGTAAAGAGGTTAACAGGCAGGTGAAAATGAGCGATATTACCAATATCAAAAAAGCACTTCAAGATGGTTGGGTCATTACATTTCCGCAGGGAACTACCACGCCGTTTAAACCCATTAGAAAGGGAACAGCCCATATTATCAAACATTATGAACCCATTGTGGTGCCTATTGTTATTGATGGTTTTAGACGTTCTTTTGATAAAAAGGGCATACGTGTGAAAAAGAAGAATATCCTGCAGTCTATGGAAATAAAGGAGCCTTTGGATATCGATTATAAGAATGAAACCATCGAACAGATTGTTGAAAAGATTGAATATGCCATTGAGCAACATCCATCCTTTCTAAAGGTGATACCAAAAGATGAGGTTGAGGCACATATGGCGCTTAACAACAAGCGTAGGTGGCACCCAACTGAATATTAGATTTCCAGTTTTTTTAATTCTTTATAATTTCTATTAAGGCCTTTTAGTAGAATTCCATACACCAGCCAATAGAATAATAGGAATACGCCAATAAGTAGTACTAAAGCTATGAAAACCGTAGCAAAGAAAATGGCGTAAAACTTAAATATCTCACCATTTGCAGAGGCCTGACTTAGATGGTCGTTTAATTCTTGGTTCTTGTCAAATTCAATAAAAAGAGCCGCAATGAAGCATACGATTAGGTAAATAATATTGAAAGCCACATATTGCTTGACGGTTCTTCTTGTTTTTAGGATATTTTCCATCAGTGCTTTAGCACTATCAGTTACAGAAATTCTTTTGTAATTTTTAAAGAACGCGATAAAAAAGTAAATCAAAATCCCAAAACCAATTATGGCTATAGGGACAAGGATGTTCTCTCCGTGAAGTTCTCTAAAATGCTTCATGCTTTCTGTATCCCTAAAGGCAACGCTTATAAAAGACCAAAAAACAAATTCAATGATGCTGATGATAAATATCCATTTCACAATGGAGGATGATTTCTTTAAAATCATCTTGTAAATATCGTCATAGGACAATTTAGGATAGCTTTTATCCTGTTTTTGCCAATCTTTTTTCAATAATTCTAACTCATCCATAGCACTACGGATTTAAAATGGTTTTTAGCTTGGTTTTAATTCGGTTCATCTTCACACGGGCATTAACCTCGCTTATACCAAGAGTCTCACTAATTTCTCTATAATCCTTGTCTTCTAAATACAAGAAAACTAAGGCTTTTTCAATGTCGTTCAATTGATGTACTGCTTGATACATCAATTTGAGTTGTTGTTCTTCGGTGTCATCATAAGGTTCTGATTTGATTTTAAACTGGACCATATCAAATTCCTGTGTGTTGACACGTCTTTTTGATTTGCGATAAAGAGTTATTGCTGTATTCAATCCTACTCGGTACATCCATGTACTGAATTTGGAGTCCCCTCTAAATTTAGGATAGGCTTTCCAAAGTTGAATGGTGATTTCTTGAAAGAGATCATTGTGTGCTTGTTGGTTATTGGTGTACAGTCTGCACACCTTATGCACAATATTTTGATTCTCCTCAAGTAGTTTTACAAAGCTATGTTCTAACTCTTTACTCAATCAAATGGTTGTTTAGTTTTCCTATAGGTATACGAAAACGTTATAATGTTACAAAACTTATAAAATCTTTATAAAAATAGGCTTTATAAGGGTTTTGCAATACATTTGTTATACAAATTTAGCACCATGAAAATACCTGAAACCAACCTCCCAAGGGTGGTTGTTGTTGGTGGCGGTTTCGCCGGAATCAACATTGTAAAGAAATTGGCTAACAAACCCGTTCAAGTCATTTTAATTGATAAACGTAATTACCATACTTTCCAACCTTTACTATATCAGGTTTCTTCCGCTGGATTAGAGGCCGATGCCATTGCATACCCTCTACGGAAATTTATTAAGCGCTATAAAAATAGTTTCTTCAGACTGACAGAGGTACATCGTGTGGTTTCAGAGGAGAATAGAATTGAAACATCTATAGGGGATATTACTTATGACTATTTGGTTCTGGCTTTAGGTACAAAAACCAATTATTTTGGAAATGAGACCATTCAAAAATTTGGAATGCCAATGAAAACGGTGCCTCAAGCTCTAAATATCAGGAGTTTGATTCTTCAAAATTTTGAAAAGGCTGCCATAGAGGATGATTTGGAAGAGGTTAAGGCTCTACTTAGCTTTGTTATCGTTGGTGGTGGGCCAACAGGCGTGGAGTTGGCTGGTGCTATAGCAGAGTTGAAAAATCAAATTCTCCCACGGGATTATAGGGATTTAAACTCAGACTTGATGGAGATTCATTTGCTGGAGGGTAGCGATCGTGTATTGCCGCCTATGAGTCAAAATGCATCCAAAAAGGCAGAGAAATTTTTAAAACGATTGGGAGTTCAAGTCCATTGTAACACATTTGTAAAAAATTATGATGGGGTAAAGGTAACCACCAATACTGACCTCAAACTGGAATCGGAAACCTTAATTTGGGCTGCTGGAGTTACATGCAGAACAGTTGAAGGATTACGTGACGAATGTTATACAGAACGTAACAACCGACTCAAGGTAAATGAGTATAACCAAGTGTTGGGATATGACAATATTTTTGCTCTTGGTGACATTGCCAACATGGAAAGTAAAGACTATCCAAAAGGGCATCCTCAGGTGGCTCAACCAGCTATTCAACAAGGGAGTTTGTTAGGTAAAAACTTACTTAAATTGATTGCAGGAAAATCGATGAAGAAATTTAAATATATCGATAAAGGTTCCATGGCCACCATAGGAAGAAATAAGGCTGTAGTTGATTTAAAGCCTTATAAATTTGGCGGATTTTTTGCTTGGTTTATTTGGATGTTTGTTCACTTAATGGCCTTGGTTGGATTTAGAAATAGAGTCATTACTTTCTTTAATTGGGTGTACAATTACATCAATTTTGATAAGGCATCACGCTTAATTATCAGACCATTTAAAAAGTTGAACTGATAATTTAAAATAAGTAAATTATATATCTGATTAGTAGATTGTTAATGTGTTGCTATAAATTTTATCTATCGTTGTTTTATAAGGCCTAAAACAATGAAAAGTTGTGCTGTTGCATACGTAAACATAATACTTAAATGTGACATTGCCAAAGGGGTGTAAAATTTATTTATTGCTAGAATGCTATCAGATATCAAAAAGAAAATAGCTCCTAAAAAAACGAGTAAAAAACTGGAGGCTGATACTTGTTTTATTCTTAAGAATGAGGTGACGGCCATGACTAAAATGACTCCCATATATATCGCTACAGGTACCATGAAATCTCCAAGATGATTTTTTAAGAGGAGAAAAATTAAAATAGCATAACTAGCTAAAAGAGCATAAAGTAAATAAGGTTTTTTATGCGGATTTCTTCGCTTTAGAAAAGTTGAAATATACAGTAGGTGGGCCAGTAAAAAGGCAATTAATCCGGCCAGAAAAAAGCTTGAGGTATGTTCTACAAATAGAAGTAAAATGTCACCTGTAAGAGAACAAATTAATGCTAAAAGTGTTAGTAATTTACTTATGCCATCTAGGTGTTTTGCCCGCAATAAAAAGAAGATGATGAGCGATAAAACAAGGAGAGGTTTGGTTATTATTCTATAAGGTTGGAGACTGGCAAAATGGGAGCATATAAGTTCAATGGCCAGTAGCAAGCAAAAAAAGGCGATAAATCCTTTATTTGATGTCATAGGTTTTTAGTTTGTGTGTGTTCCAAATATAAATATTATGTCAAAAATTTAAAAGGAGTTTTATGATGGTTACCAATCCAATTAATAGGATTAAGGAGAGTGAAATCTTTCTGAAACGGTCTTGTGGAATATAGTTAAGTATGAACTTTCCTATGTAGGTTCCAACGAACCCAATGACAAACAAAAAAGGAAGATATGTAAGTTCTTGTTTTTGAATATAGCCATTGTCATAATAAACAAAGGTCCTTGAGAAGTCTATCAATAAGTCAATAAAAGCTGAGGTGGCTATAAAGACATTTTTCTCAAGATTAAAGGCCGCCATGGTCAAACCTCTTATGGCTCCTCCCGTACCAAGCAAGCCAGCTGAAAACCCAGATAGGGTTCCTCCTGCAATGGCATTTCTATTCGTAGGTTTAAATGTGAGAGTGTTTTTTATAAGGAACAACAGGCTTAAAGCCACTAGAAAAACACCAAGGAATACCTCAAGCCAAAAACTATTGACCATTTTAGATAAATAACCTCCCAAAATAACAAAAGCCACAGAGGGAGCTCCTATGTAAAGCAGTAGTCTTTTATCCAATCCCTTTTTGAACAGGAAAACCTTACTTAAATTACTTGATAAGTGAAAAATAGCGGTCATCCCAAGAACCGAATAGAAGTCGAAGTAAAAATTACCTAAAGGAACAAAAAAGACAGAGGATCCAAAGCCGCCTATGGTACCAATTATTTCGGCTACTAAGGCCAACAATAGAAAAACAACCCGAATGTTCATATCTCAGGAAATAGTTCCATTAAGGTACAATTATTTAACCAGAAAAAACATGAATAATGTCAAGTTAAGACATAAGAATCCATAAGGGCTTATGGATTCAAGTTTAGAAGAGAAAGGTTTAATTATTCGGCTGTAACAGGGTCAATTATAGAATAAACTCTTTCTACAGAATTTGCAGGAAACCCACCTTGTTGGGCGTGTTCTCTAACCATTTCTTCATTAGGTGCATTATAAATGCAATAAATTTTATTGCCAGTTACATAACTGTGTACCCATTGAATTTGTGGTCCCATTTTTTCCAAAACACCACAGGATGTTTCAGAAATGGCCTTTAGCTCCGTAGGACTTGATTTACCGATATTCGGAATATCCCGCTCAATGACATATTTAGGCATGACAAAAAGGTGTTAAACCCTACTCGTATGGCTTTTCGGTTCCGCCCCGTTTGGTTTGGTCTCTGGACTCCAAGCTATTAATCAGTCCAAAAATTGGTTTAGTTGTTGGTTTGTTGAAAAAGCATTTAGTCTTCTAAAGGTACAAAAAGGAGTGATACATTTTAAATTTAAATGCGTTTTTATTTTTAAAATGTTAGGTAAAAATGAAGATACACCCAAATTAGAAAGTATTGCTATTAATCAGTATTTGGGTGTATCTGTAAAGACTTAATTGACGGGGGCAGGGGGAATGTAACTTGGTACTACATTCTCGATGGGTTTGATGGATTTTAAGTATTCAAAAATAGCCATCATATCTTCTTCCTTCATATCGACATAAGATTCCCATGGCATGGGAGGCATTAAAGGTCTGCCATTTTCCATTCCTTTATATTTTCCTTTGGTCATAGCTATTTTAAATTGATCGTATGACCAACTTCCTATTCCTGTATCATCTGGGGTAATATTGGCACTAAATGAAACTCCCCAGGGGCCAACAGCAGCTGTTAAACTATTGTTGAACAATAACCATTTATCAGGTCCTAAAGCTTCTGTAACAATCGCTGGGAGGGTATCATTGGCAGGATGCCCCATTAGCCAACGATCTGTATCAGGTACGGGTCCATTGGGTGTCATTTTTTTTGGTGTATGGCAATGATCACAACCTATGGTTTTGGTGAGGTATTCGCCTCTAGTAATTAGTTCTTCTGTTGTGGGTTCATTGGTAACGGTAGTCTCAATAGGTTCCGATTTTTTATCAACGCAGTTAAAAAATAAAATGACAATAAAAATTGGAGCCACACTGAACAGGTTTTTTCGAGTCATGTGGAAAAGGTTTTGGTTGGTTTGTAAAGTTTTGATTTAAGTTAGCATTCTGACATAAATATAATCATTTTTTAATATTAAATTAACTAAAGGTCTAAAATTCAATTATTTATTTATTGACAAGTGAAGATATACGAATATACGATAGAAAGCCACTTAGAGAATTTATGGGCTTAAAAGCTGAACTATTGCCTTATTTTTGAAAAGCAAATGGTATCACAAATAGGCTTATTTGTCATGAAATCCTTTTCCATTTAGGATATGGGAGGTATATTTTTCTATTCTCGAGGCTTTTGTTTTAGATTGTTTAGGAGCTGAGAAATAAATGAGATAGCCTCTTTGTCTGCCCGGTGTTAGTTTGTAAAAAGCCGCTTTGAATGCAGGGTCTTTTTTAAAGACCGTATACAATTCTTCTGGAATAGCTTGCTCTGGAGCTTTGTCTAATTCTACTTTTAACCCCTTTTCTTCCACTTCCATAGCTTCAAAGATGTATTCTTTTATTTTGGAGCGTAATGCTTGAAAGTTTGTTTGTTTATCCAATCGAATCAACCTAACTATTCTGGAATTTTCTCCAGGCTTGTCAAGTATTTGGTATGGGTCTTTTAAAAGTATTCCCTTAAAAAAACTAAGGGTACAATTGTCCTTAAAGGCATTAATTAATAAGATATTGTTTCCTTTGTATGTGTAACAAGGGACGCTCCATTTTAGCTCCTCGGTCAAACCGCATTCCAAAGCTAGAGTTCTTAAATGACGTAATTCATTTTGCCAAAGATGCACCTTGCAGTCTGAAGTTTTGTATAAACTACATCGTCCGCATCCATCTTTTAGATAGAGATCTACGGCCTTATGATTGGAATGAGGTTGCAAAATAAAAATGCATGAGATTAAAAAATAACCTGCTTAATTTTTTAAAAGAATACACCTTTTACATTTTCGAATGATGACTACTTCAAGTTTTCAATAACTTGTTTCATCTTTTTCTGAACTTCTCCAGCTATAGGCCCCAAAGATTCATTTTTTACAGAACTCATGGAGGCAATAGGATCTACGGCAGATACTTCAATATCTCCATTGTCGTGTTCCTCAACAATGACATTACAGGGAAGAAAGACACCAATTTTGTCTTCACTTACTAATGCCTGATGGGCAAAATGCGGGTTACATGCTCCCAAGATGCGGTACTTTTTAAAATCAACATCTATTTTCTTTTTTAAAGTGGCTTGCACATCAATTTCTGTAAGAACCCCAAAGCCTTCTTTTTTTAGTTCGGAAGTAACAAGATCTAGTGCTTCTTCAAAAGAAATTCCATTTAGGGTGGTATTAAAATAGTAACTCATGGTTGTTGAATTTATAATACTTAAAGTTACTAAATTTTATTTCCAAAGTTGCTTTAAGCTACAGTAAATTTATGAGGTTTTAAACGCAAATAAAATGGTGTTAGGTAAATTAAAATCCTGTTTTCTATATGGTAAATTGAGACCATGTATCAACACCATTCTTCAGCTATTTCTTAGGTTTAGAGGAACTAATGTATTTTTATTGAAATCAGATTAAGGTAATAGAAGGATATTTTGCTTTGATAAACATATAAATACCGTAACCTATTAAACCAACAGAAATAACCCCTAATACTAAAGCGCCAAATTGACTTTCAATAAAGCTGAATGCATCTGTTTGGGTACTTACCGAACTGCTAGAATTTAAGCCAGATTTGATTGTTAAAAAAGCCATCAACCCAAACACAAGGCCCCTAGCTGCATGACCAAATCGTCCTGCATTTATCAATATTTTTTGCTGGTTATTACTTAAATCACTTTCTCTAATCTCGTTTCTATATTTTCCAGAATAGGCTCTATACAAATCATAGATGGCTTTTATGGCAAATCCTATTCCAACCATCAAGGCAATAAGGTTGCCATAAGATCCGGAAAAAAGATTTTGGGTTAAAGACGAATTGCTAGAACCAATAAATCCATAGATGGCAAGTTTAAAAGCGTAGAAGGCTAAACCGCCATAGGCCAAACCACTTATAAAGTAAGCAATGCGTGTCGCATAGCCCTTAAAATCGCTTGTTATATTACTGGGATTTTTAAAAACTTGGTAGAACCTCCAAAACAAATATCCAAGCAAACCTAAGCCCATTAGAATGAGTAATACTTGTCCAAAAGGTTGTTTTGCTAAAAATTGTAATGCTCCGGTACTTCCAGCCTTCTCGCCACCATTGCTAAAAGCCGCTAAACCCGTAAGTATACCTATAATACAATATACTGTGCCTTTGGCGGCCATTCCGAATCTGGCAAAGTTTTTTTTATGTGAGCTCATACTATTAAATCTAATTTATATGTATTTGGTGACAATTTATTATCGTCTTTTTTATGATGTTGTTTAGTCGTTCGTTTTTATTTGCAGTATTTCAATCAATTCAACTTCATACATTAGGGTAGAATCAGGATGTGGATAGATATGTGCCCCAGTTCGTTTACTTAATGCTGGTGGTACAATTAGTTTTTTTATTTCTCCTTTTTTCATTCCAACTAATCCCTCGTCAACACCGGCAATAGCTTGACTACCGCCAACCAAAACTTTCACGGGGATTGGTAATGTTCTAGAATCAAATAGCATAGAGTCGTTCATATAGGACATTGTTTCATGAATTAATACTTCCTGTCCCGCTTTCACTGGTACTCCCTTTCCTTCTTGTATAATTTTGTATTTGAGTCCCGTTGAAGTTTTTTTAAATCCAATGTTTTTATCTTTTTTGTTTGAACTACAGCCAACCATGAAAGTGCTTGCTATTAGTAAAATCCAAAAAAAGAAGATAACATTGATGTATTTTTTCATGAATAAGAGTTTTTTGGTTGGGTTTGTGTGTGGATTAGTTCTAGGATTTTATTAATGAGAAACAAGATAACAAAAGTACGGCAACTTTTTGTCCAGATATTTATGCTAGCTTCAAACCGCACATAAGATTCAGGAACTCGAAATCACTGTTAAATTTCTATTTTATCTTTGCTAGTTCTATTAACCTTTCTGAAATAGATAGATTTCATCAATCTTTGCATTTCCCTATTTGAGCTATCAACCAAAGGGCGAAAAAGTAATGGCGCCAAATTCCCAATTGGTTGCAAAACCAATAAAAGCAAGAAGCAAGATGCAGGCTTGGAGAATCATTAGAATAAAGAACAAAAGAATTCTGAGGATTATTCCCCATCGGGAATAATCTGAAGCAAAGGCATTGTAATACCCATAGGCAATGTAACCTAATACCAATACTGGAGTGCCATAGTTGATGCTGGTTGCAATCACTTGACTTTTAGTAAATAGATACAAAAAGAATAGCAAATTGCCCATGGTAGATATGAGTAACATCCCTAGTAATATCATACCGGCAATAATAAAGTGCTCACTTAAGTTCAAGGATTTTCTTTTGAATAACAGTAAACTGTTGATGGCGGCAAATGGAACGAACAGAAATACAATCAATTTTCTTTTTTCTGAAATCATGCGATCCAATCTCTTACTGGCCTCGTCTTGTAATGCAGTGTCATTTATAACATCACCTTGAGCCATGGCCAATTGCTCATAAAAATGACGCAGGAACAAAATCAAACCAAATAAAAACAAGCCAAAAAGGAACAGATTGTAATACCGCCTGCGTTTCCCGTAAATATATTCTAAAGCAGCTTTTCCAGGGCGAAGTAGGGCCTGTTTAGCTGTAAAGACCATGCCTTTTTCTATGCTAAAAGTGCCATGGAGGATATCATTAAATACAAAGTTCTTAAAGGAAATGCGACGTGTATCTGCTTTTTGTCCGCAACCAGTACAAAATTTACCTACTAATTCTTTATTGCAATTAAGGCAGTGGCTGGTGGTCATGTATGAAAGTTTGGGTTAAGTGGTTTTGAACCAAGTTTGTGCTTTAAATATACTGTTTAAATTGAAAAAATGTGCTCATAGCATTCAAGAGGTTTCAAGTTTACCCTGGATAACATCATTTCTTGTTTGTTTGATTTCTATTCAACCATTTTATAACTGTACTATAATTAGTTAAAAGAAGGTAACCAATAATTAAATTTATTCCAGAAAAAATCCAATTAAAATTATCTTGAGAGGTACCAAATCTTTCATTAAAAACCTCATTGAAAGCACCACCTTTTTGAATGGATCCTTTAAATGCTAGAAATGCGTATTGTAGAAAATCGGATAGATTTGAAATTACAAAAAGGCCACCGACTAAAATGATGCCAAGCTTTAAAATATGATCTGGTTTTAAATTTCCAAGTTCCATGGTTTGGTCGTCAAACCCTTTATCTAGTTTAATGAAATCAATAATGAAATCTGTTTTTTTTATTAGTAAATAATAGATTAATAAAGCCAGAAGAGTAAATCCTAACAATCCCAAAATAGGAAGTGCCTCAAAGTCAAAAACCGTATAAATAATGTTTGAGGGAATCCAATTGAATATCGTTAATATTAAGGAATAAAGAGCAAAAATTTTAATTATAATTCTGAAAAAGTCACGTTTGGTCATAAATGATGATTAAAGATTTGGGAACATTAAATGTTGTTACCATTATAAGTTTAAAGATAACTAAAGAGCATAAACTTTGATTTCATCTTCTTACTTTCTTTTCTGCCTATTTGTCTTAAGGAACAGCCTCCAAATCATTCTAATTTTAAGGTTCCTTTTTCACAAAATACTTTATGTAGATAATTATCAAGATTGGAACAAGAACCAGGCCACTAACAAAATTCAATAAGGATGCCCAATCGGTCAATTCATTTCCGCCTTTAGAAACCAAGATCAGTTCGCCCAAAGGCCCTTTTGAAAATAGGGTGTTGTAAATGACATTCCATCCTAAGTGAAGGCCAAAAGGTAGCATCATGGATTTAGTTTTAGAAAAAGCCCATGCCCAAGCGTATCCCATTATTCCGGTTCCAATAAAAACTAAAATCATAGCCATGACATTCCCCAAAACACCGTATGAGAACCAATGATAAACCCCAAAAGCAATAGCAGAAATAAGAATGCCTTTTGATGGACCAATTTTTTGGATGAGTATATATAACAAAGCTCCCCTAAAAATAAGTTCTTCGGTAAAGACAGATTTAAAATCCCACCAAAGGGACTTTAATATTATGGCACTTGTAATATTATCATTTAGGATCCAGGTGGATGATTTTAGATGAGCCTCTAAATACTGAACTACAACACAAAGGATTCCAGTAATTAAAAATCCTAAAAAGAATTGTTTCAATCTTTTGGGTGTAGGGCGGATTCCTAAAACTGAAAGAGTCTTGTTTTCAATAAAGTATAATAGCAACCACGAAATAGCAATTGCAACTAAAATTCCTATCATTTCTTAGTTGGTTTTAAATTAGGTCCATGGACCTTATTATTGATTTGATTGCTAAGTTAAGGAATAACAAGTTGTTTTTGAGGTTGTTGTGATGTTGTTTGTTTAAGAAGTGAATTAAAAATAACGAATTGTGACGCAAGAATTCACTTAATAATCACCCATTAAATCATCATATTTAAATTCATAATTCAACAAGCGCCTCAGTTTCGTGCTATCAATTATTTTGTATTCATTTTTCGAATTTTCATTAAAGGAGATGTAGGAACGTCCTACTTTCTTTGATTCTTTAAGGTAAAACTCACGTCTTTTGGGGTGATTGGCGGAACAGGCATTCAGGGTTTCATTCCAAAGGTCTTTTAAAATGATTTGCTTGATGATTTCGATGCAATCGTCTCTATGAATAAAATTAATATACCCTTCTGGATTGTCAACCGCTTTGTTTGGTTTAATGAAATTTCCTGGTTTCCTGTTATAACCAAACAGTCCGCCAAATCTTAAAATGGTTGTTTTGAATGAGGTGTTGGTAATGAATAATTTTTCAATTTCAACAAGATTACTCTCAATGGTGGGTGTTTCTTCAGTGACAATACCGTTAGTAAATGGATATACAGAAGTGGAACTGATAAATAGGACTTTTTGAACCTTGTGGTGTTGTATTTTATCAATAAGCTTCTTAATATCCTGAATGTTCTTAGAGGTCATAGAAATGATTAAGACATCAGTATTTAAAAAGTCCTGAATGTCCAGATTGGCTGAGCCTATGTCTATAAGAAATGGTTTAACGCCATTTTCAGAAAGTGTTCTGATTTTATCTTTTGAGGTCGTGGAGCCATACACCTCATGTCCTTTTTCAATGAGATCAATAGCTAAGGCAAACCCTAGCCAACCAGATCCTAATATGCTGATTTTTTGGTTCAATTTTTTTGGTTTGTGGGGTGATAGCAAAGTTATCAAATAAAAATAGGTCTTAGATTGGTAGAATGATTTTCCGAATGAAAATCTAGAAGTAATGAATCACATATATTTTATCTGAAAGCTTTAATATTAGTTGTTTTTATAATTTCAAAAGTGTTCAAGTCGTAATCTGTGTTCTCATATTTTTTATAAAAAAAATGAGCATTTCTTCTTTTTATTTTAATGTAATTGAAGGTTTTAAAATTTTCTGAAAAGATGAAATGCTCATTGTACCACGAAATAGGTTCACTTATTATGATATTATCTTTAAGAAAATAGACAAGATATGTTCCCTCAAGATACTGAAATGGGTCATAGGATGGAACCAATACGCCATTTGTTAAATACCCAAGTACTCTGTGGTAGTAATGAGCATCTGTTACAAGAATTTCATCCCATTTTTCACAATAGAATATCTTATCGAAATTATAACTTGAATTAATCTTTAAATTAGAGAGATCAGAGAAATGTGTATTAAAGGACTCTGTAATACAATTACTTGAGAGTGTGTAATTGTTATATGATTTATAAATAGTGCCTAAGCCGAAATAGAGCATTGCCCCTAAAATTATTTTAAATATTATTCTTTTCATCTTTATCCTTGATGGCCCATTTTTTAATCAGTTCGTTTAATGCACCAAAGCCCAATATGGAAAGTAGCATTCCAATGGGCATTCCTATTAAAGTTCGCCAAAATTCTTTCGGATCTCTGCGATAATCAGGAAGGTAAGCCCAATATAAAAACCCTCCAAAAAGGATGATAAAAACAGAAATAATTAGGAATGCAGTCATATGTTAAGTTGTTACTTCTATTTGATATTCAATTGATTTTTTACTTTTGGATGATTCATTATCATCTTTTTAAATACCTCAAATTTTTCGTAGTTATTGGGCGAATCATTGATTTGTTCATAAAAGAAGGATTTGTCCTTTTGAGGATAAATGATGATGGTTTCTCCAAATCGTAAATCAAAAAGTTTCATGTTCAAAATTAAAGTTGAATATCCATCTGGACTTGCCGAAAATACCCAATCAAATTCGTTGTTTTGCGCTTCAAAGGTTCCTTCAGCAGTTAAGTAAGGATAATTTCGAGATTCGACCAAGGTGTTTTCTTTAGAGTTTTTGTCATTTGTTAAAACAAGCAATGTTAATTTATCAATTACGGTGACACTTTCAGGATTTTCATAGGCTCCAATTCGAATGCCTTTAAAAATAAGGTCTCCGCTTTCAATTATAAATGGAACACTAGAGACGGCATAATCATATACAGCCACAGGGAAAGGTGATTTGTTTAAAGGATAATCTTTAAATATTTCAGAATATTGGTCATAGGTTTCAATATCTTGTGCAAATAGTTTTAAATCCCATTTCATACTGTCAAGATGTTGACGGGATTTAATACTTAATTTTTCAATGTCCCATTCTTTTACTTCTGGACTATCTAAAACAGCATTCGTTTTTTCTTTCTCCTGACAAGATGAAAAAGCAAATCCAAAAGCAAGCACTGTCAGTATTTTGGTTATTTTCATAAGGCTATACAATGGTTATTTTCTTATTCGAGTTCTATAAAGCTATTTGAAATTTCTCTATCTAGTCCAATATCGAAGTTTTCATTTTTTATTTCTATGATGCGAAAAAACTCGCGGTTGAATATGGTAAAATAATCTTCAGCAGAATATTCTTCAAAGGCAGGAATAAAAAATCCCATTGTTTTACGCTCTCTTTCATTGTATGACATGAGGTATTCCATCTTTGATTTGGCTTCAGAGATTATGTTTATTTGAACCGATGGCTCTGGCATTCCTGTTACGGCATAAACCTTTTTGGCATTTTCCCAGCCATCTCCTTGGAACCCCCAACTTTTCATACGTTTAGAGTGACGGTTCATTATGGTTGTTTCCATATGGTCGGTATAGACACTTTGGTAGATGTATTGTGGGTGGATGCGGTGAGTCTTGGCAAGATCTAAAATAGTTTGACTTACAACGACGTGTCCTGGGTGCCCATAACCGCCAATCTCGTTATCTAAGGTGAAAATCACTGAGGGGTTAAAGGAATTGACACTTTGTATTATTTTTTCTGCCAACAATTCTACATTAAAAGTTTTGTGGAACTGGTTTTTTGGTATGGCATTGTAAGTTACATTGGCCGTGTCTATTCTGAATTTCTCGTTCCTGAAATCAAAAAAAGTAACTTTATCCAACAGCTTTTGGCAAGCCTGCTGATGGGCACTATCTCGCTCAGGATTTATGGGTGTTGACAAAACCTGGATTTCCCATCCTTTCTTATTTAAAAGCGATATAGTTCCTGACATGGCACACATATCGTCATCGTGTGCTATAATAATCATGGCTCTTTTATCGGCTAGTTGTTCTAGAATGGTATCATTTGGATAGGTCTCAATTGGAGCATAGATAGTAACGTCTTCTCTGTTACAACCCGATAATACAATTGCCAGTACTGCAGTAACCATTATAATGGTAATTTGCCTATTATGTTTCATATTTTGAATATTTGCCAACGGTCTTTTCTATGAACAGCTGAGGTTTTTATGTCCTAATTTTTGGGTTTAGCACCTAGCTTTGTATTTTGTTTATACTTTCATTTTATCACCATAGCTTCTTTAACTTAATCACCTTGATTACAGCAGTTTTTATTTTACTAGTAACGCTTTTATTTCTTTTGCTAGTTTATCAACGTTACCTTCTGAATTTCCAATGGAAATATATCTGATAATTCCCTTTTGGTCAATTAGGAAGCTTTTGGGAATGCCTCCGGTGGCATATTGGTCCCAAATTTCTTTTTTCGGGTCAAAACCCACATTAAAGTTAACGCCGTATTTTTTCATTTTGTCCATTTTTGCTGCAACTTTCTCTTTGCTTTCACCAATAGAGATGGCTATTAAGATAAAATCATCCTCTTTAAATGGTTCAAGTATTTTTTCAGGGAATTCTGCAAATTCCATGAGGCAAGGTGCGCACCACGTAGCCCAATAGTTTAAAAGCACTACTTTCCCTTTTAAATCTGAAAGGGATTTTTTCTGTCCATCAATCATTTCAACAGTAAAGCCAATGGCGGGGTCGTTAATATTTAGCCTTAATTCGTTGTCTGTATTTTTTTCTTCGGGAGCAACTTTAATGGCAGTCGTGTTTTTATTTTCGCGTTCTAATTTTTCTTTTTCTGTTAGCACTTCTACTTTGATGATAAATTCTCTATCGCCAATTTTATCTCCAAATTTTTGGGCGAGTTTGTTTCGTTCTTCCTCCGTAACTCCTTTATTCATCCCTTTAACCCATCCTTGTTGGTCTAATTCATTGAGTTTTTCTTTAGTGATAATCTCATTATTGGCAATGATGACATATTCTGGCTTCTTGATATCTTTTTCTTGAGCAAAGAGTGTAAATCCAAAAAGTATGAAGATGAGTGCAACAATTTTTTTCATGGTCGTTTTAAGGTATTTAGTTTGTTGTTTGATCTTTTTG
Source organism: Mangrovimonas futianensis (assembly GCF_021245805.1). Taxonomy (NCBI): domain Bacteria; kingdom Pseudomonadati; phylum Bacteroidota; class Flavobacteriia; order Flavobacteriales; family Flavobacteriaceae; genus Mangrovimonas; species Mangrovimonas futianensis. The sequence continues at coordinate 132,137 of NZ_JAJJNF010000006.1, forward strand.
GTAATTGTTTTTGTGATACCGCCGTTTCGGCTTAGTAAGAATTAAAGATAGTCAAAGAAAGCTGACATTATAAGTTTGCGAGGATTTTCCGAGTAGGCAAGAACCAAGCAATTATTTTTACACGGTGTTAGCTACTGTACTTTTTTAAATAATATTCGCATACTTCATAAGTTTCCTCAAAAGCAGAAAAATTAAGATATAAATTCCATTTCTTATTGTACTCTTGATAAGAGCCATGTAAAATCAAGTCTCTATCATCTTTAAATCTTCCTTTTAAAAAATCCAAACGCGTATCCAAATCAATTAGTACATTTTCTCTATCTATCCCAAATTCGCTTCGATATTCTTTTAATGTTTTATCCTTTCCGAGCATTAAAGATAGTCTTGTTTCATCAATAGTTATGTCTTTTTTCCAAGTAACGTCTCTTAATAATCTATTTAGTGACATGTATTTATCTTCCGAGAAATTTTCTCCTAGTTCGTGAGGTATTGAAAGAAAATTAGCTAATTGTCTCACCATTCCTTCAATGGTTGTCATTAGGATTAAATTGCATCCTCTAAATAGCTTTTTGTCATAACATTTAATAGCTTCATTAATGCTATCAGCGAATGAAAGATAAAATTCCTGATGTTTGAGGTTTGGAATAATTTTAGTTTTGATTTTTTCTAATAAATCAGGTAAATGTTTTCCTAAATCGTCTAAATCCAATTCCCCTTTAGATATTTGAATTGCTTGTAATACAGTTACCCTTCTTGACCATAGAATTTCTGTTCTAATCGCAATATGAAAAGAATTCGATAACATGAATGTAAGGTCTGGTTCGAAAGGTCTGTTCAGACTAATATTGAATGATTTTTCCTTTTCGCTTTTTAAGTTATCACAATAAATCTTGATTTTGTCTTCATCTAATTCCTCCATTAGTTGTTTTACGTATCTAGATAAGTTTTCAATACATTTTTCAGTTTTGAGTTCCTGACGTTTTGTAAGTTTATCCAGACCAGGCGTAATTGCAAATTCCTTCATCTGCATCATGCAACGATCTATTGTTCTTTTAATTCCATTTTCGCGTTCCAGGTAGTCATTTTGAATATCTGTTGGATTTTCAAAATCAAAAATTTGAGTTTTTAATTTGTCAATTATTTCTCCAATTGTAAGTGAATGCGATATCATTTGAGGTATTGTAGCTAACAAGTGAACAAACACACTAGTGTGTTTATCTTATCTTATATACACACCTTAAAAATACATAAAATTCTTACTTAACGCTACGAGTTTAATATCAGCAAAGAGAAGATCTACTGAAAATCACTGATAAGATTTTCCTTTTACCTTTTCAATCACAGGTTACAATTCAGGCATTTGTTTTTACAATTGAGTCAGCTTCCTTTTTAAAAAGGCTGCTTTTGTCTCAATTTTGAGGTATCAATCAAAAACAAAACAGGGCATCAATCAATTTAATGTTACCTTTAATATCCCAACAGAGATTATATGAAAAAGCTTCGTAAAAATACCATCCTTGTTTTCATCATCGGTAGTGTGGTATTTGGAATAGGAAACTCCCTCTCATCAAAAGGGTTTCATTTTGAGTCTACTAAAGGCCTGATGGTCAATTTCCTGTTCTATCAAGCCTATGCGTTTCTGTTGGGGTATAGTAACATGTATTACTTTGCCTTTTTGGAACGCAAACAGTGGAACAATAGCTTAAAACGCATTTTTGTTGGTATTTTCGGTTCGGTTCTTATAACCCTCTTGGGTCTATTTGTACTCAATCTTTTGACCGCAGTGTATTATGACGGTTATACGGTACGAGCTTTTTTAAGTCAAACCTCTTGGAACCAATATGCCTTTGGTGTGTGGATCACCTTGACCATCGTTATCATTTTTCATCTGGTTTATTTTTACAACCGCTACCAACAAAACAAAATCAAGGAACAAAAGGTAATTGCTGGTACGGCTAGTGCCAAGTTTGATGCACTTAAAAATCAATTGGACCCCCACTTTCTGTTCAATAGCTTAAATGTGTTGACCAGCTTGATAGAAGAAAACCCCGATGCGGCACAAAAGTTTACCACCTCACTATCTAAGGTATACCGCTATGTGTTGGAACAAAAAAATAAGGAACTGGTAGGGGTCGAAGAGGAGTTGCGGTTTGCAAAAACCTATATGTCTTTATTAAAAATGCGGTTTGAAGACAGTATTGTGTTTAGCATCCCAGACCAAGTAAGCGACCCAGAAAGTAAAGTAGTACCCCTATCGTTGCAATTGTTGCTTGAAAATGCCGTAAAACACAATATGGTAAACAACAAGCATCCGTTGCACATTAAGATTTATGAAGATAACGGGTATTTGGTGGTAGAGAACAACCTGCAACCCAAACAAATAGTAGGTAAAAGCAGTGGTGTGGGACTGAGTAACATCAAGCAGCGTTACCAGCTTTTAACAGACAAACAAGTAAACATCAATCAACAAGCAAACAGGTTTGCCGTGGCAATCCCTATGCTTACAAAACAAGTATCAATCATGGAAACAATCAATTTTGACCAAAACGGTTCTTATGAAAGAGCCAAAAAGAAAGTAGAAGAAATCAAAGGATTTTACAGCAATGTGTTTTCTTACCTCATTGTAATACCCTTTCTTATTTTTATCAATTACAGAACCTCTTGGGAGTTTAAATGGTTTTGGTTCCCTCTTTTAGGTTGGGGTATTGGTATTGCATTTCATGCCTTTGGGGTGTATGGTTTTGGAAAATCCTGGGAAGAACGTAAAATCCAAGAGATTTTGGATGAAGAAGAACGCAAACAAAGCAAATGGAGCTAATCATGGAAACTAAATTTGAAAAACAACGCCGAATTGATCGAGCTAAAAGACAGGTAAAACGCATCAAGGGTTTTTATACACATCTATTGGTGTATGTGGTAATCAATATTTTTATTTTGGTAGTCAATTTTTCTAGGACAGGGCTAGGAGAAAACACCTTTCAGTGGGAGAATTTCAGCACGTTGATATTTTGGGGAATCGCCTTATTGATACATGCAGCTTCTGTGTTTATGCCAAACATTATTTTTGGCACCGAATGGGAAGATCGCATGATCAAAAAGTATATGGACAAGGAAAAACAGGGTTGGAAATAAAACACTTACCAAAAGAATTTTAAAACACTATGATGCAAGTAATAATTATTGAAGACGAAAAACCATCGGCCAGAAGGTTGCAGCGCATGCTGGAAAAACTAGACATGCAGGTTCATACCATGTTACATTCGGTAGAGGAATCTATCGCTTGGTTTCAAAATAATACGCACCCAGATTTGATTTTCTTAGACATTCAGCTGAGTGATGGTCTGTCGTTTGAAATCTTTGAGGCATTAGATATCAAGTCTTCCATCATTTTTACAACGGCTTATGATGAATATGCTCTAAAGGCCTTTAAGCTGAACAGTATTGATTATTTGCTGAAGCCGATAGATGAAGAAGAGTTGGAAGCGGCCGTAAAAAAATACCAAACCATGGCTCCCAAACCATCTGTGACACTCAACTTTGATGATATCAAGCAGCTTTTGGTCAATCCGATAGAACGGGAGTACAAAAAGCGTTTCTCGGTAAAAATTGGTCAACATATCAAGCTGGTCAATGTCGAAGATATTGAATGCATTTACAGTGAGAACAAGGGCACTTATTTGCATACCGTAGATGGCAGGAATTATTTAATAGACCCAACCTTAGAGGAACTGGAGGTCGAATTGCCTCCCAATCAATTTTTTAGGGTGAATCGTACGTTTTATGTTCAAATCAATGCCATCAAAGACATCATAAGTTATACCAATTCCAGACTTCAAATCAAATTGCAAAGCTATCAGGAACAGGAGGTGATTGTGGCTAGGGAACAGGTTAAGAATTTTAAGGATTGGTTGCAGTGATTTTCGGTTAAATCTCATTTTAAGGGTGTTTATCAAAAAAGTTTTGCAAGTTGATTTAATAATAGTAGCTTTATTTTAAACAACTTGAAAATGAAACATATAACTACCCTGCTACTATTGCTTTTTATGTTACAATCCTTCGCCCAAGATTGGAACATGTATCCTTACGAACCTGTTGGGCAAATTGCTTTTCCTTTGGATGAAGGTCGTCATGATGGCGAGGAAGTAGAGTGGTGGTACACCTCGGGCTTTTTTGAAGGCGCTACTTCTGGCACTTCATACAGTTATATGGTAAGCTATTTCTACTATCCCGCGGCTGGCTTTGATGGATTTCGAATACTGAATATCACTAATTTGGACACTGGTACTTTTTACAAAGATGTTCTACCAGTCACTTATACAACCATGTCAACGACTTCTTTGGACATTGAAGCAGCTATTTTTTTAGGTGGTACCGAAACTTGGTCCAATACGTTGGACGGTTCCAACAATCCCATACCTTTTGAGTATGACTTGAGTACGGGAGCTAGTTTTGGTGATTTAACCCTGAATATGGATGTGACTAAAAGACCACTTTTGGTTGGGGATGATGGCTTTGTAGACCAAGGTTTGGATCGATATTCCTATTATTATTCCTTTACTGGGGTCTCTTTATCGGGATCATTGAGCTTAAACGGCACCACCGAAGCTATTACCGGAACCGGATGGTTGGATAGGCAATACGGAAATTTCAATCCTTATTCCAGTGAAGATTACGAATGGTTCAGCTTGCAATTGTCTAATGGCATGGATATCAACCTTTGGAATATTTTTACCGCAGAGAGCAGCATTCCTGATGCGCCTGAATATCGCATTCTTTCAGCGTATGTAGATGAAGATAACCAATACACAACCGCCGACCTAAGCATTGAAAGAGAAGCGTTTTTCTGTACAACCGAAGATGGCGAAGAGAAATGCTATTCCAAACAATGGCATTTAACATCCGATATCAATGATGTCGATCTAGTGATGACTGCTCAATATGAAGATTCTGAAATGCAATTGCCTTTCCGTTTTTATGAAGGGGCCACAACCATAGACGGGACTGTCAATGGGGTAGAAGTGACAGGAATCGGCTTTGCTGAACTATTACACGGTTATGAACATCCAGAGGTTGCCATAACCACACCTACAACTGTTTTTGAAACGGGTCCTCCAATAACTTGGGAGTTAAATAACCCTGATGATGGTAGACCAATTTATTATGACCTTTCATACAGTGTGGATGATCAAACTACCTTTTTACCATTGGTAGAAAACACCACGGAACTATCTTATTTATGGGAAAGCCCAAGCATTAGTGAAGATGATGTCTTATACTTTAAATTGTTTGCTTATTCGGTGGATGGTACTTTAAACAATGAAATTATTGCAGGTCCTTTTACTGTCAATTTGTTGTCAATGGATGAGGTATCTTTTTCTGAAGTTAAAACCTATCCAAACCCGATTCAGGATACTTATTATTTACAATTTCCCAATGTTGTAAATGGAACGTGGCAATTGTTTGATATCAATGGCCGAAGCGTATCAAGTGATGCCTTTCAAGAGGTTTCTATGCAACAAATTCCCGTTGCAAGTTTGTCCAAAGGCGTTTATTTCCTGAAAGTAGAAGTAGATTCTAAGACTTGGATGAAAAAACTGGTTAAACTGTAGCAGTTATTCTTCAATACGGTTGTCATCAAAAGCAGATGGCAATAATTGGGGAATGATCTTGACAATTAAAGGGAGTAGAAGGGAGCCTCCTGGTAATAAAAAGATTGCCAGACTAGGAATGGTCTTTATGATGTCCATCAATTGGTGATTGACCCTTTTTTGTTCTTCCTCTGTTAAATCTCTTACAGTTGATTTGGTAATCAATTTCATAAGGTCCTTGCTTTGGGAAACCTCTTTAAGCAAGCGCTTGCTATTCCGTTTCAATAGTAAATTGACCAATTTACTGGAGTTGGAATAAAAGGTCTGTACGATGTTTTTGGAACTGAGCAATCCTATTTTTTCCTTATGACTTTGGTAAAAGTGAGTCAAAGCACTTAAGGAGTTTTCGACCCTGTCTTGGGGTAGATTAAGTTGTATGCCTAATTGCTTTAGGATATCTTGTTCGGTTTTTTCAACCACCATATCGGTCCATGCCGCCATACAAGCCAAATCCATGATGTAATACTTTTCTAAATCCTCATTTATGAAGGTGATACCTTCCTCCAAGCTGATGGTGGGATGATTTTGAAAGCGCAAAGAACGCTCCAGCAAATCAATCAAGGTATCATCATATTTTGATTTTTTGACTTTAGAGTCCAATACTTTCAAAACGATGGATTCAATTACGGCCTCCAAATGCTGTAAATGGCTATTGGTAATTTTTCCTCGTTTCAAAAAATGTTGGTAGGCCAAGACATCAGTAAACAATAAGGCATTGGTCACAAAGTAATTAAAACTTTTCCCAATAAACTTATCCTCAATCAAAACCCTTTTGTGTAGAATATGCTCTAGAAGGGCATGGGATTTCAGTTCTCCCAAAAGCTCTGTGAAAAAGGTGGGTTTATGGGCATCTATTTCCTTGTAAAATTGGATGACAGAATCCAAAAAGGAAGTGTCTGTAATATGATTGTCCTTATAGATATAATAAAAGGAAAGTGCCAGATTGATTTTACATAACTCTTCTTCAGTATAGTCATAAAAATCAAAACTATTATTAATGACTTCAATGTTGCTGCCATATATAAAGCCACAAGTCCTTAACTCATCATAAAATTGAGCAGGGGATTTTTGAGTCCAATCTATGGATTCTTTGCCTAAAACCTTGGTGAGTTTCTTGATCCAGCCTTTACTAGAAGGGTTCATTGCTATCAACTTTATCGGGGGATAAAGATATTAGATTCTTTCAAATCCATAACATCTTTTTTGTGTTAACAAATATTTAACAAAACCGCTTTTGGAGTAATTGCGTAGGTAGAGGTGAATGCAAAAAATAATTAACAAAACCTCATGATTATGAAAAAAACAAAATGGATTTTAGGAATCGGTCTACTAGCTGTGGCTGGTTTCTTTTTAGTAGCAGCAGATCATATCGATGCGCCTGCAGTACAAGGTGGTTCAAGCGACATCACCGATTTTTATGCTTTTCAAGGTGAAAACACAAACAACATTGTTTTTGCCGTCAATGTAATGGGATTATTAAGTCCTACAGCAACCGCCGATGCTATGTTTGATGAAAATGTATTGATTGAATTCAACATAGACAATACTGGAGACAACGTAGAAGATTTGGTAATTCAGGCCATACCAAGAGATGGCAAGATGTATTTCTTTGGACCTGCTTCACCAGGAACCACCGGTTTAAGTAGCACCATTTTAACCAACAACATGTTGGGTTCGGTAGATATTTCTGCCTACGGTTCGGCTGCAATGACAAATAGTAACAACGGTGCTATGATGTTTGCTGGACCTCGTGATGATCCATTTTTTATGGATTTTGCTCAGTACAGTGAGATTATAGCAGGAAATGCTTCTGGATTTAATGATCCGGGAAGTGACACCTTTGCCGGAACCAATGTGCTGTCTGTAGTTGTGGAAGTGCCAAAATCTAGTGTTGGTGGTTCAGGAACCATAAACACATGGGTAGAAACAAAAAGAAAACAATAAAAACTTTAAATCACGAAATTATGAAACGAATAACATACATAACACTAGCAGTCTTGCTAGCAGCTTTTACTTTTAATTGTTCAAATGATGATGATAATATGATGGGTGATATGGATAATACCAACCAGCCATCAGAACCAGACTTTTCGGGGACTTACATGCAGGAAGACCAAGTGGCGAGACCTGCTGTAAATACGGTGTTTACATCTCCATCATCAAAGGATATCTTTAATATGACCATTCCTTCGGAACAAGGTGCCGCTTTTCAATCCATGTTTCAGACAAACTTAGAGGGCTTAAGTCCGGCTTATGCCAATCCTGGTGACATGAATGCCTTGGGATTGGATTCAGCCACTTTTACGGGATTATTGGCCACTGATGTCTTAAATGTTAGTCTAGATGGTACCACCACTTTTTATGATGGTACCAATGTCTTAACGGGTAGAGCACTGGCTGATGATGTAATAACAGTAGAATTGCTTTTGATTTTTGGAGGTGAGGATTTTTCAGAAAATCCAACCCTTTCAAATGATCATGTAGATGCAAACGACAAACCTTTTTTGACCTCATTTCCATACCTGGCTTCGCCATGGTAGTTTAAACATATCAGGGTATAACAGCCCGTTATATCCTGATATTTTTACCAATGAACCATCCTACAAACCAAACAAAACTGAAATACCATGAAAACAAAACATACATTTTTATTACTTCTGGTTTGCCTTGTATTCAGTTGTAATACAGACACCAGAAAGAAGAGAACAAGGAATGTGACAAACGCGCATGATTATCGTGGATTTTTTGAGTTGAAAGAGAATGAGGCGCTGCAAAAGGCAAAAAGCGAATATGCTTTTTGGGAAAAAAAGCTAGAAAAAGAACCGAGTCAATATCCGTACCTTGCTAAAATAGCAGCGTCTCAATCTCAATTATTCACGATTACAGGAGATATCAAGTATCTCAAAGAGGCTGAATCAAATCTTACAGCCTTAAATGAAAAATCTCATTACACCAATTCGGGTAGTTTAAGGTCTTTAGCCCATAACTATATTTCGCAACACCGCTTTAAAGAAGCGTTAGCACTTTTAAAAAAGGCAGAGACTCAGGGAGAGCGATTGAAATCGACCCAAAAGATGCTTTTTGACGTGCATTTGGAACTTGGAAATACCGCCGAAGCCAAACACTATTTGGAAACTATTAAAAACTTAAGCGACTTTGATTATTTAATTCGCTTATCAAAATGGAGCGATCATCAGGGTAATTTGGAGGCTGCCATTAAGTATATGGAAAAAGCACAAATTATTGCAGAACGTTCCAATGTTAAGAGCCTTAAGGAATGGTCGTATACCAATATAGCAGACTTTTATGGACACCACGGTGATATTGAGAAATCTTACAACCATTACATAAAGGCATTACAATTAAACCCAAATAACGCCTATGCCAAAAAGGGGATTGCTTGGATTGTCTATTCGCATGAAAGAAATCCAGAAGAGGCTTTAAAAATTTTAATTAGTGTAAGTAAAGAACATAACGCTCCAGATTATCTGCTTCTTAAAGCAGAAATAGCATCGTATATGGGAAAAAATAAAGAAAAAGAAACCTATTTGGAAACTTATGTGGCGGCTGTAAAAAGGCCAGAATATGGCGATATGTATAATGCTTACAACGTTTTATTATACACCGATGAATTCAATCAAGCACAGAACGCTATGGTTTATGCTCAAAAAGAAGTAGCCAATAGGCCTACGGCTTTATCATATGATTTGCTAGCATGGGCTAATTTAAGTGAAGGAAATAAATTAAAGGCTTTAGAAATAGCTCAGTCTCATGTTGTTGGAAAAACTTTTGAGCCAACAGCGCAATATCATTTGGCGGAAATTTTTAAGGCCAATGGCTTAGAGAATGAAGCACAAAAAATCAAAACAGAATTACTTGAAAGTACCTATGAACTTGGTCCTTTAATGGAACAAGAAATTAAGAAAATTTAAACATTTGACACTATTAGCATTTAGTATTTTCGCCAAAAATTATCCCCTATGATTAAATCATTACTCACTTTCTGTTTATTGTTTATTATTAGTTCCTTAGCCCAAGGGCAAACCATGCAAGGGCATGTGTTGGATGAAAATAATAAACCTCTAGATGGTGCTTATCTATATAATGAAAATTCAAAAAAGCATGCGCATTCCAACGAAAGTGGCAGTTTTATTTTGGAAGGCAATCAGGTAAACGACTCGATAACTATAGGGTTGTTAGGATTTGAAAAAAAGATACGTATAGTATCTCAAGAAGATTTGAATAACATGGTAACAATTCATTTGGTAAGTAAAGCATTTTTACTGGACGAGTTGGTATTGACCAATGTGGTCAATGCATTGCATACCGTAGCAAAATTAGATTTAGAAACCAATCCTGTTAATTCATCTCAAGATATTTTGAGGAAGGTTCCAGGGCTTATCATCGGACAACATGCAGGAGGAGGAAAGGCAGAACAAATCTTTCTACGCGGTTTTGATGTTGACCATGGTACCGATGTGAGTATCTCGGTAGACGGTATGCCCGTAAATATGGTTTCTCATGCCCACGGTCAAGGGTATAGCGATTTGCATTTTCTTATCCCAGAAACAATCAACAGCATTGAATTTGGCAAAGGTCCTTACTATGCCGAGAAAGGAGATTTTGCTACCGCAGCTTACGTCGATTTTAATACAAAAGAACGGTTGGATGATAGCGAAGTTCTTTTTAGCTACGGACAATTTAACTCCTTGCGCACTGTGGGATTGTTTAATTTAATGGATAAGAGTAGTTCTCAAAATGCCTATGCTGCTATCGAATACATAGAAACGGATGGTCCCTTTGAATCGCCTCAAAATTTTAACCGATTAAACCTTTTCGGGAAGTATACAGCGTTGTTAAAAGACCATGATAAGATTTCATTAAATGTTTCCCATTTTACCAGTCGTTGGGATGCTTCTGGACAAATCCCGCAACGGGCGGTTGATAGTGGTTTAATTTCAAGATTTGGTGCCATAGATGATACTGAAGGAGGAAATACCTCTAGAAGTAATATCAATGTGTCCTACATGAAATTTATGGATGATCATACGAGTGTAAAAGCCAATGCATTTTATTCGCACTATAATTTTGAGCTGTATTCTAACTTCACTTTCTTTCTGGAAGACCCTGTTAATGGTGATCAAATAAAGCAATATGAGGATCGAGATATTCTAGGTTTTAATGCCGAAATTAAAAAACGTAAACAGCTTGGGGACATTGATATGAATATCTCCTCTGGGGCAGGTTTGAGGCATGATATCATTAATAATATAGAGTTGTCACATACATTGAATAGAATTGAAACTTTGGAATACTTGCAATTGGGTGATGTGAATCAGACCAATCTGTTTACGTATGTCAACACCGAATTTCTATTTGGTGCCTTAAAAGTAGCCCCAGCCTTACGATTGGATTATTTCAAATTTATGTATAACGATCAATTGGCAGATTCATATGCAACCCAAAGTAATTCCAAAACCGCTTTGTCTCCCAAATTGAATGTGTTTTTTACGCAGAATGAGAATTTACAATGGTATTTGAAAAGTGGTATAGGATTGCACTCCAATGATGCTAGAGTTGTGCTACAGGAAAGAAAAGATATTCTTCCAAGAGCCTATGGTGTAGATCTGGGAACTACATGGAAGCCAATCCCGAAAATGTTAATGAATGTCGCTGTTTGGACCTTATTTTCAGAACAAGAGTTTGTTTATGTAGGCGATGCTGGTATCGTGGAACCAAGTGGTAAATCTGAAAGATATGGGGTAGATCTTGGGGTTCGTTATCAATTTACCAATTGGTTGTATGTAGATACCGATGCTACCTATACCCACGCAATAGCATCAGAGGAACCTAGTGGAATGGATTACATTCCTCTAGCACCAGACTTTACTTGGACGGGTGGTCTGGCTGTGGTTGATTTGAAAGGGTTTAGTGGTGGAATTAGATATCGTTACGTTGATGATAGACCAGCCAATGAAGATAACTCAATCGTGGCCGAAGGTTATTTTGTGACCGATTTTAATGTAGCCTATGAATATAAAAACATGGGAATAGGGATTACTATTGAGAATTTGTTTGATGTAGATTGGAACGAAACCCAGTTTGCCACAGAATCGAGGTTGTTTAATGAACCAGAACCAGTTGAAGAAATACATTTTACACCTGGGACTCCCTTTTACATTAGAGGAAATCTCACTTATAAATTTTAGAGTAAACTAACCTCTGTCCAAAGTTATTGGGGGATTTGTTTGGTAGAGTTTTTGTTGGTTTGGAAGCGTCATTTCACATGGTTGGAGGGCGCTTCTTTTTTATGGCTTCTCGTGAAGATTGGAGGTTCTTATGTCAACAGGTACCAGTTCAGGTAAAATGCTAACTGGTGCATTTAAGAAAAAATAGGCGGTAGCAGACACATCATCACTTCTATAAAAGTTGGTCCAACCTTTCAATATATTGGGATGGGTAAGGTCAACCGGCTGTGGCATTTCAAGGAGTTTGTGGAAGCTTTTATTGCTTACGCTTATGGGTTTCATGGGCACCCCGTTCTTAATCATTTCCCGAACTTTTTCTGCTGGAGCTCCACCAATTTGTTGAATGGTCACTTCCATATCTTCATAAAAAAACACAGGATCAGGAATGTGATATCTGTAGAAAGCATATTCCCCTTTTTTAGCGTCAGCTATAGGTGAGCCTTGGTATTGATGACTAAAAGGCCCTTGGCCATAGGCTGTTCCGATGTAGTCTTCAGTGCCCGATCCAACCAAACTAGGATATTCCTTATCTCCATCTAAGTAAATTTTAACCTCTCCCTCTCCAAACCAAGTATCTTCATAGACGGGGTCTGTAAATACACCAATATTAGTTCCTAAAAATCTCCCAGAGCCTTTGATTTTGGGAAGCACTTTAAAATCCTCAGCCAATTTGGTATGAAGGTCTCGGCTCCAATAAGTATGAAAATAAAGCACATTTTCTTGATGCTCTTCCATAAGCACATCCACATCAAAAAAAATAGCCTCTAGATCTTTTTGAGATTCGTTGGTAACTGTAATTTTTGCCTCAGTTTTAAATGGCATGGGAATAATACAGTTAAAAGATCGTCCTTCTGGGTCACTAAAAAGGGCACTTTCAAAAGGAACACGTTGGCCCAAACCAACTCCGAAGAAATCCCCTATGGGAACCGATACGGCTGGCTTGTCACTGCCGTCCCAAAACATTTCAATTTTAAGGGAACGCAGCATCTCAGGACTTCTATCACTAAATGTTAACCAAATACGCTTAATAGTGCCGCTGCCTTCAAGATTTACCAAATTAACAGACGTGCCAGCTTTGATGTTATCAAATGCATGTCCCTTGGCTCCTTTATTTTCTATACCACCTTGCCCTTTATCTCCTGATATGTTTTCAAAACTCACCCATTTGGTATGCTTATTTTTAGGAAGTTGATATAACTCTTGGGAGAATAGGGTAGGGCTCCCACTTATAATAAATAAAAGGACTAAAAGCGATAGTTTATGAATTAAAGACATAGTTTTATGAATTTGTTTCCACGGCACCCAAAGTATATAATTGATCCATAGTTGGAGACTCACTACCTCCAGCTGGTTCTAAGGTAATTCCAAAAGCTTCAGAATCATAAATATTCTCTAGGGTGAAAATTTTATTCTCATTTTCGGTAAAATCATCAATAGTTCCCAAACTTGTAGGCGTTAATGGGCTAAGGGTCAAAGACCAAATTTGATATACATTACCGCTAGGAGGTGTTGGAAGTCCTTGCAAATCAAAATAAATCTTATCATGATCTTTATCCCAATAGGCCTTTGCATAAGCCTCCGGATAAACAGCTTGTCCTGTTAAAGGAATAGAAATGACATTTTTATCTCTTATAATCGATAAGATTTGTTTGGTTTCTACCAATTTTTGATCTGTTTTTTCTAATTCAACCTCTATCAATTCCTTCTCTGTTTCTACAGTTTGAATATCAGATTCCAATTGCTGCTTTTGATTGAACAACCAAATAAGTCCGGCAAACAATAAAATGGAAGCTGCCCAACCGGTATACGCCATCCAGCCGGTATTGGGTCTTCTTATTGGAACAACTTGATTTGCTAAGCCTAATTTTTCCTTTACTGAGGCAAATAGATATTTAGGGTCAGAAGGAGATGCCATTGCCGTTAAAGAAATAATGGATGCTTCAATTTTTAAAACCTCTGAAAGGACCTCGGGAGATTTTAAAAGCATGTTATACACTTCCTCATTTTCTTGGTCTGAGAGCGCACCGGCTACATAAAGCTCTAATATTCCAGATTCTATAAATTCCTTTTCGTTCATGAGTTCACATTGAGCATGTTTCTAAGCTCATTAATACAATTTCTGTTTCTTGTTTTAACGGTGCCTATGGGCATATTTAATTCTTCCGAAGCTTCTTTTTGAGTAAAACCTTTGAAGTATAATAACTCAATAATTTCAATACATTTATTCGCTAATTTCTTTACAAAGTTTTGAATGCCTAAGGCATCCATTCGACTGTTCAAGTTTTCTTGATTCTCTAAAATATCTACGAAAAACTGGGCATTGAGGTTTTTCTTAGAATTTTTAAACGTTTTGGAGCGGGTTTTATCTATTGCTGTATTTCTCGCTATATTAAGAATCCATGTAAAAAAGCGCCCTTTCTTAGCAGAGTACGTATGGGAATGATTCCAAGCCTTAATAAATACATCTTGAGTTAGTTCTTGAGCAGTATCGTGATCTCTTACAATATTGAAAATAACACCATGCATACTTTCGGCATACATGTTATATAAAGTTTCAAAGGCTTTTTCATCTTTCTTTTGAAAACTTTTGACCAAATGGGTTATGTCCATATTGTGGGATTTGTAGGTTTGAATTTATAAAATATTATTTTAATAAAAAAAGCTACCTGTTTTAGGTAGCTTTTTAAAAATATCGAAATAAATAACTATTTATTCAATAATGCCTCCGCAACTCACGCGTCCTCCAGCATCACCAGTAGGTTGCGTAGTAAAGTCATCGGTTCCTTGATGCACGATTACGGCTTTTCCAACAATATCTCTGTTAGGGTCACCACATCCTATACACCATTCACCACCTGCGTTGAAGGTAATAGTTCCATTACCATTTTCATCGGCAGTAAAGTTTCCGATGTCTCCTTTATGGAAACCTTCGGCAGCACCCCATTTTCCATGAGGCTGATTTGTAGGGTTCCAGTGTCCTCCTGTTGAAGTCCCATCTGGAGCCGAACAATCTGCTTTTTCATGAATGTGGATGGCGTGAGAACCAGGCTCTAAACCTTCAAAAACGGCCACAACGGTTACCTGCCCGTCTTTATCAGTAAAAACGGCATTTCCAGAAACCTGAGTGTCACTTTTAGGTTCCATAGCCAATTTTATCTTTTTGACTTCTACTTTAGTTTCAACAACTTGTTCTTCTGTTACGGTTTCTTCATCTGCTTCCTTTTTCTTGTCGCTTTTACAGCTAGCAAATACAAGAGAAAAGGCACATAATGCGATAACTACTTTGTTCATAATGGTTGAGTGATTTTAATGTTTAAAACTAAAATTACATAGAAACCCATAGAATCTAAAATTATTAAGAAAGGTTTATGATAAATGTCATAGTTTAACCCCTGCCTTACTTGTAATTTTGAATTCATAAAGTTAGGTATGAAAACATCTTTGGTAACAAAGTATAATGTGGCTGGTCCCCGTTATACAAGCTACCCTACGGTGCCTTATTGGAATTTGAGCACTTTCTCTAAGGGACGTTGGGAAGATTCTGTAATACAGGCATTTTCTGAAAGTAACACTTCGGAAGGTATCAGTATTTATATACACTTGCCCTTTTGTGAGAGCCTGTGTACATTTTGTGGTTGTAACAAACGAATTACAAAAAGGCACGATGTAGAGTTGCCTTATATAGACCAACTGTTGAAAGAATGGAGTTTGTATTTGGAATTGTTTGATTCCAGACCCATAATCAAAGAACTTCATTTAGGTGGTGGGACACCAACCTTTTTTTCCCCAAGGAATTTAACCAAACTCATTCAGGGCATTTTTAAAGGTGCCGATAGGGCCCCTGAATGGGAGTTTAGCTTTGAAGGTCACCCCAACAACACCACCAAAGATCATTTACAAACACTTTTTGATCTCGGTTTTAAACGAGTGAGCTATGGCGTTCAGGATTATAATGAAACTGTCCAAAAGGCGATTCATAGAATCCAACCCTTTGAAAATGTAAAGCGAGTGACCGAATGGGCCAGGGAAATAGGCTATACCTCTGTGGGGCATGATATTATTTTCGGACTGCCGTTTCAAACTCTTGATAATGTTCTTTACACCATAAGAAGAACCCAAGAGCTCATGCCAGACCGTATTGCATTCTATAGCTACGCCCATGTGCCTTGGATCAAAGGAAACGGCCAAAGAGGCTTTAAGGATGAAGATTTACCGGCTCCCGAAATCAAACGGGCACAGTATGAAATGGGTAAGGATTTATTACAACAAGTAGGTTATACTGAGATAGGTATGGATCATTTTGCCTTACCTTCAGATGGCCTATATGAATCTATGGTCACCAAAAAACTTCACAGGAATTTTATGGGATATACGGCTTCCAAGACCCAGATGATGATTGGTTTGGGGGTATCTGCAATTAGCGATAGTTGGTATGGTTTTGCCCAAAATGTGAAGACATTAGAGGAATATCAAGAACTTATTAAAGAAGGAAAATTACCAGTATTCCGCGGTCACATGTTGAATGAAGAAGATTTAATCATCCGTAAGCACATATTAAACCTTATGTGTCATCAAGAGACTTCTTGGGAAAATCCCAATCAAAAATTTAAGGAATTACAAAGTACGTTGGCTAAACTTTCTGAGATGGAAAAAGATGAATTGATCAGTATAGAAGCCAACGGTTTGAAAATAACGGAAAAGGGAAGACCTTTTGTACGTAATGTGTGTATGGCTTTTGACCTGTTACTGCAAAGAAAACAGGCAGATAAACAATTATTTTCAATGACTGTGTAAAAGGTCGGGAGCTTTAAATAATATTTTTAACTTAGTACAAATTTTAAACAACTTAATCATTACCATGAATAAAATTATTGTACCCATCGATTTTTCTGATTATTCAGAATACGCCTTACAGGCTGCGGCTTCTTTGGCGAAAAAAAACGACGCTGAAATTCTTGCTTTACATATGTTGGAGCTTTCTGATTTTATGTTGACAATTTCTGGTTCTGCATTAGATGAGCAAACGGTGTTCTATTTAAAAATGGCAGAGAAGAAATTCCATGAATTTTTAGATAAGCCCTATTTAGAGGGTATAGAAGTTACCCCAATAGTAAAGCATTTTAAATCGTTTGTTGAAGTAAGTGAAATCGCAAAGGAGCATAATGCCGATCTAATTGTAATGGGATCACATGGTACACATGGCCTACAAGAAATGTTTGTGGGGTCCAATACTGAAAAGGTCGTAAGACATTCTGAAATCCCTGTACTGATTATCAAGGAAGAATTGAAAAGTGTAGGTTTTGACAATGTTGTATTTGCTTGTGATTTTTCAGATGAGGCTATCCCAGCTTATAAAAAGGCTACTAAAATATTAAGCGAATTAGGTGGTCAATTGCATATCTTATATGTAAACCAACCAGCTGAACGTTTTAGAAGTTCTGACGAAATTGAAAACAAACTTAAAGAGTTTTTAACCAAGGCAGATTGTAACACGGATAACTTTAAAAATGTAGCCATAACCAATGCATACACCGTAGAGCACGGAATCTTTGCTTATGCTGATAAAACGTCAGCCGATTTACTAGCTGTGGCCACTTACGGAAGAACAGGAATTGCACACTTCTTTGAAGGCAGTATTTCTGAAGATGTAGCAAATCATGCGAAGCTACCGGTTTTAACTTTCAAAATTTAATTTTAGTGATGAACAATCAGTAAGGGCAAAAACAAGCTCTTACTGATTTTCGTTATTGAAGAACCTTCCATTAACCGTTGTAAGACGGTTTCTTTTTTTGCTATAACGCCTGCTAAATCAATAGTGTGAACTTGCTCATAAGTCAAAACGGCATCGTGAAGGGATACCCCATGAATGTAATGGTAGCTGTAATTTCCTTTAAATTGAACTAACTTAAGCTCATCTTCTTTTATTCTTAAGGGATCATCTGTTTTCGTCACTCTCAAGAAATGGAATCTTGGGTTATGGGAGGCCATGACGTTTAATATCTCATTAAATTCGTCACTGTTTAAATGGTCATCATCACTCAATGGTACCAGAAGACTGTTTGGTTCCTTATAGTTAAAATCCCTTGGTATAACCAAGGTAGGTTTCTTGATGTTTCTTATGATTTGAAGAGTGTTAGATCCAAAAATTACTTCCATTACATTGGATGCTCCATTGTATCCTGCAACCAAAATATCAATCTTTTTTAAGGCAATAACTTGATTAATGGCACTTAAAAAATCATCATAGTCTATAAGGTACTGAAAAGAATGATTTGGGTTCTTATTGGTGTTCTCTAATTCCAAACAAGCTCTTTCTAGAGCCTCCTTTTCATTGGCTAGCAAACTACTATAGATATCTGCTTTAGGATCTTTGATAAGTTCGCTCATGGTAAAATCATTGGGCCTATGCACATACATTAAATAAAATTCACAATTTTCCTTATGGAAAAAATGAAGGGCATAATCAATAGCGTTTACAGCGCTTTTAGAGAAATCGGTAAGTAGGAGAATTCGTTTCATAACCTTAATTTTCGTACAATTAAGATACAAAAAAATAGGCTTTTAATTAATGACAATTCATGGAACTTGTAGCCATATCCACCATAGGTTTTGGAGAAATATATGGGATTCCTAATCCAAGTCCTCTTAAAATAAATAAGATGCCAATAATGATTACAAACACAGGGATGGCTTTTTGAATACGTTGCTTAATGTTGGCGTTCAAAAACTTACCCAGATAAATGGCTGAGGTCATGAGAGGAATTGTACCCATACCAAATAAAATCATGTACATACTGCCTTCCATGGCATTGGCGCTTACTAAAGATCCAAACACGGCCATATATACCAAACCACAAGGTAAAAAACCATTAAGGAATCCGATGGTCAAAAAAGTATCTGCCGTTTTTTTCTTAAGCGATTTTCCTAAAGCCGATTTGACTTTAGAAATTAATTGATAGATAGGTTGCGAGATTTTAAAGCGGTTTAATTTGTGTGCAGGAATTAAAACCAAGACAATCATGGCGGCTCCAATAACTATAGAAAGTTGTTGTTGAAATCCAAATAGATACAAACCCTTACCAACCAGTCCAAACATCAAACCAATCAAGGCATATGCTAGTAACCTTCCTATATGGTAGGTGGTAATCTGACTGACTTTTCTAAAGGAATTAGTCCTGTCTACGGGCAACATAAAGGCAATGGGACCACACATTCCCACACAGTGAAAACTTCCCAAAAGCCCAAATATGAAAGCCGACCACAACATTTAATATTGGATATCTTCTTTAAATAAATAATTAATGTTCTTATATTGCCAATCTACTTTAATGTTCCAACGGCCATCTGATAAACGCGTGTCAGGTATGAGCAAATTATGTGTGGACAATGAGATTGGCGTCTCAAAGTCCGATTGTTTATCGGATGGCCTATATAGGAACACTTTTCCTGAAATTTTGGTGATATCCATTTCCTCAGGGAATTGAATCACCAAACCATCGTTGGTTTTATTTATTTCTAAATTATGTGCCAAATTCTTGGCATTGTTTTGTTTGTTGATGTCCTCCTGAAATTTGACTTCTTGCTTATAATAGTCTTCGGTCACCAATTCATGGTTGTATTTTTCGTTGGTACTCATGTTAATGACAAAATACATGATAAACGAAATGAATGCTATAAATGCAATAACGATACCGGTTCCCCAATTAAATTTCATTTGTTACGAGGTTTATGTTTAATTATAACTTCTTGGGCCTAAAAAGTTGACACTGGTAGTTTCAATCAGCTTTTCTTTGCTGTAAACATCAATTGTCAGTTTTACTTTATCGTCCTCCAAATTAGCTTTATCAATTTCTATAAATATGGTTCCTTCAGCTAGTCCTTGCTCTGGGACATGAATGACATCTTCTGTAGAAACCAGTTTGATTTCACCTTCAACACCCCTAAGTCTAAACGTTACATGGTTATACTCAAGAGAAGTTTTGTTGATGATTTTATAGGTGAACACATTACTTATAATGTTTCCTTCCTTATGTTCATATAGTTGCCCTGGTAATCTCAAAATACGAGCATCTAAATCACTTCGTAATAATAACATTCCGGCAAGTACTCCAGTCAAAATGGTCAGAACGGCGATGTAGCCTTTCATTCTAGCTGTAAGCTTGAACTTTTCCTTTTTCTCTATTTCATCTTCACTAGCATACCTAATAAGTCCTTTGGGTAGATTGATGCTTTCCATAATATGATCGCACTCATCAATACAGGCGGTACAATTGACACATTCCAACTGTGTTCCGTTCCTGATGTCTATACCTGTAGGACATACATGCACACATTGAAGGCAGTCAATACAATCACCATGTCCCAAGGCTTCGCGATCTTCATTCTTTCTGAACTTTTTACGTCCGTTTTCACCTTCTCCTCGTTTATGGTCATAGGCTACTACAATGGATTTGTTATCCAAGAGTACACCTTGTAAGCGTCCGTAGGGACAAGCAATGATACATACTTGTTCTCTAAACCATGCGAAAATAAAATAGAAAACAGCAGTAAAAATTAGTAGTGGGAAAAGAGTGCCCAAATGCTCTGCGGGCCCATCTGTAATGTCACTAATCAATTCATCGCTTCCTATCAAATAAGCTAAAAAGATGTTGGCTATCAAAAAGGATATGATGAGAAAAATAAACCACTTTAAGAGTCTTTTTCTAATCTTTTCAGCATTCCACGGCTGGTTGTCCAGCTTACGTTGCTTGTTTCTGTCTCCGTCAATCCAGTATTCAATTCTTCTGAAAACCATCTCCATAAAGATGGTTTGCGGACAAATCCATCCGCAGAAAATCCTTCCAAAACCAACAGTAAAAAGGGTAATGAAAACCACCCCAATGATCATCGAAATAACAAATAGATGAAAATCTTGTGGCCAAAATGGAAATCCGAAAATGTTAAAGCGGCGCTCCAGAACATTGAACATGAGGAATTGGTTGCCATTTATTTTAATAAAGGGCGCAGCAAACAAAAAGGCTAATAGGAAGTAGCTTACTATTTTACGTTTGTCGTAAAACCTTCCACTTGGCTTTTTGGGATATACCCAAGCACGCTTACCTTCATCATTGATGGTACCAATTGAATCTCTAAAGTTTTCGTTTTCTGGAGCTTCCATCTTGTGTTATTCTCTAAGTAAGATATCAGTAGAATCTACCTTTATAACTTGTTCTTCAATAGTTGCAGGTACTTCCACATCTTCTACATTGACCTCATCCGTGGTCCAAATATCACCTTGTGGTTCTTTTGGTTCAGCTGGAGTGGTACCTTGTAAAGACAATACATAACTGGCAACTTGTGCCATTTCTGATGGCTTTAAACTTTGTTTCCAGGCAACCATTCCTTTTCCGGCACGTCCACCTTCTGATATGGTATGGAATACATTTTTAATACCGCCGCCTAAGATCCAATATTCATCGGTCAAATTTGGTCCAATACCACCACCACCATCAGCTTTGTGACATGCTACACAGTTTTCTTGAAATATAACTTTTCCAGCATTTAGGTCTGAGGCATCAGTCAATATTTCTACAGTATTGAAATCAACCAAATCTTTTGCGGTTTTTTTGTACTCTTCAATAGATATTTGGGCTTCAGCATATTCTTGTTCCAATTCTTCAAATTGATTGGCACCATTAAATACATGGTATCTCAATAAATAGATAGCGGCAAAAATGATAGAGGCGTAGAAGCTATACAACCACCATGGTGGTAGGGAGTTATCAAGCTCTTTAATGCCATCATAATTGTGATCTAAAATAATTTCATGTTCTTCCTCAATTGGTTTTTGGTCTAAGGATTTTTTATAAATATTTTGAATCCAACCTATCAATTTAGAAGGCTTTTTGGCTTCAGCCAAATAGGTTTCTTTGGATTTCTCGTCCAAACTTTGAAAAAGTATATTCTCTAGGGAACTTACAATAGCCTCTATTCCTATCAGGAACATTAATACCAAAACCAAGAATAGGGCCACCATTGGGAATTTAATAAATGCCGGTTCGTTTCCAGAATCTATAAAATACTCAGCTAAGGCTGCAATAGCAAAGAAGATGACCGGTACTCTGATCCAGCCTGGAATTTGTCGTCTCATAATTCTGCGTTTTGTTGGTTATCTAATGGTAATTGGCTTACGGTATTGATGTATTCTTTTTTTGCGGTTATAACCCACCAAAAGAGGATAACAAAAAATAAAAAGAATATGAGGAGCGATATCATGGGATAGATTTCTATCCCAGTGATACTTTCTAAGTGATTTTTTACAAATTTTAGCATGGTTGATTAGTTTTGAGTAGCACCAAGTTCTTGTTCTAATTCTTGAACCTTAATATCGGTTCCAAGGCGTTGTAGATAAGCAATCAAAGCTACAATTTCACGGTTTCTCATTTCTACAAAATCACTACCTCCACTTTTCTTATCGGCTTCATAGGTTTCTGCAAAATCAGGATCGGTATAGAGGTTTTCCTCAATTTTGGTTCCTTGAGCTAGCATGTTTTCTTGTGCTTTGGCAATGTCTTCATCTGTATAAGGCACACCTAATTTCACCATGGTTCTCATTTTGGCTTCCGTTTGTGATTTGTCCAATTCATTTTTAATCAACCATGGATAAGGTGTCATAATGGAACCAGAAGATGTACTGGTAGGGTCATACATATGGTTTAAGTGCCAGTTGTCTGAGTATTTACCTCCCACACGGTGTAAGTCGGGACCAGTACGTTTACTTCCCCATAGGAATGGGTGATCATAAACATATTCGCCAGCTTTGGAATACTCCCCGTAACGTTCTACCTCACTTCTGAATGGACGCACCATTTGGGAGTGACATCCCACACAACCTTCTCTAATATAGATGTCTCTACCCTCCAATTCTAGAGGCGTATATGGTTTGACTGTTGAAATGGTGGGTATGTTTGATTTGACCATAATGGTTGGTACAATTTGAATCACCCCACCAATAAGAATGGTGATAGTAGCTAAAATGGTTAACTGAATAGGTTTTCTTTCCAACCAAGTATGGAAGCTTTCACCTGCAATTCTTCTTTTAGATACACGCTGTAAAGCAGGAGCTTCTGCCAACTCATCGGTTACTGAAGACCCTTGTTTCATGGTCATGATGATGTTGTAGGCAAGGATAAACATTCCGAAGATGTACAAGGAACCACCTATGGCACGCATCCAATACATTGGGATAATCTCAAATACGGTTTCTAAAAAGTTTCCATATAGTAAAGTTCCATCAGGATTGAATTGCTTCCACATAGTAGCTTGAGTAAATCCAGCTACATACATAGGTAAGGCGTATAAAACAATTCCTAAAGTGCCTATCCAAAAATGGAGGTTAGCAAGCTTGATCGAGAATAAGGTTGTTTTGAACAATCTAGGTATCAGCCAGTAAATCATACCAAAGGCTAAAAATCCGTTCCAAGCCAAGGCACCAACGTGCACGTGGGCTATAATCCAGTCAGTAAAGTGGGCTATGGCATTAACCGTTTTTATAGATAGGGTAGGTCCTTCAAAAGTAGCCATACCATAACCAGTAATGGCCACAACCATAAACTTCAATACAGGGTCAACTCGCACTTTGTCCCAAGCGCCTCTTAAAGTCAATAGACCATTAATCATACCTCCCCAAGAAGGCATTAACAGCATGATAGAGAAAGTGGTTCCTAAATTTTGCGCCCATTCTGGAAGCGCAGTATATAATAAGTGGTGTGGTCCTGCCCAGATATAAATAAAGATCAAGGACCAAAAGTGTACAATAGATAATCTATAGGAATAGATAGGTCTGTCTGCCGCCTTAGGTACAAAATAGTACATCAACCCAAGGAATGGTGTGGTTAAAAAGAATGCTACGGCATTATGTCCGTACCACCATTGAACCAAGGCATCCTGAACTCCGGCATATACCGAGTAGCTTTTCATACCACTTACAGGCAATTCCAAACTGTTGAAAATATGAAGTACAGCAACCGTGACAAAAGTGGCTAAATAGAACCAAATCGCCACATACATATGGCGTTGACGACGTTTTAAAATGGTACCGATGAGGTTCCATCCAAAGGCAACCCAAATCAAGGCGATGGCAATATCAATAGGCCATTCCAATTCGGCATATTCTTTAGAGGTGGTTAATCCCAATGGTAGGGAAATAGCGGCAGCAACAATAATTAATTGCCACCCCCAAAAATTAACATTACTTAAAAGATCACTGTACATCCTGGCTTTAAGCAACCTTTGAGAGGAATAATAAACACCAGCATAAATGGCATTACCTACAAAGGCAAAGATGACAGCGTTGGTATGCAAGGGTCTTAAACGACCAAAACTTAACCAAGGGATTCCCTCTGTAAGAGTGGGAAATAGAAACATAAAGGCAAGGAGTAACCCTACCAACATGCCCACTACGCCCCAAACCATGGTGGCGATCAAAAACTTTTTGACAATTTTGTTGTCATAATAGAACTGTTGAATTTCCATAATTAATTAGTAGTTGGATTGTGGTTTGATGATTTATTTTTTGACTTGGTTTTAACCAATTCGTCTTCAAAGAGCATTCTAACAGACGGCGTGTAACTGTCGTCGTACTGTCCGCTCCTGACGGCTGTGATAAAGGCAATAAAGAATATTATTGCTACAATCACACTAATAGTGAGTAGAATATAAATAACGCTCATACCTAATTAAGAGTTTAGTTCAAATTTATAATGGCTCCAAGTTTTAAAACATGATTTTTATCATGATTTCTATTTTTTATCATTTTAATTTTCGTCCTAAATAATTGGTTGCTACCGTAGTAAAAATGACAATGCTTATGGAGCTCAATGGCATTAATATGGCAGCGATCACGGGTTTTAGTTGGCCAGTAACGGCAAAATAAAGACCGATAACATTATATATGAAGGAAAAAATAAAACTCCACTTAATGATTTTTATGGCCGACTTGGAAGCCATAATGTAGTCGTTGAGCTGGTTAAATTTACCAGCATCCAAAATAGCATCACAGGCAGGGGAGAAGACATTGATGTCTTCTGAAATAGCAATACCCACTTCGCTTTGGGCTAAGGCACCCGCATCATTCAATCCATCTCCTACCATAAGTACTTTAGCGCCTTCACTTTGATGGTATTTGATGTATTCTAGTTTATCCTGGGGCTTTTGGTTAAAAATCAGTTTGGTTTTGGTGGGTAATAATTTTTTCAGGTTTTCTGCTTCACCTTCATTATCACCTGATAAAATAACCAAATCAAATGTCCTTTTTAATTGGTTGAATAACTTAGACAACCCTGGTCGGTACGAATTGTAAAAAGTATACTTTCCTTTATATTGGTCGTTACTGCTTATATGGACTGAAGTACTCAATTCAGGTAGGGCAGATACTTGTCCTACAAAAGCTGGTGATCCTATTTTGATTGTGTTTGAACCATCGGCAGCAACAATCCCTTTTCCTAAGTGTTCTTCAAAATTGGTTAAAGGCACAATTTGGTGTTCGGCCAATAATTGGTACAAAGAGCGACTCAAAGGGTGGTTGGAACCCCTAAGCGAACTCTTTAAAAGCGCTTCTTCTTCTCTTGAAAGTTGGATGCCCTCATAATTGGCAGTACTTTTTTTATTGGCAGTGATGGTTCCTGTTTTATCAAAAATAATGGTGTTGATCTGCGCCAATTGCTCAATTACCGAGGCGTTCTTTAGATAAAATTTCAACTTGCCAAAAATACGTAGCAAATTACCCAATGTAAAAGGGGCTGCTAAGGCTATGGCGCAAGGGCAGGCAATAATAAGTACGGCCGTGAAGACATTCATAGCTTTAGACATATCCACAAACATCCAATAGCTGGTGGCCAAAAAAGCAATACTTAATACGGCAATGGTAAAGCGTTTGCTTATAGTGTTGGTTAAAGTTGTAAAGGCATCTTCCTTGTTTTTGTTGAAGACATCATTACTCCATAATTGAGTGAGATAACTTTGCTCGACAGATTTTAAAGCCTCAACCTCTATAACACCAGAGGTTTGTTTGCCTCCAGCAAACAGTTTGTCTCCTGAGGCTTTGTGGACAGATTCAGATTCGCCAGTAACAAAACTGTAATCCACGTTGGCATTCCCATTTATAAGAATGGCATCTACCGGAATCAACTCCTCGTTTCTTATCAATAACCTGTCACCTTGTTGTATGTCATAAACTTGGATGGGTGATTCTTCGCCTTGATCCAGTTTGGTAACCGCAATGGGAAAATAGGATTTGTAGTCACGCTCAAAGGAGAGGTACGCATAGGTCTTTTGTTGGAAGAACCGTCCCAGTAATAAAAAGAAAACCAAGCCTGTCAAACTATCAAAAAAGCCAGCGCCCAAATCAAACATGATTTCAATGGTACTTCTAACGAAGAGTACCAAAATACCTAGGGCAATGGGAACATCAATATTAAGTATTTTGGAACGTAGTCCTTTAAATGCCGAAATAAAATAATCTCTACCGGCATAAAAAACTACTGGTAGGGAGTAGGCAAACATCAGCCATCGGAACAGGCCTTTATATTGATCCAGCCAAAATTCGTTAACTTCAAAGTACTCAGGGAAGGAGAGGAACATCACATTCCCAAAGGCAAATCCAGCTACACCTAGTTTATAAATGAGACTGCGGTTTACCTTGTTTTTTCCTGTATTGTAATCTTCAAGAGAAATATAGGGCTCATAGCCTATACTACTTAGAAGCAAAACCAATTCTTTTAAGGAAAAAGTGGTTGTTTTATAAGTGGCCCGTACTGTTTTTTGCCCAAAATTAACTTGTGAAGCCGTAATGTTTGGATTTAATTTATTGAGGTTTTCTAATATCCAAATACAGGAACTGCAATGGATGTGTGGAATTTTAAGCGTCACTATTTGAGTTTGCCCGTCATTAAATTCCAGTAACTTATCGATGATGGCTTCTTGTTCTAAGAAGTTGTATTTGCCTTCAATTTCTTTGGGAGTCGCACCAGGGGCTTGTTGTAAATCGTAGTAGCAAGTGAGATCATTTTCATGGAAGATCTCATAGACGGTTTTACAACCGTTACAACAAAAAGATTTTTCGTCAAAAGTGATGCTCTCGTTTTCACATGGATCACCACAGTGGAAACAGTTTGTTTGTTCCATAAAACTTGCTCAATTTACCTAAGACAAAAGTCTGTTTTAAGATATTAAAAAAATATGATAATTGTCAGCTTTTCACTAATTTTACGGTAGATTTCGAAGATATGAGTAAATGTGAACAATGCATCGTCAAGCAATTTAATTCTTTAAAAGCCTTAACCAAAGATGAACTGATTAGGATCTCTGGTTGTAAGGAATCTAGAACCATCAAAAAAGGGGAGATTATTTTTGAAGAAGGTGAAATTCTTAACGGTATATTCTGTATTAGGGAAGGTATTTGTAAGCTTTCCAAATTGAGTTCCAACGGTAAAGACCAAATTGTTAAATTGGTAGCTCGAGGGGACATTATGGGGCAACGGTCCTTGATTGGTGATGAGTCAGCCAATCTAAGTGCTGTGGCTATCAATGATATGGAAGTTTGCTTTATTCCTAAAAGTGAGATTCTGGACGACCTTCAAAAGAACAATAACTTTTCAATGACTATGTTGCAAAAGATGGCTGATGAACTGAAATTATCAGATAACATTATTGTGGACATGGCTCAAAAGAGTGTCAAGCAAAGAATGGCAGAAGCCTTGGTTCAGATTTATGAAACCTTTGGAACTGAAGAAAACGAAGCCTTAAGCGTGATTCTTTCAAGAGAGGATTATGCTAATATTGTGGGGACAGCCACGGAATCGGCTATTAGAATCCTGTCCCAATTCAAGAAGGAAGGACTTATTAGTACCAAAGGGAAACAAATCATCATTGAAGACGTCAACGGATTAAGACGGGTGGAGTAACTAATCTCTCTCTTTCTCTCTTTTTTGGTTTATGCTTAGTTTTTTAATCAAATCTCCCAAACCTTGTAAAAGCTTAGTGGCTGTAAGCTCAATAATAATTCTATTAAAGGCAATGAGGTAATCACTTTGGGTCCTGGGAGTGCATATTATTGTTAGTTAAAGATTTTTTTTACGCAACCTTTTTAATATGTTTACATCTAGAAAGAAACTAACATTATGAACAACCTACTAAGAATCCCTTTATTATTTACTATCACATTTTTACTATTTGCCTGTCCGTCTGATGATGGAGATGACGCATGTACCAAAACCATTGTTATCCCTCAATTTTATGTTTCGGGTAATCAAACGTATTATATAGACCGTACTCAAGAAGTACCTTGTGACTTCCCAGAACCTACAAATGCTGTACAAATAGAGCCACCTGCACTTGAAAATTTTTCTTATGAAGTATTGAGTTTCGTTTACACACCAGATACAGGTAACAATACCTCAAGGTTACAATTTGAAATTCAGTTAAACAATCCGAATGATTATGCAGTTACCGGTGTACCCTTAGTCACTTTGAATATAGATGGTATGATTAGTTCTTCAAGTTATTCTAATGGAACCTTGGATCCTTGTAATGAAATAGATTCTGATTCTTATTGCATTTTGAGTGTGGATCTGGAAGCATCTCTAGATTTAGGAGCCCCAGCAAGTGTAGAACTTGTGACAGTTGAGTATTTTTTAACTAATTAAGTGTTTAGGAATTCGTTAAAACCTTAATGGAACTGTCATTCAGAACCTGTCTGCCGATAGGCAGGCGTAGCGAAGAATCTTAACCTAGCTATAAAGGATTCATCAGTCGCTCATAGCCTCCTTCTAAATGACAAAGTCTTATATGTCATCCGGAATCACCACCCATTGTCATCCTGAACTTGTTTCAGGATCTACTTTATTATTAACTGTTAATTGGTCATTGCCAATTGTTAATTGATGAACTCATTCAACCGCTTCCATATCAGCTTGTGGTAATTCTCCATCCATTTTTTTGGTTTGGTTTTTAAGGTATTCATCAAGAAAGTCTACCACTTTACTATAGGCTTCTATTTGATTTTCTTTTTTCACAAAGCCATGGCCCTCATCTTCAAACAACACATATTCTACGGGCACGCCATTTTCCCTTACTCCAGCAACAATTTCATCACTTTCCACTTGCAGTACCCTTGGGTCTTGTGCACCCTGTAAAACCATAAGCGGTTTGGTAACTTTATCGGTGTGGAAAAGGGGAGAGATACGTTTTAATCTAACCGAATCGGCACTGTAGGGATCTCCTAATTCCAAATACAATGATTTGCGGAAGGATTCCCAATAAGGGGGAATACTTTTGAGGGTTCTCATCCAGTTGGTTACCCCAAACAAATTAACACCTACATTAAACTCTTCGGGGGTATAGGTTAGGGCTGCCATAGTCATGTAACCACCATAAGAGCCACCTATGATTCCTATTTTATCTGCATCAATTTCTGGTTGGGTTTGAAGCCAATTTTTCCCTTCAACACAATCTTGCAAATCTTTTTCACCGTGGTTTAAGTCATCCATCTTATAGAAGGTTTTACCATAACCACTACTACCGCGATTGTTTACCGCCAGAACAGCATACCCATGATTTACCATGTATTGGAGCAAGGAGAAGTAACTTTGTCTTGTTTGTCCGCCGGGACCACCATGTACCCAAACCATGGCAGGTACTTTATGGTCTTTTGAAGCTTGATGTGGCAGGTAATAAATGGCTGGTATCACGGTGCCATCAAAGGATTTGTAACGCACCACTTGTGCTGTGACCAAATCATCGATATTAATGTCTTTGTTTAAAACATTGGTAATCCTGTGTAATGCCTTGTTTTCAATATTATAAGTATACAAATCAGAAGGGGTGTTAGACCCGCCCACATACAAGCGCATCCATTTTTCATCATCACTAAAACTCACACTGGTAATACTCATTTGACCAAAATCGGGTAGGTCTAGCGGTTGTTTGGTAGCTGTTTCTGTTACTTCTACGGCATTTTTTCCATCCTCATTTACATAGACTACCATATAGGTGCCATTTTCAGTAAAAACTGCACCCATAACATCCCAATCCTTTTGTACAACGATTGATTTTTCTTTGGTGCTGAGGTCATAAGCCATCAAATAAGAAAATTCCTGACCATCATCGGTGGTGTAGTATAGGGTTGTATTGTCTTTGGAAAAACCTTGGGCCGAATTCGCACTAAGCTGGTCATTGATCTTAGTAGATTCCTTGGTTTGCATGTTGTAGAGAAACAGGTCGCTATCGTTGGTGTTTAGGGACTGACTCAATGCAATATATTGCTCGTCACCAGAAATGGCACTAAAGTCCATACCGTCATTATTCTGGTAGACCAAGCTGGGTTTAAAGGTGTTGATATCCATTTTATACACATCAAAATACTTGGGGTCTCGTTTGTTTGATAAATAATAAAACCCTTGTTTATCTTCTGTCCAATCTAGGAATTGGGATTTAGCCTCTTTCTCTGGGGTAAGATCTGTCAGGGTCCCTGTGGTGTCTCTGAGGTAAATATGGTCTATTTCATCGCCATTGCCATCGGCTGACAGCAACATGCGGTCATCACTTGGAAAAAAAGACTGGGCAAAGTATGAGGTGCTGTCTGAAGCGGTTATGGGCGTGTAGTCCCCTCCCTGGGTTGAAACAGTGTACGCATTGTAGATGCCTGACTTGTTACTACTAATGAGTAATTTGGAATTATCATGAGAAAAGCTACCACCGCCTACGGACTCATTATCCATAAACTGTTCAATAGTATATTGTGGGATTTCTCTTTGGGCTGTTTCGGTTTCTTTGGTTTGGTTTTCGTTCTTGCAGGATACAAGAATAAGTACAAAAATAAGGAGGATGGATTGCTTCATGATATCGTATGTGATTGATTATAAGCTATAAATATAATCAAACTTTACGTAAAGCTCTTATAATGAGGCAGAAAAGTAAATAGAGGTTCTAATTCTCTTGAAAGCCGCAACCCTGACTGTCTGGAAAAATAATTTACAGCGCAATTCCTGCTGAAATTTAAGGCTAACATCCTGAACACTAAAGTCTGTCATCCTGAACCCCATCCCTTGTCATCCTGAACCCCATCCTTTGTCATCCTGAACTTGTTTCAGGGTCTAATGGTCGATACATGTCCTTCCATTCTGGATTAAGGCCTTCAATAAGATTAATTTTCCAATCCCTGTGCCAATTTTTTAACTGCTTTTCTCTCTTTATAGCGTCATAAACGTATTGAAACTCTTCATAATATACCAGTTTCCTTAATTTATATCTAGATGTAAAACCACTATTAGAACTAAGATGTCGTTCCATTCTATCATCTATACCTCCTGTAATACCAATGTATAAGACGCCTCTTGGTTTGTTTGTAAGAATGTAAACCCAGTAGTTGTGATAGGCACGTCTCCTCATGTATTAAAAATAGTGATTTTGTGATAAGATGCTGAAATAAATTCAGCATGACAGTTCGTTTATTGAATCCCATCCCTTGTCATCCTGAACTTGTTTCAGGATCTAATGCCAATTGTGAACTGTTTAAACCTTAATGAAACTGTCATTCAGAGCGTAGCGAAGAAACTTAACCTGGCTATAAAGATTCATCAGTCGGTCATAGTCCTCCTTCTGAATGACATTGGGCTGTTTATCATACAGTACTTGTTATCTTCGATTTCAGAATCTAAATGTCATCAAGACGTTCCTATCTGGTTATTTCAAACAGCAACAACTCGGTGTCATCATTGGGAAGAAAGGTGGTGCCTATCTGTTTCAACCCGAGTTTGATTAATAGGTTTTGGGAGGATACATTGTCCTTGGTGGTAAATCCTCTGAGGGTTTCTATGCCAAAATGGGTAAAGGCGGCTTCCTTAATACAATGGGCGGCTTCAAAACCGTACCCCATTTTCTCATAGGCAGGTAGAAAGGCAAACCCAATATCAATGCCGTCTACGCCTTCCCGAGCGTAAAGTCCGCAGGTGCCTATTTTCTTTCGGTCTTGCTTCCTGATCAAGGTGTAATTTGAAAAGCCCAAACGCTCTAGTTGGGGCAGCACCTTCACACGGATGTAACTTTCGGCATCCACTTCTGTTTTAAGGTGGCGGTCGCCTATGTACTTTAACCACTTGGGGGTATTTAAAAGCTCTAAAATAAAAGCCGCATCCTTAACACTGGTAGGTCTTAGGAGGAGTCTTTCGGTTTCAAAGGTTTTATAGGCCATGGCTGTTTTTATGCGGGGTCACCCAAGTAACCGTACCCAAGGTAGTAAATTGGAACAGATTTTCAGAAGAAAAACACTTCTAAAGAAATAACTATCACTTTAGTCTTATGACGACCTTGGGCTTTTGTAAAGCGAATCACGTAGGCCTATGTGGCTACTTCTTTTTAGACTTGCCTTTGCCGTTTCCTTTGCTTTTACTGTTTCCTTTGCCTTTGTTCTTGTTTTTGCCGGCGTTGTTTTTTAATTGGTGGAATTCAGGAGAACCGGGTTTGATGCCTAGTTCTTTGGCGATAACGCCCCAACCTTTCTTTTTGTTGGTTTCATACACCGTAATCACGCGGTCAATAGGGACTCTAGAGAGTTTGGAAAGTTCAAATGCCAAGTAAATTTCTCCAGGTGCCATGTGCAGGCTTGTGTGCATGTGGTCAATTTTCTTGCTGCTCACACCAAAAGACAGGCTTAGATCGCTCCTAAAGGCACTAAAGTTGGCCGTGGCTCTTGTGTTGATACTATTTAAATCGGAGTCTAGTTGTACGCTGCCGGTGTTAAAGGTAATCTGTGCCGAAGCTGAAAAGGCCATAAGGGCCAGTAGAAAGAAAATGCATTTTCTTATCATATCATTGTAGGTTAATGGTTCATGTTTGCTGTTCTAGTACGAGACACCTTGGGGAGGTGGCAGGTATTTAAACAAGCTTGTTTGCTCTGGTTGCTTATTAGGGCGTTCTATCTCCAGAGGGATAGAATAGCTAAAATAGTCATTTTTTTGGTTTTTGGTTGTTTGTTTATGGTTGATGGTAGGCGCGGATTAAAAGTCTGTGTTATCGGGCCGCTTTCTATGTGTTTTAGGGTTTTTTGGTCGGGTGTGCCCGAACTACCCGAATATGACCCGAATATGACCCGAAGATAACCCGAAGATAACCCGAATATGACCCCCTTGGATTTTTTTGGTTGTTTGTTTTTGGTTTTTGGTTTATGGTGGTGTTCGGATTGAAATTTATATGTCATAGGCTCTTTTTTGATGTTTTTTGAAAGGAGGTCATTTTTATGAGGTTTTAAATTGTAATTCGGGTGGTTGTGTGAAAAATGCAATAATCTGGTTATTAAGTTATTGCGTTTTTGAGATATTTTTAAAAAATGGTTTATTTTTCTGATATTCAAAATGTTATGGGGTTAAAATTTTTTGTTGGCGTATTGCATTTTTTTATATGTTTGAAATCGCTGACCTACTTTAACACGAGTCGCAACGCGTTAAAAACTGGGACGCTTTAGGATATGCGACGCCTAAACCATTCTTCTCCCAAAAAAACTAATCGATAGCATTACGCATTTATTAATTGATAGGTCTTTGTACCTGTTATTTTCACTAACCGACTTGTTGTATGGTTTAGCCACTGTATGACAGTCCCAAATCTTTTTCAAAATGGCTAGAAATAATTCCTTTATTAAACTGGAAGGTTCCCTTGATGGGTTGACCTTCTATAGACGAAACGGCGAAAGCCTTGTAAAGACTACCAACAAGGTGAGTAAGAACCGTATTATGAACGATCCTGCTTTTAAGCGAACGCGAGAGAACATGCAGGAGTTTGCTGGCGCCTCGGCTTCAGGAAAAGCATTTAGAGATGGTTTTGCTGGATTGGCCCAATCTATGGGAGACACGTATTTGAGTGCCCGTTTAAGTGGGTTGATGAAACGTATCAATAGCCAGGGTGCTGGTGATCGCGGTGAACGCGATATTGATGTGGTTACTTTTCAAGACCTGTTTCGGAATTTTGAATTTAATAGAGCTACGGTTTTTGATTCGAAATTTTTTGCACCCAGTGCCTTACCGAGTATTAATGCCAGTAGGGACCAAGTGACTTGGTCTATACCTGATTTTAACACCGATTCCTACATCCACAAACCCGAGGGAGCGACCCATTTTAGGTTGGTTTTGGCGGGAAGTTATGTTAGCAATTACGGGTATGTATCTGGTGTAAAAGGGTATGAGCCTGTGGATGACAGTGTTAATGGTCGTGGTGGTTTTGAGGCCAGTGCTGAGATTGCCTTAGGAGGTATGGTAGGTGCTGCCACGGACCTAACGATAGACTTTACCGCACTGGGAGCGATTCCTGTTTCTTCTGCATTATTTGTGGGGGTAGGGATTGTGTTTTACCAAGAGGTGAATGGTAACTTTTATGAGTTGGCCCAAGGTAACTGTATGAAAATTGCAGTGACGGGATAGACTCTATAGGTTTGCCTGATTTATTAAAAACCCGCCTTGGCTTTGGGAGAAGACTGGGGTGGGTTTTTTGGTTGGTGGTTTTTGGTTGTTTGTATATGGTTTCTGGTTGGTGGGGAGGTTTTGAAGACGGTTGGCGTAGGGTGGGACACGAGCATGATGCTCTTGCCAGCTTAGGGGTGTACCACGCGATAGAATCGCGCGGTAGCAGGGTTCTCATCGGCAATTATAAGATGCGTTTTAATGCCGTTTATATTTTGTTGTGCTAACTTTCATCTTTAATTTTCAAGACGCTTTACTTCCTCATCAATTTCAAGTATTAATTCGTTAGACTTATCTATAACGCTAGTGTAATTGCGTAATTTAAATATTCTTAAAAAAATAGCTTCCTGAAGGTCTTTCACCAATTGGTCATCCTTCATTAACGACTCATAATTTTTTATTATTGTTTTATAATACACAACACTATCCTCTTCCCCATAATTACGGTATTTTTTATTGTTCTTGTCTAGTTTTAGATACTTTTGATACGGCTTTAAAAATTGGAAATTTCTACTTGGGGACTTGTCGCGACCCATTCCTATAATTCTAACAAAACTTAGCTCATAAAGATTCGCTATTTTTTGTCGTAAAGTATCATTACTAAGAGTTTCCAGTCCTGCAGATTTTAAAGCTTCAAACCCTGACATTTTAGGGAAAAATTGATCATCGTCATCAGCAAGTATTAGATCACGAGCAATGGAATCGTCGAAGGGGAGTTCATTAATAATATGATCTCTTAATCTAGCATTATTTACAATTCCCTTATCATACCGGGAATGGCCCCTTTCTAAATCCTCCAAGGAAACCATTATGTCATCTTTAATTTCTTTATATATTTCAATTTCTAAGATTTTTGTTTTTCTGTCTTCATTCCAATTATTCAGTTGTAGTGCAACTAAAATTCCAATAACAACAAGCACTATTTCTCCGATCGCATATTTCAGATACTTTCCAGTATTACCTTCTAGAAGTAAGTTTTGTCTAATTTTTCTAAAGAATTTTATCATTGGTTAGTGGTTGGTTAAAATGAAGTACAACGGTTTGCGGACAATGCTCGCGTTACGGGTTTGGTTTTTTTGTTAT
The DNA here is from genome assembly GCF_021245805.1 of Mangrovimonas futianensis. Taxonomy (NCBI): domain Bacteria; kingdom Pseudomonadati; phylum Bacteroidota; class Flavobacteriia; order Flavobacteriales; family Flavobacteriaceae; genus Mangrovimonas; species Mangrovimonas futianensis. The sequence continues at coordinate 167,603 of NZ_JAJJNF010000006.1, forward strand.
GTCGGAAGTTACGAATTAATATTGTTGTGGAAATTCAATTTCATTTATTCAGCTAGTAATGCACATTATACAATGTTGTAATACATTAATCGGGATAATATTGGGTTACAATCATCTTACCATTTGGCGACCAATGTGCACGACCAACTCTAATATTTTTGGGCGTTACTCGATATTCTTTTATGGATTCAAGATTTATTATCCAAAGTGAATATTCGCCATTGACTCTTCTTGAGAATAGTATGTTTAATCCGTCTGGTGACCAGTCTGGGCGCTCATCACAATATGTGTTTTGAGTTAGTCGCATTTGTCTTGATCCGTCAGGTTTCATTATATAAATCTCACTATTTCCATCTCTTTCTGAATTAAACGCGATCCAATTACCGTCTGGGGAAAATGTGGGATCAGTATTGTCTGTGTTCGAAAATGTAAGTTGTGAAACATTTGAACCGTCTGGTTTCATTATATAAATTTCACGATTTCCAGTTCTATCTGAGGAAAAAACCACCTTTGAACCGTCAGGTGACCAATCTGCCCAACCATCTCTTGAGGGATTTTCTGTAAGTCTTATTCTATTTTTTCCATCATTATCCATCATCCAGACATCCGTATTTGAGCCAGCATCATATTGGAATAATAATTTCGATCCGTCTCCTGACCAAGCCCCATGATCCTCTTTTGCCTTATCATATGTAAGTCTAATAACATCTGTTCCGTCAGGCTTCATTTGATACAAATCGTTTGAACCTGCTCTGTTTGAATCAAAGATTATTAAACTTCCATCTGGCGACCATTCTGGTTCTTCATCTGCAAATTCATTAGATGTAAGCCTAATCAATTCTTTGGTGTCAAGATTGAAAATAGCAATCTCACTTGATGTTCGCTGAGAATAAATAACCTCTTGAAAAAGAAGGAAGATTATTATTGAAAGCAAAATTCTTATTAGCATGGTATAGGATTATGCATTACTACGGCCCCGTTTTGTGCATTAATTTGGTCAGCCGTGGTTAGTGTTTGTTTATATGGTTCATATTCTTTTACCGGTTCAGCCCTGCTGAGGGCTTGGCGTTTGTTGTGTACAGGTTTTATTTATTCAATATTATAATTCGGATTTCGAATGTCACTTTTATGAACTTTGTGTACATTTTTAATCATATCTCTTTCACAAGCTCCGAATTCCGCAAAGTTCTTTTTCGCCTGGTTTAGTGAAACTCTATTTGCTCCTTCTTCATAATTTGGCTCAGTCCGTTGAATAGGATCATCCTCCCAAAAACAAGTTGTGCAAATTTGGTAAGTTCCGTTTGGCTTTTCATTTAAAGTATTGTAACCGCAACATTCACAATAAAACCTTCCATTAGCTTGAGCTCTTTGAAATTCAACAATATCTATCAATTCTTTATCAGGGAATTTTTTTAAAGAATCAGCTATTTGATTTTCTGAATACTCATTAGCGAAGAAAAGTCGATAGCTTTCATAATTGGTTTTTGTCAATTCCGAATTTAATTCTTGGAAGTATTCATAATCGATATCACACATTTCTCGTAAATAGTCTTCAATAATATCTTTTAATTCCCAAGTATCTATATCTAGTGCAGTTCGGCCTTTAATTCTGTGTAGTTTAATATGTGGTTTATCTATTTTCAACTTATTTTTCCAGTGTGTGGCAATTTTTTATACCATTACTAAAATTATTTTTATTCCTTGATTTGTGGGGGTATGATTACGTTTTTGTCTCAGATCTTGTAGAAATTCGTTTTTTTATTCCAATTCCGTCATTGTAAGTTTCAATTCAGTTTTATGGAATGTTCTTAATTCTATAGTTTTTTCTTTTTTGTTTTCAATTAAGTAAGGCACGTCTCCATCCAAAAATAAGATGTCAAATCCTTTGTGATTAATTCGTTCCCAGCGTGATGTTTTAAATCTTGGGTCTTTAATTGATTTTCTTGTAAAAGTTGAGTCGGTTACAAAGTAAATCGTGTCTTGAAAGATTTCATTTTGCCAAGAAAATGTTTTTCCAATCAGTTCAACTTTTTGATTGTTTTTAAGTTTTTCTGATAATTTTCTGTAGATATGTAAGTGCTCATTAATTGGAGTTTTCACCACTAACGAATCTGAATTAACTTTTACAATTTCATAAGCTTCCGAAGGATTGTCTTCGTGATGCTGGTCATTGAAAATTATTTTTTCAGAGAATAACATTCTTTTACTTTCTCGAATTTGGTTAGTTCCGAAGTTTCTGAAAGAACCTTGAGCATAAACTTTATTGTTTTCAAAAGTCATAAGGTTTTGAATTGCAAAAGGCATATCCAGATTTTCAGAGTTAAAAGACAAGGAATAATCACCAATCCAAGTTCCTTTCAAATCTTTGTCGGTTTGACAAGCAGATAGAAAAAGGATTAAAATGGATGATATGATTGCTGTTTTTCTCAAATTTACGGCAAGGTGCTATATCCTTACTAAAATAGGTTTTTATTCTTCATTTGTGGTGATGTGATTGCTTTTTTGACATATTAAGTTCTGGATGATACTATGGTAATGGTGTGGTTGGTTAACTTGATGAGATGCTGAAATCCTTCGTCTGGCTCAGGACAGGCTTGGTTACGTATGAAAGTTCATTTACTGAACCTCACGCTAGCGCGAGCGTCCAGCTCGTACCTCAATCCAAGCACCAACAACTAAATTGAAATGAAGGTAATAGTAAGTGATGCCTAAAGACAAGTTATAGCGTTCACCATTATCATTATCCTTTATCAATAGTTCTCGATACACCTCCCTGCGGTCGGCACTCGAACTGACTACGTCTTGTTAATCCCAAGCGTGATGTCACTTCGAGTGATCGTTCAAAGAGCAACGAAGAACGATTGTATCGAGAAGTCAGAAGCTGTAGTCCCATTGTTAATTGTTCATTGTTAATTGAGTATCGTCTAGCCTCTTGGTTCTTGGTTCTTGCTTCTTTTCCATTAAAAAAATCATAAAACCCGCCCAAAACTTGACAACCAACAAAAGAATATCGTAATTTTAATGTGCTATGACAAACCCAAACCCTCAAAGGAAAGGCTTCGTTTTTAAAACCTACGAGGCACCATACCAATCGCCTTTTGATAAACTCTTCGATATCTTTAAGGAGCTTATTACTTATACCTCTGGAGATTTTGACGAGGCCATCGACTGGTTGCGCGATTTGGATGACGAATATAAGTTAACTTCTGCCGAGTATACCATTGACGATTTTATTGAAGACCTGAAGAAAAAAGGATACATCCGTGAGGAGATAGACCCCGACGGACAAGGCGGAATGGCTATTACTGCCAAAACCGAACGGGCCATCCGTCAGCAGGCACTGGACCAAATCTTTGGGAAAATAAAACGCAGTGGTGCTGGTAACCATCGCAGTAAAACCCCTGGGGTGGGCGATGAACATACGGGGGACTTTAGAACCTATCAGTTTGGTGATGCGCTTGACAAAGTCTCTATGACCGAGAGCCTAAAGAATGCCCAGATCAATCATGGCATTGGTGATTTTACCATGGCCGAGGATGACCTGGTGGTAGAGGAGACCCTCCACAAATCACAGATGAGTACCGTGCTGATGATTGACATTAGCCATAGCATGATTCTTTATGGCGAAGACCGCATTACCCCAGCCAAAAAGGTAGCCATGGCACTGGCCGAACTCATTACCACACGCTACCCCAAGGATACCTTGGATATTTTGGTGTTTGGGAACGATGCTTGGGCTATTGAAATTAAGGACTTGCCCTACTTAAAAGTAGGGCCTTATCATACCAATACGGTGGCGGGCTTGCAGTTGGCCATGGATCTACTGCGAAGAAAAAGGAATACCAATAAACAGATTTTTATGATTACCGATGGGAAACCCAGTTGTGTGCGTTTGCCAGACGGGGAGTACTATAAAGACAGTGTGGGGTTGAACCCCTTTATCACCAACAAGTGCTATGCCATGGCCCAACAGGCTAGAAGGCTGCACATACCCATCACCACCTTTATGATTGCCAAGGATGAGTACTTGATGCAGTTTGTAAGGGAGTTTACCTATGCCAACCAAGGGAAGGCCTTTTATACAGGGCTGAAAGGACTGGGGGAAATGATTTTTGAAGATTATGAAACCAATAGGAGAAAGCGTATTAGGGGATAAGGTAGTTGGAAGGTTGTAAAGTTAAAAGTTGAAAAGTAAAAGTTAGAAAATTGATACATGTTGTCACATCAAGCGCACCTTGCTTGCCGGCAGGCAAGGTCGAGATGTTTCAAAAAGCGAAATATAAATGAAAATAGAAAATATCAAAACCTTTGGACAATTAAAGGAAGCAGGCTATCAAAGTAAGTCTATCAAAGACGAACTTAGGGATAACCTCATTCAAAAAATAAAGAACAACGAGCCTACCTTTGAAGGTATTCATGGGTATGAAACCACGGTGATTCCTGAATTGGAACGCGCCATCCTGTCTAGGCACAATATCAACCTATTGGGGTTGCGCGGACAGGCCAAAACCCGTCTAGCCCGATTGATGGTCACTTTGCTAGATGAGTACATTCCTGTGGTGGAAGGCTCTGAGATTCACGATGACCCGTTTCATCCCATCTCCAGATATGCCAAGGAGTTGTTGCAGGTGAAGGGTGACGAGACACCTATAGGCTGGTTGCACCGTGAGGAGCGTTTTGCCGAAAAACTGGCTACCCCAGATGTGACGGTGGCCGATATCATTGGGGATGTAGACCCCATTAAAGCGGCAAACTTGAAACTGAGTTATGCCGATGACCGTGTGATTCATTACGGAATGATACCACGGGCCAATAGAAGCATTTTTGTGATAAATGAGTTGCCCGACTTGCAGGCGCGTATACAGGTGGCCTTGTTTAATATCTTGCAAGAAGGCGATATTCAAATACGTGGGTTTAAATTGCGACTGCCTTTGGATATGCTGTTTGTGTTTACTGCTAATCCTGAGGATTATACCAATAGGGGAAGCATTGTAACCCCACTTAAAGACCGAATCGGGTCCCAGATTTTGACGCATTACCCCATAGATATAGAAACCGCTAGGTTGATTACCGAACAAGAAGCCAAGGTGGTCTCTGGACAAAAGGAGCATATCATGGTTCCAGATCTGGCAAAAGATCTGCTGGAGCAGATTGTTTTTGAGGCTCGGGATAGTGAGTATATTGATGCCAAAAGTGGGGTGAGTGCCCGACTGAGTATCACGGCTTTTGAAAACCTTTTGAGTACGGCTGAAAGGCGTGCTTTAAAAGCGGGTGACGAGCAAACCATGGTTAGGTTAAGTGACTTTGTTGGTATTATTCCATCAATAGTAGGAAAAGTGGAGTTGGTATATGAAGGCGAGCAGGAAGGTGCAGCCTTGGTGGCTTACAACCTGATAGGGGAAGCGATTAAAACTTTGTTCCCAACCTATTTTCCAAAGATTGAGAAACTTAAAAAACAAGATGAGGAAACCCCTTATGATGATGTGGTGTCCTGGTTTTTTAACCAAAAGGACGGGTTTGAAATCCTGGATGACTTTAGAGAGAAGGAATACCGACAGTTACTGGATTCCATATCACCTTTAGATGATTTGATAGGGAAGTACCAACCTGAATTGCCTAAGGAGGAAACTTACTTTGAGAAGGAGTTTATCTTGTGGGCCCTAGTGGAATTTAAGCAACTGAGTAAATTTAGGTTTACCGAAGGGACCCAATTTAAGGATCCGTATGGTAGTTTTATAAGCGGTATTTAATAACTGTCCCCGCGGGACTTTTGGTTGTCCGCACAATATTTGATGATTTCGAGGATGCGTTTTTGTCTGGTGGTGTCGCGTTTGGCGTCATTTAACCAGTACAGATAGCTCTTTCTGTAAGATGGCGCAAACTGATTGTAGTTATCAAAAGCCTGAGGATTTTGGTCGAAAGCTCGCTGTAAATCCTCAGGTATGATGCCATTTTCTACATCGTCTAGGGCTGTCCAACTGCCATTTTCCTTGGCAATTGCAATAGACTGGTGCCCCGATGTGTGAATCAAATCGGCGGCTGCCAATTCATCAATGTATTTTTTGTTCAGGGCGCTCCAAGCACTTTTGGGGTTTCTCCGGGTAAAGTACTGCCGGCGTTTGCCATCGCCCAAACTCTTTACGGTAGAATCGATCCAGCCATAGCAAAGGGCAACCTTTACGGCTTCTTCCCAGCGCATGCTGTCTTTGGGATGGTCTACCTTATAAAATATTAAATAAACACCTGTAAACTCCTCGTGGTTGTCATGCAACCAGTCCCTCCATGCATCATGTGTTTTGAAATAGAGTTCGAGGAGTTTGGACACGGTTATATCTTTTTAGGGATGATATAGAAATTAGGGTCAATGGTTACATCATCCGAAGCAATAAAAGCGGTGCGCCAATCTTGCTTGGGGTAGATCCATTGTTTCTTACCATCATAGGTAATGATTACTGGCATGTCAAAGTTTTCAACCACATTGGTCCATCTAAACTTGATTTGCTGACCTTCCACTTCATATTCTAAAACAGGAATGCGGGTGTCTCTTAAATATTGATTGAAAAACTCAGTAAGGTCATAACCAGTTTTCTCACTTAAATAGTCTTCTACCTGTTTGGTAGTTACCGTTTGGTGGTAGAAATCTTTGTTGAGACCTCTTAAAATTTGACGCCACTTTTCATCGTCTTCAATCAATTGGCGCAAGGTGTGCAACATGTTGGCACCTTTGTAGTACATGTCCCCAGAACCTTCTTTGTTCACATCGTAAAAACCAATGATGGGTTTGTCATTAGAAACAGCTCTACGCGTTCCGATGACATATTCTGAAGCGGCTTTTTTTCCGTAGAAATAATCTAGGAACAGGTTTTCAGAATAGGCTGTAAATCCTTCATGAATCCACATGTCTGCAATGTCTTTGTTGGTAATGTTGTTTGCGAACCACTCATGACCAGACTCGTGGATGATGATGAAGTCAAACTTCAACCCCCAGCCTGTTCCAGACAGGTCACTACCCAAGTAGCCATTTTGATAATGGTTACCATAGGTCACCGAGCTTTGGTGTTCCATTCCTAAATAAGGTACTTCTACCAACTTAAAGCTATCTTCATAGAACGGATAAGGACCGAACCAATGCTCAAACGCTTCCATCATTTGAGGCGCTTGCTTGAACTGTTCTTTGGCCTTGTCTAAGTTGTAGCTAAGTACCCAGTAGTCCATATCTAAAGGACCTTTTTCACCTTGGTATACTTCAGAAAAATGGGTGTAATCTCCTATGTTGACATTGACGCCGTAGTTGTTGATTGGGTTTTTAACTTCCCAATTAAAGGTGGTAGTTGTTGGGTTTTCTACTTTGCTTTTTAAGCGTCCATTCGATACATCTATCAACCCCTTTGGAACCGTAACCGAAATGTCCATGCTGTCTACCTCATCATACATGTGGTCCTTACATGGCCACCAGACGCTGGCGCCCAGACCTTGGCAAGAGGTAGCGATAAAGGGATTGCCGTTTTGGTCTTTTTTCCAAGAGAAACCACCGTCCCAAGGAGCTCTAACAGCTTCTCTTGGTTTTCCGGTGTAGTGAACCACAATTTCTTCGGTATTGCCAACCTTTTGATATCTTTTTAAGTAAACGAAATGGGCGTTGCCGTCATGCTTTACATACAACCTTTGTCCGTTTTGGGTGACTTTGGTTATTTGCATGGGCTCTTGCAAATCGATTTGCATCACGCCATTGCGCTCTAAAATCTTATACCTGATGGTATTGGTACCTTTGATGGTTTTGGTTTCTGGGAAAACCTCAATATCTAAATGGTAATAAGTTAAATCCCACCAAGCCCGTTCTGGGGTAATGGTACCCCTTAAGGTATCTTGGTGTGTAAAATTCTCCTTCTTTTCTAATAGGCCTTGGGAATAGCCACTTAGAACAGACAGGGTCATAAACGTCGTTAAAAGTAAGTGTTTCATTATGTAGTAAGTGTGGGTAATTTAGTTATCCACAAATCTAATTAATAATTCTCTAACACTTTCAGGGTCTTTGACGTAATATTTGGCCTTGGTTTTTTTGAAACCTACTTTAACTGAGTATGAGGACTTTGGAAGATCTTCAAACATGTATTCGTCGGTCCAATCATCACCTATGGCAAACACAAAATCATAAGGTGCTTTGTTAAGCCAGCGTGAAGAAGCACGTCCTTTGTTAACACTACTGCTTTTTATTTCCATAACTTTATTACCGTTTAATACCGCCAAATCCCTATTGGAAATTAAGCTTGTTAACACGGTATTTAGTTCCATAGTCCTGATCTGGGCCAATTCTGGATCGGCTTTTCGGTAGTGCCAAGCTAAGGAGTATTTTTTCTTTTCTATAAAGGTTCCTGGGGTTCTATCTACAAAGGATTCTAGTATGGGCATGATGTTTTCCATCCAGTTTATTTTGATGCGTTCCAGCATTTCCCAATCTTTATTTTTGTCTTTGAGCCACACCCCATGGTCTGTGATGAGGTTGTATGGTTTGTTGCCAAACCAATTTTCAAAAGTTTCTTTGTCACGACCACTAATGATAATGATATCGGTATCGGGTAACTGATTTAATTTGTCCAGTAATTTGATGAGTTGCTCGTCTGGTTTGGCATCTTGTGGGTCGTTCTGAAAACCAGCCAAGGTGCCATCATAATCCAAAAAGAAAGCTCTTTTATTGGCTTTTTTAAAGTCGGCAATCATGGCATCTTGATTGGGTGTATCCATTTTTTTGGCTACAATGACCTCGCCCAGACTTTTAGTGGCATTTAGAGATTTCATGAATTCGCTGGCCCATTTCTCTATACTATACCTTTGAAGTCGCTTTTGAAGAATTTTCATGCGTTTGTTTTGTTCTTCTAAGGGCATTTCAAGTGCAAATTTCAGGGTGTCTGCTATTTGTTCAAAATTATTGGGGTTGATCAATAAGGCTTCATTTAATTCTTTGGAAGCCCCAGCCATTTCACTTAATACCAAAACCCCGTCTTGATTCACTCTGGTAGCTATGTATTCTTTAGCTACGAGGTTCATACCATCACGAATGGGTGTAATAAGGGCCACATTAGATGAGGTATATAAATCGATTAAATTATCAAAAGGCATGGATCTATAGAAATACCAAATAGGTGTCCAACTTACCGTTGCAAATTTACCGTTGATGCGCCCGACCAATTCGTCTGTTTCCCGTTTTAACTTCTGGTATTGCGGCACATCAGACCGCGAAGGTACGGCGAGCATGATGAGTCGAACTTTTTCTTTGAACTGTGGGTATTTGTTGAGGAAATACTCAAAGGCACGGATGCGGTTTGGAATTCCTTTGGTGTAATCCATACGGTCTATGGATAGGATCATTTTTGTGTCTTCTCCTGCCTGGATGTGATCATCTAACCGCTTTTGGAGTTCTGATTTTTCATCCTCACTTTGATTGAGTTGTATGTTGGCCGCATCATAAAATTTGTTGTAATCTATTCCCATGGGGAAGGAGTCTACCTTCACAACCCGGTCATGATAAGATACCTCATTGAACTGGACATCCAAACGTAAAATTCGTTTGACCGAACTTAAAAAATGTCTTTCATAATCATAGGTATGGAATCCTAAGAGGTCTGAACCTAGCATACCGTGTAATAATTCTTCACGCCATGGGAAGGTTCTAAAGATTTCGTAAGAGGGATAGGGGATATGTAAGAAGAAGCCAATGGTTGAGTTTGGTTTCTTGTCTTTGATTAATTTGGGGAGCAATAGTAATTGGTAGTCGTGTACCCAAACATTGTCTCCGTCTTCAATGTGTTCGAGAACAACATCAGCAAACTTTTGATTCACTTTTTTGTAGGCTTCCCATTGCTCACTATCAAACTCTGTATATTCTAAAAAATAATGAAAAAGAGGCCAAAGGGTTTTGTTGCTGAAACCGAAATAAAATTTATCGATATCATCTTGATTTAACGGAACTCGGGCGCATTTGGCATTGGCCAGTTCCTTTTCAACTTCTTGCGTTAAGTCCTCTGTCAATTCTTCTTCTGTTAGGCCAGACCACCCAATCCAAATTCCGTCGCCCTCCTCATGAATTGATTTTAATCCTGTGGCCAAACCACCCACACTGGGCTTGACGTTCAATTGATTATCTTCTAGTTTGATTTGTAAAGGAAGTCGGTTGGAAATGATAATGGTTTTATTCATTGAATGTATATCTTGGTTTAAAGAATAGATTTTCGTTAATTTAAAGAAAAAATAGCTGTTAACCTCATAAAACATAAGAATTGACAAATAATTTAGATTATGGAATTATAGGAAATTGTAGAAGTGCCGCTTTAATTTCAAAAACAGGATCTATCGATTGGTGTTGTTTGCCTGAGTTTGATTCTTCTTCGGTTTTTGCCAAATTATTGGATGACCAGATTGGAGGAAGTTTTGAGCTGGAAGTAGATGATAGTTATAGTATTAGTCAGTACTATTTGGACGGAACCGCCATACTGGTAACTAAATTTAGCAATGGGATAGATGTTTTTGAAGTTCATGACTTCATGCCACGATATTATAAACACAATGGCACTTACAATGCCCCACCAGAAATAGTTAGATATTTTAATAGAGTATCGGGGAAACCCACTTTTAGGGTGAAATACCAACCTAAATTAGAGTATGCCAAGGGAGAAACCAAAACCTATGTCAAAGATGATTTTATAGTGAGTTTGACCTATGGTGAAAAATTTGACACCCTTTTCCTGTATACCAATTTCAACAAGGAGGAAGTTGTTAATGGTGATGAGATATCCTTGATGGAAGATGGTTATTTCTTGATGGGGTATAATGAAAAGATTTTTGAAACGTCTACTGAAAAGATGTTTTTGGAGCATCAAAGGACTAAAGTGTATTGGTTGAATTGGCTTGACGTTACTCCAAAATTTAACCTATATCAAAAAGAAATATTACGAAGTGCTATGACCTTAAAGCTTTTGACTTATGATAAGTCAGGGGCGGTTCTGGCAGCAGCCACCACTTCCTTGCCCGAAACCATAGGAGAAGTAAGGAATTGGGATTATCGATTTTGTTGGATACGAGATGCCTCCATGGTAATTAAGGTGGTTTCCCAATTGGGTCATAAAAATATAGCTAAAAGGTATTTGAAGTTTATTATTGATCTAATACCAGATAAAGATGAGAAGCTTCAAATCATGTACGGAATCAATAAAGAAAAGATTCTAACCGAATACAGTCTGGATCATTTAGATGGTTACCAAGGTTCTAAACCAGTAAGAGTCGGAAACGCTGCTTACAAACAGAAACAAAACGATATCTATGGTATTTTGATGGATGTCATTTACCAGCAATTTGTCAATTTCTCGATGGATATTGAGAACACCGAGGAGTTGTGGACCATCACTAAAGGCATTGTTTGGGTGGTTAATAAACACTGGCGTGAACCAGATAAAGGGATTTGGGAATTTAGAGCAGAAGACAGGCATTTTACTTTTTCAAAAATATTGTGCTGGACTGCAGTGGACAAAGCCATCAAGGTTGCTGAGATTTTAGGCAAATCCAGAAAAATAACGAAGTGGAAGTTGATTGAGTCTGAAATTCGAGAAGACATTATGGCCAATGCTTGGAACAATGAGGTGAAAGCCTTTACGCAATCTTATGGTTCTAAGGATTTGGACGCTTCAGTTTTATTGATGGAATCTTATGGGTTTATTGATGCTAGAGACCCTAAATATGTGAGTACGGTAAATGCTATAGAACGTGAATTAAGTAACGACGGACTTTTATACCGCTATAAAAACCAAGATGATTTTGGACTCCCTTCATCTTCCTTTACGATTTGTACCTTTTGGTTTATCAACAGTTTATTTAAAATAGGAGAGGTGCAGAAGGCTAAAAAGCTGTTTGATAAATTGTTGTCTTATAGCAATCATTTGGGCTTGTTTAGTGAGGATATCGATTTTAAAACTAAGCGCTTGTTGGGTAATTTCCCGCAGGCCTATTCCCATTTGGCACTCATAGAAACAGCCATCAATCTTTCTTCCACCACAGAGGAGGAGCGGATTAAGGAGACGATAGGGTAGTATTTAAAATTGTCCCCATTATTAATAGTTACTTATGAATTATTTAAAACAACTGACGGATAAGTTTCTTTTCATGTCAGTAATAGGGATGTCCTTTTTAGGATGCTCATCAAAAATTGAAGAGGTTAAACCTATTGAGAGCCCTTACAAATTATGGTATCAACAACCAGCAGAAATTTGGGAGGAAGCCCTTCCCATTGGTAATGGAAGACTTGGGGCCATGGTTTTTGGGGGAATTGGCACAGAAACCATACAATTTAATGAGGAAACCGTGTGGGCAGGAGAGCCTGGGAACAATGTGCTTCCAGAAATAAGAGAGTACTTGCCTGAAATACGTCAATTAATTTTTGAAGAGAGGTATGAAGAAGCGTAACAATTAGCAAATACTTATTTGCCAAGACGCGCTACTTCAGACATGAATTATGGGATGTGTTATCAACCTGTGGGGAATCTAAAAATGGTTTTTCCAGATAGTGTTCAAATAGATGATTATTACAGAGATTTGGACATCTCAAAGGCTGTTAGCCATGTTAGGTATAAAGCTGGGGATGTTACCTATACGAGGAAATACATAGCTTCTTTAGGAGATGATATTATGGCTGTGGAAATTTCAGCTGATAAGCCCTCTGCTATATCATGTACCTTGTCAATGAATAGTCCGCATGAGCACCAAGAAGTTGAAGTCAAGAATAAAGAAATTTGGTTGCAAGGAACGAGTAGTGATTATGAAAACAAAAAGGGAAAGGTCGCTTTTACCACCATTGTTAAACCCAAAGTTTATGGTGGTAATTTACAGGCAACGGATAGTTCCTTGGTGATTTCGGGAGCTGATCGACTCGTTGTTTTTTTATCGGTTGGAACGAACTTTAAATCCTATAATGAACTTTCCAATGATCCAGATAATATTGCGAGTACTAAATTAAATGCTGCCTATAAGAAACGGTTTGATGAGCTAGAACAATCCCATGTTAGTACCTATAAAAACTATTTTGATCGTGTAGCGATTGATTTAGGAGAAACCGATTCCATTAAAAACCCAACAGACGTCAGGTTAAAGGATTTTAGTAAGGGCGATGATCCCCAGATGGTAGCCTTATATTACCAATTCGGAAGATATCTTTTAATCTCTAGTTCCCAACCTGGTACACAAGCTGCCAATTTACAAGGAATTTGGAATCATTTGTTACGCCCTTCTTGGGATAGTAAATATACGGTGAACATTAACACAGAAATGAATTATTGGCTTGCTGAACCTACTCATTTGCCTGAGTTGCATGAACCACTGTTCGATTTAATCGAGGATGTTTCCAAAACGGGACAAGAATCTGCAAGGGATATCTATGGCGCTCGAGGTTGGAACATGCATCATAATACTGATTTATGGCGTATTACAGGTGTTGTAGATGGTGGGTATTACGGTTTATGGCCTATGGGTGGCGCTTGGTTGAGTCAGCATATTTGGTATCACTATTTATATAGCGGAGACGAAGCTTTTTTAAAGGAGAAGTATCCTATTTTAGAAGGAGCAGCTTTATTTCTTGAGGATATATTGGTAAAAGAACCAAAAAATGGTTGGCTAGTAGTGAGTCCTTCCATGTCTCCAGAAAATACGCATCACAGTGGCGTTACCATAGCTGGAGGAACCACTTTGGATAACCAATTGGTTTACGATGTATTTAGTAATGTCATTCAGGCTTCTGATGTTTTAGGGGTTGACAAAACCTATGCCGATAGCTTAAGAGAGAAGTTAAAACAATTGGCTCCTATGCAGGTTGGTAAATGGGGGCAATTGCAAGAATGGATGGAGGATTGGGATCGCCCAGGTGATAATCACCGCCATGTTTCACATTTGTATGGCCTGTATCCTTCCAACCAAATATCTGCTTATCACTCACCAGCCTTATTCACGGCTGCCAAGACTTCCTTGGAAGCTAGAGGAGATGAATCTACAGGATGGTCTATGGGGTGGAAAGTGAATCTTTGGGCGCGATTGTTGGATGGCAACCATGCTTATAAACTCATAAAGGACCAATTGACGCCTTCTATTCAAGCAGATGGGACTCAAAAAGGAGGTACTTACCCTAATTTATTTGATGCGCATCCACCTTTCCAAATTGATGGAAACTTTGGATGTACTTCTGGTATTACCGAAATGTTGTTGCAAAGCCATGACGATGCTATTCATTTGTTGCCTGCATTGCCTGATACTTGGGAGGAGGGGCATATTTCTGGTTTAAGAACCCGAGGTGGTTTTGAAGTTGACTTGAAATGGAAGCATGGGAAACTAAACCAAGCCACTATTAAGTCAACCATAGGGGGAACCTGTAGAATCCGATCCTATGTGGCTTTAAAAGGCCAGGGTTTGAAACCAGCAGAAGGAAGTCATCCTAACACCTTGTTACATAGTAGAGCCAATTCATTTCCAGAAGATGTTTTGGTGGAGAATTTGAAAAAGGTCTATGAGTATGATGTACAGACTGAAGAAGGAGATGTTTTAATTCTGGAGGTTATTCAATAAATTTTCAGAAAGTAACTTTTTCAGTGCCACATAAAATAACAAAAGCCAACTCAAAGGAGTTGGCTTTTTACTTGGATTCATCATAAGACTCTTGTTAAAAACAATACTGGTTTTCGCTTTTAACTTTTTCAGCAATCCTATTTCTTAAATCAACCACATTAGGCATGTTGGTGTATTTGGTAAAACGTTTTAAGCCCATAAGCATCATGCGTTGTTCGTCACCTTCTGCAAAGGACACAATACCTTCCTTGGCATTTTTGATGGTAATTTCCACAGCATTATATAGGTATAGTTGTGCCATGGCAATTTGTTCTTTTTGGGAGTCTGCTCCAAATCGTTTGGCATTCTTTTCAGCACGCAAAATACCAGATTCTGCCATATAGATTTCGATAAGAATGTTTGATGCAGCCATCATCAATTGTTGGTGTTGCTCTAAATCGGGTCCGAATTTTTGAACCGCCGCTCCAGCAACCATTAGGAAGACTTTCTTTAAGTTGGCCAATACGGCTTTTTCTTCTGAAAATAATTCAGAGTAATCAGGTGTGTCAAATGACGGAATACCCATCAACTCTTCCTGAACTTTCATGGCTGGACCCAATAAATCTACATGACCTTTCATGGCCTTTTTAACTAACATCCCTACAGAAAGCATGCGGTTAATTTCATTGGTTCCTTCATAAATCCGGGCAATTCTAGCATCTCTCCAAGCGGCTTCCATAGGGGTATCTTCAGAGAATCCCATACCTCCAAAAATTTGGATGCCTTCATCGGCGCAATTTTGAACATCCTCAGAAACGGCCACTTTTAAAATGGAACATTCAATGGCGTATTCTTCAACACCTTTCAATTCGGCTTCCTGATGGGAGTTACCAGCTTGTAAACGTAAGCCAATGCGGTCTTCAATATTTTTAGCAGCTCTGTATGAGGCAGCTTCCCCAACATAGGCATTGGTTGCCATTTCGGCTATTTTGGCTTTGATAGCACCAAAATCTGAAATTGGTGTTTTAAATTGTTTACGCTCGTTAGCATATTGTACCCCAGTTGTAGTGATCCGTCTTTGCGAATCTAAACATGCTGCGGCCAATTTAATACGACCAATGTTCAAAGCATTCATGGCAATTTTAAAGCCTTCACCGCGACCAGCCAACATGTTTTCAACTGGTACTTTAGTATCATTGAAAAAGACCTGTCTGGTAGATGATGCACGTATACCCAGTTTGTGTTCCTCTTCTCCCAAGGTAATACCATTTTCAGGATTGTTTTCTACTATAAACCCGGTGATGTACTTGTCGTCTTCAATTCTTGCAAAGACTATGAACATGTTACAAAAGCCAGCATTGGAGATCCACATTTTTTGTCCGTTAATCAGGTAATGTTTCCCATCCTCGGACAATGTAGCGGTCGTTTTACCAGAATTAGCATCACTTCCGGCACCTGGTTCTGTAAGGCAATAGGCACCAAACCATTCCCCAGTAGCTAATTTGGGTACGTATTTTTGTTTTTGTTCTTCAGTACCATACAAGGTAATCGGCATGGTTCCAATTCCTGTATGGGCTCCAAAGGCCGTACTAAAGGAACCGGTTCCACTAGAGATGTAGTCACAGACTAACATGGTAGATACAAAGCCCATACCCATTCCGCCATATTCCTCTGGGACAGCAACACTTAAAAAGCCCATTTCTCCAGCTTTTTTCATGCATTGCTCAGTAAACGCATAGTCTTTGTTTTCAAAACGGTCTCTGTTTGCAATAATTTCGCGGTCATTGAATTCCTTTACGGATTCTTTCATCATTTGTTGCTCCTCGGTAAAATCTTCAGGAGTGAATACAACTTCACAAAGGGTTTCTTTGACCAAAAATTGGCCGCCTCTTAAAATATCTTTTTCTGTAGTTTCCATAATGTTTTAATTTGAGAGAAGAGAGTATAGAATATAGAGAATAGACTACTAGTTAAGACCATTTTGGAAACCCATGGTCATTCTTTGAAATTCTTCTATTTTCTCTTCAAGTGTGGTTAATGTTTTTTTATTAATATAATTTCTATGGTGAGCAATTAATAGTTGGGTGCTAAGTTCGAAGGACGAACCGAGTGCTATATCCAAATAATTACTAAATGACTTATTACTTTTTGCCGAACCTTCTGCTATATTACTGGGCATAGAAACCGAACTTCGGCTTATTTGAGATGCTAGGGCATAACGCTCGTGCTTAGGAAAATCAACTAAAATATTAGAAATGGTATTTGCAATTTCTAATCCCATCTGCCAAATCTTAAGATTTTTATAGTTGTGTCTCATAAGGTTTAAGAGTCAAGTCTATTTTCTCTATTCTTTTTTCTCTACTCCTCCTTAGGATAGAAATTCAAAAATCCCACAAGCTCCTTGACCTGTTCCCACACACATGGTTACAGCGCCATATTGGCCTTTCATATTTCGTTTTCTCATTTCATCAAGTAATTGAACAGTCAATTTAGCACCAGTACATCCCAATGGATGTCCCAAAGCAATGGCTCCACCATTTACGTTGACGATATCGCTATTTAAGTCAAGTTCTCTTATGACTGCCAACGATTGGGACGCAAAAGCTTCATTTAACTCTATCAAACCTAAATCATCTTGTTTTAGACCTGCTTGTTTTAAGGCTTTTGGAATGGCCTTAACTGGACCAATCCCCATAATTCTAGGTTCCACACCAGCTGCAGCATAATTGACCAAACGAGCAATAGGTTCTAGATTGAGTTCTTTAACCAGTTCTTCGCTCATAATCATCACAAAAGCAGCGCCATCACTCATTTGTGATGAGTTTCCTGCCGTCACACTTCCATTGGCCGCAAATACTGGACGTAATTTTCCTAAAACGTCTAAACTGGTATCGGCTCTTGGGCCTTCATCTTTTGTAACCGTATAATTTTTTGTAGCTTTCTTGCCATTGTCATCTAGGAATACATGTTCCACGTCTATGGGAACAATTTGATCCTGAAACCGGTTCTCAGCCTGTGCTTTTAAAGCTTTTTGGTGTGAATGGTAAGCGAATTCATCCTGGTCTTCACGCGAAACCTTAAATTCATTGGCAACGGCTTCGGCTGTCAGTCCCATTCCCCAATAGTAATCTTCATGGCCAGCTTTAGCGGCTTTATAATCGGGTACGGGTTTGTAACCTCCCATAGGGATGTAACTCATGCTTTCAACACCACCGGCAATAATACAATCGGCCATTCCTGCCTGAATCTTAGCAGTTGCGATTCCAATGGTTTCAATTCCAGATGCGCAGTATCTATTTACGGTCACCCCTGGAACGTCTTCAATTTGTAAGCCCATGAGCGAAATCAAACGTCCCATATTAAGACCCTGTTCTGCTTCTGGCATCGCATTACCAACAATGACATCATCAATGCGGGTTTTATCAAAATTAGGAAGCTTGTCCATCATAAATTGAATGGTTTCTGCCGCCAATTCATCTGGCCTTTTGAATCGGAAAACCCCTCGAGGAGCTTTACCTACGGCCGTTCTATATCCTTTTACTATATATGCTGTTTTCATGTTTTATTTTTTGAGAGAAGAGAGAATAGAAAAGAGAAAATAGACGTCCTCAAAAATCTCTATTCTATGTTCTTTATTCTATTTTCTAATTACGTAAGGGTTTTCCTGTTTTTAACATATGCTGAATACGTTCCAGTGTTTTTCTTTCTGTGCATAAACTCAAGAAGGCTTCACGTTCTATATCCAACAGGTACTGTTCGCTTACAAGTGTCGCTTCAGATAGGTCTCCACCTGCCATAACATAGGCCAATTTGTTGGCTATTTTTTTGTCATGTTCACTGATGTAGTGACCTGCTTCCATAGAATCTGTACCTACTAAAAACATTCCTAAGGCTTGTTTACCCAATACTTTGACATCTGTTCTTTGAATGGGTTTGGTATAGCCTTGGTCAGCCATCAACCTAGCATAAGCCTTGGCTGTGGCAATCTGTCTGTCTTTATTCACAACCACCACATCTTTTCCTTTTTGAAGAACGCCTAAATCAAAGGCTTCATAAGCGGATGTTGATACTTTTGCCATACCAATGGTTAAGAAATATTCTTGGAGCACATTTAATTCCACATCATTCTTTCTAAAGGTATCAGAGGCTCTCAAGGTCATTTCTTTAGAACCACCGCCTCCAGGAATCACTCCGACTCCAAACTCTACCAAACCAATATAAGTTTCGGCTGCTGCTACCACCTTGTCTGCGTGCATAGAAAGCTCACAACCCCCACCTAGAGTCATACCATGTGGTGCTGAAATGGTAGGGATAGAGGAGTAACGCATACGCATCATGGTATCTTGGAAGTACTTGATGGCCATGTTCAACTCATCATATTCTTGTTCTACCGCCATCATGAATATCATACCAATATTGGCACCTACAGAAAAATTAGCTCCTTGGTTTCCAACAACCAATCCATCAAACTCTTTTTCTGCTAGATCAATAGCCTTGTTGATTCCTGCTAGAACATCACCACCAATGGTGTTCATTTTAGATTGGAATTCACAATTAAGGATGCCATCTCCCAAATCTTCAATGACCACACCTGAGTTTTTAAAGACTTCTTTAGATTTTCTGATGTTATCTAAAATGATAAAGGCATCTTGTCCAGGGATTTTGGTTTGTTTTTTGGAAGGGATATCATAATAATAGGTAGCCCCGTTTTGGACACTGTAAAACGATTTGCTACCAGATTCAAGCATCTCATACACCCAAGCATTTGGTTCATAGCCCTCTGCTTTCATAATTTCGATACCTTTTTCTACGCCAATGGCATCCCAGATTTGAAAGGGACCATGTTCCCAACCAAATCCTGCTTTCATGGCATCGTCTATTTTATATAGGTCATCAGATATTTCAGGAATGCGGTTTGATACATACGCAAACATAGCCGCAAAGTTCTTTCTGTAAAACTCCCCAGCTTTATCCTTTCCGCTAACCAATATGGGGAAGCGATTGATAACCTTGTCAACGGTTTTGGTAAGCTCTAAAGTGGCAAACTTAGCCGTTTTTTTAGCTCGGTATTCTAAGGTGTCTAAGTCTAAAGACAAGATGTCGCTGCTTCCGTCTTTGTTTTTTACTTTTTTATAAAAACCCTGACCTGTTTTGCTTCCCAACCAATTGTTGTCCATCATGGTTTGAATAAACCCTGGGAGTTTAAAAAGGTCGTGTGCTTCATCGTTAGGACAGTTTTCATACAACCCATTGGCTACATGCACCAAGGTGTCCAACCCGACTACGTCTACGGTTCTAAAGGTAGCAGACTTAGGACGACCAATGACAGGACCAGTTAATTTATCAACTTCTTCAATAGTGAGTCCCATGTCCTTTACTTGATGGAAAAGACTCATAATTCCAAAAATTCCAATACGATTACCAATAAAAGCTGGTGTATCTTTGGCAATAACTGAGGTTTTTCCTAAGTATTGCTCACCATAACTGTTAAGGAAATCCAATACATCTTGAGATGTTTTTGGTCCAGGAATAATTTCAAATAATTTCAAATATCTCGCTGGATTGAAAAAGTGAGTTCCACAAAAATGCTTTTGGAAATCTTCACTTCGTCCTTCGCTCATGAATTGAATCGGAATCCCAGAGGTGTTAGAAGTTATAAGTGTTCCCTCTTTTCTGTGTTTATCTAGATTTTCAAAGACCTTCTTTTTTATATCCAATCGTTCAACAACCACCTCAATGATCCAGTCTGCTTCAGAAACTTTGGCGATATCATCTTCTAAATTCCCAGTGGTAATTCTACTGGCAAATTTTTGATGGTAAATAGGAGATGGTTTGGATTTCAAGGCTGCTTTTAAGGAGTCATTTACCAAACGGTTTCTTACCATTTTGTGCTCTAAGGTTAAGCCTTTGGCTTTTTCGGCCTCTGTTAACTCTCGAGGCACAATATCTAAAAGTAATACCTCGACCCCAATATTTGCAAAATGACAGGCAATGCCACTTCCCATAATTCCAGAGCCGATTACAGCTACTTTATTAATAATTCGTTTGCTCATTATTTGATTGTTATTTGTCTTGGTTATATATTTTTTTGTTTGAAATCATCTCGTTGATTAATTCGGCCACTTCATAAAAGTGATTTAATTTTTCCTCTAATATGTTGGCCCTTATAGCGTCATTGAATGTGATTACTTTTTCTTTTGAATAGGCTCTTTTTTTTCGGCCAAACTCCGTAAGGTGAATTAATACGCCTCGGCCATCTTCAGGATTTGGTTTTCTTTCTATCAATCCTCGGGTTTCCATTGTTTTTAAAATTCTGGAAAGGCTAGTGGCTTCCATTCCCATTTTGGGACCCAAGGCCGTTGAAGGTGTTCCTTTTTCGGGATCAATGCTCAGTAAAGTGAACCCCGTAGCCATTGTACTTTCAAATTTGGCAGCTTCTTCATTATACATTTTATTGACGGCTAACCAGGTGGTTCTTAGAACATAGTCAATTGTTTTATCTTTCATGGTTGATTTTTAGTCTTCCAAATATAAAAAAATATGCTATGCATGCATAATAAAAAATAATAATTTAACATAAAATAGGCAGATTGATTAGAGGCTTCGCAATTTTATGGGGTGTTAATTGTTAAAACTGCCGTAAAAGATCTTAATGAATACGTAGGGTGAGGGCTCAGTTTTACTAAGAATAACTCAATTGAGGAGTTACCTGTTTTCATTGAATTTTAGTCTTTGTTTTGTTGGTAGGGATAGTCTTCGGAATAGCCTTCTTTTCGAAGTTTTACTCTCAACCTGTAGAAATTGGTCTCGATAGTCCTTAACGAAACACTCAATAAATCAGCTAATTCCTTATGTGCCAAATTGAAAGGTTGTAATGCCGCGTAAAGTTTTTCGGTTTTCGTTAAAAATTCTAAGGATTCCACATTAGTAATGAGCTCCTCATGTTCGTTAACTTGATTTTGTTTGAAATTATTCCAATTGAGAATTTTATCTCCATGATTGGAGAGTATGAAGGGTTTATTTTCAAGTATTAAGATGTTTTCATTCTTGTTATAATCTTTTTGCCATTTGCGCTTGAACCTTGTAATTAAAAATAACCAGTTGGTATAGATGGCTAATGTTATAATTAACAAGGTCATGATAAAATTTGACACCAGTGTTATATAATACATTTGTTTAAACACCTGCAAATTGTTGAAATAAACCAAGATGGCTACAAAAAAGAAGTTGTCTAGAATGTAGTACACAATGAATAGAATACTAAATACCTTTTTGTAAACCCCATCAAAGAGCTCAGGCCCTTTATTGACGTTTATCTTTCTTAAATAGTATAAAAAAAGCAAGAACAGTGTGATATTATAGGTCAACTGCACTGCAGCATTAATGCGCATGTTCTTGTTAGTAGGATAAAAAATGAGATGTTCGGTTTCATCTTGAGCGATTAAAAGATGTAGAATGGCAAAACCGACACCAATCAAAATGAGAAGTCCGAAATACTGAAGTATTTTAATCTTGGGTACCGACTTTCCAAAAAGCGCCGCACAAAACACGGGAGCTAATAGTGCAAAATTTTCATTGATGATCCCATAAAAATCTAAAACTCTTAAAGATTGGTCTGAGAAGTAATAGTCTAAATACAACCACACACCAAGAGAGGAAAAAAATAGAAAAGAAAAGAACGTTAGGAACAACTCAAACGGCTCTTGTTTATTACTTCTTACAATGAAAAGTATAAACCCAATCGCACTTAGAAAAAACGCCAAATGGCTTAAAAACATGATTATAGTAGTTTTGTAGTAGTCTTACAGATCTCCTAAAGTCCCTAAAAATTTACATTTACTTATTGATTTTTTTATCAGCAGGTTTTTGATCCATTTTTAAATAGCAACCAACTGTTAAGAGAAATCAAAACTAAAAAATACGACCGGTTTTCCAAATCCATTCCGATAGACTTTTTATAGTATGAATATCGTGTTTTTTTTCTGATGTCAGTAGAAAAAATAGAAATAAGCACCAAGGAGGAACGGTATCGTGTTGATTAAAAGCCTAATGATTGATAGTAAATTTAAAGCAGTGAAATACCCTTCTTTTTCAACTCTCTCAAATGCAAATTGTGGCAAAAGTCGCAATTTCAAATTCCTTTTTATTTTAGGAATGTTATTTTTTACCAATTTGGGATTTTCCCAAACAACATTGATTGATCCTCTGGGTGATGGAGGTTTTGAAACGGATGTATCCTTTGAACTTAATGGTTGGGTGAACAATAGTTCTCAAACCAATCAGTGGGTTTGTAATGCTGGTGCTAATTTGGGTTTTAGTGGTGTTAGAGCTGCTTACGTATCCAATAATCCTTTAAATGCCACCCCGTCTCACACCTATACAAATAATACTTCAAGTGTTTCTCATATATACCGAGATGTTTCGATACCTGCAGGGGAAACTTTTATTCAGTTGCAATTTGATTGGATCTGTAGGGGGGAGACTGGTTTTGATTATATGCGAGTCTGGTTGGTTCCAGTATCCTTTACTCCTAATAGTGGCACGCAAATAACAGTTGGAAATAGTGGCGGAATAAGTATTGGTCAAACCAATTATGGAGGTCAATCTACATGGAATAGTGAAGCCGTAACCATTCCATCCTCATATGCTGGCACTACCTTTAGGATGGTTTTTGAATGGCGAAATGATAGTTCTATAGGAACCAATCCGCCTGCGGGACTTGATAATATCTCGTTAACTTCAACGGCACCCACACCCCCAGAAAATGATGATTGTGCTAGTGCTGTAGCCGTAAGTGTCAATCCAGATAATTCCTGTGACCTCACAACATCAGGAACGTTAACATTTGCTACAGCATCTGGGGTAAGTAATTGTGCTACAGGAAATCCAAATGACGATGTGTGGTTTAGTTTTGTTGCTACCTCTACTTCACACACCATAAGTCTTATGAATGTTTCTGGTACTTATATGGATTTAGTTCATGCCGTTTATAGCAACTCCTGTGGTTCTTTAAATATGGTTTCTGGAAGTTGCTCCAATCCTAATAATAGTATGGTTACAGGGCTTTCCGTTGGTCAAACATATTTTGTGCAAGTCTATTCTTGGGCAGATTCCAACACCTTAAGTCAACAACCTACCATTATTGATTTTGATATTTGTGTTGGGACACTTCCTTTAAATGATGATCCTTGTAATGCCATAGCATTGGATATTTCTGGTGATTGCATAAGTGCTTATGGTAATACGCTTTTTGCAACAGATTCCAATATCAATAACACTAATTGTAATACATCGGGAGATGATGATGATATCTGGTTTAGTTTTGTAGCTCAAGACACATCCCATTCTATTAATATTGAAAATGTCTCTGGAAATACAAACAGCTTGTTCCATGCCATATACGAAGGTAGTTGTGGTAACCTGACCAGTATGCCACTGTGCTCATTTCCTAACAATAGTACGGCCACCGGATTAACGCCAGGGAACACTTATTATGTTCAAGTGATGACTTCTAGTGCAGGTGATTACCATGCGAGTTTTGAGATATGTACCATTCCATTGGTATCACCTTGCTCAAATACCTCCAATCTTCCAGAATTGTCATGTGGCACTATTGAAACAGTTTCTATAACTGGAGGGACTGGATTTTTTGATAATAATCCTTGTGGGTCTTGGGATCTTGAAGGGCAGGAAGCACTCTACACTTTTACACCTACGGTCACTGCGGAATATAGTATCACCCAGATTTCAACTTCGGGGTCGGGTAGTGATTCCCATATTAACTATTTATTCAAAGAAGCTAGTGATGGGTGTCATGCTAACAATTGGACTTGTTTGGCTCATTTGGATGGTAATGACCAAGGCAGTAATACATTCACACTTACCGAGGGCATAACCTATTACGTACTATTGGACACTGAAACAACTACAAGTAATGATGTCACCTTTCAATTAAGTTGTCCTCCTCAATGTGGTGATAGTTTTTATGATTCTGGTGGGGTTTCAGGAAATTATTCCAACAATGAAAGCCGAAGTGTTACTATTTGCCCAGAAACTGAAGGCTCTAATGTAACGGTTACTTTTACGAGTTTTCAAGTAGAGGGGGCAGGGGCTAATTTTTGTTTCGATAATTTGAGAATTTATGATGGACCTGATGATTCGTTTCCTCAAATAACTCCTGCAAGTTTAGGATTGGGGACAGGAACAGATGGGTTTTGTTATCAATCCCCTACCGATGGGACTGCTAATCTTGTAGGGGAGTCCATTACTGCAACAAATGCTGATGGCTGTCTTACCTTTGTGTTTACTTCCGATATTTCTACAGCATTAAGTGGCTGGGAAGCAGAGGTGAGTTGCTGTGCTGTTTGGAATGGTTCTGTAAGCACCGATTGGAACTTAGCACAGAATTGGTCTCTCAATGAAGTTCCTACTTTGGAAGATTGTATTGTTATCCCTGACCATACAACCACTCCAAATAACCCCATTTTAGAATATCCTTCAAACTCTACTGCATCTCAACCAGGTTATGGACTTAGTCTAACGCTAAAGGATAATGCTTATCTAGAGCTTTATAATTCGGAGTTGATTATCGATAAATGGATCGATGTTCAAGGAAGCGCTGTTTTTAATATTAGAAACAACGCGAGCCTTATTCAAATTGATGACAACAATGAGAATACAGGCAATATATTTGTGCAACGGGCTCCAAATTCCAACTTTACAAGTGTTAATAGTTTGGAATATGTTTATTGGTCAAGTCCTGTTAATGATTTTAATGTGGGAGATGTTTCTCCTGGGACAAGTTCAGCCTTAATTTTTGAATGGAATCCTACCGTACCCGGGTATGGAGTGGGTAATCATGGCTATTGGGAAAATGCCTCAGGTATGATGACTACAGGAAAAGGGTATATCATAAGAGGCCTTTCTGGTACTCCTGAAATAGTTTCCAATAATCTAACTCCGGCTACCGAAATTCCTGTAACTCCCTATACTGTTTTGTTTTCTGGTGAAGCAAATAATGGCGTTATTACAATGCCTATTCAACAGGGAGGCTACCAGGAGTCCGAAGACCCAGGTTATCAAGGAAATAGTTCTTTGGGGACCTTAGCCTATAATGATGATGATAATTGGAATTTAATTGGGAATCCTTATCCTTCGGCTATTTCTTCTGATGCCTTTATGGCTTATAACACTGATATTAATGGTACAGTATACCTTTGGCAGCATGAGTCGTTACCTAGCGCGGATACTGCAGATCCTTTTTATGAAGATTATGCCTATAATTACTCGGAGGACAATTATATAGAATATAATAGTTCAGGTTCCAACCCACCTGGATATGATGATTTGCATATTGCTTCTGGTCAAGGTTTTTTTGTTTTGATGAATCATAGTTCGACTGTTTTAAATTCTACAGTGACGTTCAACAATAGTATGCGGACCTATTCATCAGAATATACAAACAGTACCTTTTTTAAACAGAACCAAACAAATAACAACTATCAAAACCCATACAATACAGAGGAAACCACAACGATGGAACGCCATAGGATTTGGTTGAATCTTTCTAATTCAAATAATGTTGCAGTTTCTTTATTGTTAGGGTATATACAAGGAGCCACAAATGAATTTGACCGTTTGTATGATGGCCTAGAAGTAACCTCTACCGATTTAAGTTTCTACTCTATCAATAACGATGATAAATTGTCAATTCAAGGGCGTTTATTTCCTTTTAATCCTGACGATACCATTCCTCTTGGTATGTATTTACCACAGAACGACATTTATAGTATTGCAATTAACTCTTTAGATGGTCTGTTTATTGAAGAAGATCAAAGCATTTATTTAGAGGACACTTACTTAAATACCATTCACGATTTAAAACAGGCTCCATATAGTTTTTCTGGTAACTCGGGCTTGCTCAATGATAGATTCATTTTAAGATTTACCGAGTACACTTTAACCAACCCAGAATTTAATTTGGAAAGCATAGCAATCATTGCTCCGCAGGGAGAATACATCAAAATAAGTTCAGACCATGAGGTAATTTCAAAAGTGACTGTTTATGATGTTTTAGGTAAGGTAATAATGAATAAAAATAATGTTAATGTAAACCAGCTTATCTTAAATAGAACTGCTGTGACTTCTGGAGTTTATTTTGTGAAAGTTGTTTTGGTAAATGGCTTAGAAAGAAGAAAAAAAGTAAAACTCAAATAAGGTGCAAATTTTACCCTAAGTCATTATAACTGGAAAATATGCAAGTCATCTGATGAAATTTTTAAATGCAGTAAGAAATCCTCTGAATTCCCGCTGTGGCGTGCAGTTTTAGTAGTTTTGCAGTAGTGCTTTTCTTGTCTTTTTCAGCCTCCCAAGGCTATTTTTACTTCAGTGATTGAGACATGCGATTGCCTTATTTGAGAAAATCCTTAATTCCCATATGACGGAGTTTCAAAATGGCATATCACTTTTTCAATTCACAACAAAGACCTTTTAACACAGATCAAAAGAGGTCTATTTTATTAACACTAACATTTTTTTTATGAAAAGATTTACTTTGTTATGTCTGGCTGTACTTGGCTTGACATTTTCTTATTCAATTTATGCCCAAAATCAATGTGAATTTAAACTGGTAATGATAGATTCCTATGGTGATGGATGGAATGGTAATACCATTGATGTTTTGGTTGATGGAGCTGTAGTTTTGGATCATGTTCAGCTTTACGGAAATCAAGGAGGGGGGTATTCCTACGCGGTGTACTTTCCAGTAACTGATGGCTCCCAAATTACAACCGTTTGGAATGGTGGAGGGTATTGGCCAGGAGAAGTATCCTATAAAATCTATGACAATAATAACACGTTGTTGGGGTCTGGTGATTCTGCACATCAAATTAATATTGAGAATTCCTTATGCTATGTGCCGTTAAGTGTTAGTATGGAAGAGTCTTGCTATACAGTTTATAAGGGGTATGTTCCTACGGAATGTGTGGATCTTTCGGTAAATGTTGGAGGAGGTTCGAGTAACTATAATATACTCTGGAGTACAGGAGAGACGACCCAAACCATTTCAGTATGTCCTTCAGAAGCAACAGCTTATTCCGTATCGGTAACTGATGGCAATGAAACCATAAATGAAACAGCCACGGTATTAGTTGTTGATGTGGTTTGTAGCAATAATGTTAACAATGGCAAAGTGCTTGTTTGCCATGTAGACGAAGAAGGTAATTATTCTACTTTATGTGTGTCTGCTAATGCTGTAGAAAATCATTTGGCCCATGGCGATTTACTTGGAGGATGTGATAGCATTACTTGTAACACACCCCCAGCATGTGATATTACTCTTGTTTCACCTTTAAATGAGGCAGTAGATACTTCCATAAACCAAGAAATTTCTTGGACAGCTGCTTCAGGAATAGTTGATGGTTATTATGTATCCATTGGTACCACTTCTGGAGGAACAGATGTTTTGGATGGCTTTGATGTGGGGAATATCCTAAATTATGATGGAGGTAGTTTTGAGTATAACACAACCTATTTTATTACGATCACTCCTTATAATGTTAACGGTACTGCTAACGATTGTATGACATATAGTTTTACCACTATGGAAAATCCATGCTACAGTGCACTGCCAATAGGGTGTGAGGAGACTATCTTGGGAAGTACAGTAGGAGCTCCTATAAATGAAGGGTTGTATTGTGATTATAATGATTTAGGACAATCAGGTGGGGTTTGGTATACTTATCAAACTAACGACCCAAATATCAAAGTAACGGTAGATACTGATGGTTCTGGGTATGACACTCGCCTAGGGCTTTTTAAAGGTAACTGTGATGCCTTGGAGTGTGTGGATGCAGATAATGATGCTGGAGAAGGATTGAACTCGAAAATAAGTTTTGATGCCGAAGTAGGTGTCCTATATTACATTTATGTCACTGGAGATAATTCGGAGGGCGATTACAATCTTAACGTTTCATGTTTAGATACTTCTCCAGTTATGGTATCGTGTGGGACTACTTTAAATAATGAATATTGTTATTCTGACAATGATACAACCATATTTACTTATACTAGTTCAGAAGGGCTTCCCTTGGAATTAGTTGTTAACACTGGATATGTTGAAAACAATTGGGATGAGTTCATAGTCTTGGATTCAGATGGTGTTACTCAATTGTATAATGGCTATGGAAATTATGGGTCTTTGGCTGGATTAACTTTTGTAAGTACCGGTGATACCATATCTGTAATGATTCAATCAGACTCGAGTACAAGTTGTAGTACTCGCGGTTATGTGTCCCTCAATTATGATATTAAATGTTTTGTTCCTTGTGGGTACGAATCTGTAGAAACTTACTGCTATGGAAATAATGAGAACAATCAGTTCTCCTATACAAGTACAGATGGTTCACCTGTGCATGTAGCGTTTATGGCGGGAAGTATTGAAACTTACTACGATGAACTCAGAATTTTAGATTCTGATGGCACTACCGTTCTGTTCAATAGCAATAGTCCATATACAATAAACCTTTCAGAGGTAAGTGTTGAAAGTACAGGGGATACCATATTTTTTGATGTTTCTTCAGATGTTAGTGTGTCTTGTGGAAGTGGATCCCGCACCCAATGGGAATACCTTGTGTCTTGGGGCTGTCCAAACGATCAAATTGCAAGCTCTAGATTTGCAACTCCATTGAAAACTGAATTATTAAATCAGGAGGATTGGTCCTTATACCCTAATCCAACCAACAATGGACAGGTTACCTTACGTTTAGATAAATATATTAATCAATCTTTAGAGATTAAAGTATTGGACGTTACAGGAAAGGTAGTGTATGTCAAAGACATAAATGCTTTGGGAGCTTCAAAATTTGAACTACCGTTAAGTCATATACCCTCAGGAATGTATTTTGTAACTATTACTCATATAGGAGAGGTCTCAACAAAGAAGTTGATAGTTAAATAGACATCTATATTGATGAATTGGTTAAATGAAAAGGGTTCCATTAAATATGGAACCCTTTGTTATTTTATGTAATGGTTTTGATCAAGAATTAATTATAAATCTTATCATAAAGGTCTTTATATAAATTTAAGATAATATCTCTTTTCATTTTCATGGTAGGTGTCAAATGCCCTCCTTTAATGGACCACTCATCTGGGGTAAGTTCAAAGCGTTTAATTTGCTCCCACTTTCCAAATTTGGAATTGCATTTATCTACTTCTTGTTGGATCCTGTCAATGACTTCTTTAGAGGTATAAATGGCATCATTGGTTGGGTCAATGGCTTTCCCTTTGAATTTGATCCATTCTTTGATAAATTCAAAATTAGGTTGAATCAAGGCTGCTGGCATTTTTTGGCCTTCACCTATCACCATGACTTGTTCGATGAATCGAGATTGTTTTAACTCATTTTCCAATAGGGTAGGGATAACATACTTTCCGCCCGAGGTTTTGAACATTTCTTTTTTACGTCCCGTGATTTTCAAGAAACCTTCAGAATCAATTTCTCCTTTGTCTCCCGTATGGAAATACGCACCTGTCATGACAGAAGCTGTTTTTTCAGGATCTTTATAATAGCCTTTCATCACATTAGGACCTTTTATAAGGATTTCACCATCTTCTGCTATTTTGACTTCTACATTACGAATAGGAATTCCCACTGTTCCAACTTTAAACATATGGTCAGCATATTTTCCAACGGCTACTACAGGTGACGTTTCTGTAAGCCCGTAACCTTCCATAACCTGCATACCTGCTGCACAAAATATGCGTATGAGCCTAGGTTGCAAAGGCGCACTACCAGAGACCATAGTGCTTAATTCACCACCTAAAGCCTCTTGCCATTTGCTGAAAACGAGTTTTCGAGCTAAATTAAGTTTGAAGTGATACCAAGATCCGTTCTTTTGATAAGGTTCCCATTGTTCACCAAGACCTACCGCCCAGAAAAATATTTTTTGTTTTAAAGGGGATAATTCTTCAGCCTTGTGAACAATTTTATCGTACACTTTTTCCAGTAGACGCGGCACCACACTCATTAAATGAGGTTTGATCTCTTTTGCATTATCTCCAATTTTATCCAAACCTTCAGCAAAATAAATGGTGGCACCCATATATTGATAAATGTAAATTAAGACACGCTCAAAAATGTGACAAATAGGTAAAAAGCTGAGAACTCTGGTACCTGAACCCGATATAGGTAACCTAGGAACACTATCTAAAGCATTACTTACAATGTTTTTATGGGTTAGCATAACTCCTTTGGGTCTTCCGGTTGTGCCTGATGTATAAATGATGGTTGCCAAGTCATCTTCATGAACTTGATTTTTTCGTTCCTCTACTTCCGGTTGATTAATTGGGTCTTTCCCTAACTCTAGTAGTTCTGAAAAATGTTTGCATCCTTCAATGTGATTGAAAGAGTATACGTCTTTCAGCTTGGTGTTACCTTTTACTTGATTTAATTTGGCTAAAACATCTGCATCAGAAACAAAACAATAGATTGATTCACTATGGTTGAGTACATACTCATAATCTTCAGCTGAAATGGTTGGATAAATAGGTATGTTCTGTGCACCAACTTGCAAAATACCAATATCCATGATGTTCCACTCTGTTCGGTTTGTCGAAGAAATAACAGCTATTTTATCATCTTTTTGAATTCCCAGCTTGAGAAGTGCTCTACTTATTGCATTTGCCTGATCAATATAGGCTTGTGTTGAGGTAGGAGTCCAGACCTCATCATACTTGGTTACAAGCGCCTCTTTTAGGTTGTAAGTCTCTAACTGATAATAAGGAAAATCGAAAAGTCTGGTTATATCTGTCATTTGTTCTATAGAAAAATTGAAGTTCTGCAAATTATGAAATTAATGCATATTTACAAATGTGTTTTATTTTGGCGAATAAATTCTAAAATTAATAATAATGGGAGTGTAAAATTTTTAAGTTAACAAAAGGTTAGTATAAAGGCAGTTAAAACAATTTTTTAAATCAGGATTTTTTTTCGAAAAAAACTTGATAAAAACCATAAAAATGTGACATGAAACTTTATTTTTGTACCCCTATAATTCGGGATGTGGCGCAGTCCGGTTAGCGTACACGGCTGGGGGCCGTGTGGTCGCAGGTTCAAATCCTGTCATCCCGACACTTTAAAGCAAAGGTTAATGTAGAAAGTTTACTTTCTTAAATTAGCCTTTTTGCTTTATATGAAATTAAAGCAACGCTTTAATTTGCAACATAAGCGATGACAAATCGATTCTGTAAATCCTGTCATCCCGACGAAATGAAGTCCAACATGTATAGTGTTGGACTTTTTTTATAAATATTAATTTCTTTGAAAGCATTGGTTTTGCTAATGCCCAACAATAATTTTTTTAGAGACAACGTGTTCAGTATCTAGTACTATGTGTACAATATAGGCTCCAGAACTCAGATCTTTTGTTGAATAATGATATTCTTGGTTTTGTGATAAATCAACGTCATTCAAAATTTCTTTTCCTGTAATATCATATAGAGATACCTGCTGAAGGTTCAAATAATTTGGGTTTTTAATGATGATTTCAGATTTTGATTGATTATGAAAAACTATAATTGAATTTGAAATGGGTTCATCCATGCTCAGTGCTTCTTGAGTGAAAGTAATTTCAAAACGATCGTTATAATTTTCTGCGTTTATCATTAATTCAAGGTTTTGCTCCCTTAAGTTTACATAAGAATCTGTCAACATATCATGTAAATAAATGGGCTGTACCTCATCAAAATTCTGTACATCAAAAATTCGAAAGCGAATGAGTTGTTGGCTATTTGATTTTACTATTAAGGGAATACATAATTCCTGATCAAAATTATATGCTTGAATGCAGTAGGGATCATTATCCCAAGTCCAATAAGCATCTGAACTAAGGACTTCAGGACTTTTTGCTTCCAATCCATAGTCAAATCCATTGCTTGCACTTTCATGGAAATTCATCAATAGTTGTCTTGTATGGGTGTCGTTGAAATCAACATTAATTCGGAATCTTTGATAGTCCTCTGGTACAATAGTCAAACCATTTTCATCATAACTTATTGGGGTGCTATTGGTCAGGTTGGTGTCAGACTCTTGATTTCTAAAAAAGAAACTGATGCCATCAGATTCTTTAACAAAATCCCTGTGGGCATTTTTAAAATAAGCTGCTCCGGTGGTGCCTGTTTTGCCTTCTACCATAAATCCTTGTCCTATGGGGATGTACCTTTTAGCAATTTTGTTGCCTGATCCTGCTGGAAAATTAGTTGGTATGCCATTGCTTAAATAGGTGGTGAAAGCTGCCGGCGTGAAGGAATCTACAAGACCATCAGAAGAAATAGTATAAGAAGCATAGCCACCCACATAATCGCTTAAAAAATGGGAGGTAGCCCCGGGAGCTTGTTCCCAATAGTACAGATATCCTGTTATGGCATTTTGATTGTCAGTATCCCAAATAAAATCTCTTGCGTCTAATGCAGATGGATATGGATTGCCTACCAGTGTTTGTTGTTCAGCTAAAACACTAGTGGAAATTGTTCCGGAATTAGGTTTTCCTCTGAAGTCATACATTTGGTTGTTTCCAGACCCGTTAGTTCCTTTCATTGTAAAACCATAGGCTGTAGCAACATCCCCACTATCACCAACATAATCCCATTCACTGTATGCCGTTCCTGGGTCAAATTTCCATATCCAGTAATTTGAAATTACTAAAGGACTGGAAGTACCATTATAACCAGAGGTAAAGGATGCTGGTGCACTTGTTATAGGAGCGCTCATCACCTCATAAATATTATTATTGGGCCTAAATGGTCTATTACCAACGGAATTAGCTAAAGTATTACCTACAGGTGGACACCAATAGTTATAAGCATATTCATTGACAGTTCCCCATTGGTAGACACTTAAAAGTCCTGTGCCAGAATTGCCAACTGTCCCTGTTCCTTGAAGAAGTTGTGCTTCATCTCTTAGGTAAAAACGTGCCGTTGATTCCTGAATATTTACTTGGTCATTTACAAAAACCACCACGTCTGAGGCATATACATAGGCATTATTTCTTATAGTAAGCTGAGCATACCCGCCAAAATTTAGTAAAACAAAGAGAAAGAGTATGAAGTAGTTGCTTCTCATAAACATGATGTTTTCAATTCATCAATATAATTAGATAGGAAAAGAGGATACATAAGAGAATTTCCTTGGCCTAAGATAAAGACCATTATACTTATGTATCCTTCAATCCCAGTTGGCAGTGTGGTTATTCTGCCATGATTAAAATTGCTATTAATCGGTTTTGGTTGGCTCATTAGAAGCGCTGGTGTTAGTTGTGTTTTGCAATTGTAATTGAACTAGAATGTTTTGAATGCTTTCTTCCATGTTTAGGACCTGAGCTTGTAATTGATCATTTTTCTCCAAAATGAGTGTTTGCGACTCTTTGAGTTTTTTGATCTCTTCTTGTTGAGTGGCAATTTGCTGTTGCTGTTCCTTAATGGCCTGAGTTAATAGAGGAATAAAATCATTATATCGTAAACTTATTCTACCTTGATCATCTTTTGTGAGAAACCCTTGATCATCATATCCTAAATCAAGGAGTACGCGTTCTACTTCTTGAGCAATAAAGCCCATTTCTCGGGTTTGCTTCTCATCATTTTTCCTGATGTAGTCTACAGGTCTTAATTTAGTAATCATATCCAAACCATAGGGTAGATCTCGCACATTTGACTTCCATATGTTATCTGAAGTAATAGACCATGCTACTTGTATACCAGCGTAAGTAATGCTGGTGTTTCCTATACGAACTTGATGAATGCCTGTTGCATTGGGAACTTGTGCATAGCTTCCTATGCCTATATTATTGTTTCCACTGGTTAATTGAGATAACGCTTGCAATCCAATGGCAACATTATTGTTTCCTGCTTGGGCATTATTTAAAGCTTCATGGCCAATAGCCGTATTTCTATTGCCTTCTGTATTAGCATTTAAAGCACTATGACCTACAGCCACATTATTTATGGAGCCTACATTACTTTCTAGAGCAAGGGCTCCTATGGCAACATTGAAATCTCCTGTGGTATTAGAGTTGAGAGCGAGATAACCTAAAGCCGTGTTTTGGTATCCTACTGTATTGTAGCGTAAAGAATTATGTCCTACAGCTGTATTCTCATTTCCACTCGTGTTAGCATTTAAGGCATTTGTTCCAACAGATGTGTTATTATTCCCTATTGAATTGTTTAGCAAACCACCTCTACCTAAACTGGTGTTGTAGCTACCTGTTGTGTTGCTCTCTAAGGTACGAGCACCAACTCCCGTGTTTTGAGTTCCTGTCGTATTATTTTGCAATGCATGAGCACCGGTGGCAGTATTAGCTCCACCAGTTGTGTTCATAAGGGCTTGGTATCCTGTAGCTGTATTATTATTTCCGATTGTATTTAATAGAAGTGCAGATGTACCAACAGCTGTGTTATTAGTTCCTGTAGTATTGGCGTTTAAAGAACTATAGCCTACAGCTACATTGCCATCAACTGTATTATTTTCTAACGAACCAGAACCTACAGCTGTGTTGTTATTATCTGTAATGTTTGAATTTAGCGCATTGTAACCTAAAGCGGTATTATCATTTCCACTCGTGTTAGCATTCAAGGCATTTGTCCCAACCGACGTGTTGTTGCTTCCATCTGAGTTGTTTTGCAAACCACCTCTACCTAAACTGGTGTTGTAACTACCCGATGTGTTGCTCTCTAAGGTACGAGCACCAACTCCAGTGTTCTGGGTACCCGTGGTATTATTCTGTAGTACAAGAGCACCGTTGGCAGTATTAGCTCCACCAGTTGTGTTCATAAGGGCTTGATATCCTGTAGCTGTATTGTTATCTCCGGTTGTATTTAAGAGCAGTGCATTGGTTCCAATAGCAGTGTTTCTTTCGCCACTCGTATTGGCATTTAAGGCACTATAGCCAACAGCTACATTAGCATCTGCTGTGTTGTTTTGTAACGCTTGTGAACCAACAGCTACATTAGTTGTCCCACTTATATTTAGTTGCAAGGTCTGATGGCCCACCGCAACATTATCAATGCCATCCATATTATTATTTAAGGCACCCCTTCCAATAGCTGTATTATAAGAACCTGTAGTATTTTCATATAAAGATATATTACCGACTGCAGTATTGTGAGTACCGGTAGTATTAGCAAATAATGAGAAACGGCCTATGGCTGTATTAGCAATACCCGTCGTGTTGAATTTTAAGGTCCCCACACCTATGGCTGTATTGCTGCTCCCATCAGTATTGGCTTGCAAGGAGTTGTAACCAATCGCTGTATTTTGATTTCCTGTGGTGTTTGCGGCCAAAGAATTAAATCCTATTCCAATATTGCGATTATCTGTACCATCATCAATGGCTCCAGCATTGATTCCTAAAAATATGGAAGATCCATTATTAGTGCCATCACTATCGGATTTACCGTCCAGTAGGTCATTAATTTGTTTGGCTCCGTTAACAGATATCCAATTAGTTGCTGCATTATCCCAATAGTAAAGACCTTTAGAAGGTGACCCGTTTCCTGTGGCAAATACTAACATCCCATCTTGATCTGCTGTAGGATTGGAGGATGGAAAGTTATCAACTCGAGGAATAAGAATACCATCGGTATTTGATGGAGTTGCCGTATTGGATGAGGAAATGTGCAAGGAAGCTTTGGGATCGGTATTTCCTATACCTACCTGGGCAACTATAAAAGAAGAATACATTAGGGTTATAATTGTTACTATATAACCCCTTTTTAATGCATGTAAAACCATCATAATAGTTATGTTTTTTAATGACTTAGAAGGAGATGTATAAAATTGCCAAAATCATCAATGCATATCAATAGACAATGAATAGACAATTGCCGTAAAAGCTATATATTCTTAAGATAATCGGTCAAGTTGTCGCCCTTTGATAGTTCTAGTTTTTTTCGAATTCTATACCTGCTTGTGTTAACCGAGGAGGGTGAGATATTTAAAATAGTAGCAATATCTTTACTTTCAAGATTGATGCGAATCAAGGTGCATAGTTTAATGTCATAATCAGTGAGATCGGGATGACTAATTTTTAGTTTCGAATAGAATTCGGAATTAATGGTTGCAATTTTTTCGTGTAGGTTTTCGGTAAACGTGTTGGCTCTTTTTTTGTCCTCTATGGAGTCCAATAATTCTTTTATAAATAATTCCTTAGAAAAATGACCTTGCCTTTTGTATTTGGTTATGGTGTCGTTAAGGCCTTCTAACCAGCTTACATTTTGTTGTGTGCTTAGAGCAATGTTGGTGAGGTCTTGCTTTTGATTTTCTAAATCTTTGGTGAGTAATTGGTTTCTATAGGAATGTGCAATGGCTTTTTGTTCAGCAATTTCTTTATTTTTTCTAGCCAAAGCCAAATGTTGTTTGTACCGAGAAAATAGAAAGATAAAAATACCAAGTAAAATGAGTAGGGTGCTAATTGTGATCCAAAAGCGTGTGCGATTTATTTGTTCTAGGTTAGCTGTTTTTAAACGTTCATTTTCAATAAGTGTTTGATATTTATTAATAGTTTCTTCTTCTAATATGGTACTCCCGAGTAGTTTGTTCTGATTTTCTTCATGATGTAGGGAGTCTTTTTTAGCATCTAATTTTTTGGATAAATCCAGGGCGAACTGATAATTTTTTTCTTTTTCTGCCAGTTCTCTAGAAGTTTCTAACCAAGCCATTTCGATTTCATTACCAAATCGAAAGTTTTGTATGGTATCTAAAGAAATGGCGATGTTGTTTAAAACCTTTTTGGTTTCAGAAACCTGATTTAACTTTAAATAGGTATTAGACAAGTAGATTCCGGAAAGTAAATGATTTCTTTTCAATCGGTCATTACCCGTCAAGGTAAATACGTTTGCATAGTTGTTCTGGTAATATTCTTTAGCAATAGTATAGTTTCCTTGGTCATATTCAATATGTGCTATGTTCTCATTGAGAACTCCAAAAAATGGATGGTTTGATATGGAAGATGTTACCATGATCTCCTTGGCTTTTTGGAAATACCATAAAGCAGAATCCTTGTTGCTTTCATAATCTAAATACTGCATCCCTAAATTATTAAGGGCAGAAGCAAGTCTTAAAGGTTTCTCATGATTAGAAATTTTTTTTACTAAAACAATCGCCTCTAAATACGTTTGCTTTGCTTTTTGGTATTCTTTTAAAGCATTTTGTGATTTGGCTAATATCACATAGCTTAGACTAGTAAAAGTCGCATTAATGATATGATCAAAGTCACTGTCTAAGGCTATTTCTTTTAAAGCTAATTCTTTCGATTGCTGGTATAAGCCTAAATTAAAAAAACGTTCTGTATGTTGATAAAGAGATCTTACCTTAAATTTTGAATCCTTGGAGGAATCTAGGTTATTTTCATATTGGATAAAATATTTAAAGTAGTTTTCAAAATCCTTATTGTTAAAAGCAATAATTGCTAAAGAATCACTTAACACAGGATTTTTTTCAATACTATTTTGACCTGAAAGGGTTGCTAAATACATGAAAAGGGAGCAGGTGAAAATACATCTTTTCACAAATTGATAGTTTTGAAATGAAAAAAAGTGGTTCAAGGACATACAATATAAAGGCCCTAAATATATTTAAATTCTTACAAATTATTCATGTAATGATCAATAACTTAGGTGATAAATTATGCGGATAAAAAGAAACCCCGATATAAATTTATATCGGGGTTTTTATGATTGTATCTAAATCAATTTAAATTTTCTCAATCCACTCTCTAGCATTCACAAAAGCTTCAACCCAAGGCGAAACCTCGTCTTGTCTGTTGCTAGGGTAGTGTGCCCAGTTCCATTGGAATGTAGAACGCTCAATGTGAGGCATCGTTACTAAGTGACGCCCTGTTGAATCACACATCATAGCAGTGTTGTAATCCGATCCGTTTGGATTGTGTGGATATTCCGCATAAGCGTATTTACCAACAATATTGTATTGGTCTTCAGATTTAGGTAAGTTAAATTTACCTTCACCATGAGAAATCCAAACTCCTAAAGTACTTCCAGCTAAACTTGAAAGCATAACCGAGTTATTTTCCTGAATAGTTACTGAAGTAAATGAACTTTCATGTTTATGAGAATCGTTATGAACCATTTTACCATGAACATCGTGCTCAGGGTTAATCAATTCTAATTCCATCCATAACTGACAACCGTTACAAATACCAACTGAAAGCGTATCTTCACGCTTGAAGAAGTTTTTAATCACTTCATTCGCTTTATCGTTGTATTTAATAGCTCCGGCCCAACCTTTAGCAGAACCTAAAACGTCTGAGTTAGAGAATCCACCAACAGCACCTAAAAACTGAATGTCTTCAAGGGTTTCACGACCAGAAATTAAATCGGTCATGTGTACGTCTTTTACATCAAATCCAGCTAAGTACATCGCATTGGCCATTTCACGCTCGGAGTTACTTCCTTTTTCACGTAAAATCGCTGCTTTTGGTCTCGGCTTACTTGCATCGATTACAGGAAGTTTCCCTGTAAAGTGACTTGGGAAGGTGTACTGTAATGGTTGATTTTTATAGTTGTCGTAACGGTCTTGTGCCAAACCGTTAGCTGTTTGTTTTTGATCTAATAAGAATGATGTTTTGTACCACATATCACGTAAACGAGATACCGTCATGGTGAATACATCTGTTCCGTTGATGATGCTTAACACATCACTTTCTGTTACTTTACCAATGTTGAAGAAGTCAATTTTAGCAGCAGATAAAACAGTTTCGATTGAAGCGTCTTTAGACTGAATTACTAAACCAGCATTTTCAGCAAATAACACTTTAAATGAATCGTTTTCAGCTAAAGCTGTGATATCTAATTCAGCACCTAAATTGTTGTCAGCAAAACATAACTCTAACAACGTCGTGATTAAACCACCAGAAGCCACATCGTGTCCTGCAACAATTTGTCCGTCAAGAATTAATTGTTGAATGGTGTTAAATACGTTTTTAACGTAAGCAGCAGATTGAACATTTGGTGTGTCGTTACCAATTTTGTTAACCACCTGAGCAAATGAACTTCCACCTAATTTAAAGTTATCTTGCGATAAGTTGATGTAATACACATCGCCAGCACCTTTTTGGAATACGGGCTCAACCACCTTATTGATGTCGATACAATTGGCAGCCGCCGAAATAATTACCGTACCAGGAGCAATAACCTCTTCGTTAGGGTATTTTTGCTTCATTGATAAGGAATCTTTTCCAGTAGGCACGTTGATACCTAAATCAATTGCGAATTCTGAAACGGCTTCAACAGCTTCATATAAACGAGCGTCTTCACCTTCATTTTTACAAGGCCACATCCAGTTTGCTGATAAAGACACATTTTGTAATCCGTCTTTTAATGGTGCCCAAATAATGTTTGTTAAAGCTTCAGTAATCGAGTTTCTACTTCCTGCTACCGGATTGATTAATCCAGAAATAGGCGAGTGCCCGATAGAGGTTGCGATACCTTCTTTACCTTTGTAATCTAAGGCCATCACACCAACATTGTTTAATGGAATTTGTAATGGTCCAACACATTGTTGTTTGGCTACTTTTCCACCAACACAACGGTCTACTTTATTGGTTAACCAGTCTTTAGAGGCTACAGCTTCCAATTGTAATAACTGGTCTAAATAATCGTAGAAGTTTTCTTTGTTATAAGCAACATCGGCATAATTGCGAGCTACTTTTTTATCATGCATGTATGTTTTTGGTGAGCTACCAAACATATCATCCATGGCTAAATCCATTGGTTTGTGTCCGTTGGTCTTAGACTCGAAAGTGAAACGGTGATTACCAGTCACGTCTCCAACGGTGTACATTGGTGAACGCTCACGATCGGCAATTTTTTGTAATGTTTCAATATGTTTTTCGGCAATCACTAATCCCATACGTTCCTGAGATTCATTACCGATAATTTCTTTATCAGATAAAGTAGGATCACCTACAGGTAATTTATCTAAATCGATGTGTCCACCGGTTTCTTCAACTAATTCAGATAAACAGTTTAAGTGTCCTCCAGCACCATGATCGTGAATAGAAACAATGTAGTTTTCATCGCTTTCCACCATACCACGAACCGCGTTAGCAGCACGTTTTTGCATTTCAGGATTCGAACGTTGTACGGCGTTTAATTCGATACCTGAAGCGAATTCTCCAGTATCAGCCGATGATACCGCAGCACCACCCATACCAATACGGTAGTTTTCACCACCAAGGATAACTACTTTGTCACCAACTGCAGGTGTTGCTTTTAAGGCTTGGTCGGCTTTACCGTAACCAATACCTCCAGCTTGCATTATCACTTTATCGAAGCCTAATTTTCTGGCATCTTCTTCGTGCTCAAACGTTAAGACCGAACCACAGATTAACGGCTGACCGAATTTGTTACCAAAATCAGATGCTCCGTTAGAAGCCTTAATTAAGATATCCATTGGTGTTTGGTATAACCATTTACGCTCATCCATAGCTTGTTCCCAAGGACGGTTTTCTTCCAAACGCGAATAAGACGTCATATAAACCGCTGTTCCTGCTAAAGGTAATGATCCTTTTCCACCAGCCAAACGGTCACGAAT
This sequence comes from Mangrovimonas futianensis, assembly GCF_021245805.1. Lineage (NCBI taxonomy): Bacteria > Pseudomonadati > Bacteroidota > Flavobacteriia > Flavobacteriales > Flavobacteriaceae > Mangrovimonas > Mangrovimonas futianensis. The sequence goes on from NZ_JAJJNF010000006.1 coordinate 208,779, forward strand.
TTCTCCTCCCGATCCTGTAGCAGCTCCGTTAAAAGGCTCTACAGTAGTAGGGAAGTTATGCGTTTCCGCTTTTAATGAAATAACAGATTCGAATTCTTTAGTTTCGTAAAAATCGGGCTTGTCAGCTGTTTTAGGAGCGAACTGCTCAACAACAGGTCCCTTTACAAAAGCCACATTGTCTTTATAAGCGGAAACAATATCGTTAGGATTCGTTTCAGACGTTTTACGAATCATTTTAAATAATGAAGTCGGTTTTTCTTCACCATCAATAACAAATGTTCCGTTGAAAATTTTGTGACGACAGTGCTCACTGTTTACTTGAGAGAAACCGAATACTTCAGAATCGGTTAACGGGCGACCAATTTTTTCAGAAACACCTTCTAAGTAAGCTACTTCTTCATCACTTAAAGAAAGCCCTTCCTGAATGTTGTAAGCCGCAATATCTTCAATATCCAGAATAGGTTCTGGCTTGATATCTATTGTGAATGATTCTTGGTTTAATCCGTTGAATTTTTCTGAAATCATTGGATCATAACCTTTGAAGTCTTCAGAAACAGCTTCGAATTCCTCAATTCGAATGATGTCTGAAATCCCCATGTTTTGAGTGATTTCAACAGCATTGGTACTCCAAGGCGTAATCATGGCCGCACGCGGTCCAACAAAAAAAGCATCCAAAGATGCTTGTTCTATTTTAGGTTGGTTGCCAAATAACCAAACCAACTTGGAGATGGTTTCTGTAGATAATTCTTTTGTTGTTTGAACAGCAAAAACGGTGCTGTTTGCGTTTCCAAAGAAATGAATCATTATATGTCGATTATAGGTGTGTTTTAAAAGGGCAAAAATACGCTTTTATTTTAGATTGATAATGCTCCTTTTTTAAATTTTAATTGGATTATTAACAGCTTTTCAAAAGTATTTTTTGAGAATGGAAACTACCGATCCATGATAGGAGCGACCAAAAAGATTTAAATGAACCAGTAAATAATACAATTGATAAATCTCTATTTTTAATTCTGATTTTGAGGATGCTGCATCACTTTCATAGTAAGCTTCGTAAAAATGTTCTCCAAAACCTCCAAATAATTTGGTCATAGCAATATCTACTTCTTTGTCTCCATAATAAACGGCAGGATCAATAAGGTAGGGAGTGCCATTTTCTGAAATTAAAAAATTACCACTCCATAAGTCGCCATGAAGTAGGGATGGGGTTACATCTTTTAATAAGGGCTCCAGAGTTATACTTATTTGGTTTTCGGGAGGACAGTCACTATTTGTTAATAACCCTTTATTCTTAGCTAATCGTAATTGCGGTAACAACCTTTCTTGAAGATAAAAGTCTTTCCAGTTATGATGCTCTTGATTAGATTGAGGTAAGCTACCGATGAAATTATCAGAATTTAATCCAAATGTCTTTGATGTTGTTTGGTGTAATGCAGCTAATTGTTTTCCCAAGGAGGACATGTCTTTACGAGTGGGTGCTTTTGTTTCAATAAATTCCATGAGTAGAAATGAACGATGTTCAAATTGATCGCAAGCAATAATTCTTGGGGTGGCTATGGTGTTGGTTTTATGAATTGATTCCAAACCTAGTTTTTCGGCTTGAAACATGTACAAAGCTTGAGGGGATTGGTGGCTTTTTAAAAAATAATTATCAGAATCGGTTTCAATTTTAAATGCTTGAGAAATATCACCGCCAGATAAGGCTAGGAATTGTTTTATATCTTTCTGGAGAATGTTTTCAATAAAGAATTTAAAATTTGAATTCATAGTGTAAACGATTAAACAAAAAAGGCTATCAAACAATGATAGCCTTTTTTAATTTATATAAGAGCTTTATTTTTTTACTAATTTTTTGGTAACACTTTGCCCTTCAATGTTGAGTTTTAAAATATAAATACCTTGAGGTAGATTTTGTACCATGATGGTTCCTGTTTTACTAATTCCTTTCAAAACCTGTTTTCCTAGTATGTTATAGATACTATAATCAAAGGTTTTGTTGGTATCGATATTTAGGGTGTTGCCAGAAACAGGATTGGGGTAAATTTTGATGGTGTTTGAAGTAAACTCTGTAGTTCCCAAAGTTTGGGTATGACTTCCTAAATCATCACAAGTATCTTGTGCGTAAGAATCCCATTCATTCAGGTCAAAAGTTGTTGAAGGACCACTTACTGTAGATTTTCTAACCAAAGTGGTATTTTGTGCAAATGTGGAATCGTCTCCCAACGTACCGATGATATCTATCAACACATCATTTTTAAACAAACCAATAGCATCATTCCCATTAAACCCGGTGATTGTGTTATTCAAATCATCATATTCTGAAGAGCATATAGTTGCGCTTCCGTTGGCAATAACATAAACATCTCCTTGGTTTATTTGGGCATTGGCAGGAAAACTATAAGTTGCCGTCCAGCCACTGTTACCATTACTGCTTAATTTCAAGGTGTACATAGAAAGGTCGTCGATAGTGACGCCTGTGAAATTAGCTATTTCAAGGGCTTTATTATTGCCTCCTCCTTCAATATATTCTGAGAAGAATAAATCTTCGCCTCCAGAAGATCCATTATTGGTTGTGGTTTCACAAACTTCATTGCTTCCTACCGATTCATTACCAGCAGCATCTTTGGCTTTTACCGTAAAGCAATAGGTGGTGTTTGGGCTCAAAGAAGTGGCAGTAGCATTTGTTGTGGCATTTGAAAAGGCATAGACGCCATCTATGTAAATATCGTAAACCGTCACAGCAACATTGTCTGTTGACGCGTTCCAGTTTAAATCAACACTGTTGTCAGTAGGATTGCTTGCGGCCAAATTGGATGGGGCAGAAGGAGCTTCTGTATCTGTAGTGTTGTTCCAAATTTGTGCTACAAATTCTGGATGATCGATAAAGGGATTTCGGTTGTTTTGATAGGTAAAAAGCGCATTATTTCTATCAATCTCTTTTTGGGAAACAGGATCGTTGTTATGCCAATTCAATAAAATGGCTAAAAACGGTTCAGCAAAAACATTGTTGTTGCTTCCATCAAACATATCAAAAGCTCCCCAGGCATCTATTTGATCTTCATATCGTGTGGCAAAGTAGAAATAAATACGGGCTATATCCCCTTTAAATTCATCAATAGGTTCAAAAACAGTTCCAGTATATCCAGCAGAAATACCACTGTTTAGATTTCCTCCCAATTTTGACCCGTTCATGGTCGGATTCGATATGCCACTTTGGGACACCAATTGATTGTCGTCAACTACTCCAAAAGGGTAGTTACTTCTGAAACCGTTAACACGACCATCCGTAGGTAATAAATTGTGGCCATCGCTATACATGGGCATTGCGTCGTCAAAAACCGATTTGGGGATGACGTGCTCCTTGTTGTAGCAATCACCTTCAGAAGAATAATTGCCACACTCATTGGTAACAGGAGTAAAATTGTATGGATCTGTTCCAGAAGGGTTTTCAGAATAGACATCTAAAATGGAATTATCATTTTCATAGCTATCATAAACATCCAGGTCATTGTCAGCAATAAAGGCATCCATGGCGCTATAGTCTTGGGCATTATGAAGATATTCAGTATCAAGTCCATCATTCGTATTATTTATGATGGCCTTTAATTGTGATTTCAATTCAAATCCGGTTCCTGTTGCCGAATCATAATATCCAGCCGGTTCTTGGGAGAAACCAAAAAGTGAGATAAGTAAAAATGTAAAAAGGTAAATATGTTTCATTCAAATTATTTTTTTCTTTCTAATAAAGCCATGTAAAACCCATCATAACCAGAGGTGTGAGATAAAATTTTATGGTCTTCAACAAAGGTAAAGTCTTTTCCCAATTCCGATGTTAAGAATCTGTCAACTTGCACTTGATTTTCAGATGGAAGGATAGAACAGGTAGCATAAACCATTTTACCACCTTTTTTGACCAATTTGGAATAATTCTGAAGGATTTCTTGTTGGGTATTTTTAATACGATCCAAAAACTCTGGTTCCAATTTCCACTTGGCATCAGGGTTTCTTCTCAAAACACCTAAACCGGAACACGGTGCATCAATCAAAACGCGATCTGCCTTATCATATAATTTTTTAATGGTTTTGGTAGATTCAATGACTCGGGTTTCAATATTATGGGCGCCATTGCGTTTGGCTCGACGTTTAAGTTCAGCCAATTTGTTACCATAAATATCCATTGAAATGATTTGTCCCTTGTTCTCCATTAAGCTGGCTAAATGTAAACTTTTACCTCCAGCTCCTGCACAAGTATCGACAACGCGCATGCCTGGTTGTGCATCCAATAAATCAGCAACTAGTTGTGAGGAAGCATCTTGTACTTCAAACCAACCATTTTTAAAAGCCTCGGTAGCAAAAACATTGGCTCGTTCTTTTAGTTTTAATGCTAAAGGAAAGCCGGAAATAGTTTCAGTTTCTATGCCTTCGGTCTGAAGTTTAAGTTGTAGGTCTTTGATGTTGGTTTTAAGTGTGTTGACTCTTAAAATCACATCAGCCTGTTCGTTTAAAGCAGCCAATTCTTTGTTCCATGAAGCTTCTCCTAATTCTTTTTCACCTAGAGCATCCAACCAATCGGGAATGGATTCCCTAAATTTTCTAATCTTAGAAAGCTCATCAAATTTACCTTTAATTTTTCGGCTCGGTGTGCCTTCAAAATACTTCCAATCTGGAAGCTTGATACCTCTTAAAGTAGCCCAAACCGCAAACATGCGCCAAAGGTTATCACGATCAAAAGGCTCTTTAACTTCGGCTATTTCAGCATACAAGCGTTTCCATCTCACTATATCATAAGTCGTTTCTGCAATAAAAGAACGATCCCGACTTCCCCAGCGTTTGTCACGCTTTAAGAGTTCTTGTATCACCTTATCGGCATATTCTCCTTCATTAAAAATTTTGGTAAGGCCATCTATAACGGCAAAGCAAAGATTTCGATGTAATCGCATGATAAAAAATTAGGGAGCAAAGGTAATGTTTTTATTGGTTGATATATAATGGAATGCTTATCGAGTTGTATCTAGAAATATTAAGAAAATGCTGAGGATTAAAACAAATAGATGCTCAATTCTTTTTGGGATAAAAAATAAGGTCTCTCTTGGGTTACGGTATGGCTTCGGTATGGATAGAGTATGGATAGAGTATGGATAATGTATGGAAGATGTTTTTTGGTGATTTGTATCATAACCAGCAAAATTGACCGAAAAAAGCAACATGTAACAAAATCCATACTGATGAAGAGAACCGACCTAAGCGATATTTTTAGTTGTTTTTAAGTCTTTTGGGGTATCTTAGGTTCTTGGAAGTTTTCTATTTTTAGACAAAATTTTGAATATGAAAGTTATTGTGTTTATTGGTATACTGTTTGTTTTTGCTGTTGGTTGTCAAGAAAAAAAGAAACCAATCCAGCCTAGGAGTTTCACATCAGTAATTATACAGCCTGTTTTAGAAGATTCCACATTGAGTATTAGATCCATAGATATTATGGACGTAAATAGTGTTGCGTTTGCAGCGAACAATAATACTTATGGTTTGTACAACATCAGTAAAGATAAAGTATTAAGATCTCAGGTAAATCAGGATTCATTATCATTGGAATTCAGAAGTATGGCAAATAATGGTGTTGATGTTTTTATTATGAGTGTGGGAAGTCCGGGATTGCTATTTAAAACGGGAGATGCGGGTAAGATGGAGCTGGTTTATAAAGAAGACGATCCAAAAACCTTTTATGATTCCATGGAGTTCTGGAACACAAATGAAGGGATCGCTATTGGTGATGCCACCGATGATTGTCTAAGTATCATTATCACCAGAGACGGAGGTAACACTTGGACTAAAATACCGTGTGATCTTCTACCGAACGGAATGGCAAATGAAGGCGCCTTTGCGGCAAGTAACACAAACATTGCTATTGTGGGAGACCAAACTTGGGTGGCTACGACTATGGGACGTGTCTATTACTCACCAGATAAAGGACATACTTGGGAGGTTTATGATACTCCTATTGTCAAGGAAAAGGAAACGGAAGGCATTTATTCTATGGATTTTTATGACGCCTTAAACGGTTTGGCCATAGGTGGCGATTATACCCAGCCCGATCAAAATACAGCCAATAAAATACGAACTAAAGATGGTGGTAAAACTTGGGAATTGATTGGTGCAAATGAAGGCCCAGGTTATAGAAGCTGTGTGCAGTATGTACCTAATAGGGAGGGGAAGGAATTAGTGGCCATAGGTTTTAAGGGTATTGATTTCTCCAATGATGGTGGTAGTAGTTGGAATCACTTAAGTGATGAAGGCTTTTATACGATACGTTTTTTAAATGACTCTATAGCCTATGCTGCTGGTAGAGGTAGGATAAGTAAACTGACTTTTAAGGAATAAAAAAAGCAGCTTAAAAGCTGCTTTTTTTAGTTTTGTCCTTGGTGTCTACGTTTCTTGAATTCGTTGAACATTTTATGTCTAAATTCATCTTCGGCCTTTTTAAGTAATAATATTTTATTGGCCGATAAAACACTCTGCAGGTCGTTTACATAAGTTTCAAGAGCGTCATGTTTCTCTTTTTCTAGGGCAATTATTTCCCTGAGACGTTTTTTAGATTCACTTTCTGATAGGGTCTCTATTCCTTCAAAATTACGGGAATCAGACATTTTTTTTCTGAGGGTGTTGAACTTTTCTTCAAAGTCATTATAAATAGGCCAAAACTTTTCAGCTTCTGCCTTAGATAAATTCAACTTCTCGGTGAGGAATGCCACCTTAAGGGTTTTAATTTTTTCCCAATCCATTTTTTGCGCTTGAGTGTAAGCGACTGTCATTAGAAAGAAAATAAAAATTATTAGTCGTTTCATGTTATTGTTCTTCTTGAATAAGGTCTTCAATATCTGTTGCATTTAATAAATAATCCTCCAATTGGTCATCATTGACAACTTGCTCTAAAATAGAGGATGAAAGTTCATCATAATCAGATACCATTGTTTCCCACTGTAATTTATCTTCTTGATTTAAGAGATAGGTTTCCAAGGTTAGGGTATCAATATCCCCGAAAGTAACAGCATTTTTTTGAAAAATGGAAAGGTTCATTAAAATCAATACACTGGCAGCAATACTGATGGTACTAATAATAACTTTTCTATTGAGAAGCGAAATAACTTTAGGGGCTTGTTTGTTTTTATGGGTAGGGACTTGAACTTCAAAATGTTCCAAGTAATTTTCAGGGATTTGAAAACCAGAATCTGAAATCTTTGATTTCAGTTTGGCCAAGTCCATGACTTGCTCTTCAAGTTCTTCAAAATAATTTTGAGGAACTTTAAAAGGACCATTTTGAGTTTTATGTAATTTATTTAATTCCATACCTTATTTTTGACTTCAAATCTTTTTAAAGGTTTAATCTTGAGTTAAATATTCTTCTATTTTTTTAACGGCTATATGGTAAGAGGCTTTTAATGCGCCCTCACTAGTATCTAAAATTTCGGCCATATCCTTGTACTTAATATCCTGAAAATATTTCATGTTAAAAACCAATTGTTGTTTTTCTGGTAATTTGGCTATGGCTTCCTGCAATTGCAGTTGAATGGCATCTCCTTCAAAATACACATCCGACTTCATATTTTGGATGGCCAGAGCAGTTACTTCTTCATTGCTCATTTGAAGTTTTTTTGCTTTTTGATTGATAAATGTAATCGATTCATTTGTCGCAATACGGTACATCCATGAATAAAGCTTACTATCTCCTTTAAAGTTTTTAATATTTTGAAATACTTTGATAAAGGTGTTTTGAAGGACATCATCAGCATCGTCATGTGATTTTACGATATGTCTAATATGCCAGTAGAGACGCTCCTTGTAAAGGGTAACTAATTCCTTAAAGGCAGCATCATTTTGGGATTGCAATGACTTAACTAATTTGATCTCTTCGGTCTCCAAAAAATTCTTTTTAATAAGACCATGGAATGTATCAAAAGTTTAATGAACTAATGCTAAATATTTATTAAAAGTCAATAGGTTGTTAAACAGGTGTTTGCACGAGTAAAAACCGATAAAACGCAAAAAAAATCGATTAAATGTAAATTTTTCTTGGTTATAACGAAATATTGCCTTATGTTTGTTTCACCAACCTACTTAAATGACCGTTAGGCAGCCCCAAGTCTAACTGTTACCATATAAAAAAAAGGATCAGAATTAACTGATCCTTTTTTTATATCATTATAAATTTTCTATTAATCAAAGCTTTGCATGTCCACTAATTTCTTGTAAACACCATTTTTAAGCATCAATTCGGAGTGATTCCCTTGTTCTACAATTTGACCTTTTTCCATGACTACAATAGTATCAGCATTTTGAATAGTTGAAAGCCTATGGGCTATGACAATAGAAGTTCTATTAAGCATCATTTTCTCTAGAGCATCTTGCACCAATCTTTCGCTTTCTGTGTCTAACGCAGAAGTAGCTTCGTCCAAAATCATTATCGGAGGATTTTTAAGTACGGCGCGAGCAATACTTAATCGCTGTCTTTGACCACCAGATAATTTAGCTCCAGAATCCCCAATATTGGTATCGAGTCCCAGAGGAAGGTCTTTAACAAATTCCCAGGCATTGGCAATCTTTAAAGCTTCAATGACTTCTTCATCGGTAGCATCTTCCTTGCCTAAAAGTATATTGTTTTTTACAGAGTCATTGAATAAAATCGAATCCTGTGTGACAAGCCCCATTAAACCTCTCAAAGAATGTTTAGTGATATCTTTAATGTTTTGGTTATCAATTGAAATATTACCTTCCTGAACATCATAAAATCTGGTTACTAAATTGGCAATGGTGCTTTTCCCACTTCCAGATTGACCAACCAAAGCAACACTTTTCCCTTTTTGTACGGTTAAATTAAAATTTTTGAGAACCGCTTCCTTCTCATATTTAAAAGTGATGTTGTTTAAGGATATATTGTCTGTGAATTCTTTCTTAATGGTAGCATTAGGGCTATCCTCCATTGGGTTTTTTGTTTCCAAAATTTCCAAAACCCTTTCGGCCGCGGCATTCCCTCTTTTTACTCCATAACTTGCCTTACTAATGGCTTTAGCGGGTGTAAGTATGTTGTAGGCAAGACCCATAAAGGCAATAAATGTTGAGCCATCCAAAGTTTTGTTGAATACCATATTTCCCCCATACCAAAGTAGCGTAGCAATTGTAACGATACCTAAAAACTCACTAGTAGGTGAAGCTAAATTTTGTCTATGTGCTAACCTGTTGTTATATTTAAAATAGCGGTATGTGGAATCTGTGAATTTTTTAAAGAAATTACTTTCTCCATTGAATCCTTTAATCACTTTGAGGCCTCCCAAAGTTTCATCGATTATAGATAAAAATACACCTTGTTCTTTTTGAACCAAATTGGAGTGTTTTTTCAATTGCTTTCCAATGGCCGAAATAATAATTCCAGATATAGGAATGAAAATGAATACAAATAGAGAAAGCTTGAGACTTAGCATCATCATGAATCCTATCGTAAAAACAATGGTCATAGGTTCTTTTATGATGAGCTCAAGAACAGCTAAAAGAGAATTTTGTACCTCTCCCACATCATTTGTGATTCTCGCCATGATATCTCCTTTTCTTCGATCTGAAAAGAAGGAAATGGGGAGAGCCATGGTTTTTTCATACATTTCATTTCGTATGTCTTTCAAAACACCGTTTCTAAGATATGTTACAAAATAAAGTCCGAGATAATTAAATAAATTTTTTAAAAGGAATAAGGAAATAACAAGGATTATAACTATTAAAAGTGCTTTGGAATTGTCTGAGCCAACCAAATCACTTATTTTGTAGTTCATGTAATCCGTGAAATAATCTTTAATATTCCCTATGCCTGTATATACAGGTTTGACATGTTCCTGTTTAGTTACCTCGGGATTGAAAAGAATATCCAGCATGGGGATTAAGGCCACAAAGGACAATCCGCTGAATAAAGCGTAAAAAATATTACATATGATGTTTAAAAATGCGTATTTTTTGTAAGGTATCGCAAACCGGAGTATTTTCTTAAGGTAATCCATTCACTTAATTCAGGTTCATATCTTTTAGAATAGCGTCGATTTTCGCTTCCAATTTTTGTTCCGCTTTATCAAAATTTGACACTTTGTCCAGTTTTCCGTTGACACTAATATAAAATTTGATCTTTGGTTCTGTCCCACTTGGTCTTAATGCGATTTTACTTCCATCTTCAGTATAATAAATCAATACATTGGATTTTGGAATATCAATAGATGTTTCTTTTCCCGTAGCCATGTCTTTGGAAACCGATAGCTGGTAGTCCTCCACTTTAGTAACAGGGCTGTCATTAACTTCTTTAAGTGGGTTTTCTCGAGCATCTATCATCATTTGTTTGATTTCCTGGGCGCCTTCAATTCCCTTTTTGGTCATGGAAATCAAGCGTTCTTTATAAAATCCATGATCGACATAAAGGGAAAGTAATTTTTCATAGAATGAACCACCCTCAGCCTTAGCTTGAGTAGCTATTTCACAGGCAAGTAGCGTTGAAGTCACAGCATCTTTATCTCTAACAAAATCACCAACCATAAATCCGAAACTTTCTTCACCGCCTCCTACAAAACTTTGGTTAGGGAAATCTTTTATCATTTTGGCAATCCATTTAAAGCCAGTCAATCCTACTTTTAGCTCAACACCATATGCATCTGCGAGCTCTTGCATCATAGGAGTTGAAACAATAGTAGAGCCAATAAATTCTTTGCCAGACAACTTGTCTTGTTCTTTCCATTGGTTTAATAAAAAGTCTGTCATGACAACCATAGTCTGGTTACCATTAAGCAAAACCAATTCATTATTTAAATTTCTCACGGCAACTCCTAAGCGGTCACTGTCTGGATCTGTACCAATAACTATGTCAGCATTGACTTTTTGGGCCAATTCCAAAGCCATTTTTAAGGCAGCAGGCTCCTCGGGGTTTGGCGATGCTACCGTTGGAAAGTCGCCATCAGGGACTTTCTGTTCCTCCACAATATGAACATTTTTATATCCGGCTTGTTTTAAGGTTTCAGGAATGGTTGTGATGGATGTCCCATGCAAGGAAGTGAAAACAATGGTTAAATTGTCTTTAGCCTTTTCTGTTGTGAAATTGGCATTTTCAACAGATGCTTTGATAAAGGCATCGTCCACACCTTTTCCTATATATTGTATTAAATCAGAATTAGATCCAAACCTAATTTCCGAATAATCCAAAGCGTTGATTTCTTCTATAATTTCACCATCTTGGGGAGGGACTAATTGTCCGCCGTCCTGCCAGTAAACCTTGTAACCATTATATTCTGGTGGGTTGTGGGAAGCTGTAAGTACGATACCGCATTGACAGTCTAAATATTTAACTGCAAATGAAAGTTCGGGAGTTGGTCTTAAATCTTCAAATAAAAAAACCTTGATTCCATTAGCAGAAAACACGTCAGCTACTACCTTGGCTAAAGTTTTGCTATTATGTCTGCAATCATAAGCAATAGCTACTTTGATTCCTCCTTGAGGGAATGATTTATGTAGATAATTACTTAAACCTTGTGTGTTTTTACCCAAGGTATATTTGTTGATTCTGTTAGTTCCTAATCCCATGACACCTCGCATGCCACCTGTACCAAATTCCAAATCTTTATAGAAACTTTCTTCCAGCTCCTTAGGATTTGAAGCCATTAAATCTTTGATTTCTTTTTGGGTTTCCTTGTCAAATGATGGGGTTAACCATGTGTTTATTCTGTCAAGTAATTCAGGTTCAAAGTGTGTCATGATTGATTCAATTTATTTTTGTAAAAATAAGAAATTACCTTGGCTTATGGAGTTATAGGATATAAAACCTAAAGTACATTTAATTTTTCCTTAATGAGGTAGCGTTTTTTATCTGGTCGGTTTCTTAAAATGAGTTCTCCTAAAAACCCGGCAACAAAAAACTGAGTCCCAATGACCATTGTGGCCAGTGCCAAATAGAATTGAGGTCTTTGGGTGATGAGTCTTCCCTGCGGATGAAGAAATAATTTATCAATTCCTAAATACAATGAAAACCCAAATCCTATAGCAAACATCAACACCCCTAAAGCACCAAAAAGATGCATGGGACGTCTACCAAATCGAGATAAAAACCAAATAGTGATTAAATCTAAAAAACCATTTATAAATCGATCCATACCAAATTTGGTCTGACCATATTTTCTAGCTTGATGCTGTACTATCTTTTCGCCGATGTTTGAAAAGCCCGCCGTCTTTGCTAAAACGGGAATGTAGCGGTGCATTTCACCACTGACATCAATATTTTTTACAACCGTTTTCTTGTAAGCTTTCAGTCCGCAGTTAAAATCGTGTAATTTTACTCCTGATGTTTTTCTGGCTGCCCAATTGAAAAGCTTGGAAGGAAGGTTTTTTGAAATGACGGAATCATATCTTTTTTTCTTCCATCCCGAAACCATATCATAATGTTGGTTTTGAACCATATCATACAACTCAGGGATTTCTTCTGGATTGTCTTGTAAATCAGCATCCATGGTAATGATGACATCGCCTTGTGCTAATTCAAAACCGGCATGTAAAGCTTGCGATTTTCCAAAATTCTTAAGGAATTGAATGCCTTTAACCTGTGGATTATTGTTAGAAAGCTGATTGATTATGTCCCACGATCTATCAGTACTGCCGTCATCAATAAAAAGGATTTCGTATGAAAAGCGATTGGATTGCATAACGCCTGCAATCCAATCATATAATTCAATTAAAGATTCTTCTTCATTTAAAAGAGGTATGACTACCGATATGTTCATTAAATTTCCTTGATTTTGGAATCCGATTCAAAAATAGAAAATTATTCTTCGTTAGGATTGTTTTTTTTGACGATTAAGGCCACTATGACCCCTATAACACCATAGAATAAAATTCTCCATACATAGGCTTGTAATTGTGCAACCAAGGAGAAATTGTCCTTTTTCTCAGCTTCTACCAAGGCTTCTTGAATGACATCTTGTGGAGCTCCAAATCGTTCCATGGTTTGTTTGGTGAGTAGTAATATTTGCTCATTTAAATATTTGGCCGCATCTGGATCAACAAAGGTGAAAATGACGATGCCCACAATTGAGGAAATGGCTGTTCCAATAGCTATGGTTATAAAATAGGAGCTAAATGCTTCCTTAAAAGTTAGATAGCCACCAGACTTTCTTTTGACTTGAATAGCAGAGAAAGTACTATAGCCTACCGCTAATAAAAAGAGAAGAATACCTAGCCACCATTCTGTAAAAAGATCTAAATTTACAGCGTAAATTAATACGGTTATTACAGACAAAATAAGCCCTAAAACAAGGCCATTATTTATTGAAATAGATTTAAGTGATTTTTCCATTTTATTAGGGATTTAGTTGATTAACGCTAGTTAGTAAACAAAGATAGCAAAACGTTACAGAAAAATTTAAAAATAAAATTTGTAAAAATTATTGCAGATAATATAAAAATACTTAAATTTGCACCTCGAATTTTTGAATAGAAACAAAAGCAGTTAGCGATGAAAAAAGATATACATCCAGAAAATTATAGAGTAGTAGCTTTTAAAGACATGTCTAATGAGGACGTTTTCCTTACGAAATCTACGGCTAGAACAAATGAGACTATTGAAGTTGATGGTGTTGAATATCCTTTAGTTAAAATGGAGATTTCTAGAACATCTCATCCTTACTACACTGGTAAATCTAAATTGGTAGATACTGCAGGACGTATCGATAAATTTAAAAACAAATACGCTAAATTCAAGAAGTAATTTAGTCATACAATATTATCTTAAAAGCCTTTCCATTTGTGAAAGGCTTTTTTTATTTTTACAGAAAGTACTTAGCCATGAACTACATCCTTTTTGACGGGCCGTCACGCAATAAATTATTACCTTTTACTTATACTAGGCCCGTGGCGGATATCCGCGTAGGGATAATGACCATTAGGGAAAAATGGGAGTCTTATTTAGAATGTACTACTACCACGGTTACCGAGGACTACCTTTCAGAAAAATTCCCAATGGTAGAAATGGAAAATAACGTTATGATTAATGCGTCATTTCTTCCAACTCAGGAATTGGTTGAAATGATCAAGAATCTTGAAGAAAACCAAGCGATTTTTAATGATGAAGATGTGATTGCTTTTTTCGCCAAAGAATCACAAGAAGAAATTGATTTTGACACCTACGAAGCTTTTGAATATCAGGAGAATGTTGTAAAGATTGATAATACTTGGGATATCTTTTCAAAAAATGGTTTAGCCATAGTTAATGATTTTGAAATTTTGACTAAGAATAGAAGGTCGCAACCTATTCCTTCTACGGTAAATACTATTGCAGCAGAGAATATTTTTATAGAAGAGGGAGCCAAATTGGAATTCGTGACTTTAAATGCCTCATCTGGGCCTATTTATATAGGAAGAGATGCAGAAATCATGGAAGGCAGCATTATAAGAGGTCCTTTCGCATTATGTACTGGATCTACTGTTAAATTGGGCGCTAAGATTTATGGTCCAACCACGGTTGGGCCTTTCAGTAAAGTAGGCGGAGAGGTGAATAATTCTGTTTTATTTGGATATTCAAATAAGGGGCATGATGGATTTTTGGGTAATTCAGTACTAGGAGAATGGTGTAATTTGGGTGCTGACACTAATAATTCCAATCTTAAAAACAATTATGCAGAAGTTAGGTTATGGGATTATGAAACTGAAAGATTTGCCAAAACAGGACTTCAATTTTGTGGTTTAATGATGGGGGATCATAGCAAATGTGGTATTAATACCATGTTTAATACCGGAACCGTTGTGGGTGTGAGCTCCAATATATTCGGTAGTGGTTTTCCAAGGAATTTTGTTCCTAGTTTTTCATGGGGAGGAAGTAATGGATTTACTTCCTATATGACATCAAAAGCCTTTGAAGTGGCCAAAGTGGTTATGGCAAGGAGGGATGTTGAGTTTACTGATCAAGATGCCGATATTCTTACTCATGTTTTTGAAGAATCTAAAAAGTATCGCAGGGATTAAGTGTTAACATAAATGTTAAAATTCTTATTTTGAACGATGAAAGTTTCTATTTTGTAGATGAATTACAATAATAGAAATCCCTAAAAGCTATTTTTAAAAAATTCCAGAAGTTTAATCGATCCATTTACTTAACATGGTATGCTTTTTGAAAACACTTAACCTATGAAAAAATACATTTCTTTTTTAACACTGTTTCTATTTGTTTTTTCTTATGCACAAAAGGAAACTTATCATATTAAAAATATTAAACTCAATGATGAAAAAAGCCATTATGGAGTAAGTTATTTTAAAGATGGCAAAGTCTTTTTTACTTCTTTTCTTTTAGATGATAAAAACAAAATACGGCTAACCAAGGAGAAGATACCGGTGTTTTCACTTTTTTCTGGAGATATGGATGCAGAAGGAGAAATATCCAATGTAGAACCTTTTAAGTCTTCTGAAATCTATGAGTTTAATTGCTCAAGCGCTTCTTTTAGTCCTGATAAGAAATATATTTATATCACTACCAATTATGTCAATAAAGGGGATGATTATAAAAAAAATAATAAAATTAGAAATTTGCGATTAGAGCGTGGAGAGTATGTGCCTGGTCGCGGTTGGGTTAATTTTAAAACCTTGCCTTTTTGTGATGACGGGTATTCCTATGGTCATCCGGCTGTAAGTCCCGATGGGTCTTATTTGTACTTCACTGCAAACATTCCTGAGGCACGTGGTCCGACAGATGTGTTCCGTGTGAGAATCCTCGGAGGAAATGAATATTCTGAAATAGAAAATATTGGCAGGGAAATCAATTCCAATAGAAAGGATATGTTTCCCTTTGTTAGCAAAGACAACATTCTATACTTTTCCTCAGATAGAGCTGGAGGATACAAAGGTTTAGATGTATATTATTGCCAAATTTTAGAGGATGGCACTTTTTCAAAGCCCAAATTAATGCCTAAGCCCATTAACAGTGCGGAAGATGATTTTGGGTTTATGCTTTTGGATGATGAAAAATCTGGATATTTCTCATCTACTAGGTATGGCGGACAGGGAGAAGATGACATCTACTATTTTACTAAGGATTAACATCCTTTTTAACGGACTTTAAGGTTAATAGATTAATGGGGTTTATTCCTAAGCCATGAATTCCCTTTCTTGAAAAGCGAACTACTTCGTCATAGAAGAGGACAACAACAGGAATATGTTCCATAACGATTTGATCCATTTCAGAATATAGTTGTTGTCTTTTCAAAGGGTCGGACTCTAAATATGCTGCTTCAAATAGGTTATCAAATTCCGTATTTGAATAATGTGCATAGTTGGGGCCATTCGGGGCAAAGTTAGGGCTGTAAAATAGAGATAGATAATTTTCAGCATCAGGATAATCGGCGACCCAACTTGCTCTAAAAAAGTCCAATTTACCATTGGCTTTTGAATCCTTGAGGGTAGAAGGAGGAACTACATCAATAACTATATTTAATCCTGCCTTTTGCACCTCTCTTTGGATATACTCACAGAAACTTAAGTAATTACTTGTGGTGGTTAAGGTAATAGACGGATTTGAAATTCCAGACTGTAATTTAAATTGATCAATCAAGTCTTTAGCCTTTTTGGGATTGTATTCAAAACCAATTTGGTTATTGTAACCGGGTAGACCTCTGGGGATAAAACCTCCATCTGCTGGAATTCCTATTCCATTTCTAAGATAAGTGATCATTTTTTCTCTGTCAAACCCATAATTAATGGCTTTTCGCAACAATTCTGATTGAATTTCAGGAATGTCTGAATCCATGTAGAAAGCGAGATATTCTGTATTTAAATAGGGGCCTTTAATCATGCTTACCCTATCTTGATACGACCTTCTTAGTTTTCCTTCAGTCGTTAAAATCTCATCCTTGTAAGATGCGTCTAAACCAGAAATATAATCTAGGTTACCTTGAGCAAATTGCAAAAATTCACTTTGTTTATCGGGTAAGAAGGTAATCGCAACAGCTTCTAAATATGGAAGTGACCTGCCTCTTGAATCTTTTTCAAAGTAATGAGGGTTTTTCCTAAAGACTAATTTTATATTCTCTTCCCATCTCTTAAATTTAAATGGACCTGTTCCAATTGGATGAGATCTAAATTCAGAACCATAATGTTCTACGATTTCTCTGGGGACGACACTACAATATTTCATGGTTAACAAGCCAAGAAATGCAGGAAACGGTTGGTTCAGTTTAATATGTAAGGTAGAATCATTTAAAGCTTCAAAATAATCTACCTTATTCAAGACCCAACTGCCAGGAGAGGCTAGTTGCTTGTCTAAAAGCCTATTGAAACTATAAACAAAATCTTGAGCCTGTACTAGCCTTGTAGAATCTGTACCAAACAAATCGCTTTTGTGGAAATAAACGTCTTTTCTTAAATGAAATTGGTAACTTTTTCCACTATCGGTAACGATCCAATTTTTGGCTATACAGGGTAGCACTTGTAAACTGTCATTCATTTGTACCAGACCATTAAAGAGTTGGTTCGTGGCCCATATATCAGCCAAATCTTTCGAGAATGCAGGATCTAGGGAGCTGATATTTTTATGTTCATTATATCTAAAAACATCAGAATCCTGGTATGTGTTTTCTTTGCTTTCACAGGAAAGAATGAATAACCAAACGCAACCGACTGATAGATAGAAAACTAAGTTTGTTAAGTTTATTGAAAGGGGTTTTACCATTCTTTATTTTAGTTGTAAATTTGCAGCCATCAAAAATGTAAAGATAAATTTTATTGACCCCATAACAAAAGGGAAATGGAGCAAAAGAAAGTCGCATTTTATACATTGGGTTGTAAGCTGAATTTTTCAGAAACCTCTACTATCGCCAGAAACTTTACTAATGAAGGGTTTGAGCGTGTAGATTTTTCTGAGAAAGCAGATATATATGTTATTAATACCTGCTCTGTTACCGAGAATGCAGATAAACGATTCAAAACGATCGTGAAACAAGCGCAAAAGGCAAATCCCGATGCTTTTGTTGCTGCAGTAGGTTGTTATGCTCAATTAAAACCGCAGGAATTAGCAGATGTGGATGGGGTTGATTTGGTTTTGGGGGCTACCGAGAAATTTAAAATTACGGACTATTTGAATGACCTTTCCAAAAATGATATGGGTGAAGTTCATTCTTGTGAAATTGAGGAAGCCGATTTTTATGTAGGCAGTTATTCCATAGGAGATAGAACAAGAGCTTTTTTAAAGGTTCAAGACGGATGTGATTACAAATGCACCTATTGCACCATTCCATTGGCCAGAGGGATTTCTAGAAGTGACACCATGGACAATGTATTGAAAAATGCTAAAGAGATTTCTGAAAAAGGGATTAAAGAAATTGTCTTGACTGGTGTGAACATTGGAGATTATGGAAAAGGCGAATTTGGAAATAAACGTCATGAGCATACATTTCTAGATTTAGTAACCCAACTGGATCAGGTTGAGGGAATAGAAAGATTGCGTATATCTTCCATTGAACCAAATCTTTTAAAAAATGAAACCATTGACCTTGTTTCTCGATCAAGAGCCTTTGTGCCTCATTTTCACATTCCTTTGCAAAGTGGTAGCAACGATATATTGAAAAAAATGAAGCGCAGGTATTTGCGTGAACTTTATGTAGATAGAGTAGCTAAAGTAAGAGAAGTAATGCCACACGCATGTATTGGGGTGGATGTTATAGTTGGGTTCCCTGGGGAAACGGATGAACACTTTTTAGAAACCTACCATTTCCTAAACGAATTGGATATCTCTTATTTACATGTTTTTACCTATTCGGAGCGGGATAATACAGAGGCCGCAGAAATGGTGGGTGTGGTGCCCAAAAAGGCCAGAAATAAACGAAGTAAAATGCTTCGGGGTCTTTCCGTTAAAAAGAGGAGAGCATTTTATGAAAGTCAATTGGGAACGCAGCGGACAGTTTTGTTTGAAGGCGAGAACAAAGAAGGTTATATACATGGCTTTACTGAAAATTACGTTAAGGTAAAGGCGCCCTGGAACCCAGAATTAGTCAATACATTACATCCGGTGTCACTTACCGAAATTGATGAAGACGGATTGGTAAGGTTTGATTTTGTGAAAGTTGCGGTGTCTTAAGAACGTAATTTCACAGATAATCTAAGAAATTATCCGTTTATCTAATTTTAAAATTGAAAGAGTTTAATTACACTACTTTGGCGGAAATTTCGCCCCAATGAAACACTTTATTGTACTTTTTTTAAGCACATTCCTGGTTTTTAATTGTTCAGAGGATCAATCTTCGGAAGAAGAGAAGGTTAACTATGTCTGGAAATTAACAGAATGGAGTTTAAAGGAGTCTATAGATTTAAACAATGATGGAGAGGCGACAAGCAGCTTTGTTCCAGGCTGTTTAAATGGTTCAAGGATATATTTTTCAGATTCTGAAAACGCTTCGGTTTTTATTTCATCGGATGTTACTTTTTATCAAGATCACGAAAGTCTTGATTATGCTATGTCATGCTCTACCTCTTCAGATAGACCTGCTGTGGAAATTACATATAGTAAAAATGGAGATGAAATAATATTGAATACACCTGATGGTATTTTTAATGGTTATTTTGAAGGCAATGATTTATTGGTAGAGATTCCAGAAGGCTTTGAAGTTTTGGATAATGTTACTTTTGAAACTGTTTTGACGATGGATTTAACATTGAAATTTTCCAAAGAGGAATAAATATGAGTTTTGTATATAAAAAAGGCCAAGATTAATTCTTGGCCTTTTCATTTTCTATTGACAGCGTTATATTCGCACACCAACGGGTAGCATGCTTTTGTACTGTCTATTTCTTCTTATAAATTTGGCTATCTCTGGGCTCGTTGGAACCACACTTAAGTTTCTTTCTTCTATATCTTGTAATACTACTTTAATAAAGTCATTCTGAAACTCATCAGATTCTATATCACTTGGAATTATCAATTTCGTTAAAAAGATTTTCCTTTCCTGTAGAGAATATTCAATTTTCGCTAAGCTATTATCGACTTTTAGCTCATATTGGCGCAAAAAGTCATTATCAATTAGTTCTGCTGCATCAATCATAATCATTAAGTTTTATTCAATGGAATTTGTAAGAAGTGAACACTATTTTCAATAGTTTTGTAACGCAAAGGTACGAAAAAATATTGTTAATAAGAAAAGTGTAAGTGGTTAAAGCCTTATGGATCAAGAGCTAATTCATGTTTATTTTATGCCCGGAATGGCTGCGAAATCTACTATTTTCGAAAAAATAGAACTCCCTAAAGACCAATTTGAAATGCACTTTTTAGAATGGATCATTCCATTAAAAAATGAATCCATTCAAAGTTATGCCAAGAGATTGTGTGAAAATATTGAACATGATAATATTGTTCTGGTGGGTGTTTCCTTTGGTGGGATTATGGTTCAGGAAATGTCAAAAATCATAAAGACCAGAAAGATTATTGTCGTTTCAAGTGTCAAGACTAAATATGAATTGCCAAGACGTATGAGAGCCATGAGAGCACTTAAGGCGTATTGTTTAATTCCCAAAGAATTTCAAGCAAATGTGGATAAGTTGGCCAAATTTGCCTTTGGTAAAACTGCTACCGAACGTATTGATTTATATAGGAAATTTCTATATATAAATGATCCGTCTTATTTAAAATGGGCTATTAAACAAGTGGTATGTTGGGATCAAAATAAACCACTGCCCAATACCATTCACATTCATGGTGATAAGGATTTGGTATTTCCTAAACGATATATTAAGGATTGCGAATGTGTAAAGGGAGGTACGCACATCATGGTTGTCAACAGGTTTAAATGGTTTAATGAACATTTACCAAATCTTATTTTAAGTTAAAGTCCCTCAAAACATTATACTTTTTTTATACTTTTATAAAAAACTGAATTAGCATGAAATGGATTAAGAATTTGTTAGCTTTTGTTGGCTTATTCGCAGTAGTGAGCTTATTTGTTTACGCAATGCAAGATGCCCCTACCGATGAGAATTTTGAGAAGAAATTGGTGAATGATTATAATGTGTATGCGCTTCAAATTCCTGATGATTTGGATTTCGCCAAAGAAGCGATGCCCTTAGAGAATCCAGATATCTATGAAAGGATGGATCGTGAACTTTTAGTCAATACCTATTGGCAATCCAATGGCTTACTGATGTTTAAAAGGGCTAGAAAATATTTCCCCGTGATCGAACCTATTTTGAAAAAACACGGAATTCCAGAAGATTTTAAATATCTAGCTGTTATTGAAAGTGGATTGACCAATGCTGTTTCTCCTGCGGGTGCGCGAGGATTTTGGCAAATTATGAAGGATACAGGTAGAGAGTTAGGGCTTGAGATAAATGATAATGTAGATGAGCGTTATAACCTCGAGTTAGCAACAGAGGCAGCTTGTCAATACCTCAAAAATTCTAAAGAAAGATTAGGAAGTTGGACTTTGGCTGCTGCGGCATACAATGCTGGCGAATTTGGTATAAAGAAGGAGTTGGAAAGACAAAATGTAAAAGATTACTATGATTTATTACTAGGAGAGGAAACAGGAAGGTATGTTTTTAGAATCGTTGCTTTAAAAGAAATCTTAAACCATCCAGATAAGTATGGCTTTAATTTTAGGGAGAAAGACTTGTATAAACCTATACCTACTTACAAGGTGGAGGTAGATACTGCCGTAACCGATTTTACCAAATTTGCAGACGATTATGGTATCAATTATAAAATACTTAAAATCCACAATCCTTGGTTAAGGGAAAAGCACCTTAATAATAAGTCGAATAAACAGTATTTCATTGAGATTCCGAAAACAGGATCTTATGTGAACTAATTCCCATATATGATAGAATATTTTAAGGAGAATCCCTGGCGCATTTTAATACTAATAAACTATATATTAGCTATTTCTGCAGCGTTTTTTATTATTCTTAAAAATATTAATCCAACCAAAACATTATCTTATGTTTTGGTTTTGGTTTTTTTTCCCTTTTTTGGATTATTGGTGTATTATTTCTTTGGTCAAGAATACCGGAAAAGTAAAATTTTTAACCGAAAGAATGTCCTCAATCAGAGTATAGTTAGAAGAATTCAGGATGAATTAAAATTAAATAATCGTGAAAAGCGCGAGTTGAAGGCAATCTTGGAGGATAAGGTTCGGTTGGTGAAGTTGATGTACAAAAATGAACATTCTCCTCTAACCTTGGAGAATAAGGTTCAATTATTAATTAACGGTGAGGCAAAGTTTGAATCTGTTTTAAACGATTTAAAAGAAGCAAAAGATCACATCCATTTAGAGTATTATATCTTTCATGATGATGAAGCTGGAAATCCTGTCATTGATATATTATGTGAAAAGGCAAAACAGGGTATTGAGGTTAGGGTAAGTGTTGATGATGTTGGAAGTAAGTTTAGCAGAAATACAAAAAGGAGATTCAAGGAGTCTGGGGTTCAAGTCAATTATTTTATGCCTGTTTTTTTTCCATCCTTTACTGGGAAAATGAACTATAGAAACCATAGAAAGATTATAATTATTGATGGGAAAATAGGGTATTTGGGAGGAATCAATATCTCAAAGGAATATTTAAATCCCGAGAATAAACCAACCCCATTTTGGAGAGATAGTCACTTGAGGATTGAAGGAGAGGCTGTTAAGCCATTACAAATTCAGTTTTTTATGACTTGGAATTTTGTTTCTTCAGAAAAGGTGAAGTTAGCCGATCGGTATTTTCCTGAAATTTTGGAAGATTATGATGATGTCCCCGTACAAATTGCTGGAAGCGGCCCCGATACAGATTGGGCTAATATTATGGAAGTCATATTCATGGCAATTGTTTCTGCAAGTAAATATGTTTACATCACGACGCCTTATTTCATTCCCAATGATGAAATAATTAAAGCTATTCAAATTGCCTCTAAAAGTGGAGTGAAGGTAAAGCTGTTAATTCCCAAAAATTCCGATTCTTGGACTGCCAAATATGCCTCCAATTCTTATCTGGAGCCGCTTTTGGAATCAGGCGTTGAGATTTACAGGTACTGTAAAGGAATCATTCATGCTAAAACCATTGTGGTTGACGATATTTTTTGCAGTGTAGGGACAGCCAATATGGACTATAGGAGCTTCAATATCAATTTTGAAATCAATGCTTTGATTTATCATGAAGATCAGACCATTATCTTAAAAAATCAATTTATGGAAGATTTAAAAGATAGTGAAGCGGTTGATTATGAAAGATGGTTACAACGACCTAAAATAAACAAACTGAAAGAATCTTTCTGTCGCCTTTTGGCACCTTTACTTTAATTTACCGACGTTTCCCTGGGCGTTGTTGTCTATGTCCTCCAAAATGTTGATTAGGCATTTGGGCACGTTTCATGTTTTCCTTCATCATTTTGATTTGTTCATTCAACATGTTGTGCTTGTCTAGCTTTTGAGCTTCATTCAAAAGAGCTTGAGCTTCTGTTTTTCTTCTTTTAGCAAAAGCAATACCCGCCAAATTTAATTTAGCCATAGCCAAATCATGATCCATTGCGAGACCTAGTGAGATGGCTTTCTTAAAGTATTTTTCAGCATCATTCATATTGCTTTGAGAAACCATAATTCCATGAAGATAATTGTAGTATCCTTGCTGCTTTTTAACTAAAGCGCCCTCTGGGTTCTTTATTTTGTCTAACCATTTTTTGGCACCTTCAAAGTCTTGTTTTCGCAATCTTAAAAATGCTAAAAGAATCATTTCATTCTTAAAATAGAGGAAAATAAAAATCCCAGCTAATAAGATGAACATGATGCCATTACCAATATTTCCTTCAATGAATTGATAAACGGCATAAGCTAATACTAGGACTGCAATAACGAGTTTGAATATTTTATTGAACATAAACTGCTATGAATGATCTTTAAATAATTAATTTTGCTGCAAATTTAATATGTTTAAATTTGAAATCACACCTCAAAAATGGGTTTTTCAAATTTTGTTTGCAAACAAGCAAATATTAAAATTAAAATATTTTTTAAATAAGGTTTGCTAAATAAAAAAGCCTTTGTATATTTGCACGCACTTTTGGATACCCCAAAGGTTTTGATAGTTAATTAGGAATTATTCAGATAATAAAGATACAAGGAAATGAAAAGAACGTTTCAACCATCAAAGAGAAAGAGGAGAAATAAACATGGCTTTAGAGAGCGTATGGCTTCAGCCAATGGTAGAAAAGTACTTGCTCGTAGAAGAGCCAAGGGTAGAAAGAAATTAACTGTATCTTCTGAATCAAGACATAAGAGATAAATGATTAACAATGGTTAATATAAAAAAGGTGTTACTAAGAGTAGCGCCTTTTTTTATGTCTCGTATTCATTCACTATTTTTGCAAAAACAAATAAACTTCATTATAAAAGATGCCTAAAGATTCAAGTATCAAGTCAATTTTAATTATTGGTTCAGGTCCCATCATTATTGGTCAAGCTTGTGAATTTGATTATTCTGGAAGTCAAGCCTTGAGATCTTTGAGAGAGGACGGAATTGAAACCATTCTTATTAATTCAAACCCAGCAACCATCATGACAGACCCATCAATGGCTGATCATGTTTATTTGTTGCCATTGACTACCAAATCCATAGTTCAAATATTAAAGGATCACCCTCAGATTGATGCTGTTTTACCTACAATGGGTGGGCAGACCGCTTTGAATTTATGTATTGAAGCAGACGAAAAGGGTATTTGGAAGGATTTTGGAGTAAAAATCATTGGTGTTGATATCGATGCTATCAACATTACAGAAGACCGTGAGAAATTCCGTGAATTGATGTTGGAAATAGGTGTTGGTATGGCACCTCAAGCAACTGCGACTTCATTTTTAAAAGGTAAAGAAATAGCACAGGAATTTGGATTCCCGTTGTGTATTAGAGCATCTTTTACCCTCGGTGGAGCAGGGGCTTCTATTGTCTATAATGAAGAAGAGTTTGATGAATCATTAACCAGAGGACTGGAAATTTCCCCCATCCACGAAGTTATGATAGATAAGGCCATGATGGGCTGGAAAGAGTATGAGTTAGAGCTACTTCGTGATAAAAATGACAATGTTGTTATTATTTGTACCATAGAAAATATGGATCCTATGGGAATCCATACAGGTGACTCAATTACAGTTGCACCTGCTATGACATTGTCTGACAAGACCTTCCAAAAAATGCGTGATATGGCCATCCTTATGATGCGTAGTATCGGTGATTTTGCAGGAGGATGTAACGTTCAGTTTGCAGTAAGCCCAGATGAGAATGAAGAAATTATTGCTATTGAAATTAATCCTCGGGTTTCTCGTTCATCTGCTTTAGCCAGTAAAGCTACAGGTTATCCAATTGCTAAGATAGCATCTAAGTTGGCTTTGGGTTATACTCTAGATGAGTTAAACAATCAAATTACACAATCGACCTCTGCTTTATTTGAGCCTACATTAGATTATGTTATCGTTAAAATTCCTAGATGGAACTTCGATAAGTTTGAAGGTAGTGACAGAACTCTTGGTCTTCAAATGAAATCTGTGGGAGAAGTGATGGGAATTGGAAGATCCTTCCAAGAAGCACTTCATAAGGCCACACAATCATTAGAAATTAAGAGAAATGGTTTGGGAGCCGATGGTAAGGGGTATAAAAATTATGATCAAATCATCAGTAAATTAACCCATGCTAGTTGGGATCGCGTCTTTGTGATTTATGATGCTATTCAAATGGGTATACCATTGAGTAGAATTCATGAAATCACTAAAATAGACATGTGGTTCTTGAAGCAATATGAGGAATTATATTTCCTAGAAAAGGAAATTTCGCAATATACTATTGAAACTTTAGACAAGGATTTACTTTTAGAGGCAAAACAAAAAGGCTATGGTGACCGTCAGATTGCACATATGCTGAATTGTTTAGAAAGCGAAGTCTACAAGAAGCGTGAGGAACTAGGAATTAATAGGGTTTACAAGTTAGTTGATACTTGTGCTGCAGAGTTTCAAGCGCAGACACCATATTACTACTCTACCTTTGAAAATGAGGTAAAAACTAAAGATGGCAATGTTTTTACAGAAAATGAAAGTGTTGTTACTGATAAGAAGAAAATCATTGTATTAGGTTCTGGGCCGAACAGAATTGGTCAAGGTATCGAGTTTGATTACTGTTGTGTTCATGGGGTGTTAGCCGCAGCTGAGTGTGGTTATGAAACCATTATGATCAACTGTAATCCAGAGACGGTTTCTACAGATTTTGATACCGCCGATAAATTATACTTTGAGCCCGTTTTCTGGGAGCATATTTATGATATTATTAAGCACGAAAAACCAGAAGGTGTTATTGTTCAATTAGGAGGTCAAACAGCTCTCAAATTGGCTGAAAAACTGGATCGTTATGGTGTGAAAATTATTGGAACCAGTTATCAATCATTAGATTTGGCTGAAGATAGAGGAAGCTTCTCAACGTTACTGAAAGAAAATAACATTCCTTATCCAGAATTTGACACGGCGGAAACTGCTGAAGAAGCCTTAAAAGTAGCTGATAAATTGGATTTCCCAATTTTGGTTCGTCCTTCTTATGTATTAGGAGGGCAAGGAATGAAAATTGTCATCAATAAAAAGGAATTGGAAGAGCATGTCGTTGATTTATTGAGAAGTATTCCTAATAATAAACTGCTTTTAGATCACTACTTGGATGGTGCTATTGAGGCTGAGGCTGATGCCATTTGTGATGGTGAAAATGTATATATAATAGGTATCATGGAGCATATTGAGCCATGTGGAATACATTCAGGGGATAGTAATGCAACGCTTCCTCCATTCAACTTAGGAGATCTGGTTTTACAACAAATTAAAGATCATACAAAGAAAATTGCCTTGGCGTTGAATACAGTAGGGTTGATTAATATTCAGTTTGCTATTAAGGATGATATGGTTTATATAATAGAAGCTAATCCTAGAGCATCTAGAACAGTGCCATTTATTGCAAAGGCATATGGAGAGCCTTACGTAAACTTTGCAACCAAAGTAATGCTTGGAGAGAAAAAAGTAACTGATTTTGATTTCAAGCCACACTTAGAAGGATATGCGATAAAACAGCCCGTATTCTCTTTCAACAAGTTCCCTAAGGTTAATAAGAAATTAGGACCAGAAATGAAGAGTACAGGTGAAAGTATCTTATTTATTGATAGTTTAAAGGATGATGAATTCTACAACCTTTACGCTAGAAGAAAAATGTACTTGAGCAAATAAGAAGTAAGTATTCTAAAATAAATCAATTATAATCTACGAGTTTGGGCTTACCAAACTCGTAGTCTATATATTGGAATTCCTGATTGTCAATTGAATTCATCTTGAAGCGATTGTTTCCTGTTCCAGGAATTTGATTGTACCAAGCTAATGACAAATGGAAATTACTAAATATCAAATAATCATTTGTAAATAGGATACCTAATCCAACTTTAGCAAACCCTTTTCCGTTAAATAATTTTTTATCATCCCCATTTATAAGTCCAAAGGAGGCATTCAAAAATGGAGATAATCTAAAGCCTAAAAAAGAATAGGGAGAATAGGACTGTATTTGAATATTGGTAAGCCATTTTTTGGTTCCTCTCACTTCTAAACTATAAAACCCCTCAATACCTACCGGGCTATTGCCATCTAGACCTATTTTATCACCGTAAGCATCTAATCGGTTGTTTCCAAGTATTAGGTCAGACCATATAAAATGTCTGAATTTCCAATCAGACCAGCTCATCAGTTTGGTGTAGTAATGAGCTTTAATAGACAAGGCTGTTTGTTCACTTTTACCATTACTTAGAAATCCACCATATTGCAGGTCTGTTCCCAGATAGCCAAATGAAAAGTAATTACCTGCTGCAATCCGGCCACCCAAATACATGCGGTTTCTGTTATTTTTATTTTGAACGCCAGTTGTAATCCCATAAGATGCCCCGATAGGAACATCTTCAATAATATCATAGTTTTTAATAAATCTATCCTGCACAAAGGACCGCTGTGAAAACCCAACTCCCATGAGCCAAAATTTTTCATCGCTATAGTAATTTAATGGATCTAATTCAGGACCCGGGCTATCTAAGTATTGATTATTATAATATCTTGATGAAACAATAAACTTATTTAATCGGGGATCAAATGGAGTTAGGTTCTTAAATAAATCAAACGCTACTGCTCCCCAATAGTCTTGAAGGTTGTACTTGAATCTTTGGGATGGAATTTCTAGATCATTTGGAATAGAGTCTTGGTAAGTTTTTTGTCCAATATAAACACCTCCAGCCCAACGAGCTAATGGGGAAAAGAAATTTCTTTCCAACGAAATGCTTTTATCATAATGATCATATTCATTGATGTAATACTCAAGATTGAAACTTACAAAGCTTCTTTGGATGTTATAAATGCGATATCTAGTTTGAAACGTATTCCTGTTATTGTCAAAATTTTGTTCATATCGATTATCAAATTCATGTCCCCACCCCATAAAATTTCGCTCCCTTAACCGAACCTCTACTTTAGAATTTGAATAAGAACCACTTGGAATTAAACTCCAAGAATCTAAAGAATATATATACACATCAACACTGTCTGGTGAGGTTTCAATTGGTTGCAGGTCAATTCTAACTCGCCTTATGAATCTTTGGCTTCTCATAAGACGCTCAGATTCCACTATTTTTAGTGAATCTATGGCATCTCCTTCTTTTTGAAGCATGTAATTTTTAAGGACAAATTCCTTGGTTTTTACATGGAGAGCATTTCCTGCTTTTTCCAAAAACTTCTGTGGTTGTACAGTCGTATCTCTTATAGAATGCCCAAATGGATCTTGGCTTATGATATGAATTTTTCTGATGTATTTGCCCTCCATGCTTTTGATTGAAGATTGGTGATCTAACATCATTTTCACTGTTTCTTTGTCTTTTTGAGTTTCTGGATTTCTAACTAAATACTTGTATAAAAGTTTATTGAATTTATTGTCGTCCTTCTTTTCCTCTACAAATTCAATAAGGTTGTCCTTTTTTACTTTGATGGTATCCGTAGTGATTATGGAATCTTTTTTTTGGTTGGGGTTCTGGGAATACAGAAGTGAAACTGAAAGCAGAGTAAGGCAAAGCAGTCCCTTTTTTATGTAGGTAAAAAGATTCATTTCAAAACATATGTTAGTTATGAAAGCACAAAAGGCAACATAAATTTGAAAAAGAGGCCAATTAAGATGGCAATCCCAAAACTAATAAGAGTGCCTATTAAAATATACTCCGTAAGTTTCCTTTCCTTACTTTCTTTGAGATCACCAAACCTAAATACCGATTTGGCGGTAATCAAAAAACCTACAGCCTCCCAATGGTCAGTAATAATAAATACAAAAACCAAAAGCCGTTCTAAAATACCAATGTATTTTCCAGCATCTTGTAAAGATTCATTGCCTTTGGTCAATTTGGGAATGTCCCATTTGCTGAAAATAACCTGCATGATTATGGAAACAGGTTGTGTAAGGAATATTAAACAAGTTAAAATTAAAAGTGAAGAACTACCAATAACTTCTGTGAGTAGGGAACTTTTTAAAATTTCAGGTTTAACTATTATAAATCCAACAACTATAACTGCTATATGAAGAAGCTGATCCATGAAGAACCATTTCCTTTTGTTCTTTTTCTTTTGAAAAGAGAGTTTTAAGGCATCAATGATGCCATGAGAGAATGCGATGGAGAGTAACAAAAGCCAAAGAGTTAAATCCCAGGTAATAAGGAATAAAAGTATAAGATGAATGGCAATATGAAGATATAAATATCTGGATTTGAGCTTATGTTTCTCTTTGTCTTTTACCCATTTTTTAGGCTGTAAAATAAAATCACCTATGATATGAGCTAACAGTAGTTTTATTAACAGAATCATGAGTTTAATTTACTTATTTTTTTCCGATACATTTGATCGATTTCTAAAACTTCTTCCAAATTGGCGCGTTTCATGCGTTTGCTTACGGCATCTTGGCTAATGCCAATGATTTCTGCTAGTTCTTTTTGAATTTTATTCTTGTTTTCCAAATAGAGTTTGACAATTTCCGCAGAATTGGGTGTCCAATGATCCATCGTCAATGAAATCAATTTAAAGTATAAGTTGAGTTCTTGATCCAATTCTAAATCTGAGGTCTTGATTTTTAGGTTTAATTTATCACGTTTAAGAGTTTCTAATGTTTCGCCTGAAAATTGAAATGCTTCACCATTAGATTCCGTTACGGTTTGACCTTCAAATGACTTTTCTCCTATGCCAATAGACAATCTTACATCTAAATCCTTAATAGACTTGATGCATGCCTTTATATAAACAGCATGCTCAAAGCATTGGAAATAATCCTTGATTTCGAGTTGAAAACTATCTCCTCTATAAACTTCCCAGGTAGCCTCATTCAAAGTTATTTGCTGTAAAGCAGCTCGCAGGGGGGATAACCAAATACTAGGGTCTTGCAGTTTGGTTGAATTGACGATATCTCCTGTTATGACTCCAATCATCCTACATTCCTTTTTTGTGGAATAATCAAATATATTCCTTTTTTATGGAATAATCAAATATATTCCTTTATTTAGGAATGTGGTTCGGGAGTTTAGCCCTTCAAATCGATCTTAATATTATAGCCTTTAAGATGATCTAAGTAATTGTTTAAAGAGAAAGATTCGCTGTTAAATTCTTCAGTACGATGTTTTTTCGTTTCTTTTCTTTTTATGGCTTTTAAGAATCTTTTGATTTCATTTTCATCATTCAATATGAGTCCTGGAACCTTTATGGTGTTGCCGTGATCATCTTTAGCTACCATGGTAAAGTAGGAGGAGTTGCAATGTTTCACCTCCCCAGTTCTAATATTTTCAGACTCTACCCTAATTCCTACAACCATAGAAGTCTTCCCAACAAAATTTAAAGAAGCTTTCATGGTCACCAATTCACCTATTTCAATCGGATTTAAGAAATCTACAGTATCTACGGAAGCAGTTACACAATAAGTTTCAGAATGCTTGGAGGCGCAAGCAAATGCAATTTGGTCCATTAAATTTAAAATGTATCCACCATGAATTTTTCCTCCAAAATTGGAATGAGATGGTTGCATCAGCTCAGAAATGGAAATTTTTGAGGAATCTACTGTCTTAAAATCGTGTTTACTCATCGTCTTCTTCGGCTCTTTTTAGTAAGTTTTCGTTTAAATTTTTACTGGCCTTGGCTCCTAATTTTTTCAATTTTTCTACACGCCTAATCAAATTTCCTCTTCCAGTTAATTTTTTCATGGCACCTTCATACGAAGTTTGCACTGTACCTATTTGCTTACCAACCTTAATCAATTCATCGGTTAAATTAGTGAAGCTATCATAGAGGTTTCCTGCTTCGGTTGCTATTTCCAGAGCGTTCTGTCTTTGTCTATCATTTTGCCATAGGTTGTCAACCAAGCGCAATGCAGCCAAAAGGGTAGCAGGCGTCACTATGATGACTTGACGATCAAATGCTTGTTCATACAAATTGGGTTCATGGGCAGAAGCAATGGCAAAAGCAGGTTCAATAGGGATGAACATAAATACCGTATCGGGGCTTTCCTCAATTAAATATTGATAGTTTTTGGCGCTTAACTGTTCTACGTGCCTTTTTATGGAAGCTATATGTTGTTTTAAATGCACTTGTTTTTGCTCTTCATCTTCTTCAGAAACAAAGCGTTCAAAATGAACTAGTGATACTTTACTATCAATAATCATTTTCTTGCCATCGGGTAGGTGAATCAAGACATCGGTTTGTAGACGTTTGCCATCTTCTGTATTGTGGCTATCTTGAACCGTATATTCCCGGTCTTTCTCAAGACCTGATTTTTCAAGAATTCGTGTTAGAATTAATTCGCCCCAATTCCCTTGCATTTTGCTGTCGCCTTTAAGAGCCTTTGTCAAATTATCAGCGTCCTTGCTCATTTGTTGATTTAATTCGGCCAAGGTTTTTATTTGCTCCTTTAATTCGCTATGGCGCCCAATACTTTCCTTGTTTGTATCCTCAACTCGTTTTTCAAATCCCTTTATTTTTTCTTGTAATGGATTAAGAAGTACTTCTAGATGTTCTTTATTTTGTTTGGTGAATTTTGAAGATTTTTCATCCAATATTTTATTGGCTAAATTCTCAAACTCTTTGGTGAATTTCTCTTGTAACTTTTCAACCTCTTGTTTTTGCTCTTGGTTTTTTTGTTGCAGATTTTCAAATTCTGTTTGTTTTCTAGTCAATTCAGAATTGAGATGATCCTTTTCAGCTCTTATCGATTCACGGTCTTCTTCTATACGTTGAATGGTTTCTTTGAGGTCTAAGATATTCTGCTGAAGTAAATTTTGACGTTCTTCAAGCGTACTAATATCTCCTTTGGATTTTAGTTTGCTGATTGTAATTCCGAGGTAAGTTCCAATTCCGCCGCCTATTAGAATGGAAATAATAGCAATAATGACTTCGTTCATTTATTTTTTGGAGTTTATTCAAAGATAAATGATAAGTAGTAAATGAGGAAATCTATCAATCTACTGATTTAACTTTTTAATAGATGGAACTTTGAACATCGATATCTGCATATTTCCAAGCTAAATCATACTCGGTTTTTACTTTTTGAGCTTCGTTGGTCTTTCCTTGAGCAACCAAACTTTGATGCAAACCCATCAAGGACCATCCGTTTTGACGAAGATTTTCTAAATCTTTTTTGTAAACGGCTTCCGCTTCAGCATATTTTTGAGCCTTAAGTAGAACAGCTCCTAAATTTTGTCTTGGAGGAATGTGCCAGGCAGAAGGTTCGTTATAAATAAGATGATCTTCAATATCTACAGCCTTTTCCAAATGGGAAATAGCTTTTTCAATATCATTTCTTTTTGCAGCCATCTCTCCTGCAACAATTTCATAGGCTAATCTAGCCAAGGTATTACCATTGTCAAATCCTGTAGCCATATTGGTTTCCATATCAGGATCTGTGGTGTAAAATTTAATGGCATCCAATTCTTCTTGAGCTTCTTTTAAATTGCTTTTTCTGGTAAAGGCAATACCGCGTGCATAATGCCAAATAAGTTTTAAATGTTTCAAATCATCATTGGGCTTGGGATAGGTAAGGATGTCATTCCATTTGCCAAATCGGGTATAGGCCAAAAGTGGTGTAGAAGCAAAGTTTTGTAAAAAATGAAGGTCTTTCATTTCTCCCATAGGTACCTTTTCGGCTGTTTTTTTGGCTGCTTCTATAGCGGTTTTACTGTCGCCCAATAAACTGGAAGCAGACCATAAAAAATGAATGTTATGGGGGTAATAACCTAAAGGGTACATGCCTTGAGAATAACATTGGGATATATAATCCTCATCAGCTAGGATGGCTTTTTGATTAGCCTCAACAGCATCTTTATACCTTCCAACCCTAATGAAAATGTGTGAAGGCATATGCACAATATGACCAGCGGCGGGCATGAGGGTAGCCAATTTTTCAGCACTTGGAACTGCCAAATCTGGATTGGGAAGTTCAACCATATGAATATAATAATGGTGGGCACCAGGATTATTTACATCCATTTCTATTGCTTTTTCAAGTGCTTTTTTAGCTTCTGGGATATTGGGAGATGGGTTTCCATCTTTATCCCAATAATTCCAAGGAACTGTGTTCATAACGGAAGCGGCATATAAGGTTAACACATCGGGGTCCTTGTCATATTTTTTAGCCACTTTTGTCATAGCCTCCATATAACTTAAGTTCAATTCGGGGGTTTCCCTTGATAAATCCTCAGAATATCTGTGTGCTAAAGCTTGAATTAAATCGGTTTCTTTTTTTGAAGTCCCTTCCAAATGAGACAGTGCTTTTTGGATGGCTTCGTTGTAAGATTTTTTTCTTTCATCATCCGGTGCGGGGTCATTAATGTTAGGCCCTAAAACATAGGCTTGCCCCCAATAAGCCATGGCTAAATTGGGATCTAATCTAGACGCTTCCATAAATGACCTATGAGCTTCTGCATGGTTGAATCCATAAGTTAGTCTTAGTCCTTGATCAAAGAACTTTTGAGCTAATGGATTTTTGGTACTTACTTTAAAACTATGGGAGCCAATATTATCGAAAAGAGGAGCAATTTGTTTGGTTGTATCCACATCGGCCAATAGAAATTTTGTTGATGTACAACTAATGGGATTCATTCCAGCTTTTTTGGAGTAATCAAATTCAGATACCTTTTTTTCCAATGGAAAAATGAACAATGTGATTGTAAAAAGGGAAAAGATTAAAAAGTCTAACTTGGTTTTCATGATTCTAGGTTTTGTTAGTTATAACCAATCAAAAAGCACTAGTTCATGGTGTTGAAGGTAAGGAGCTGTTTATTAGACTCTTAAATATAATGAATTTTTATTCCTGTAGCAATTTTATTTATTAACCCTAAAGCTGCCTGTTTGGTTGTCAAATTTAATAAGGTCCTCAGGGAAAAGACTTTCAAAAATTCCTTTCGTAATTAAATTGCAAGGGGAATCAGAGTAAACACTGTCTTTGATCATTACGATTAATTTATCACATAATTGAATGGCCAAATCAATTTCATGGGAGGAAAATAGAATGGTTTTTCCTGTTTCCTTGGTCAGGTTTTGAAGTAATTTTAAAATGTACGCCTTGTGGTACATGTCCAGATGAGTAGTTGGTTCATCCAAAACGATGAGGTCGGTATCTTGAGCCAAGGCTCTTGAGATCATGGCCTTTTGAAGTTGACCATCGCTCAATTCATAACACTTCTTGTCTTTTAAGGAAACAATGTTGGTGGAAGCCATGGCTTGATGGATGATGTCTAGATCTTGAGTAGATAGGCTTCCAATCCAGTTGGTATAGGGTTGTCTTCCTAGCGCGATTAATTCAAAAACCGATAAGTTTTTGGACGCCATTTTTTCAGTCAATACTAGACTCAAGGTTTGTGCTAATTGAAGGTTGGTAAAAGATTCAATATGCTTTCCATTCAATAGAATATGTCCTTCTATAGGATTTTGTACCTGAGTTAGTGTTCGTAACAAGGTTGATTTTCCAATGCCATTTGCTCCAACCAATCCAACCAATTGTCCCTTTTCTAACGAGATATTAATATTGGAAGCAATAACATTGGTCCCCTTTTTGGATTCATATCCAATAGAAAGATTTTCTGTCTTTAAAATGATATCTTTTTTAGCCTTAATCATTCCAATAAAAATTGTTCTTTAATCTTTCTTTGCCTTTCTAATATTTTCTTTCTGAGATTTTCATCTCTTAAATTATCATCAACCAGAGAAATATAATACAAGGAAATTATCACTTGATTGTTGAAGTCTTGATAGTTTATAGCTTCAAAATTTTTTGCAACGTAGTTTGCAAAATAAAAATCATAAAATTCTCCACTCAACTCAAAACGGGGGAACAAAACTTTAGCAAATTTATTATTCAAACTAAGATCTTGAAAGTAGGCATAAAAACTGCTTGGAATTCTTGGAGCCATCAATTCGTAAGGGTTGTCTTTACTCACAAAATGAACCATCCAAATGTCTTTAAAAGTTTTTGGGATGTTTTGATATAGTTGTTTTTGTTTTTGATAATCAATTTGATTAATTAAGGTATCAATACCATTCAAATATACTAGTTTAAACATATCCTTGAAAGATGTTTCAAAATTTTCAGGATTGCTTTTCAGGTATTCTTTAGTGAAAAAACTAGTTAGCTTATTTAAATCCTTAATCTGTCTGTTGCTAAAATGATTTTCAAGTTCAATTGTACTTCTGTTCCTAGTACACGAAACCAAAAATATGGAAAATATTAAAGTAGCAAGATAGGTTTTCATAGCATTAATATAGAACTTAAAAAACCATTTTACGTTTTCTTACTAGTAACCAAATAACCACCGGGGCCCCAATAATTGAGGTAATGGCATTGATAGGTAAGGTGTAATCACTATTGGGTAGTTGGGCAATACTATCGCAAATAAGCATCAATATTCCACCAAAAAGAAAAACGGCAGGAAGTAAGACTTTATGATTTGCTGTTGTAAAAATCTGTCTTGTTAAATGTGGAATAGCTAATCCGATAAAAGCAATCGGTCCGGCAAATGCTGTTATAGTTCCAGCCAAAAAGCTGGTTGCGAGAATGATAATCAATCGACTTCTTTTCATATTGAGTCCTAGACTCTTGGCGTAGTTTTCTCCTAAAAGAAGTGTGTTTAAAGCTTTTATGGACAGAATACTTAGGAAGATTCCAAAAATGTAAATGATAAAGAAAATGGCTAATTCTCTCCAAGATAGATTTCCAAGACTTCCAAATCCCCAAAAAATATACTGCTGCAGTTTTTGGGCCGAACTAAAATAGGAAAGGACACTTACAACCGCAGAGGTAATACTTCCAAACATCAACCCGATAATAAGTATGGCCATAGTATCCCTAACTTTGGAGGAAACAGCCAATACGGCCAATAAAACCAAAAAACTCCCCAAACTTGCCGCAACAACCAAACTCCACTTTGAGATGAGCATCCCTGTTAAGAAACCTCCAGAGACTCCTGCTCCCAAGATAATGATAGCAACTCCCAAACTTGCTCCTGAACTGATTCCCAGTACAAAAGGACCAGCTAACGGATTTCTAAATAGTGTTTGCATGAGAAGACCAGAAATTCCCAGTCCAGATCCAACTAATATGGCAGTTAAGGCTTTTGGAAGTCTATAATTTAAAATGATATAAGACCAAGATTCATTAGCAATACTTCCAAACAGGCCTTTAAAAACATCTGGTATAGGAATGTAAACAGATCCTAGACTGATGTTTCCCAAAAAACAGACTATCAGCAGAAAGGATAGCAGTACAAAAGGAAGTTTATATGACTTTGAATCTGACAAATTATTTCAATTTTTTAAAAAAATGAGGTTGGTAATCTATCAACATATCTGGATGGCAAATTTTTATAATATCCTTTAATACCAAATCAGGTCTGGCAAATCCTTCTTCGTAATAGGTGACGCCCCCTGTTGGTCCCAATGTATTGGCAAAGGAGTAAATGGTATTATTCTGAAAAGCCTTGAACTGGGTGTAGTGCTCATTGGCATTTTTTAGAGCTTCCATAGAATTGTAATATGATGGACTTAACCAGATGTCTGCATTCTGAGCTTTTGAGAAAACAGCCTCAAAGCTTAAGGCCAAACTTCCTGCACTGGAAACTTCACTCCAAAGATAATCCACATTGGCATCCTTCATAAGTTGAGCTTCGGGGCTAGTGCCACTTGGTAGGTACCACACATCTTTTTCCAAAGCGCCACTTAAAATAGTGGGTCTGTTTTTAATATTGGATGCTAAGGTTTTAGCCTTATAATACTCCGATTTTATTTTGTTAAAAATCGAGTCTGCCATGGCTTCCTTTTGATATAAAGCTCCAAAAAACTTGATCCATTCTGCTTTTGCCAAAGGGGAGGTTTCTATCCAATCACCATTGTAAATAACCGGAATCCCTGATTTTTTTATCGTTTCAAATGTGCGATTATTGCCATCAATTCCAAATCCTACAACCACTTCAGGCCTTAGCTCCAATAGGACTTCGGTATTGATGCCTTCATTTTTGCCCAATTCTCTAATCATTCCTTCATCAATTCGTTTTCTGGTATTTATTGATGAAATATAGGTAGATCCAGGAAAACCAACTAAAGACTCAACTTCATCCAATAATTCTAGAGAAGGAATATGGGTCGTGGAGGTAACCACTATTTTTTTTATGGGAGTGGTCAGGATGGCATCATATTCATCCTTGTTTAAGGTAATGGTAGCAAGGTTTTCTTCAGGGATTAAGGCATATTTATAGGACTGCTCAGCCTTGGGCCACGGATTGTATATTTCCAACACTTTATATTGCTCATAATTTTTGATTTGAAACCCTATAGCAAAACTTAAGCTGTCTACTGTTTCATTTTTAAGAGGTTCTATTTTTTCTGCTTTCTTGTCTTCCTTGCAACTCCAAAAAATGGAAATAAATAGTAAAAGGATAGGTAACCTAAGTGACAGATAAATTCTTGATCTTATCATAAGTTTGTTTAAACTTTAAGTTATGAGAGACGGTTCAAATGTAACAATATATCTAGTAGCGGGAATTATTATACTGCATTTTTTGGTTGGATTAATTTATTTGCTCATCAAAATGAATAAGAAAAATTAGTTTTCTGTATTGCTATAGAAAGTTAATAAGTATCTTTGCATCGAATTTTGGTTCCCATTAGGGGATTAATAGGGAATCTGGTGTAAATCCAGGACTGTTCCCGCAACTGTAAGCTATCAAGCTTTGTACAACACTTCAAAATGTCACTGTCTGTAAAGACGGGAAGGCGATGCACAAAGACGCAAGTCAGGAGACCTGCCAATTTCAAAACTAAATAATTTAAGCTTTCGGGTAAAAAGCTTAGGGGAAATGAAGCAGGTTTATATTGTCTTTTGTTGTTTGTTTTTTTCAGGTTTGGTCTCATCACAAACCCTAACTGATTCTATCCAAAATTTGGATGAGGTTATTGTTTTGGCCGACAAAAATCTAAAGGAATTTTCCAATTCCCAAACTCTAGTAACCCTTGCAGATAGTTCCATAACAAGAAGTGGAGCTTCCTTGACAGAATTATTAAGTCTTAATTCCGCCATCCATTTTAAGGAAAATGGATTGGGAATGGTATCATCTCCTTCTTTTAGGGGTTCTACAGCGCAACAAACGGCTGTGGTTTGGAATGGAATCAATATTAATTCTCAGTTCAATGGGCAAACTGATTTCAATACGGTCAATATTAGAAATTTTGATGAAGTTGGAATTAGGAGTGGTGGTGGAAGTGTGCTCTACGGCAGTGGAGCGATAGGAGGTAGCATCCATTTGAATAATTCCGTTCAGTTTGATGCCGGATTTGAAAATAGCTTTTTCACTCGCCTTGGAAGTTATGATACCCAAGATGTAAACTATACAGGGAGGTTTTCAAACGACAAGTTAAGTGTAAACATATCAACATCATATTCCCATTCTGAAAATGATTATGAGGTGCCTACTAGACTAGGGAGGAACCAAAATGGTAGCTTTTATAATCTGGGAATGTCGGCCAATATTGGATATAAAATAAATGCCAATAACCTCATTAAGTATTATGGGTATTCCTATGATGGAGAGCGTCACTTCTCTTTAATTTCTCCTACTGAGACGCCTACCAAATATCAAGATATTAATACCAGACAATTGCTTGAATGGGAGGGAACCTATGGCAAGGTTTCTTCTAATTTAAAATTGGCTTACTTAACCGAGAGGTATAAATATTTTTCTAATACAGGACTTGATAATTATACTTTTGGAGAAGCCAACACAGTTGTTGGTAAATACCAATTGGGATATCGCATCTTTGCTGGAGCCTACCTTCAGGGAATGGCAGATATCACTCATACCGCGGGGGAAGGGTCTAGCATCAATGAAACCAAACGTACCATTTCAGGATTCAGCCTATTGTTTAAACAGCAACTTAAAAAGTTAATTTATGAAGCTAGCCTTAGACAGGAAATAACCGAGAATTATGAAAGTCCGTTGTTATATAATTTGGGGTTAAGGTATAAATTCAACTCTTGGTACACCTTAAAATTAAATGGCTCTAAAAATTTTAGAATTCCTACTTATAATGATTTGTATTGGGCAGGAAGCGGTAATGTGACTTTGAAACCTGAAATGGCCTACCAATTTGAATTGGGAAATGAATTTCAGTTTGGAGATGTTAAAGTCTCCTTGTTAGGATTCTATAATGATATTACTGACATGATTCGGTGGCTGCCTTCTGGTTCATTATGGAATCCGGTTAACACAGATCATGTCCTAACCTATGGTTTGGAAACGCAACTTCAATTTTCAAAACAA
The DNA here is from genome assembly GCF_021245805.1 of Mangrovimonas futianensis. NCBI lineage: Bacteria > Pseudomonadati > Bacteroidota > Flavobacteriia > Flavobacteriales > Flavobacteriaceae > Mangrovimonas > Mangrovimonas futianensis. The sequence goes on from NZ_JAJJNF010000006.1 coordinate 248,659, forward strand.
ATTGGTGATCATCATATTGGACTGAATGCTTCTTATTCTTATACCAAGTCAGAAAATCAAGAAACTGAAAAACAACTTACCTATGTCCCTTATCATAAAGGAGCAGGAATCGTAAGTTATCAATTCCGTCAATGGTCTATGTATTGGCAAAGTATGTATACGGGAGAGGTTTTTATTTTCTCGGATAACAATCCAAGATACATATTGGAGGATTATTTTATAAATAATTTAGGGGTAGAATATCAATTTCACAAGCCATTTCCAATTCAATTGGGAGTACAGGTAAAGAATATCTTAAACGAGACATACCAGAGTGTGGCAAACCGCTACATGCCTGGAATAAATTATAACTTTTATTTAAATTTTAATTTTTAAACTATGAAAAACTATTTCAAATCTATCATGTTACTCCTTTCATTAGGATTGTTTGTTTTCTCCTGTAGCGATGACGACAACATTACGCCTATAGAGAATCCATCCGGGACTTATGAAAATGGAATGCTAGTCTTGGCAGAAGGCGGTTCCATTTCTGGATCGGTGTCTTATATTTCATCTGATTTCACGGAAGTTGAAAACAACATTTTCTTCAATATTAATAGTGATGAATTAGGAACTTATGTGCAATCAATGGCTTTTCTGGGTGGAAAAGGATATATTGTAACAGATAATAATACGATTAATGTGGTTGACAGGTATTCTTTTGAAAGAGAAGCTACGATTACTAATGGTTTGAGTTTGCCAAGATATATGGCTGTTTCCAATGGAAAAGGGTATGTAACCAATTGGGGAGATGGATTTGTTGCTGATGATGATTTTGTCGCAGTTATTGATTTATCAAGTAATACAGTTCAAGAAAGTATTCCTGTAGGTGAAGGTCCTGAACAAATTTTGGCCATTGGGGATAAATTGTTTGTGTCCCACAAGGGAGGTTATAGCACCAACAATATTATTTCGGTAATCAATACCACGGACAATTCTATAGAGACTATTGAAGTAGCAGACAATCCAGATGAAATGTTTGTTAATGGATCTGGGCAATTGGTTGTTTTGTCTGAGGGCGCTACTATTTATGATGCTAATTGGACTCCTATTGGGGATACTCCTGGAGCTATCACTACAATTGACCCATCAAACAATAGTGTTGTATCAGAAATAGCATTTGCTGAAGGCTTTCACCCAAATTTAATGGCATACAGCCAAGGTTATATTTATTACCAATTAAACAATCAAGTTTTTGAAATGTCTGAAGCATCAACGTCATTACCAACTTCAGCTATCATTAACTTATCTGGGACAACACCTTATGGATTGAATGTCAATGGAACCCATTTATTTGTTACAGATGCTAAGGATTTTGCTTCTTTAAGTGATTTATTGGTTTTTGATTTGACTGATAATTCATTAGCCAACACTATTGAGGTAGGACTGATTGCATCAAAGGTTTACTTTAATTAATACCATTGAACTTAGTTAAAATAAAAAAGCCGCTCAAAGCGGCTTTTTTTTAATCAGCAATCATTATTTGGGAATTCGGTTCTAAATCATGATTATCACCAATAATCTCATGACCTTTACTTGTTAATGCGGCTTGTCGCCCGCCATTTTCTATAACTTGGAGAGCGGCTGCCAATAACGGTTCTGTTGGGTTTCCGATACTTCCTAAATCATTTACTTTTTCACCAATTTCCACATCTGGTACAAGACCACTGTTAGGTACTGCCAATCCCTCAGCATTTCTTGTAATGGCGATTAAAGGCAATAATGCATAGGTGTGGGTTGGATTAACATTTTGACGCCCATAATCTGGTGAGTCATAAATTATGCTGGAAGCCTGCGATTTTCCTACGGTATTTTTTCCAATATGCACAACTTCAATATAGGAGCTTAAACTATTAATAACCATTTCACTAGCAGAAGCGCTACTTCCTGTAGCAATAACATAGACTTTATTCAGATTCAAACTATTGATAGATGTTCCATTAAAACTACTCGTGAAATTGTAGGTAGAATTAAAATTTTGTTTTTGATCATTATAATTTAAGCTTGAAAAAGCAGCCCCATTGAACTGGCCGGTAATCATGCTTCCCAAAAGTCTGGCAGAATTTACAGAACCACCTGGGTTATACCTTAAATCTAAAACTAGTTTTTGAACACCGTTTGACGAAAAATAACCAAATACGTCATTCAATTGGTTGTTGAAGTCTCCCGTAAATCCGTTATACATGAGATAGCCTACCTGTTCACCTCCAATATTAAAAACGTCAAAGTCATAAACAGGATTTTCGGTGTAGGGTACTTTGGTTAGCTGAATTTGCTGATTTATATCTGATATAAAATCATCAGTTACGTCATTTGGTGTGCCATTGTCATCATAAGAGCCAAGAGCAATAGTATAAGAATTAGTGCCCAATAAGGTTCTATAATTGTTAATGGTGAGTTGTGTACCATTAACTGAATGAAATATATCGCCTCTAACCAATCCTTTATTTTCAGCATCGGTGCTAGGTAAAATATAACGTACGTAACCATACACATCAGTATCTGTAGATGAAAACCTAAAAAGGCCATACTCCATACCATTGTGATAGGAGGTACCATTAAGCTGTTGTTCTAAGGCAAAATAATCATCTGTTATCGCACTAAACCTATCAATAGTTTGCCTTTCATAAATCAAACTTTCAAAAAGGTTGTCAGGAGAACTAAAACTATTTAAATAAGAGTCATAGTCACTAGACTCAGCTCGGTTGGTTTGTAATTGTGGCATTTCATCTTTATAAATATACCACTCGAACATGGCTCGGTACACAAAATCTTTGATATCTTGATCGGTTGCTGGGTTGTCATCCAAATCCTCAAAGCAGGAGTTTAGAGTGCATAAAACCAACAGGTTGAGTATAATAAATCGTAGGGGTTTCATAGCTTTTATAACTTTTATATTCCTTAAAAATAGCTACTTTGTATTGGGATTAAAAATTTTTGTAACAAAAAGAATCCTTGTTCGTCGTAAAGATGAATAGCAATAAAAAAGCTATTTAAACCAACCACAAAATGAACCAAAAAGAATTTTTAAATACGGTGATGCCTTTCAAGGATAAGGTATTTCGACTTGCGAAGAGATTGTTGGTCTCTACGGAAGAGGCAGAAGATGCCACACAGGAGGTTCTTTTGAAATTATGGAATAACAAATCGAAAATTGCTGAATACAATAATGTGGAAGCCTTTTCGATGACTATGACCAAGAATTTTTGTTTGGATAAATTGAAATCAAAACAAGCTCAAAATTTAAAGCTTGTTCATAGTAACTATAAAGACGAACATGCTTCATTACAAAAGCAAATAGAACTTAATGATAGTTTAGGTTGGGTGGGGAAAATAATTCAAGAGTTGCCAGAGCAGCAACGAATGATCATCCAACTACGGGATATAGAGCAGTATGATTATGACGAAATAGCAGAAATGCTTGACATGAATCAGACAGCAATAAGAGTAGCGCTCTCAAGAGCTAGAAAAACAATACGAGAAAAATTAACTAATACTCATAATTATGGTATTAAATAAGATAGAAAAGTTACTTGAAAAGTACGAGAACGGAGAGACAACACTTCAAGAAGAACAGCAGCTTAAACACTATTTTTCACAGGAGAATGTTGCACCTCATCTAGAAGTTTACAAACCTTTGTTTACGTATTTTACGGTAAGTGAAAAAGAACAGTTTACCAAAGACGTTCCATTAAACACCAAGACGAAACGATCCTATTATTTTCAATGGATTTCTGTCGCAGCTGTAGCGGTTCTTTTAATTGGGTTTTATTTTAAGACAGACGTCAACCAACAGGAAGACTATGGAACTTATGATGACCCAGAGATGGCTTACAATGAGGTAGTGAAATCATTGGAAATGATATCATCAAGCTTCAATAAAGGCGCCCAAAAAATCAACTACTTAAACGGTTATGAAACCGGTATTGAAAAAGTGGGGTACCTAAATGAAATTGAAAATACCAGAAGCCTAATTTTTAAATAATTGAATGAAAAAACCTTTTTGAAAAATTTAAAATTGAAAACAATGAAAACCAAAATGATCCTTTTTTTAATGGCAATTATGTTATTACCATTAACATCCAACGCCCAAGATATTTTTGATAAATACAGCAATAGTACTGATGTGACCTATGTGTCCATAAAACCAAAAATGTTCCAAATGTTGGCTAAAATGAATATTAATACAGACGATCCAGAAGCGCAATCCTATTTGGATATGGTCAATAGCATCACAAGCTTTAAGACTATTGTTACCGCCAATCAAACCATTTCATCAGACATTACTAAATGGGTGAAAGGAAAGTTAGGTTCCCTAGAAGAGCTAATGGTAGTAAAAGATGATGGTGTAGAAATGAAGTTTTTTGTCAAGGAAGGCAAAGACGAAGACCATGTTAGTGAATTGCTCATGTTTGTTGATGGTTTGAATGGAATTACTAAAGATGCTGATATCAATATCAATGGGAAAAAGCGTGAGATAGAAACCGTAGTCATTTCTTTAACTGGAAATATTGACTTGAACCAAATCTCTAAATTGACCCAACAAATGAACATCCCTGGAGGAGAACATTTGGAAGATAACAACAAGAAAAAATAATTGCTATGAGCCAATCAATAAAACTATTAGCAATGATATTCACCCTGGTGCTGCTGGTTGGCTGCAACCAGGGTGAAACCTTGCAAACTTACTTTGTGGATAACCAGGAAACACCCAATTTTACCTCAGTAGATATTCCAACAAGTATTGTAGATTTCAAAAAAACTGAATTGACTCCAGAGCAAAAGGAAGCCTTCGAGTCCATTAATAGGTTGAATTTTTTAGGCTATAAAATTAAGGATAGCATTGATTTAACTGATTATAACACACAGCTTTCTAAGGTGAGTTCTATCCTTAATGACCCAAAATATAATGATTTAGTGGAGTTTAATGATAAAGGAGGGAAAGTTGTTTTTAAATATTTGGGAGACGATGATGAAGCCGATGAATTTATCCTTTTTGGAAGTTCGCCAGATTTAGGATTTGGAGTCTTACGTGTTTTAGGAGATGATATGAGTCCGCAAAAAATGGTGGCTTTGGTAGATGCTCTGAGACAAGCAGATGTAGACCAAGGACAAATGCAAGGAGTTATGGATTTTTTCAAATAGGAAATATTTGAAGTTTATATGTTAATAAAAAAGCCCATCCAATTGGATGGGCTTTTGTTATTTTAAAGAGAAGTATCTTCTTCCTCCTCATTTGGTTTTTTCAGTGTGATATAGAAATTAATTAGAAATATTATAATCAGGATAATGAGCGTAATGATTATCGCATAATTATCCAAGATTCCAAATATTCCAGTAACCGAAAAACCTAAAGCAATAATAGCTGTAAGTATTAAGGTTTGTTTGTCAGTTAGCATCAATTATATCCCAGTATAGTTAGAAGGTGAAATGGATTTTAGTTCCGTTTTAATTTCACTTGAGACTTCTAAGGTATCAATAAATTCTGAAATGGAATTTTTGGTGATTTTTTCGTTGGTTCTTGTAAGGCCTTTCAAGGCTTCATATGGGTTAGGATAGCCTTCTCTTCTCAAAATGGTTTGAATAGCTTCCGCAACTACCGCCCAGTTGTTTTCTAAATCATCAGCAAATTTTTCAGCATTGAGCAATAATTTACTAAGTCCTTTTAAGGTACTTTTGAATCCAATGATGGTATGTGAAAAAGGAACGCCCACATTTCTTAAGACGGTACTATCAGTTAAATCTCTTTGTAAACGTGAAATAGGTAATTTAGCTGCCAAATGCTCAAAAACAGCATTGGCAATACCTAAGTTTCCTTCTGAGTTTTCAAAATCAATCGGGTTTACTTTGTGTGGCATTGCACTACTTCCTACTTCACCTTTTTTAATCTGTTGTTTGAAGTAATCCATAGAAATGTAGGTCCAAATATCACGATTTAAATCAATGATAATGGTGTTGATACGTTTCAAACAATCAAACAAGGCCGCCATGTGATCATAATGCTCAATTTGTGTGGTTGGAAACGAATGCTGTAACCCTAAGCGTTGTACAAAGTCTGCACCAAAGCTTTTCCAGTCGATACTTGGGTAGGCCACTTGGTGTGCATTAAAGTTACCTGTGGCACCTCCAAATTTAGCAGCACTTGGTATGTCATTTAATAAATTAATTTGTTCTTGCAGTCTCACTACAAATACCTCAATTTCCTTTCCTAAGCGAGTAGGGGAAGCTGGTTGTCCGTGGGTTCTGGCAAGCATGGGGATATTAGCCCACTCAGTAGCCAAATCTTTTAATTTATTAATCAGAATATGTAACTCAGGTACATATACGTCATTCATTGCCTCGAGGATACTGGCTGGAATGGCCGTATTGTTAATATCCTGAGATGTCAATCCGAAGTGGATGAATTCCTTGAATTTTGAAATGTTTAAAGCATCAAATTGCTCCTTAATAAAATATTCAACGGCCTTAACATCGTGATTGGTAACGCTTTCAATGTCCTTGATTTTCTTGGCATCATCCTCAGAAAAATCCCTATAGATATCACGTAATTTATCAAATAAGGAGTTATCGAAATCTTTTAATTGTGGCAAAGGCAACTCACAAAGAGCGATAAAATACTCTATCTCAACATAGACGCGGTATTTAATAAGGGCTTCTTCAGAGAAATAAGAGGCTAATGCTTCAATTTTGTTTCTGTATCTACCATCAATTGGAGAGATGGCATTCAAGGATGATAATGACATGTTTTTAAGCTGTTTTTTTGAAGCCACAAAGATAATCTTTTTGATTTGAAGGTGGAAGCCTCAAGGGGAAGTTTTTGGTTTGCGTGAAATAACTTATATTCAAAAAAAATATGAGATTATGAAGCCTGTTTTTCTTTTTTATTTCTACCTATTTTCAATGATGACTTTTGCTCAATCATTTGATAAGTCTGAGCCTTATATCCATACCTATTCTATTGTTGCTAGGGATTCTGTAACGGGGGATATTGGTGTTGCTGTTCAGAGCCATTGGTTCAGTGTTGGTAGTTTAGCCATTTATGGTGAAGCTGGAGTTGGAGTGGTTGCTACCCAATCGCTTGTCAATCCCAGTTATGGGCCAAAAGGCTTGACCTTAATGAGTCAAGGTTTGAGTCCCAAACAGGCTTTGGATGCTTTGTTGGCAAACGATTCTGGTGAAATGTATAGGCAAGTAGCCTTTTTGGACACCGAAGGGCGCGTTGCCACACACACAGGATCTTTATGTATTGCTGAAGCGGGACATGCCAATGGAAAGAATTTTTCAGTTCAGGCCAATATGATGTTGAAACCTACTGTTTGGGGAGCTATGAAAGAGGCTTTTGCCACAACCAAAGGAGATTTGAGTACAAGAATATTGGCTGCCTTGAAAGCAGCGGAGGGAGAAAAGGGCGATATCAGGGGAAGTCAATCGGTGGCTATTATGATTTTTAAAGGAAAAGCCTCTGGAAATTCTTGGGAAGATAAAATTATGGATTTAAGGGTAGAGGATCACCCAGACCCCATTTCGGAGTTGGACAGATTAATGAAACTGCAAAAAGCATATCATTTTATGGAGTTAGGAGATTTAGCCATGGAAAAAGGGAATTCCCAAGCTGCAGAAGAACATTATAAGGCGGCTCAAAACATGTATCCAGAAAATTTAGAAATGAAATATTGGTATGCTATCAATTTGATCAATAATAACAGGGAAGATGAGGCCTATCCCATTTTGAAGTCTATTTTTCAAGAAAATTCCCAATGGAAAGAGTTAACCCAAAGATTGGTAAAAAGTCAACTATTAGTTACAAGTGATGAGGTGCTTACTCAAATTAAGAAGCTTTGATTTTTTTTAATATTTTTTTACCGCGTGCTTTATATCCGGCACTTTGACCGTAAATATCCTTCTGAATGATGGAGGCCAATTCAGGATGTATCCAGTCGTATTCCAATCCAAAAAGGTAAAGCGTGTTCATGGAATAGGCTTTGGGGGCAATCTTTTCGTCATTGATCATATAATCAAAACACACCTCGATAATACGTTCTTTATGACTGGCAGTTAGAACTTTTTGAATTTTATTTGGTTCTTTTGAGAAATAGGCAGATGCCAAAAATTCACATATTTTTGCTATAGGCCTTACAGCAGAATCTTGATGAACCAAATGCATGCTTTCAGTAAAGGTGTCTAGAAAGGGAATCAGGGCTTCCAAATTTTCAGAGCACAGAAATTCGAGAACCCAAGCAGCGCGACAAGAAACCTTGTCGTTTACATCAAACAGAATTTCTAATAAAGTAGGAACTAATTCAGGTTGGGCAATGACCATTTGGGCATAATAGATACGCTTTTCCCGAGAATGATTGACATAATTTAATTCCTTGTAAAATTCTTCCTTAGTCACAAGTTTTTTCTATTTTTAGATATTAAAACTACAGAAATGAAAATTGTAAAGAAAATCCTTTTAGTGTTATTGGTCATTTTTATTGTGGCTCAATTTTTTGGTCCAGAAAAGAACGATGGAGACTTGGCTTCCATTGAGCCTTTTTTGAAAGAGACCATGCCTCCTGAAGATGTTAAAGTCATTCTAAAAGAAACTTGTTATGATTGTCACAGTAGTTTTACCCAATACCCTTGGTATAATAATATAACACCAGTTAATTATTGGATGGCAGAACATGTAGAGGACGGAAAAAAGCATCTAGACTTTTCTAAGTGGGCAGATTATTCTGTAAAGAAAAAAGATCATAAGCTAGAAGAGTTGATTGAAATGGTTGAGGAAAAAGAAATGCCATTGGAATCCTACACGTGGATACATTCCGAAGCTAGATTAACGGATGAACAAATAGAATCTGTGAATAATTGGGCTAAGCAAGTAAGAATGGGTTATAGCTTGGAGCCTAGGCCGGAATAAGATCTTCATGAGAACATTATTGATTATTGGATTTGTATGGCCCGAGCCTAAGAGTTCTGCCGCCGGTAGTCGAATGATGCAATTAATTCAATTTTTCTTAGACCAGAATTACAAAATCATTTTTGCTACAACCACTTCAAAAACATCCAATGCCTTTGATTTAAATAGTTTGGGGATTGAAGAAAAACGTATAGAACTTAACGATTCTTCTTTTGATAGGTATGTAGGCGAACTTATGCCAAAGGTGGTGTTGTTTGATCGCTTTTTGACCGAAGAACAATTTGGATGGCGGGTTGCTGAAGCTTGTCCAACGGCTATCCGGATTTTGGATACTGAAGATCTCCATTTTTTACGAAAAGGTAGGCAACAGGCTTATAAAGAAGGGAGAACTTTTAAAGAAAGTGATTTATATAATGATACAGCAAAAAGGGAAATAGCTAGTATTTTTAGGTGTGACTTGAGCTTGATTATTTCTGAATATGAGATGGAACTTTTGCAAGAAAAGTTCAAAATAACACCAGCCATTTTACATTATTTACCTTTTTTATTGGAAGGAAATTTTACTAATGGAATTCTTCCTACCTACGAAGAAAGAAAACATTTTGTTACTGTTGGGACGTTTTTACATGAACCCAATTACCAAGCGGTATTATTATTGAAAAATCAAATTTGGCCTTTAATCAGAAAAAAATTACCGCAAACAGAACTTCATATTTACGGGGCGTATTCCTCTCAAAAAGTAGAGCAATTGAATAAGGAGAAGGAGGGTTTTATAATTAAAGGGTATGTTGATGATTTGCCATCTGTTATGCAAACTTATAGGGTGTGTTTGGCGTATTTACCATTTGGAGCTGGCCTCAAAGGTAAATTGATTGATGCCATGATTAACGGAGTGCCATGTGCTATGAATGATATAGCAGCCGAAGGGATGTTTGGTGATTTAGAACCTAATGGGAATGTAGAAAATGATCCTTTCATTTTTTCAGAGCAAGCCATCAGTTTATATGAAACAAAAGAAATTTGGGAGTCGAACCAACAAAAAGGATTTGATATTTTGAGAGAGAGATTTCAAAAAGATGCTCATGAAAAGGAATTATTGAATCACCTGAATAAATTGGAACAAGCCTTAGGCGTGCATCGTCAGAAAAATTTCCTTGGAGCTTTATTGCAACACCATACTTTACAAAGTTCAAAATATATGGGTAAGTGGATTGAAGAGAAAAACAAAATAACTAAAGAAAATAGCTGATTTTATGGTTGGTCGATTTTTAACAATACTATTGATTCTATTTTTTGGGACCGTAAATGCACAAATGACCTTTGAACTTGATTATATTTTGGAGTATGAAAGTTTTGAAATAGGAAAAGAAGAAACTAAGCTAAAAGAAAGCTTTTTTATTGCAACAAATTCAAAGAAAAATAACTATTACTTGGAAGTAAAGAATCTTGACACCTTAAAATTTAAACTGAATTTTATGGCTCATGATAGTATGAGATTTAATTTTGTTCTCAGAAAAAATGACTTCTTTAATTCAGATTCAATTGAAATTGTCTTACCAGACAAAGCAAAGATTTCAAATACAGTTAAGTTCCGAATTCAAAATCATGATTTTATTAATTTGAGGGATACTTTCATTCAAGAATCACCATATAAACAGTATATTTTTAAAAACATAGATCCTAAAAAAGCAAAGAAAGCAAAGAGCTACACGTATAAGTATATTATAGAACAGGGTACTGAATTTCATCTTCCTGTTTTGGTCCACCCTACAGCCTATGAAGACTGGAAAGTAAATCGTAATATTCCAAATGGTATTTTTAGAGAAAAATTATTTTATGATTATTACGGTATACTGGATACAAAATATAAACTGAAAAAAATACACAAAATTAAGAAGCTCATTTATGTTCTGGACCAAACGATTTTAGATGATTAGAAGTAGACCAGTAAAAGTTTTAAAGTAGTTGTGATTTAATTAGTAATATATCCTCATATTACTCAACTTATCAGTAAATTTGTTTTTACAAATTCTCCAAAAGAACGTCTTGAATATTATTAAACATATTTTTTTTGCGGTAATTTTTGTCAATTTTTCTATTTGGGCTCAAAATGTACCTCCGGTATTAGAAGCTAGTGGAAATATAGTTTACTGCCCTTCAGAGTCCGTAAACATAGTTGACAGTTTTAGTATAATAGATCCTGATGACAGCGAAATTGAAGCGTTGTATATTCAGATTTCAACGAATTATGCTTCTAGTCAAGATGTCCTATCCTTAGAAGGAAGTCATCCAAACATTGTAAGCTCATGGGATGTTGTTCAGGGTAAATTAACGCTCACAGGAGTGGGTGGTCAGGAAGTTGCTATTTCTGAAATGATTGCCGCTGTTTTTGATGTTCATTTTGAAACAACAAATATTACAGTTGCTACGACACGAACTTTTTCATTTACTCTAGGGAATGCCAATTATTTACCATCTACAGGGCACTATTATCAATTTATTTCAGCGCCTGGAATTTCTTGGTCACAGGCTAAAATTGAGGCAGAAAATAGTACTTATTATGGTCTTCAGGGGTATTTGGTAACTATTATGGCTGAGGATGAGGCTCAGTTGTCGGGTGAGCAGGCGGCAGGGAATGGATGGATAGGAGGAACCGATGAGGAATCTGAAGGTGTGTGGAAATGGGTGACTGGTCCCGAGGCAGGAACTATTTTTTGGAATGGTGGGCCTAATGGTTCTACACCTAATTATGCCAATTGGAATACTGGAGAGCCCAATGATTTAGAAGGAGAAGATTATGCTCACGTTACGGCCCCAGGTATTGGTATTCCAGGTTCATGGAATGATTTGGCTGTAGGTGGTGGTGGCGGTGATTATGTTTCTCAAGGTTATATAGTTGAATATGGCGGTATGCCTGGTGACCCCGATTTAGATCTTTCAGCTAGTACCGAGCTTTCAATACCCTATATCATTAGCACTGAAAGTAGCGATGGTTGTGGCCAATCAAGTGTTGTTTTATCGGCTGAAGCTTCGGAAGGAGATGTTTTGTGGTTTGATGAAAATGATAATTTAATAGGGTCGGGTGAAACTTTTAATACTCCTGTTTTAAATCAAACAACCACATTTTATGCCATGGCTTCATATGACGGTTGTATGGATGGTGAAAAAGAACCCGTGACAGCAACTATTTACCCTTTCCCTGTTATCACCTCCCCGGTAACGTTTAAAAACTGTGATGAAGACTCTAGTCCTGATGGGTTTACAGATTTTAATTTGGAAGAAACCGTAGGTCAAGTTACTGACGGTCAATCGGGGATTTCTACAAGCTTTTTCTTGACTTATAGTGATGCAGAGAATTCTGAAAATGAAATAGCTCCCTATCCTTTTAATAATACAACAGCAAGTCAGGTCTTTATTCGAGTCGAAAACGCTAATGGTTGTTTTGATATAGCAACAGTCAATTTGGAAGTTTCAACGACTGCCTTTCCTTCAGGTTTTTCTGTGGAAATAGAACAATGTAATGCTGAAGGTGGAGATGGCTTTGAAACGTTTGATTTGACATCGGTTACGCAGCAGTTTTTAGATCAATTTCCAACCGGACAAAATTTAAGTGTCCATTATTATGAGACTGCTCAAGATGCCCAATTAGAATTGAATGAGATATTTGGTAGTTCCAATTATACCAATATTGAGCCTTTTTATCAAGAGCTTTACGTGAGGGTAGAAAGCGAAGATAATGGAGACTGTTTTGGTATTAGTCCTAATTTAATTTTAAGAGTTAGAGCGCAACCCCAATTTGAAGTTGATTCTGAAGTGATACTTTGCGATTATGAAGAATCAGTTACATTAAATATTCAAAACCCACAGGGGAACTATATGTATGTTTGGATGGACCAGTCTGGAAATATACTTTCAGATCAACCCAACTTAACCGTCAATAACTCGGGAGCCTTCACGGTAATGGCAACTTCCTTTTCAGGATGTGAATCACTACCCCAAGTTGTTAATGTAATAGAATCTTCAGTGGCCACTATTACTAGTGCCGATTTATTAATTACAGATGAAACGACGAATAACAGTTTGACTATTAACACTAATAATTTAGGCTCTGGTAGTTATCAATATTCGATTTCTGGAGAGAATGGGCCTTTCCAAAACGAACCATTTTTTGGTGACTTAAGTTATGGTGATTATACACTTTGGGTTAGGGACATCAATGGTTGTGGTGTCACATCTATTGATTTTTCGGTTATTGGTTTTCCTAAATTCATGACACCGAATGGAGATGGTGATAATGATTTTTGGAATGTTCAGGGATTGTCGTCACAATATGCCTCAAATTCTGAGGTGCAGATTTTTGATAGATATGGCAAGCTTATCAAGTCGTTCCTTATTTTTTCTCAAGGTTGGGATGGAACTATAGACAGCGAGTTACTTCCTCAAACTGATTATTGGTACCGAGTTAAATTGGTTAAAAAATCTGGGGAAGAACGAACCTATTTGGGGCATTTTAGTTTAGTTAGATAAAGTAATTTAGACTCTATTTATTTGCCATTATGTCTAAGTAGAGAGAGATTCCATTTGCAAATTAATCTTCATACAATTGGCCGCGATGAGGTTTCAAGCTTTGTCGGAGATGAGGTACTAAGTCTTCGGTGACAACCATAAATGCAATGGTGTGATTGTCATGAATATTTTGTACGTCTATGGCAATCACTTCTAAATTATTGTTCTGTGCAAACTCTTTTAAATGAATCACGTGGTGTTGCGCTGTTTTTTCTGAATGTGGACCTCTAAAATCCCAAATCATTTTAATTTTTCTCATTGGAAACTGAGATGTTTTTTTCTGCAAAATTTTTAAAATCTAACATGTATTTTTTGGTTTGTTTCTTAAATGCTCCTGGCATAATCAGGGTCATTAATCTAAGAGCAAATCCTGTAGGAATAAATTCATTTTTTGATACCCATTTAGTTTGATTGACACCTGTAGATTCAAAATAGTTTTTTTGAATATTACTCATCCCGTTGGTATCATAAGATGAATACATGGAATGTGGTAGGTTATTTTCAATGATTGTTTCTGTGAGTTCCATTTTCCTTCGCCCAAAATCATAAATCAAAATCATTTTTGATCCAACTTCACCAGGAATTCCAGAAATGTGGTCATAGCTAACCAAGCCTCTTTGCCAATGTTTCAAATTGTGGGGGTCATTGAATTTTTTGATAAATTCATTCAGAGGCAACTCCACATAAATTTCGGTAGTGTATTTCATAACTACTTTTTAATCTTTTCCGAAGATATAAAATTTCATTTATAGTTTTGTTTTGCCAAAGGGGTTCAGGGTCCTGTAGTTAAATATTTTTGTGTTCAAAATGATTTGAGTTCCATACCAAACGCTTATTTCAAACGTTTGTTAAGCAACTTGCATTCTAGCTTAATATTGCTACTTTTGCATCTACATTTTTAAAACTTCCTTTTATCAGATGATGAAGTATTTTTTATCTTTTTTGATGATGATGGTTTCTTTAGTAAATCATGCTCAAAGTACCAACGATCATATTTTGTTTACTGTTGATGGACAACCCGTTTATACTTCTGAATTTGAAAGGGTTTTCAAAAAGAATTTAGATCTAGTAAAGGATGAATCACAAAAGGATATAGATGAGTATTTAAAGCTCTTCATCAATTACAAATTAAAGTTAAGAGAAGCCAAGGCGTTAGGGCTTGATGAAAAGGAGTCCTATAAAAAGGAGTTGGAAAGTTATAAAAACCAATTGGCATCGGGATATTTAACTGATAATAAGGTGACCAATGAATTGGTGGAAGAAGCTTATGATAGAACCCAGTATGAAATAGAAGCTAGGCATGTTTTGATTCGTTTGGATGGAAATGCATCACCTACTGATACTTTAAAGGTATATGAAAAGCTTTTAAACATAAAAGACCGCATAAAGAATGAAGGATTTGAGAAAATTCAAAAGGAACTTCATGATGGTAGAACGATTTTTGCTGAAGATTTAGGTTATTTCTCGGCGTTTAAAATGGTATACAATTTTGAAACGGCGGCTTATAATACTACGGTAGGAGAAATTTCCCAACCTTTCAAAACAAGATTTGGTTATCATATTGTAGAGGTTCTTAATAAAAGAAAGGCGAGAGGATCTAGACAAGTTGGGCATATTATGATTTTATCCAATCAAAAGGAAGAAGCTCAAGGTACTCCAGAGGAGCGTATTAATGATATTTATCAAAAAATCCAGCAGGGTGAAGAGTTTGAAACTTTAGCTAAACAATTCTCAGACGATAAAAGTTCGGCTAATAATGGAGGTAAATTAGCGCCTTTTCAAAGTGGTGAATTGAGTTCTCCAGAGTTTGAGGAACAAGCTTTTTCACTTACGGAAATAGGGCAAATTTCAAAACCATTTAAAAGCCAATTTGGATGGCACATTGTCAAGTTATATGAGATTCATCCAGTAGAAACTTTTGACGTCATGAGGCCCGAATTGGAAGCCAAAGTGAAAAAAGATTCTCGGTCACAGTTAATCAATGAAAAGGTTATTGAAAATCTTAAAAAGCAATATGGAGTTATTGATCCTAGCTTGGAGGAATTTAGCGGTATGATTAATGATGATTTTTATAAGGGAAGATGGACATTGCCAGGTGATTTTGATGCTTCAAAGCCTTTGGTGAAAATTGGTAAAGAACAATTGACCTATGGTGATTTTGGATCTTACTTGATAGGAGTTCAAAAAAGAAGAGTGCCAAAAATGGAAGCTTCCAAATTGGTCGAAATGAGTTATGATCAATTTATCTCACAAGAATTGATGACCTATAAAAAGGAACATTTGGAAGAGGAAAATCAAGAATACGCCAATATCGTTTCAGAATATAGAGATGGTTTATTGCTTTTTGATTTAATGGAATCCTATATTTGGAATGTTTCAAAGTCTGACACTACAGAATTGAAAAATTATTTTGATTTAAACAAATCAAAATATATGTGGGAAGAAAGAGTGGATGCTGTGGTTGCATCCTCAGCGGATAAAAGCATTATCAAAGAAGTGTCCAAGCTTTTAAAAAATGGTAAATCTCCCTCAGAAATTAAGGAAACTTTAAATAAAGATGGGCAAGTGAATGTTATCTTTACAAGTGGAATTATGGAAAAGAACCATCAATCCTTACCCGTCGATTTTAAATTTGAAACAGGGGTGTCTAAAATATACAGTTTTAATGATAGCTATATAGTGGCTTTAGTTAAAGAAGTTATGCCAAAGGCTTCTAAAAGCTATAAAGAAGCTAAAGGGGCGGTGATTAGTGATTTCCAATCATATAAAGAGGAAATGTGGATCAAGGAACTGGAACAGAAATATAAAGTAGTTATAAATCAGGAGGCCTTAGATCAAGTAAAAAAAGAATTAAAGGGATAATTGAAATACAAGGTTTTTATATTAATAACGGGATTCGTTTTTTTTACTTCATGTAATTTTTTTAAAGAAGTAGATGACAGAACTCCTATTGCTAGAGTTGAAGAGTCCTTTCTTTATTTAGAGGATTTAAAACCTTTGGTTAAAGAGGGCATGTCTGCAGAAGACAGCACTGTTATTGTCAATAACTTCATTAATAATTGGGCAACAGAACAGTTATTAGTGAATGGAGCCAAAAGGAACTTGAAACAAGTTGACCAAGAGAACTTTGATAAATTAGCTCAGGATTACAAAAATGATTTGTATTCTAAAGCTTATTTAGAAGCTTTGGTAAGAAAAAATATCGACACTTCAGTCACTTCCCGAGAATTGGAATCCTACTATGAGGAAAACAAGGAGATTTTCAAATTAAAAGAAGATCTCGTTAAGCTTCGATATGTTCATTTAAATGAAAATAGAACTGATTTAAAAGATATTGAAAGGAAGTTTAAGGAATTTAATGAAGATGATAAGCGATATTTAGATTCTATTTCCATCCAATTTAAATCCTATTCCTTAAAAGATTCGGTTTGGGTAAAGGTAGAACAGGTGATTGAGAAAATTCCAGTAATCACATCTGAAAACCGCAATGAATTGTTAAAAAAATCTAATTTTTTACACCTTAAAGATTCAATAGATTTATATTTGATTTTCATTAATGATGTTCAACTTAGAAACAGTATAGCTCCTATTGAATATGTTAAACCAACTATCGATAAGATTGTTATAAACAAAAGAAAATTAGAACTTATTAAAGAGCTTAAAAAGGATATTTCACAGGATGCTATTAAAAACAATAAATTTGAAGTCTATAACTAAAATTAGCAAATACTTACTTATAGCAATGTTATTTATTTCCCACATTGCAAAATCACAAGAGATTATTGAAGATGAAGTAAAAGAAGAGCCTAAAATTGATTCTGTAAAAACCAGTTTTCAGGCTAAAAAAGTGGATGGTGTTGCTGCCGTAGTGGGAGATTACATTATTTTGGATTCGGATATTGACAGAACCATTGAGCAACTTAAAGTTCAAGGAGCTTCTTTGGAAGGTGTTTCAAGATGCCAACTTTTTGGAAAATTATTGGAAGATAAACTTTATGCTCACCATGCTATTCAGGATAGTATAGTGGTATCTGATGCAGAAATCCGGGCTAACGTAGATTATCAATTGGATCAATTTTTGGCTCAGTCAGGTAAGACAATGGATGAAATTGTTAAGCTTTACAACAAAGAAGACGAAAGAAGCTTGCGTGACGAAATGTTTGAAATAAACAAAAGCAATAAGTTGGCAAGCGAGATGCAGCAAAAGGTAATTGCAGAGGTGGATATTACTCCTGAGGAAGTGAGGGAATTTTTTAATAAAATACCAAAGGAAGAAAGACCTTCATTTGGAACAGAATTGAAAGTGTCTCAAATTGTTATTGAACCAAAGGTTTCTGAGGAAAACAAACAAAAGGTGATAGATCGTTTGAACGAATTCAAAGCAGATGTTTTAGAACATGGCGCTAGTTTCAGATCAAAAGTGGTTTTATATACCGATGATAAAGCTTCAGTTCCTACTGGAGGGAAATATACACTAAATCGTAACAAACCAAGATTTGTAAAGGAGTTTAGAGATGTTGCCTTTTCATTAGAGGAAGGTGAAATTTCCGATCCTTTTGAAACGGAGTTTGGTTTTCATATCATTTTGTTGGAGAAAATTAGGGGACAAGAATATGATGTGAGACACATTCTTTTAATTCCTGAAGCCTCTCAGGATGCTATCACCGAAGCAAAAGAGAAAATAGAAAAAATTAGAAAGGATGTTGTAAATCATGACATCTCTTTTGAAGAAGCTGCTAGATTATATAGTGATGAAACTGAAACCAGGAGTGAGGGAGGATATCTAATTAATCCAGCCACCCAAGATTATAACTTTGAACTAACCAAAATGGATCCTGAATTATATGGGCAAATTCAAAGTTTAAAAGAAGGTGAGGTGAGTTTGGTGTTGACGGAGCAAGGTAGAACAGGAAATATCAAGTACAAAATTATGCGTGTGTCAGACCGTGTTGAAGACCACGAAGCAGATTTCGCCAAAGATTACTTAAAAATAAAAGAGTTAGCTTTAAGCGAGAAAAAATTAAAGGCCATTGAAAAATGGCAAGATGAAAAAATCATAGATACGTACATCAAAGTCAACGGTGATTACAGAGATTGTGATTTTTCAAGTAATTGGTTAAAAAAATAATACATGTCAGACGTAGCCAAGGTAGAGCAACTTGTAAATAAATATAAAACTTTAAGATCTGAAATCGCTAAAGTGATTGTGGGTCAAGAAGAAGTAGTCAATCAAATATTAATTTCTATTTTTTCAGGAGGACACGCTCTTTTGATAGGAGTTCCTGGATTGGCAAAGACCTTAATGGTCAATACGATTGCTCAAGCACTTGGTTTGGATTTTAAACGAATTCAATTTACTCCAGACTTGATGCCTAGTGATATTCTAGGAAGTGAAATTTTGGATGAAGACCGTCATTTTAAATTTATTAAAGGTCCCATCTTTGCCAATATTATTCTAGCAGACGAGATTAACAGAACACCACCTAAGACTCAAGCTGCTTTGCTTGAGGCAATGCAAGAAAGGGCAGTCACGGTTGCGGGACATCATTATAAGTTAAGTTTACCTTATTTCGTTCTGGCAACACAAAACCCCATTGAGCAGGAGGGAACTTATCCACTACCAGAAGCTCAATTGGACAGGTTCATGTTTGCTATTAATTTAGATTATCCGAGCTTTCAAGAAGAAGTTGAAGTGGTTAAAGCTACAACTTCAGATAAAAAGGCTAGTGTAAATCCCTTGTTTACTGCTGAAGAAATTATTGATATTCAACATTTAATAAGACGTATTCCTGTAGCTGACAATGTTATAGAATATGCAGTTAAAATGGTGGGTAAAACGAGACCTAATACACCAACTGCTGCTGAAATGATTAAAGATTATGTAGATTGGGGTGCTGGTCCAAGAGCATCTCAAAATTTAATTTTAGCAGCCAAAACACATGCTGCGATTCATGGTAAGTTTTCTCCAGATATTGAAAATGTGCAGGCTGTTGCATATAGTATTCTGAGGCATCGTATTATCAAAAACTATAAAGCAGAGGCCGAAGGTATTTCTGAAGAACAAATTATTAAGAGTTTGTTTTAGTTTTCCTTTAAGAGTAATTCTATATCTTTTTTTAATCTTATTAACTCCTCTTCAATCAAGGAATTGTAGAAACCTCTAATTCTTTGGTTTTGATCTATAAGAGTTAGGTAGCTACTATGATAAAAATCCTCAATTTGATTATTGGTTTTGAAACTTGTCATTAAGGATTTAGCATGTGATTCAAGATTATCCCTATCAGAATTTAGAAATACCCATTGGTTTTTTTCTGTGTTTGTGTTTTTCCAATAGTCCAATAGCACTTTCGGTGTGTCATATTCAGGGTCGATAGTGTGAGAGATAATTATAAAGTCTGGATTTCCTTCAAATAGGTGGGCAAGGTCCATTAAATTTAATCTCATTGGAGGACAAATACTTGGGCATCTTGTGAAGAAGAAATTTTCAACTATCACTTTGTTTTCAACAGAACTATTTAAAAAAGGATTTCCGAATTGGTCAACAAAATTTTCATGGGATACTTGATAAAATTCCTTTTTTCCTTCCGAATTTATATTATAGCTTAAAACTGGCGGGTTTTGTGTATTTCTTGAATTACATGAGAAAAGAAGAAATACCAACAATACCAAAAGAAACGATTTAATCATTAGTCTGCATGGAGTTTGGGATTTTTATGGCCATATCTTTATCATACATAAAGGCAAAAACGCTAGCCATCATATCTTGAATTTTATTGCTGGTGTTATTGATATAAACTACAAGCTCATATTCGTGCTCTGGACTTAGCATATAACCTTCTTCACTTGTATAATAGGATACTTTATTAAGACCAATTTTGTCGATATGATTTTTGGCTAAAGAAGTGAAAATAGTCGAATCATTGGTTATATCCCTAAACTCTAACTTTTCAGCAAATGGATGTAAATGTGGAATCATGAAATGAAGTGTAGTACTGTCTTTAAGGTTTAGTTGATGAGTCACTTTGGATCTATAGATTCTCCTTCCGGTTGGTATAAACCAATGACCTGAAACGCTCTTTCCCTCATGATTCAAATAAACATGATTCTTTGTATCGACAGGTAAGCAAGAGTTTGAATTATACGAAATGGAATTGTAATCGATTTTGTTTGGCTCATTTTCATAAGGTAAAGCAATGAAAAGACTTTTACTAATCAATGGCTTCATACCTGATGAATGTTTAAGAAAGCCTAAATCTATTTTGTGCTTTAAGGAAAAAGTGGAGTTCTTTAAATTATGATTTAAGGTTTGGGTTGAAAGAAAAATGTTTTCGTCTGTAAATATAGGAAACCCGAATCCTTCAGGGAATTTATATTCTTCAATGCCACTACTCATCGAGGTTAGTCTAGGGTAGTATTTTCCAATACGGTCAAACAGCTCCCATTTTCCATAATGTTCACCATCATAATAATCTACATTGCTATGGCAAATATAGTCTCTAGGCAGCGAGTCTAATTCATTAATCCCAATCGCTGATATTTTGAATGAATTTAGCCAAACCAACTCACTTTTGTTTGGGTCTATTTGAAATGTTCCTAAAGCTTGAGGTCCTTCCATGGACTTATAAATATTATCAACTACAAAAGTTGGAGAAATAAAGGTCGTGGAAGAATCTGTATATCCAATATTCCAAGTATTATCCACTAGTTTAAGTTTGTGTAGAAGGGTTGTTTTTATAATAGCCCTATGCCTATTTGGTAGGTTCAAATAGTACAAACCAATGGCAATAATTCCTAAGGTTAAGAAAAGAATTAAATATTTTTTTAATTTGGTCTTCATGGTATCTAGTAACAAATTTAGAATAATTTAGTGCAATTGGATTATAGCAAAAGAATTTTCGGATTGGACCTTATGCGAGCTTTAGCTATTCTCTTGGTAGTTGTTGCTCATTTATTATGGATTTTTCCAAATAACAACGGTTTGATAGGAGATCTTATGAGACTTGGGGGAGTTCTTGGCGTTGAAATGTTTTTTGTTTTAAGTGGTTTTTTAATTGGTAGGATAGTCTATAAGTTGTATAAAAATGCCGATTTTAGTTTTAATGACCTTTTTTATTTCTGGATTAGAAGGTGGTTTAGAACCTTACCAAATTATTATTTAGCTCTTATCATTAATATTGGAGTTGTAATTTATTTGGGTAGATCATTACCCAATAAATTATGGTATTATTTCATTTTTATTCAGAATTTGGCTTGGGAGATGCCTTTGTTTTTTACTGAATCTTGGAGTTTGCCAATCGAAGAATTTGCATATATTTTAGGTCCATTTTTAATGTATGCGGTGCTATTATTTAAGATTGGTTTTGATAGAACAAAATGGTTTGCGATAATTACTGTGTTTATTTTAAGTTTTTTCTTGGTTACGAAAATTTGGTTCAATCAATTTGAGGCAATTTCGGATATGAATTTTTGGAATACCAATTTAAAGTCAGTTGTAATTTATCGTATGGATGCCATTTATTATGGTGTTTTAGGAGCATTAATGTCTAAAATTTATTCGGAGCAATGGTACAGATATCGTTTTCATTTAGCCGGTGTAGGCATATTAATTTTTCTTTCCATCAATGCTTTGATTCCTTTTGCTCACTTTTATATTGATAAAGAGCCCTTTTTCTGGAACGTACTCTACCTTCCAATCAATTCCATCATATTAAGCTTCATGCTACCCTTACTTAGTTCTTTGAACACAGCGCCCAAATTTATACGGAATCCCATAACCTTTCTAAGTGTTACTTCATACTCGATTTATTTGCTTCATTATTCTATTATTCTGCAGTTGATGAAGTATTTTATTCCAACAGATGAATTATCTACGTTTGATTTAGTTATTTATTCTATTGTGTATTTAAATATTACGTTTTTCTGTGCATTTTTTCTCTATAAATTTTTTGAAAAGCCCTTCATGGATCTAAGGGATAAAATTTATTTCAAGAAGTTTTTTAATCAATTTTCAAATTGACATAATCCACTCATTTTTTTAAATTTACTTAAACGTTTTCGTTGATTTTTTAAATTATCAATTTTATTGATAGAACTATGTGTTTTATATCATCTTCGTAGTAAAAAAAATGTTTTTTAATTCCTATTTTTGCCTGACTCAAAAACTAAATTAAAGGCTTTTTGCTAAGATTTATTAGAATCTGTAATCGTTTAACGAATTCAACATCTTTTATGTCTTAAAAAGCCAATAAATTATAATTTCTTTAAATATGAATATATACAGCGATTACATCAAGGAAATTGAACAAAGAAAGGTCCAAGGCCTTCACCCAAAACCAATTGATGGAGCCGATTTGTTAAGTGAGATTATTGATCAAATAAAAGATGTCAATAATCCAAACAGAGAAGATTCTCTAAACTTTTTTATTTATAATACGTTACCAGGTACGACAAGTGCAGCCGGTGTTAAGGCTAAATTTTTAAAGGAAATTATCCTAGGTGAATCGATTGTTGCAGAAATTACTCCTGCTTTTGCCTTCGAACAATTATCACACATGAAAGGTGGACCTTCAATTGAGGTTCTTTTGGACTTGGCATTAGGAGAAGATGAAACGATTGCAGAAGAAGCGGCTAAGGTGCTGAAAACACAAGTTTTCCTTTACGAAGCTGATACAGCTCGTCTAGAAGAAGCTTTTAAAGCAGGTAACAAAATTGCCAAAGATATATTAGAGAGCTATTCTCAAGCTGAGTTTTTCACAAAGCTTCCTGAAGTCGCTGAAGAAATCAAAGTTGTGACTTTTATCGCGGGTGTAGGAGATATTTCAACAGACCTGTTGTCTCCAGGAGCTGATGCCCATTCTAGATCAGATCGTGAGTTACACGGTCAATCCATTTTTGAGCACAACAAAGACATGCAAAAAGCGCTTTTAGATCTTAAAGCGCAACACCCAGATAAACGTGTCATGCTGATCGCAGAAAAAGGAACCATGGGTGTAGGATCTTCTAGAATGTCAGGTGTCAATAATGTAGCGTTATGGACCGGTATTGAATCTAGTCCTTATGTGCCTTTTATCAATATTGCTCCGGTAATTGCTGGTACAAATGGTATTTCACCAATATTCTTGACTACTGTTGGTGTAACAGGAGGTATAGGAATCGACCTTAAAAACTGGGTGAAACAAAAAGATGCTGAAGGAAATACGGTTGTTGACGACAATGGTGATCCAGTTTTAGAGCAAACCTATTCGGTCGAAACAGGAACAGTCCTTACTATTAATACCAAAGAGAAAAAATTGTACAACGGAGATCAGGAATTAATTGATATTTCTGCTTCTTTGACTCCACAAAAAGTTGAGTTTATCAAAGCTGGTGGATCCTATGCTGTGGTCTTTGGAAAGAAATTACAAACATTTGCAGCCAAGGTTTTAGGTGTTGATGTACCACAAGTGTATGCACCTTCCAAAGAAATTTCTGTTGAAGGACAAGGTTTAACAGCCGTAGAGAAAATCTTTAATAAAAATGCCGTTGGAACTACACCAGGTAAAACATTGCACGCTGGTTCTGATGTTCGTGTGGAAGTGAACATTGTAGGTTCTCAGGATACCACGGGATTGATGACTTCTCAAGAATTAGAGGCGATGGCGGCAACCACCATTTCTCCAATCGTTGATGGAGCTTATCAGTCTGGGTGTCACACAGCCTCTGTTTGGGACGATAAATCCAAAGCAAACATTCCTAAGTTGATGAAGTTCATGAATGACTTCGGATTAATTACTGGGCGTGATCCTAAAGGACACTACCATGCCATGACCGATGTGATTCATAAAGTACTAAACGATATTACAGTAAGTGATTGGGATATTATCATTGGTGGTGATTCTCATACACGTATGTCTAAGGGAGTTGCATTTGGTGCCGATTCCGGTACGGTTGCATTGGCTTTAGCTACAGGAGAGGCTACCATGCCAATTCCACAATCTGTAAAGGTGACCTTTAAAGGAAACATGAGAAGCTTTATGGATTTTCGCGATGTGGTACATGCTACGCAGCAACAAATGTTGAAGCAATTTGATGGTGAAAATGTATTCCAAGGTCGTGTTATTGAAGTACACATTGGAACGTTGACATCAGATCAAGCCTTCACATTTACCGACTGGACAGCAGAAATGAAGGCGAAAGCCTCTATCTGTATTTCAGAGGATGAAACCTTGATTGAATCTTTAGAAATTGCTAGAGACCGTATCCAAATCATGATTGAAAAAGGTATGGATAATGAAGGTCAAGTGCTTCAAGGTTTAGTTGACAAAGCAAATACAAGAATTCAAGAAGTTAAAACAGGAATCAAACGAGCTTTAAGACCTGATGCCAATGCGAATTATTATGCAGAGGTTGTTATTGACTTAGATGAAATTGCTGAACCAATGATTGCTGACCCAGATGTTAACAATGAGGATGTTTCTAAGCGTTATACACATGATACCATTCGTCCGTTATCTTATTACGGCGGAACTAAAAAAGTCGATTTAGGATTCGTAGGATCTTGTATGGTTCACAAAGGAGATATGAAGATTTTAGCACAAATGCTAAAAAACATCGAAGCGCAACAAGGTAAAGTAGAATTCCAAGCACCTTTAGTAGTAGCACCTCCAACCTATAATATTGTTGATGAGTTAAAAGCAGAAGGAGATTGGGAAGTATTACAAAAATACTCTGGATTTGAGTTTGATGATAATGCTCCAAAAGGTTTGGCTCGTACCAAGTATGAAAACATGCTTTACTTGGAGCGTCCTGGATGTAACTTGTGTATGGGTAACCAAGAGAAGGCGGAGCCGGGAGATACCGTTATGGCGACATCAACACGTTTATTCCAAGGAAGAGTTGTTAAAGATTCTGGTGAGAAAAAAGGTGAATCATTGTTGTCTTCAACGCCTGTGGTTGTATTGTCTACTATTTTGGGTAGAACGCCAACCATGGAAGAGTATGAAAAAGCTGTGGATGGCATAGTTTTAACCAAGTTTAAGCCATCTCAAAAGAAATTGGTTTTAGCATAACTTATTTCAATTACCATATTTAAAGCCTGAGTTTGTACTCAGGCTTTTTTTTGTGACTCATTTTAGGCTTTTTTTAAGAAAACCCAGTTCATTAATGTTTTACAATGCCTCACTTATTTTGTATCTTGTGGAAACTTAAAAATGAACTAAATTTTCAACCTTTAAACAAGATTTATGGCTTTTGATATTGATATGATCAAAAAGGTTTATGAAAACTTTCCAAAGCGTGTGGATAAAGCACGTGAGGTAGTGGGTAAACCGTTAACACTTTCCGAAAAGATTTTATATGCCCACCTTTGGGATGGGGAACCAAATACTGCTTTTAAAAGAGGTAAGGACTACGTTGATTTTGCGCCTGACAGGATTGCTTGTCAAGATGCAACAGCACAAATGGCTTTATTGCAATTTATGCAAGCAGGAAAAGACAAAGTTGCAGTTCCAACTACGGTTCACTGTGACCACTTGATCCAAGCGAAGCAAGGGGCAGCGGTAGATTTGAAGCGTGCTAATGAAACAAGTAGCGAAGTGTTTGATTTTTTGGCTTCGGTATCGAATAAGTACGGAATTGGGTTTTGGAAGCCAGGAGCAGGAATTATCCATCAGGTTGTATTAGAAAATTACGCTTTTCCAGGAGGAATGATGATTGGAACAGATTCACATACTGTAAATGCTGGAGGATTAGGAATGGTTGCAATTGGTGTTGGTGGGGCCGATGCTGTAGATGTGATGGCTGGAATGGCTTGGGAGCTTAAGTTTCCAAAGCTTATTGGAGTGAAGTTGACTGGAAATATTTCAGGATGGACAGCACCAAAGGATGTCATTTTAAAAGTGGCAGAAATCCTTACAGTTAAAGGTGGTACTGGAGCTATAGTGGAATACTTTGGTCCAGGAGCTAAAAATCTTTCTTGTACAGGTAAAGGAACCATTTGTAATATGGGTGCTGAAATAGGGGCAACTACTTCTACTTTTGGGTATGATGAATCCATGGAGCGTTATTTACGCGCCACAGACCGTTCTGATGTTGCTGATGAAGCCAATAAAATAAAGGAATATTTAACTGCTGATGATGAAGTTTATGAAAATCCAGAGCAGTACTTCGATCAATTGATTGAAATAGACTTGTCAACATTAATGCCTCATCTTAATGGCCCTTTTACTCCAGATTTAGCTACGGAAGTTGGTACGATGACCGAAAAGGCAAAATCTAATGATTGGCCACTGGCAGTAGAGTGGGGATTAATAGGATCTTGTACAAATTCTTCTTACGAAGACTTATCAAGAGCCTCTTCGATTGCGCAACAAGCCTTGGATAAAAAATTGAAAACAAAAGCTGAATTCGGAATTAATCCAGGTTCAGAACAAGTAAGATATACTACCGAACGAGATGGCATTCTTGATATATTTGAGAAATTAGATGCTACAATATTTACCAATGCTTGTGGACCTTGTATTGGTCAATGGGCTCGTTATGAAGACCCTAAAAATGCCCCTAAAAATAGTATTGTCCATTCTTTTAATAGAAACTTTGCAAAAAGAGCAGATGGAAATCCAAATACCCATGCTTTTGTTGCTTCTCCCGAAATGACGGCGGCTATAGCTATTGCAGGTCGCTTGGATTTTAATCCAATGACTGATAAATTAATTAATGAAGATGGGGAAGAAGTTATGTTGGATGAACCAACTGGATGGGAATTACCTCCAAAAGGTTTTGAGGTTAAAGAAAATGGTTATGTGGACCCCGTTGAAGATGGAAGTGATGTGGAAGTCATCGTTGCTCCAGATTCCGAAAGGTTGGAATTGTTAACGCCGTTTGAACCTATTGGAGACGAAATTAAAGGAGCTAAACTTTTGATTAAGGCATTTGGAAAATGTACTACGGACCATATATCAATGGCTGGCCCATGGTTGCGTTTTAGAGGTCATTTGGATAACATTTCAAACAACTGTTTAATTGGAGCTGTTAATGCTTACAACAAGCAAACCAACATGGTGAAAAATCAATTGACAGGAGAATTTGGAGGTGTTCCTGATACACAAAGAGATTATAAAGCCAAGGGAATAAAAACGATAGTAGTTGGAGACCATAATTACGGTGAAGGATCTTCCCGTGAACATGCAGCCATGGAACCTAGACATCTAGGTGTAGCCGCAGTTTTAGTGAAATCTTTTGCTCGTATTCATGAGACTAATTTGAAAAAACAAGGTATGTTGGCTTTAACCTTTGATAATGAAGCCGATTATGATTTAATTCAAGAGGATGATACCTTCAACTTTTTGGATTTGAATGAATTTGCACCTGACAAACCATTAAATATCGAAGTGGTTCATACTGATGGTAGTAAAGATGTTATTAAAACAAATCATTCTTATAATGATGCGCAAATTGCTTGGTATAAAGCAGGATCAGCATTGAATTTGATAGCGAAACAAAACGCTTAACCTTTTTTAAAGAAAGATGAAAACTCCTGATAGCCTCAGGAGTTTTTTATTTTATGAGTAAGCTTTTATTATAGAATTCGACAGAATTTTAAACTAACATTTTAACTCATGAATTCGATTTGGTGCTTCGAAGATGTCAATCTTTTCAAATTGTTATGCCCTCATAAATACAAAAACTTCAAAAAGGACCATCAAATTAATCATTATAATAAAAGGGATTTTATTTATTTCGAAGAAGATCATTCCAATAAAGTATATCTCATTGAAAAAGGAAAGGTTAAAATTGGTTACTATACTGAGGATGGCCAAGAAATAACCAAAGCTATTTTAAGCACGGGGGAGTTATTTGGAGAGAAAGCCATTTTGGGTGAAGATAAAAGGAATGAATTTGCCCAGTCCATTGAAAATGACACAACGCTTTGCCCAGTGGGTGTAGATACCATGTATGGATTGATGAGGGATAATAAAACCTTTAGTTTTAGGGTGTATAAATTAATTGGCCTTCGGTTTAAAAAGGTAGAACGTAGACTGCAATTGTTATTGTTTAAAGATGCAAGAACCAGATTGCTGGAGTTTTTGGAAGAATTGTGTGATGAATTTGGTTATGATTGTAAGGGAACTGGAAATCGAATTATAAAGCACCCTTACACCCAAAAAGATATGGCTTCATTAATTGGAATTTCAAGGCCAACTCTCAATATTCTAATGAATGAATTAAAAGAGGAACATCTTATCGATTTTAATAGAAAGGAAATAAGAATGTATAAAAAAATCACGAGTGTTAGATAGCTAACATTTTTTTTCTTTTTCATTGAATAGCTTTGATTAATTATTAAAAAAATCTAGTTATCATGAGAAAGAGAATATTTTTTTTAGCACTATTGTTTGTTTCATTTTTAGCTTGTAACAACGATGATGACAACATGAGCGTGGTGCCTTCAGTTGAAACACCTTTAGATCCTGCTACAGCTCCTAGAGTAAGTATTGATAGGTTTAGTATGGATGCGGGAACTTTAATGGTTAGGACTGCTAGTAATGGTCTTCCAGAGGCTAATGAGCCCATTAATTTTGACATGGGCGAACCTTTTTTAACCCAGGGATTGGCACCAAATGGAAACTTGGTAAGGTATTATAATTTTGATGTACAAAGTACTGTTTCAGCACCCATTTATTTGTTTTTTGATTCCGAAGGAAATCCAGTAGAAGGTCAGATTAATATAATTGATGTAGTACCAGGTGATCCAGGATATAATGACTTTTGGCAAGTAAATAGGGTGACCGTTTCAGATTCCTATGTTGCCAATACCATTACCAATGAGGCAGACCTATTGGCTTCAGATTTTAATATTGAAATGACTTCAATCATTGTTAATTGTCCCGTGGTTCCAGAGGGATCAACTGCTACTATGCGGGTTAATAGCGAGGATGACTCCCTTCATATGGGATGGTATAAAGACCAAGTTGTTTTTTACTTTTCGTTTTTTGAAAAAATATTGGATGGAGGAACGTCTAATATGGTTCCTTTGTCGCCTATTTTTGTCAGCTTTAATGTTAATCCAGATCCTAATAATTCAGAAAGCGGTCCTGCCTCAGGATTCTTGACAGAAATGGGGACCAGCCAAACTCACAATGTGATTGCCTCTGTACCGCAAGACGATTTTTATTCACCACTATGGAGTGTCAATGTTTATGATAACGCCGATTTTGAAAATGTAGGTGATCTAGCTTCAGCAGGAATGGCTACTATTTTGGCTACCGGTGTGGCTACCGTGAATTGTCCTGTTGTTTTCATGGAATAAAACTCCAAAAAATGGGTTTTTGTTAGTTGAAAAGCATATTTTCATAGAATGGAAATATGCTTTTTTTGATTGCCATGAACAAAAAGAAATTAGGAAATATTTTATTCTGGGTATTTTTAGTGTTACTGATAATCCCTCAGTCCCGAAAAACAATTCAAATAGGTTTAAATAAGGCGTTGGGTATTTTTTCTCCAAGCCAGATTAATGAAAAGGACCAAGTTATAATCAATGATTTTAATTGGAAGTTAATCGATGAAAACCGAGTAACGGTTAATTTGGAAGCTTTTAAGGGAAAAGTGATAATCATGAACTTTTGGGCTACTTGGTGTCCGCCTTGTATAGCCGAAATGTCAGATTTGCAAGAGTTGTTTGATACTTTTGATGCCGAAAAAGAAATCAGCTTTTTATTTGTGACTTCTGATCCGTTTACGAAAACTACAGCATTCAAGGAAAAAGAGGGTTTTACCTTCCCAGTTTTTAGGCCATTGGAAACTTATCCAAAGGAATTAGAGCATACAACCATTCCTCAAACTTTTATAATTGATAAATCGGGTAAAATTGTTGTAGATAAAAACGGAGTTGCTAATTGGAGTAGCGAAAAAACAATCCAATTAATCAATGACCTGCTTTCCAAATAAACGCTTGTAAACTTCCATAAAAAAAAGATTGCTCAAAATAAGACTGAATGCATAGATGCTATCCTCGATAGGGATCGTCCATAGTCTGACACCTAGATTTTCGAGATTGTTGTACCAAACCACCTCGTCTTCTATTAAACTACCAGTCAAAATACCATTGATTATAAAAAATGGGATCAACATCACCATAAACGTCCAAAAATAGGTGTTAAGGATCTTAGGAAACCATTTAATTGTAACCAAAAGAAGAAGAATGGCAAAAACATTATTGACAAGTGTGTACCATTTGTCATAATACATGAAACAAAGAATAATTAAAAAGGTCAAAAGAAATCCCGTTATCACTTTTACTTGTTTAGTTTCCAATTTTAGTTTTGGAAATAAGATCATCAAAGAGTGATGCATGAAAACACAGGCATAGGGAATACAAATAAAAAATAACCATTCTTCTATAGGAATGGAGAGTAAAGGTACATTTAAGAAGTAGGAAGAATTGAACCCCCAGATTTCATTTTGGGTAAATAGGATATCCCACGGAATATAAAGTACCATGGAGCAAAAAATACCAAAAAATAGGGGTTTCCATTGTTTTGTAAAAGCAAGCCTTGGATGAAAACTAAACAAAAAAGGAATAGAGAGGGATCCTAAATCCAGAAGAAGATATAGGTAATTCATCTATTTGACTTTGAAGTATTTTAAAGGTACGAAGAGCATGCCAAAGCATTCGCCATCGTTTTTACCTAAATGTTTGTGGTGCATTTTATGGGCTCGCCTGATGCCTTTAGCATACCTGTTGTTGGCATTTCTAAAAATCTTAAATCGCTGATGAATAAAAATATCATGCACTAAAAAATAGGTACATCCATAACAAAAAATTCCTAATGCTATGGGCAAGCAAAACCAAATGTCTTCATATTTCCATAGGCAGAAGCATACTATACTGACTAAGGCATAAAAAATAAAAAAGGCATCATTTCTTTCAAACCAACTGTCGTGATCTTTTCTGTGGTGGTCTTTATGAAGATGCCACAAGAACCCATGCATAATGTACTTATGTGTAAACCATGCCATAAATTCCATGAAGCAAAAACTTCCTACAAAGACTAAAATCCAATATACTATTTCCATGTTACATTAAATTTAGTTGATATTTAACATAACTACGAGTAAGTAACTCGATTTTTTTGTGGTTTGGAACACGAATTCTAGCAGATTTAATTTGAAGTGCAGGTGTTTTCTTTAGTTTTTTAAGTAATTGGCTGTAATATCTATAGGCCATAAAAACACCAAATCGAGCCTCCATAGGTAGTTGTTTAATACCAATAAGCGCTTTTCTAAAGTCTTCTTCAATGTCCTCAATGATTTCCTTTTTATCAGTTTCAGAAAGGTTGTTGAAATCGGCATTTGGAAAATAGGATCTTTCAAGATCTTCAAAATCGGCTTTTAGATCCCTCAGGAAGTTGACTTTTTGAAATGCAGATCCTAGACTCATGGCACTATCTTTTAAAGAATCATACTTTTCTTGATTCCCTTTAACAAACACTTTTAGGCACATGAGACCTACTACATCTGCAGAACCGTAAATGTAATTTTTAAACTCTTCAGGAGTTTCATAATTCGATTTGTGCAAATCTAGTTTCATGCTATGCATAAACGCATCAACCAAATGTCGGTCCAAACCATATTTATGATAGGTCTCTTGAAATGCATTTAAGATAGGATTTAAGCTAATCCTATTTTGAAGGGCTAAATCCAAATCTTTTTCAAACCAATGAAATAGAAAATGTTTGTTGTAATCATGAAATGAATCTACAATTTCATCAGCGAATCTTACAAATCCATAGATGTTGTAAATGTCTTGTCTAATAGATTTGGACAATAGCTTAGTAGCCATTGAAAAAGACGTGCTGTAAGTAAGTGTTGTAATTTTACTGCATTGATGTGAAACTTGATCAAATAGTGCTTTCATAATTAATAGGATGGTATTTATTGATAAGGTTTGCTACCAGTTTCCCAGAGATTAAAGAGGGTGGAACCCCTGGTCCAGGAACTGTAAGTTGTCCAGTAAAATAGAGATTACTTATTTTTTTACTTTTCAATTTAGGTCTTAAGAAAGCTGTTTGGAGAAGGGTATTGGCCAGCCCGTAAGCATTTCCTTTATATGAATTGTAGTCTTCTATAAAATCTTTTACACAGTAAGATTTTTTGAATAAAATATGCTTTTTGATATTTTGATCGGTCAAGCTTTCAAATCGCTCTACTATTTTCTCGAAATATTCATTTCTGAGTTCCGGAGTGTCTTCTAAACCTGGAGCTAGTGGTATTAAAAATATGCCAGCTTCTTGACCTTCTGGAGCTAATAAACTATCGGTTTGTGATGGGAAACTAGCATAAAATAGAGGCTTTTCAGGCCATTGAGGTTCATCATAAATGGCTTTGGCGTGAATATCAAAATCAGTGTCAAAGAAAAGCGTATGGTGATTAACGTTTTTTAATTTTTTATCAAACCCGACATAGAATAAAAGGGAGGAGGGAGCAAACGTTTTTTGGTCCCAGTATGATTCCGAATATTGTCTGTGGGATTTACTCAGAAGGTTTTCTGTATGGTGATAATCTGCGCCACTGACCACGATATCACTTTTATAGAAGGTTTGCCCACTTTTAACTCCCGTGGTCTTTCCATTTTGAACCGTAATTTCAGCCACTGGAGAATTGGTGATGATCTGTACACCTAATTCTTCAGCTAACCTTTTGATGGCATTAACAACTTCAAACATGCCTCCTTTCGGGTGAAAGGTCCCAAGGCCAAAATCAGCATAATTCATAAAACTGTAAAAGGAAGGTGTTTTACTGGGTTTGGCTCCAAGAAATAATACCGGAAACTCTAGTACCTGAATCAATTTTTTATTTTTGAATGTCTTACGCACATCCATAGAAATGGTGCTAAAAAATTGATTGAGTTTTTTGAATGTATCCCAAGTAATTAATTCGGAAGGAGATTCCCCAGGCCTGTAAACTAAATCTTTGATTGCTATATTGTAATTGTCCTTGGCTTGATGGATAAACTGTTTTAGTTTAATCGAACTTCCTGATTCTATTTCTTCAAATGCGATGCAGATATCATCCAAGTTATCTCCAATGGTTATTAGGTCATTATTACCAAAATAGACCGAATAGGCGGGATTCAATTTTTCCAATTGGTAGTAATCTGATGGAGATTTACCGAAATCCTTAAAGAATCTTTCAAAAACATCGGGCATCCAGTACCAAGTGGGGCCCATATCAAAAGTGAACCCTTGATGTTTATATTGTCTGGCCCTTCCTCCAATAGAGGAATTTTTTTCAAGGATGGTCACTTTATCACCCCGCTTTGCCAAGTAGCACGCAGCAGCTAAAGAAGAAAATCCGGACCCTATGATAGTTATAGTATTCATTCTGTTTAACAAATATAGTAAAAAGCTAAACAATAATACTAATACTACATAGCTTTAACTAAATTTTGGATGGATTCATAGGTTTTAATGGTCTTGGGAAGCGTTTTTAGATCGATACAATCGGTTTGCCTACCCAATATGTGTAAATGATGATTTGAATTGTCTAGCAACTCTGTATGAAATTCGGCCAAATAGCTATCTATATTCTCACAGGTAGGATTAACCGTGAAATATGTTATGAATTCGATATAATCATAGTTTTTCACCAAATCTTTTAAACTGTTAAGTGGCACACTGCCTCCTAAATAAATGGTTTGAAATCCTTCCTTTGTTAATTGGTAGTTTACATACTGAAGACCTAGTTCATGAATTTCATAATCTGGTAGGAATAGTGCGTATACTTTTTCATTTTTTGAAACATCAGCCGATTGATATTTCTCAGTATTGACCAAAATTTTCTGTTTAATCAATTCTGAGATAAAATGCTCTTGGGCGGGTGTAATGGTTTTTGTTTGCCATAAAAACCCAATTTCTTCTAAAAGAGGCATAAAAACCTCATGGAATATTTCTGAAAAGGACTTTTCTGTTTCTAATTTTTTATATGTATTTATAAAAAGAGCTTTATCAAAATTGATGGTTGCTATTTTAAAAATGTTCAGAATATGGTCTTCATTTGAAGATATAGTGAGCAATTTAGCTTTATCTAGGATTTCTTGATTGCTTAGTTGAGATATTTTAGAAATCTTATAGCCATTATTATATAAAGCCGTCACATTTAATAGTTTCTGAAGGCTGTCAATACTATATGTTCTAATATTAGTCTCAGTGCGGTTTGGTTCAAAAAGGTTATAGCGTTTTTCCCAAATTCTTATGGTGTGCGCTTTGATCCCAGAAAGGTGCTCTAGGTCCTTAATACTGAACTCATTTTTAATATTGTTCATTTTTTCAAATAAAATATTAAACAAAAATAAACAAAAAGATGGATAAAATGAAGTAGCTTGGGAAAAAGTGCGCACGAGAAGACTCGAACTTCCACGATCTAAGCGATCATTAGGCCCTCAACCTAACGCGTCTACCAATTCCGCCACGTGCGCATGAAGTATTCAAAAATAAAAAAAGTTAAGCATATGCTTAACTTTTTTTTTGTGACCTGGCTGGGGCTCGAACCCAGGACCCTAACATTAAAAGTGTTATGCTCTACCAGCTGAGCTACCAGGTCAAACGTTTCCTTGTTTGCGGGTGCAAATATAAAAGCTTTAATTGATTTTACAAACCCTTTTCAAGATATTTTTTTCTTTTTTTCTTTTGTTTCTTTGTGACGGAATTTGAAATACAGAGAAGGAACTTCATGAAGATTATTTTAATGGGCTATATGGCCTCTGGAAAATCATTAATTGGCAGACAGTTAGCAAAAGATTTGTCTGTGGCTTTTATAGATCTTGATCATTACATCGAGCAAAAAGAAGCGAAAAGTATAGGTGAAATTTTTTCTGAAAAAGGTGAAATTTATTTTAGAAAAAGGGAGCATTTCTATTTAAAAGAGCTTTTAGAGGGGTCAGAAAAGTTTGTTCTTTCCTTAGGGGGAGGTACTCCCTGTTTC
Source organism: Mangrovimonas futianensis (assembly GCF_021245805.1). Taxonomy (NCBI): domain Bacteria; kingdom Pseudomonadati; phylum Bacteroidota; class Flavobacteriia; order Flavobacteriales; family Flavobacteriaceae; genus Mangrovimonas; species Mangrovimonas futianensis. The sequence goes on from NZ_JAJJNF010000006.1 coordinate 284,126, forward strand.
TCAAATAATGCAGAATTATTATTTGATAAAGACCATTTAAATTCCTTTTTTCTCAATGTTCCGCTATCGGAATTACTTCAAAGGTTGATGAAAGAAAAATCCCAACGACCTTTAATTTCTCATATTCATGGCGAAGAGGAGATGGCTGAATTTATAGGAAAGCATTTATTTGAGCGTTTGCCTTTTTATAATAGGGCAGACCACAAAATAAATGCAAATCAAAATGTAGATAAGGTGATAGAAGATATCGTTGTCAAGTTATTCTAAATAAGCTTCTGCTTTTCCCGTAGTCAAATTAACATGGATGTGTTCATGTAAGGAAGTAGAAAGGGAAATTCCTTTGAAATCTGCCTTAACAGGATATTTTTTATGATTTCTATTGACCAATACAGCGGTCTTAAACTGTTTTAAAGGTACATCAAGAAAATGTTTCACCCCATAAATTAAAGTAGTTCCTGAATTAAGGACATCATCTATCAAGACAATCGATTTGTTTTTGTAGTCTTCTGACTTGATGGAAGTCTCTATGGGATTTAAGGGGTTCTTTTTATCTATAATTACTCTACAGAGAACTGGCTTAATATCTGAAATATTTTCAAGAATGGTTTTAAGCTCATTCGCTAATTGATACCCATTTTGGTCTATACCGGCAAGGATAACTTCCGTTTCATTCACATTGCTCTCATAGATTTGATAAGCAATGCGTCTTATTTTATTTGTGATTTCTTGATGGTTAAGTATGATATTTTTCTCTGTGGTCATCCTTTCAAAAAGTTTTATCAAATATAAGCATTGGTTGTTCAAGTTTTATTCAGTTTCATCATAAAAATCATCGATATCTCTTCGGTCTTTTTTAGTCGGTCTCCCAGTACCTTTTTTTCTGTAATAATCCTGCGAATATTTGAGGAGTTCTTGAGCTTCAAATTCAGATTTTGGAGTCGTGTCTGTACGGTAAATGTCAACCAATTTAGCTCCTACTCGGTTTGGAGGAATATCATTTATGGTTAAACTGTAATTAATCTGCTCTTTTCTAAGTAGAATTTTATCTGTAGGAAATACATCTCTACTGGGTTTGGCAACATCCCCGTTAATCTTTACATGGCCTTTTTTACAGGCAGTCGTGGCTAAACTTCTTGTTTTGTAATATCTCACACACCATAGATACTTGTCAATCCGCATAAAACTTATAAATCTACGTTAATATTTTAAGACAAAATTATTAATAAATTGTATCTTGCGCTTAAAAATTTATGAATATGAAGTTAAGAAAAATCAGTCTTACCTCTATCTGTTTATTATTGGTTCTTGCTGCCTGTAAAAAAGATGATGAATCCTATACGACTATTCCAGATCGTGATAGGCAAGAGGTTTATGATGAAGATTTAATTAAAATAGAAGAGTTTCTTGCCACACATTTTTATAATTATGATGAGTTTGATTTTGACAATCCTTACAGTGAGGCAAATGATAATTTTCAAATTGTTTTTGATACCATAGAAGGTGATAATGCTGATAAAATTCCATTAATTGATCAGGTAGATTTTAAAATAGCCTATTCCTATGCAGATGATATTGAGTATAAGTTATATTATCTTAAGGTGAGAGAAGGGAATGGTAAAGTTCTTCACGGAACAGATGAAGCCTATTTGAACTACCAAGGTTTAAATATGGCCAATTTAGAACAATTTGATGGGACTGTAAATCCTACTTTATTAAATTTAACTACGGTTAGTACAACAATAACTGGAGTAATTGATGGATTTAGACAAGGATTAACGGAGTTTAAAACGGCTTCCAATATAACAGCAAATACAGGACCAAATGGTGAGCCAGATAACACCTATACATACCACGGTCATGGTATTGGAGCTATTTTTATTCCTTCCGGATTAGGATACTTTTCTTCGCCTTTAACAACAGTGCCAGCTTATTCCTCTCTAATATTTAATGTTAGATTATATAACTTAAACCATACAGATTTTGACCTGGATAATATCCCTTCTTATATGGAAGATTTGAGTGGAGATGGGGATCCTTATACGGATGATACGGATGGGGATTTGGTTGCTGATTTTATGGATAATGATGACGATGGTGATGGAACGCTTACAAGAGATGAAATTGATTATGGAGAATACACGATTTCTGTAGGAGATCCTGATCCTGAATTTGCAGAGAATGAATATGAGGTAAGTAGAGAGCAATTGGACAATACCATAACAATTAGTACTATTATTTTAACTGATACAGACGGTGATGGCACTCCAGATTATTTGGACAGTAGCATTAATTAACAATTTTAGTTATAAGGAATAAAAAAAAGCGGCCATTTTGAAGCCGCTTTTTTATTTATAAAACAAGAGATAAACTTAATATCAATTGATCGGGTCTAGTGTCTATTCTTCCCATTGAAACACCATTGTTGTTTAGAAATACGGCTTCATTGTGACCGAACCCTCTTTCATATCTAACATCAATTCCTAATCGATTTAAATTAAAACCTAAACCAACATTTAGGCCTACTGTAAAATCACTTTCAATATCATCAATATTGATGCCTTCAAATTCGGTATCCAAAATATATTGAAAAGCGGGTCCAGCAAAAATACTAATGGGGCCAAACCTTAATCCGGCCAATAAAGGGGCATCTAATTTTTGCATTTGAAAGCTACCACTGTTGTAGTCACTTTTCGTTTGGGTAAATATTAATTCTGGCTTTAGGAAATGTCTATTCCCAAGTTTACCAAAAATCCCAAAGTGATATCCAATGTTTCGATCAGGTTTTTCAGCAACAGCGCCAATGGTTTCTATATAGTCCCCATTGGCGCTGTAATTGACTCCGGCTTTAAAACCAAAGCCAGATCTATTTTGAGCTTGTATTGTAGTCGTGACCAGCATTAATATCAGGCCACAGACAAGAAAATGTTTTGCCATATTCCGTTTTGTTTTAAACTAAAACGAAAGATAAGACGGTTTATTTTCTTTTTATAACAGCTTCTGCAGCTTCTGCCACAGATTTACTATCCAAGCCATATTTTACCATTAATTGTGCTGGTGTACCAGATTCACCAAAGGTATCCTTGGTAGCAACAAATTCTTGTGGAGTAGGCAATTTGGAAGCTAAAACTCTAGCAACACTTTCTCCTAAACCACCAAGATAGTTATGTTCTTCAGCAGTTACAATACATTTGGTTTTTGAAACAGAATTTAAGATGGCTTCTTCGTCTAAAGGTTTAATAGTATGGATATTGATGACTTCAGCAGAAATTCCTTTTTCATTCAAAATTTTAGAGGCTTCAAGCGCTTCCCAAACTAAGTGACCGGTAGCTACAATCGTTACATCTGTTCCCTCTGTTAATTGAATAGCTTTACCAATTTCAAATTTTTGGTCGGCAGGAGTGAAAATAGGTACTGAAGGTCTTCCGAATCTTAAATAAACAGGACCTTCGTGCTCTGCAATAGCAATGGTAGCTGCTTTGGTTTGATTATAATCACAAGGGTTAATAACAGTCATGCCTGGAAGCATTTTCATCAATCCGATATCTTCTAAAATTTGGTGGGTTGCCCCATCTTCTCCCAAAGTCAAACCAGCGTGAGAAGCACAAATCTTCACGTTTTTACCAGAATATGCAATAGATTGACGTATTTGATCATAAACCCTACCTGTGGAGAAGTTGGCAAACGTTCCTGTAAAAGGAATTTTTCCTCCAATGGTTAATCCGGCAGCAATACCCATCATATTGGCTTCGGCTATTCCGATTTGAAAAAATCTGTCTGGGTTTTCTTTGATAAATTCTCCCATTTTTAATGAAGGAGTTAAATCAGCACATAAGGCCACAACATCAGGATTGGTTCTACCTAACTCAGCCAAACCATCACCAAAACCACTTCTTGTATCTTTTTTCTCTGTATATGTGTATGTTTTCATGTTTTTCTTATTGCGGATTAATAATCTCCTAAAGTTTCAGGGTTTTGACTTAAAGCGTTTTCTAATTGCTCGTCATTAGGAGCTTTTCCATGCCATTCATGGGTATGCATCATAAAGTCCACACCATGACCCATTTCAGTTCTTAGTAACACACACACAGGTTTTCCTTGACCTGTTTTTGATTTGGCTAATTCCATTCCTTTCAAAATAGCCTCAATATTGTTTCCGTCAATAATTTCCACAACATCCCATCCAAATGCTTCAAATTTGCCTTTAAGGTCTCCCATAAAGAGTACTTTGGTTGTTGGACCGTCAATTTGTTGTCCATTCAAATCCACTGTACAGATGATATTATCAACATTTTTGGCAGAAGCATACATGATAGCTTCCCAGTTTTGACCTTCTTGAAGTTCACCATCTCCATGAAGACTGTAAACTAAATGAGAGTCGTTGTTCAATTTTTTGGCTTGAGCAGCTCCTAAAGCAACACTCATTCCTTGTCCTAATGATCCAGAAGCAATTCTCACACCAGGTAACCCTTCATGCGTAGTAGGGTGTCCTTGTAATCTGGAATCAATAAGTCTAAAAGTGCTCAATTCTTCTACTGGAAAATAACCGGCTCTGGCCAATACACTGTAGAATACTGGGGAAATATGTCCGTTTGATAAGAAGAATAAATCTTCTCCAATACCGTCCATATCAAAACCTTCCTTACGGTCCATGATTTCATTGTAAAGAGCTACCAAAAACTCTGTACAGCCTAATGAACCACCTGGATGGCCTGAATTTACTTTGTGTACCATTCGTAAAATATCTCTACGAACCTGTACAGCCAAATCGTTTAATTGTTGTGTGTTTGACATGTTAAAATCTCTTAGTTTCAGTCTGCAAAATTAGTTTAAATGTGTCTTAGGGCAAAATTAGTTATCCCTAATTATTAACTAATTGCAAGATACAAAAAGTGTAAAAAATACACTTAATTAAATTTAAATTTTATTAAGAATGATATATAAGGTAGTTGACTATCTTTGTGCCCGTATGAAATTTCAGTATGATATTTGAATTAAACGCAAAAGACCCTAAGTCTAAGGCAAGAGCAGGAAAGATAACTACAGATCACGGAGTAATTGAAACACCCATATTTATGCCGGTGGGTACAGTAGGTTCTGTAAAAGGAGTGCACCAAAGAGAACTTAAAAATGATATCAACCCTGATATCATTTTAGGAAACACCTATCATCTTTATCTTAGGCCTCAAACCCAAATTTTAGAAAAGGCTGGTGGTTTGCATAAATTTATGAACTGGGATCGAAATATTTTAACAGATTCTGGGGGGTATCAAGTTTATTCTTTATCTGCCAACAGAAAGATTAAGGAAGAAGGAGTTAAGTTTAAAAGTCATATAGATGGAAGTTATCATACATTTACTCCTGAAAATGTCATGGAAATCCAAAGAAGTATCGGGGCTGATTTTATTATGGCTTTTGATGAATGTACACCTTATCCTTGTGATTATAATTACGCAAAAAGATCGATGCACATGACTCATCGGTGGCTTGATCGCTGTATTAATCATTTAGAAAAAGTACCCTATACCTATGACTACAGTCAGGCATTTTTTCCAATTGTTCAAGGAAGTACGTATAAGGATTTAAGGAAACAATCTGCAGAATATATTGCTGGCGTTGGTGCTGAAGGAAATGCTATCGGTGGCTTATCTGTTGGTGAACCAGCTGAAGAGATGTATGCTATGACAGAAGTAGTTTGTGAGATTTTGCCAGAGGAAAAACCTAGATATTTAATGGGTGTAGGAACCCCTATTAATATACTTGAAAACATAGCATTGGGAATCGACATGTTTGATTGTGTGATGCCAACTAGAAATGCAAGAAATGGTATGCTATTTACTGCACATGGTACCATAAACATCAAAAACAAAAAATGGGAAGATGATTTTTCTCCAATTGATGAAATGGGAATCACTTATGTAGATACCGAATATAGCAAAGCATACTTGCGTCATCTTTTTTCGGTAAATGAATTGTTGGGGAAACAAATTGCCACCATTCATAATCTTGGATTTTACTTGTGGTTGGTCAGAGAAGCAAGAAAGCATATATTAGCCGGAGATTTTGCAACTTGGAAAGATCAAATGGTAAAACAAATGGATAATAGATTGTAATGCTTAAAATCCTAGATTGGTACATATTAAAAAGGTATTTGGCCACTTTTTTTGTGATGCTTTTACTGTTTATACCTATTGGTATAACAGTACATTTAGCTGAAAAGATTGGTAAAATGATTGAGAGGGAGGCACCAATTGATGAAGTCCTTATATACTTTGTTAATTTCACTATTTATTTTGCCCATCTTCTATTTCCCTTATTTTTATTCCTATCAGTCATTTGGTTTACTTCAAAATTAGCAAACAACACCGAAGTCATTGCGTTTTTGAGTTCTGGGGTGTCTTTCTCAAGATTTCTAAGACCGTATTTAATAGGAGCAACAGTAGTAGCTATTCTCGCCCTAATTTTAGGTATGTACTTGGCTCCAGAGGCCAGTAAGGGGTTTAATGACTTTACTTACAAGTATTTAAAAAGTGCAAATGATTTGCAGCAAACAAGGGATGTTTATAGGCAAATTAATGAGAATGATTACATCTATGTAAGTGATTTTGACCCACGACAGAATATTGGAAGAAATTTTACTTTCGAGCACTTTGAGAATGATAAAATGATTTATAAAATAAGCGCCAACAGTATTAAATATAAGCCAGAAGATTCAACCTATCAATTAATCACCTATACTAAGAGAAAAATAGGGCAGTTCAATGATATTTTAGAAACTGAAAGAAGGAAAGATACCTTGTTTTCTTTTGATTTAGAAGATTTAACGCCAGTTGAATACATAGCAGAAACCCTACCTTATGGTGAACTGAATCGATTTATCGCCAAGGAAGAGGCTAGGGGGTCTTCTTATATAAGTCGCTATAAATTGGTGAAATATAGAAAATGGAGTTTACCGGTCTCTGTTTTTATTTTAACAGTAATTGCCGTGGCTGTGTCCTCAAAAAAGAGAAGGGGAGGTATGGGAGTCAACTTGGCATTTGGTATTTGTATTGCCATGGTATTTGTGTTTTTTGATAAAATCTTTGGTGTGATGGCTTCCCAATCAGACTTTCCCCCTTTGGTTGCAGTATGGTTTCCTAATGTATTATTTGGTATTTTAGCTCTTTACCTATTATACAATGCCAAACGATAAGCTCAAGAATTACCTTCATTTACATGTATTGGTTTTTATTGCTGGATTTACTGCTATTTTAGGTCAGTTGATCTCGTTGCAGGCCATTCCTTTAGTCTGGTATCGAATGATTATAGCATTAGTCTTAATGTACTTTTACATTTTGATAAGAAAGGTAAATATTAAGGTAAGTCCACAATATTTTTTAAAATTTTTTATAGCTGGTGTTATAATTGCACTTCACTGGATTACTTTTTTTCATTCCATAAAGGTTTCTACCGTTTCAATAGCTTTGGTTATGTTTTCTACCGGTGCTTTTTTTGCATCCTTTATTGAACCCATTATATATAAAAGGAAAATAATTTGGTACGAAACCATTTTTGGGATTATGATAATAGCGGGTGTTGCTATCATTATGAAAAGTGAATTCCATTATTTGGAAGGAATTATTTACGGTATTGTTTCTGCTTTTTTATCTTCCTTATTTGCGGTGCTTAATGGGAAATTTTTAGAACGCTATACAGCAACCACCATTTCCTTTTATGAGTTTATTAGTGGTGTTATTTTTATTACCATATTTATGTTCCTGTTTAATAGGGAATCCTTTTCAACGGTTAATAGTTTGATTCCAATGGATGTATTGTATTTGCTCATCCTTGGATCGGTTTGTACGGCTTATGCCTTTATAGGTGCCGTTTATGTGATGCGCTTTATTAGCCCATATACAGTAGTTCTAACTTATAACTTAGAGCCAATTTATGGAATCATTTTAGCTCTTATCATTTTTTCAGAAGCAGATAAATTGAGCCCTAATTTTTTTGTAGGGGCTACTTTGGTCTTTGTAGTGGTCATGGTTAATGGAATTTTAAAAAATTTAAAAAAGCGTAAAAAGAAAATATCCATACCTCGATAAGACGTTTAAAGTTTTTATATTTGTAAGCTAACTATAATTTAAAAGATAACTCCAATGGAATATTTAGAGTTTGAACTTCCTATTAAAGAATTAGAAGAGCAATTAACTAAGTGTGAGTTGATTGGCGAGGAAAGTGATGTAGATGTTACTGAAACTTGCAAGCAAATTGAGAAAAAGTTAATAGCTACCAAGAAAGATATTTATAAGAATTTAACGGCTTGGCAACGTGTTCAATTGTCAAGACACCCTAATAGACCTTATACCTTAGACTATATAAAAGCCATTTGTGGAGATACTTTTTTAGAACTCCATGGTGATCGTAATGTGAAAGATGACAAAGCGATGATTGGTGGTTTGGGTAAGATTGGTGATCAATCTTATATGTTTATCGGACAGCAAAAGGGTTTTAATACAAAAACCCGTCAGTACAGAAACTTTGGAATGTCTAATCCTGAGGGATATCGTAAAGCTTTACGATTGATGAAATCGGCTGAGAAATTTGGTGTTCCTGTTGTCACTTTAATTGATACTCCAGGTGCTTATCCAGGTTTGGAAGCTGAAGAGCGTGGACAAGGAGAGGCTATTGCAAGAAATATTTTTGAAATGACCAGACTACAAGTACCAATTATAACTATTATTATTGGTGAAGGTGCTTCTGGAGGTGCTTTAGGAATAGGTGTTGGAGATAGAGTGTTAATGTTGGAAAACACTTGGTATTCTGTGATTTCTCCAGAATCTTGTTCTTCCATTCTTTGGAGAAGTTGGGAGTTTAAGGAACAAGCTGCTGAGGCTTTAAAATTGACAGCTACCGATATGAAGAAACAAAAATTGGTGGATGAGATTATTAAAGAACCACTTGGAGGTGCACATAGCGATAGGGAAAAAACTTTTTTAAGTGTTAAGGATGCTATCGATAGAAATTATCAAGAACTTAAAAAGTTATCACCAAAAGAATTGGTTGATCAACGTATTGATAAATACTCCAATATGGGTGTATTTAAAGGATAATACCATTGAAACATAGATGACAAAAATCTGGAATGTTCTATTTCAGATTTTTTTTATGCTTATTAACAATATAATTAAGTTATTAACAGTTAGTTTGTTGAAGGCCTGTTAAAATCACAACCCGAATTAAACCTAACATTTAATTCAATTTATATACATTCGTATTTATGAAACAACCCAATCAGCTCCAAGGCATTCAAATCGATAAAGGCACAATAATTAATTTAGAGCGAGGTAAAATACCTCCTCAATCTATTGATTTAGAGGAAGTTGTGTTGGGTGCTATGATGATTGATAAGAAGGGTGTTGATGAAGTTATCGATATTTTAAGCCCTGACGCATTCTACAAGGAAAGCCATAAGCACATTTTCGAAGCTATTTTTCAATTGTTTGAGGGTAGTGAACCAATCGACTTATTAACCGTTTCAAGTCAATTAAAAAAGAATGGCAAGTTAGATTTAGTTGGAGGTGATTTTTACCTTATTTCCTTGACTCAAAAAGTGTCATCATCGGCGCATATTGAGTTCCATGCCCGTATTATCCTTCAAAAATTTATTCAACGAAGTTTGATAAAAATTTCGAGCGAAATTATTGAGGATGCCTATGATGAAACTCAGGATGTTTTTGATCTTTTAGATAGAGCAGAATCCAAACTCTATGAGGTGACTCAAGGGAATATCAAGAAATCAAGTGAGTCTGCATTGGATTTGGTAATTCAGGCTAAGAAGAAGATTGAAGAAATCTCAAATAAGGAAGGTTTGAGTGGGATTCCAACGGGTTTCACAAAATTGGATAAACTGACTTCTGGTTGGCAGGAAAGTGATTTGATTATTGTGGCGGCTCGTCCGGGTATGGGTAAAACAGCCTTGACGCTTTCTATGGCAAGAAACATTGCAGTAGACCAAAATATTCCTGTGGCATTTTTCTCTTTGGAGATGGCATCGGTACAGTTAATCACGCGTTTGATTTCCAGTGAAACAGGTTTGTCTTCAGAAAAATTGAGAACTGGAAAGCTTGAAAAGCACGAGTGGGAGCAGCTAAATGTGAAAGTGAAAGGCCTTGAAAAGGCACCTTTGTATATTGATGACACTCCATCTCTTTCCATTTTTGATCTAAGAGCAAAAGCTAGAAGGCTTGCTTCTCAATATGGCATTAGAATGATCATGATTGATTATTTACAGTTAATGACCGCTGGTGGATCCCAAAAAGGAGGAAATCGTGAACAGGAAATTTCCATGATTTCACGAAACTTAAAGGCACTTGCCAAAGAATTAAATGTACCAGTAATTGCACTTTCTCAGTTATCGCGTGCCGTAGAAACGAGAGGGGGAAGTAAAAGGCCATTGCTATCAGACCTGCGTGAATCTGGAGCGATTGAGCAGGATGCCGATATTGTATCATTTATTTACCGTCCGGAGTATTACAAGATTGAAGAATGGGATGATGAAGAACGTTCACCAACCGAAGGTCAGGCGGAATTTATTGTTGCCAAACATAGAAATGGAGGGTTGGAAAATATTCGATTGAAGTTTATTGGTCATCTTGGTAAATTTGATAATTTGGATGATTTTGACTCACCTTTTGAATTCCAGAGTAAAATAAATTCTGTGAGTGATGAAATAAAATCAGATCACTTTGGTTCACCTTCAGATGCATTTGGTAGCCCAGAGTTTCCAGATGAAGATGATAACGAAGTACCTTTCTAATAGCCCGAAATAAATAATGGATAAATTAAGAACCACCAACATTTTGTTGCTTATAGTTGTCATTCCATTGGTATTCTATTTGCTCAAACTTTTATCGTTTATTCTTATTCCCATCTTTTTTGCAATGTTTATAGCATTGCTTTTTTTGCCTATAATGCGATGGTTTTCAAGAAAAGGACTGCCTAAATTTGTAGGTATATCAGTGGTGATTCTTTTAATTATTGGGGGATTGAAAATTGGATTTGAACTGATCCATATCTCAGGAACAGAAATTTTAAATTCAGAATCCAGTTTTTTTGAAAAGGCCGAGACTAAAGTACTAGCACTTGTTGACAATATTGAAACTAGCTTTAACATTCAGATTCCAAAGGATAAGCAAAGTATAACCCAATCAGCAGTTAAAGACAATATCATACCTACATTAGATTTTCTCCGAAAATCAATTACAATGGTTTTGATGACGGTTTTCTTTGTAGTGTTGTTTCTGGCAGAATCCATAAATTTTCATACTGTTTTACAGAGTACCATTTTAAAGACGAAGCATACCTCGGTTAAAGCTTTTAGAAAAATTGAAAAGGATTTAATCGTATTTATAGAAGTCAAATTTTTGGTTAGTTTGGCAACTGGAATAGGTACTGGTTTGGCTTGTTTATTTTTTGATGTCAGCTTTCCTATATTTTGGGGACTATTTGCCTTTATCATTAATTTTGTGCAAATGGTGGGGTCTATAGTGACCGTTGTCCTTCTTTCCCTGTTTGCTTTTATTGAACTGGAACCCACCAGTAGTTTGTTGTTCTTTATTTTATCAATAACAGGCGTTCAAGTGTTATTTGGATCTATTTTAGAACCCATTTTTATGGGAAAATCTTTTTCTCTTAATGTGGTAACCGTTTTGATTATGTTAATGTTGTGGGGCTTTATATGGGGTGTTCCCGGATTAATTATGGCTATCCCAATTACTGTTTTTCTAAAAATTATTTTGGAACAATTTCCTCAAACTCGCATTATTTCCAAGCTTCTTTCTGCCAATCATATTTAAAAATAGATGTATCTTGAGCTGATATTTTTAAAGGATTAAATATGGTTCATGGTACTCATAATGCATTGGATGACCCAAGAAACCGGGACATCAAAATTTCTATAAACGGTGAGTTTTTTAAACGAGAGGATGCCAAAATATCGGTCTTTGATAGTGGATATTTGGTAGGCGATGGAATTTGGGAAGCCTTGAGATTGCATCATGGTGTTTTGGTTTTTTTAGAAGATCACCTTGATAGAATGTGGAGCGCTGCAGCAAGTGTTGGAATGACGTTGCCATTTTCCAAAGAAGAGTTGACGCAAATGATTTGGGCTACTCTTGAAGAAAATGACATGACAGACCATGTTCATGTAAGAATTATGGTGACACGTGGAATCAAAAAAACACCTTCCCAAGACCCAAGACTGACTATTTCTGGACCCAATGTGGTCATTATTCCCGAATATAAAATTGCAGATTCGACTAGTAAACATAAAGGAATCTCTTTATTCACAAGTACTATTAGACGTGGTTCCCCTGATTATCTTGACCCTCGATTGAATTGCCACAGTAAATTACATGAGGTGCAAGCCCTAATACAAGCAATTGAAGCTGGTGCAGATGAAGCACTTATGCTCGATATTAATGGATTTGTTTCTACTTGTAATGCTACCAATTTTTTTATAATTAAGAATAATGAAGTCTGGACATCAACAGGTCAATACTGCATGAATGGAATTACTCGGGGAAAAGTCATTGAAGTTTGTGAAAGAAATAATATACCATGTTTTCAAAAGGATTTTTCACTTTTTGATGTGTATTCGGCCGATGAAGCTTTTGTAACTGGAACTTTTGGTGGTTTGACTCCGGTAGTTAAAATCGATGGTCGCATTATTGGTGATGGAACATATGGCAAAAAGGCCCAAGAGTTAAGTCAGTTATATGAAAGTTTAATTCAAAACGAAATTGAGAAACTTCAAAATGGATAACTCAGAAATTACTCGTATCGCTTTGTGGTCTGGACCCAGAAATATTTCTACCGCTTTGATGTATTCTTTTGCTCAAAGGGAGGATACAAAAGTTTTTGACGAACCCTTGTATGCCTATTATTTAAGAAATACAAAGGCCAAAGAATACCATCCCGGAGCCGATGATATCTTAAAATCCCAGAACAATAATGGGGAAGAAGTGGTAAAAATGATGATGAAAGACGATAGCAAACCTGTTTTGTTCTTTAAAAACATGACCCATCATTTATTGGATTTGGATCGAAGTTTTATGAACCAAATGCAAAATGTCATACTTACAAGGAATCCAAAGGAAATGATTCCCTCCTTTGCCAAGGTGATTGATAATCCTACCATTGATGATATTGGATATGCAATGCATACAAAACTTCTTAGGTACTTTGAAGAGAACAACATTAATTTTACGGTGCTTGATTCTAAACAGGTGCTTTTAAATCCGAAGAGAACCCTAAAACTTTTATGCGAAAAATTAGGGATTCCTTTTGATGAAAAAATGCTTTCATGGGAACCGAAGCCTAGGCCTGAAGATGGCGTTTGGGCAAAATATTGGTACAAAAATGTACATCAGTCAAATGGATTTGGAAAGTATGAGCCAAAAGTAGAACCATTCCCTGAAAATCTTCGAGAGTTATTGAAAGAATGCCAATCACATTATGAAATTTTAAAGGAATACAGTATTGGTTAAAATTATGATAAACCTGATTTAAGGGGATTTTTTTAAGTATCTTTCATGAGTAAAAATGCTATAAATTCCGAAAAGGAGAACAAGAAAATGAAGAAGTTATTGCTCTTACTATGTTTTTTGATGTCTTTGAACACATTCGCATCATATATATTGGTGCCTATGGATGCCGAGTCGCAGAAAAACCATTTAAAAGCATATGGGATTACTTATTGGACTTTAGAAAAACAATTGAAAGTCAAATGGCTTTTAAATTACAGAGGCGGGTCATTTTTATTGCCTGACACCGAGGAAATTCAAAAGGAATGTCAGATTAGAGGTGTTTCGTTTGAAATTCTATCAAATTCAAAAACCGAATCCATTTTAGAGGAAATTAGCAGTCCAAGTCAAAATATGGAAGCGGTAGTTTTGGAAAAAGCTCCCAAAATTGCAGTATATACACCTAAAGGAAAACTACCATGGGATGATGCTGTGACCATGGTTTTGACGTATGCTGAAATTCCATATGAAACAGTTTATGATGAAGAAGTTCTTAATGACGAATTGTTGTTGTATGATTGGTTGCATTTACATCATGAAGATTTTACCGGGCAATACGGAAAATTTTACAGGAACTACCGAACAGCCGCTTGGTATATAGAAGAGAAAAATGAGGCTGAGGCTTTAGCAAAAAAGCTCGGATACAATAAAGTATCTGAAGAGAAACTAGCGGTTTCATTAAAAATTAGAGATTATGTGATTGGTGGCGGTTTCATGTTTGCTATGTGCAGCGCTACTGATAGTTTTGATATTGCTTTGGCGGCCGAAGGGGTGGACATTTGTGAAACCATGTTCGATGGCGATCCAAGTGAACCGAATTATCAAAATAAGATAGATTATAATAAAACCTTTGCCTTTACCGATTTTACACTTGAAAGAAGTCCGATGGTGTACGAGTTTTCATCCATAGACATGACTCAAAAGAGGCAAATCCCTATGCAAACCGATTATTTTACGCTTATGGATTTTTCTGCTAAATGGGATCCAGTTCCAACTATGTTATGTCAAAATCACACTGCTTTGGTAAAAGGCTTTATGGGGCAGACTACTTCATTTACAAGAGATCAAATAAAAAGCAATGTCTTGGTTTTAGGCGAGAACAAAACCAATGGCGAAGCACGTTATATTCATGGGATTAAGGGGAAAGGATTTTTTACATTTTATGGAGGACATGATCCAGAAGATTATACGCATAGAGTAGGGGATCCTAGGACCGAATTGGATTTATATCCTACTTCTCCTGGATACCGGTTAATTCTAAACAATGTCCTTTTTCCCGCAGCCAAAAAGAAAAAACAAAAGACCTAATATGACTAAGGTTTTTCAAAAAGAAATTTCCCTTTCTGAAAAAAGAAGAGGATTTCATTTGGTAACTGATGAAATTTTGACCAAGTTCCCAGAAATAAAATCCATTCAAACGGGAATGTTTCAGGTTTTTATTAAGCATACATCAGCCAGTTTTACCATTAATGAAAATGCTGATCCAACGGTTCGGACAGATTTTGAAAGCCATATGAATGTGATGGTTCCAGAAAATACACCTTATTACATCCATACTTACGAAGGTCCTGATGATATGCCGGCACATATAAAAGCGTCCTTGATGGGAGCTTCTGTTCAAATCCCAATCACCAACGGACGATTAAATCTTGGTACTTGGCAAGGAATTTATTTATGTGAGCATAGAAATTATGGAGGTAGCCGTAAATTGGTATTAACAGCTTTCGGGATTTGAGTTTATTATTCCCTCACCTTCTTAGAATGTAGTAATTGCTCCAAGATTATTTCAACTCCGTTTTCGTCATTGTTTTTAGTGGTATGAGTAGCTATTTTTTTTAGGTTTGGATGGGCATTTTCCATAGCAACGCTTACAGCTGCTTGATAGAACATTTCCAAATCATTATTGTAATCGCCAAAAACCAAAGTTTCCTCTTTAGTAATACCTAAATTTTGTTGAAGTTTTGATAGAGCAAAACCTTTATTAGCATTTTGATGGGAAAGATCCAACCATACTTCTCCGGAAACTTTAACCTGTAAATCTTTTTCAAAATGTTTGACCAAAGGGTACAACTGCTCTTCAGAACCGTGTTTGCAATACACAGCAATTTTCAAGAAATCATCATCTTTAATTTCAGTCAAATCTGAAACACGTTCGTATTTATGGTAAAACTCCCTAAAAAAGTCAATGAAATCCAAGTTTTCAGATTCAATGTAGGCTGTTTTTTTTCCGCATAATACAATCTCTATTTCATCAATAGCACGCAAATATTCTACCAGTTCCTTAATTTCTTTATGACTCAAACCAATGAGTAAGAGCTCCTCTTCTTTTTGCTTGGTTATAGCCCCGTTTTCAGCAATAATGGTAATGTCATTTGTAATCCCATTAAGTTTATCTGTGATACTGTAGTATTGCCTACCACTGGCAGCAACAAAATGAATCTGATGCTTTTTTAATTCTTTAAACAATTCAAAAAAGCGCTCGCTAACTTGTCCTTTAGAATTTAATAGAGTGCCATCCATATCGGTGGCAATTAATTTTATTTGTGATAGGTTCATATAATGCAGTTAAGCTGCAAAATTACAGTTGTTTAGATGATTTAGTGGTGATAAAAATGTTTTTATTTCGTTAATTTTTTGGCATTAATGTTCCATACCACCTTGACAACTACAACCTACATTCATAAAACTTTGGCTTTCTTCGTGCCAGGGGAAGGCTTGGTTGTACTTATTGTTTTCCCAATAAAATTGGGTGCGTTCTTTAGGATGATTACCTATTTCATTCATGGTATTAGCATCAAATAATCGTCCGTTAACCATGGTATAAATTAAGGAATTTGAGTTTTTAATATCTACTAAAGGGTCTTTATCCAAAACAATTAAATCTGCAAGTTTGCCTTTCCTTAAACTGCCCACTTCATTATCAATACCTATATATTCGGCTCCATTAATGGTTGCTGCTTTCAGTGCTTCCATGGTACTCATACCTCCTTGTTCCAACATCCATAATTCCCAATGTGCTCCCAAACCTTGAAGTTGACCATGGGCACCCAAGTTGACTTTTACCCCGTAGTTAGAAAGGGTTTTACATGTTTTGGAAACTAAAATATGACCATTTTCATACTCCTTATCAGGGACCATCATTCTATGTCTTGAGCGTGAATCGATAATTCCTCTAGGTGTAAATTGCAGCAATTTTTCATTTTCCCAAACATTGGTTTTTTGATACCAAAAGAACTCCCCATTTAATCCACCATAATTGACTATCAAGGTAGGTGTGTACCCAACGCCACTTTTTCCCCATAGTTCTAAAACATCTTTGTAAACGGGAGCCACGGGAATGTTGTGTTCGATACCTGTATGTCCATCCATTACCATGGTCATGTTATGGAAAAAATTAGATCCACCTTCTGGGACTACTAAAATTTGTTCGTCTCGAGCTGCCTGTAAAACCTGCTGGCGTTGATCTCTTCGTGGTTGATTATAACTCTTCACGGAATGCGCTCCAAATGCTTTGGTTCTTCTGATTGATGAGCGAGCATCTTCCAAATTATTTATAACGGCTTTAAAATCACCATCAGCTCCATATAGAATAATACCAGTTGAGAATATTCTTGGACCAATAATTTCCCCGCTTTTTTGTAATTCAGATAAAGAAAAAATGGTTTCACTTAATGCCGATGGATCGTGTGATGTGGTAACACCATAAGCTAAATTGGCATAAAATTGCCAATGCTTTTGCTCGGTTAATCCGTATCTAAACCCTCCAACATGAGCATGAACATCGATCATTCCAGGCATGATTGTTTTTCCTGAAACGTCATATACTTTAGCATTTTTAGGGATTTTAATGTCTTCACGATTACCTATTGATTCAATGACATTCTCATTAATAATGATGGTTCCATCATTAATGATTTCATCATTTTCCATTGTGATTATTTTTGCCCCTTTTAAAGCAATTATTCCAGATGGTTTGTGTGATTCAACCCGAAGCCCGACAGCTATACTTTCATCTTGAATCTTGATTTCTTCGGAAATAGGGGAGCTGTAAAAACGATCACCGAGTGTCCAATGTAACTGTTGACTATCCTTGGACCAATGCAGATTAATTCCAGCATCTTTAGAAACTTGGGAAATCGGAACAAATTTAGTCTTATCTGTCATGTCTAAAGTGTCCCCATATGCAGGCATGGGAGCAACAAATATTTTGTGCAAATGAATAAAAGCAACCCATTTTTGATCTGGACTGGGAACTATTCTATTACCATGATCAGATTTAACTAAGGTTCTTGAATCAAATCCATCAAGATTAACACTTTTGAGGGACTTGACAATATCTCCAAAAAACTGTCCGCCTGTTTGGTAAAAGATTCTTTTATCTTCCAAGTTGAACGTCGGGAAATCCCCCTCTTTGGTTATGAATGTAGTTTCTGTACCATCAGAATTCATAATGTAGAGCCCTGGCTTTTTATCAAAGGTAAAGCCCAAGTCACTATTACCCGTTTCCTTTCGATAGACAATTTTATTTCCATTATGGGAAAAAGAAGGATTACGATAAATACCTTTTTCTGATGTCAGTTTCTCTGGAGTTCCACCTTTGATAGAAACCTTATATATAGCACCAAGGTTTTCATCATTCCAAGTCACATAAACAAGATATTTTCCATCTTTGGAAAAGCTAGGTTCAAATTCAAAATCATCTCCAGATGTAATTCTTTTTGGAGTGCCGTTTGGTAATTTCTTTATCCATAAATGACCAAGAGCGCTGAAAACTAAACTAGATTCATCAGGTGAAGTAACAGCATGTCTTATCACTTTGGCTTCGAAATTTTCTTCAAAAACCGGATATTTAAATTTCAGGGGAGAAGCTATTTTAATTTGGGCATCCACTTGAAATGGTATATCTACTGTTTCGAGAGAATGGATGTTTATTTTATTGATTTTTCCACCAGACCAAAAGACAATCTCTTCATTGTTTGGCATCCAATTGAAATTAGGGTAAACACCAAAAATGGCCCAAGCTTCCTGTTGGTCTTTATTTAGTTGATCATATATTGGCCATTCTTCACCGGTTTTTAAATCATGTATATAAAGGACCGATTTTTCTCGTACCCTTTTTACAAAAGCCAATAGTTTTCCATCTTTGGATACTTGAGGTCTTGCTGCTCCACCAGGCCCGCCGGTCAATCGATCGATAGTTCCAGTTTCAAAATCATACCGATTGATAACATAAATTTGACTATTAGGGTCTTTATTGTATTGGAAAAAACCTCCCGGATACATGTCTTCTGAATAATATAGATAACGGCCATCAGGAGACATACTAGGCTCGTTGACATCCTGTTGATCATTTTTACGTTTGGTAAGTTGAAGACCACTGCCACCAGATTTATGATACATCCACATTTCGCCCGCACCTGCAGACCTAGTAGAAGTGAAATGTTTTCTAGCAATAAGGTAATCCCCATCGGGAGTCCAAATGGCATTATTTAAAAGTCTGAAATTCTCTTTGGTTATTTGTTTGGCATTATTTCCATTGATATCCATAACCCAGATATTATCCCCTCCGCCGGCATCACTTGTAAATGAAATGGTTTTTCCATCCGGGCTAAATCTTGGTTGAATTTCAAAGGGTAAACCACTTCTAAGAATTTGTGCCTTTCCACCAGAGATAGGAAGTTTATAAATATCTCCCAATAAATCAAAAACAATGGTTTTACCATCTGGGCTAATATCTAAATTCATCCAGGTTCCTTCGTTGGTTGTAATCTGAAGGTCTTTGAAATTCCAATTTCCTTCTGGATTAGCAACATTCCAAACAGAATCTTTGGGAGTGGTTTGAGCAAAAAGGAAATGGCTAAGAAAGAGGAAGTAAACAATAATTAAATTAGGTTTCATGATCAAATGATAACGTCAAGTTAGAAAAGTATGAATTTAGTGATTATATTTTTTACGAAGAAGAAGGGTATAAAAAAACCGGTCCCAAATGGAACCGGTTTTAATTAATAAGCGAAATATGTTATACAATAGGCGATGCGCCTTATTTTACTTGATCTACAATTGCTTTGAAAGCTTCTGGGTGATTCATAGCTAAATCAGCTAATACCTTACGGTTAAGTTCGATATTGTTTGCTTTTAACTGTCCCATAAACTTTGAATAAGACATACCGTTAGCTCTTGCTCCAGCGTTAATACGTTGAATCCATAAAGCACGGAATGATCTCTTTTTGTTTCTGCGGTCTCTATAAGAATATAGCATTGCTTTGTCAACCGCATTTTTTGCTACTGTCCAAACGTTTTTACGACGTCCAAAGTAACCTTTTGCTTGCTTAAGAACCTTTTTTCTTCTGGCTCTTTTAGCTACTGAATTTACTGATCTTGGCATAATTTTAAAAATTTTGTAGTAGGCGTCCTATTTAAAGGTACTTGTAAGGCCTAACTCCAGGGTTAATAAATGGTTTAACCGAACAATATTACTTTAAACGTAATTGTTCTTTGATACTGTTAACATCAGACTCATGTACCAAAGTACTGTGAGTTAACGCCAACTTACGCTTTTTAGACTTCTTGGTTAAGATGTGACTTTTAAAAGCGTGCTTTCTCTTGATCTTTCCAGAACCAGTTAACTTAAAACGTTTTTTGGCACTAGATTTTGTCTTCATTTTAGGCATTTTCTTCTCCTAGTTTTTACTTCGCTTATTTATTTTTAAACCTGACTTTCAGGATTTTTATTTTGTCTTTTTGGGAGCGATGAACATAGTCATACGCTTTCCTTCCAATTTAGGCATTTGCTCAACCTTTCCAAATTCTTCTAGGTCTTGTGCCAATTTCAATAAAAGGATTTGTCCTTGCTCCTTAAACACGATAGAACGCCCTTTGAAAAATACATAAGCCTTTAATTTGGCTCCATCCTTTAAGAATTTCTCAGCGTGTTTCTTTTTGAAATCATAATCGTGATCATCGGTTTGAGGACCAAAACGAATTTCTTTAACAACAACTTTAGTGGCTTTCGCCTTTAGAACTTTTTCACGTTTCTTTTGTTCGTAAAGAAACTTTTTATAGTCCATAACCTTACAAACTGGAGGATCTGCTTTAGGAGAAATTTCTACAAGATCTAAACCCTGCTCATCTGCAAAGGCTAATGCTTGTTTAATCGGGTAAACCCCGTTTTCAACATTATCACCTACTACTCGAACTTTCTCTGTTCTGATTTTAGAGTTGATTCTATGTTGATCCTCTTGTTGTACTCTTCTTCCTCTACCTGAGTTGAATCTGTTTCTTGCTATGGCTGTAAAATTTTAATTAAACTTCTTTTAAAATTGTTTGAGTGATTTTGAAATCTCTTCGTTTATGATGTTGGCAAAAGATTCTACTGATATAGATCCTAAATCTTCACCACCATGTTTACGAACAGAAATCATACTTTCCTTCTCTTCGTTTTCCCCTACAATAATCATGTACGGTATTTTTTTCATTTCGGCTTCCCGAATTTTCTTTCCAACAGTTTCATTCCTGTTGTCAATTAGGGCGCGAATTTCGTGATTTTCTAACAAATTTAAAACTTTTTTCGCGTAATTTTCATATTTCTCACTAATTGACAGTACGATAGCTTGCTCTGGCATTAACCAAAGCGGGAAGTTTCCTGCGGTGTGTTCCAGCAAAATAGCCACAAAACGCTCCATACTTCCAAATGGAGCTCTATGGATCATTACGGGTCTATGAATTTGGTTATCACTTCCTACATAGGTCAATTCAAAACGCTCAGGTAAGTTATAATCTACCTGGATGGTTCCCAATTGCCATTGTCTTCCCAGGGCATCCTTAACCATGAAGTCAAGTTTAGGTCCATAAAATGCAGCCTCACCTGTTTCAACAACATAATTTAAGCCCTTGTCTATGGCTGCATTTAAGATAGCCTGTTCTGCTTTTTCCCAGTTTTCTGAACTACCTATATATTTATCTGGGTTTTCAGGATCCCTTAATGATACTTGGGCGGTAAAATTCTCAAACCCTAAAGATCCAAAAACATAAAGTACCAAATCAATCACGTTTTTAAACTCTTGGTCCAATTGTTCTGGTGTACAGAATAAATGAGCATCATCTTGAGTAAAACCTCTTACTCTGGTCAATCCATGCAATTCACCACTTTGCTCATATCTATATACGGTACCAAATTCAGCAAAGCGTTTAGGTAAGTCTCTATAAGACCATTGACTACTCTTGTATATTTCACAGTGATGCGGACAGTTCATGGGTTTCAATAAAAATTCTTCGCCATCCTTTGGTGTATGAATAGGTTGAAAACTGTCCTCACCATATTTGGCATAATGTCCCGAAGTTACATATAGTTCTTTTTGACCTATATGCGGTGTAACGACCATTTCGTATCCAGCTTTCTTTTGGGCTGCCTTAAGGAAGTTCTCAAGGCGCTCTCTCAATGCGGCACCTTTTGGAAGCCATAGAGGAAGACCTTGGCCGACCTTTTGGGAAAAAGTGAAAAGCTCTAGTTCTTTCCCCAGTTTTCTGTGATCACGTTTTTTAGCCTCTTCCAATAATTCTAAATAGTCCTTTAAATCTTTTTGCTTAGGGAAGGATATACCATAAATTCGGGTTAATTGCTTTTCATTTTCATCACCTTTAAAGTAGGCTCCAGCAACACTTAATATTTTAACAGCTTTAACAATACCTGTGTTTGGTATGTGGCCACCACGACAAAGATCTGTGAAAGTAGAATGGTCACAAAAGGTGATGGTGCCATCTTCAAGGTTCTGTATAAGATCTACTTTGTATTCATTGTTTCCTGTATAATATGAAAGGGCTTCTGCTTTGGATACCTCACGCATTTTAAAATCGTGCTTGCCTCTGGCGATCTCAAGCATTTTATCTTCTATTTTTTTGAAGTCTTTGTCTGTTATACTTTGGTCACCTAAATCAATATCATAATAGAATCCATTTTCAATGGCAGGACCAACCCATAATTTGGCTCCAGGATAAAGTTCCTCGATGGCCTGGGCGAGGATATGGGCAGAAGAATGCCAAAAGGCCTTTTTACCTTCATCATCATTCCAGGTATATAATATTAAACTACCATCTTTTGTTAAAGGGGTTGTTGTTTCAACCTTGGTACCATTAAAATTGGCAGAAATGACGTTTCTAGCTAATCCTTCGCTTATACTTTTGGCTACATCCATAGGAGTAGAGTTCATTTCAAATGACTTTTGGCTCCCGTCTGGTAAGGTAATTTGAATCATTATATATAATAGTATGTATTTCGTTTCTTTTAAGATGGCAAAGATAAAAAGATAAAAGATAATGGAGAGATATAACCAAATGATTTAAACTGTAAAAATGTGTAATATATATTAAGGTATAAGGGGGTGAAAAATAGTTTTGACGCTAAAGTGTTCATAATTAATGGACTCGATCTATATTTCAAAAAAACTTCAAAAAAAGGTTTGGAAAAGTTTGTTGGATAGGAAAAAAGGGTGGTATATTTGCACCCGCAAACGGGGAAACCGGGAGCGTAAGTTCATAGAAAGTTTGAGATACTGGGGTT